>CAZJQG010000029.1:0-32601 GCA_964548415.1 uncultured Dehalococcoidales bacterium | reverse complement strand
GCCGTGGAAAACCACATGCCCGAGGTCATCATCATCGATGAGATCGGCACCAGCCTGGAGGCGGAAGCCGCCCGCACCATCGCCGAGCGCGGCGTCCAACTCATCGGCACCGCCCACGGCAACACGCTGGAGAACCTGACAATGAACCCAACGCTGTCCGATCTTATCGGCGGCATACAGACGGTTACGCTGGGAGACGAAGAGGCTCGCCGCCGGCATACACAGAAATCGGTGCTGGAGCGTAAGGCGCCGCCGACCTTCGATATCGTCGTCGAAATGCTTGAACGGGACAGGGTTACCGTCCATCCGGATGTCGGCCAGGCGGTGGACGCTATACTTCACGGCAGACCGGCGGAAACCGAACTGCGCTGGTTCGACGAGAACGGCGAGGTCAGGCGCGACAAAATTACCACCTCACCCGTACCCAGGAAAAAAGATACGGTGCCGAAAAAGGAAATACCCAGAATATATCTGTTCGGTATAAATCGTGGCAAGCTCGAGGAAGCCGCCCGTGACAGAGGCGTCAGACTGGAAATAACGGGCGACCTCACACACAGCAACCTGCTGCTTACCGCCAAGAACTATTATCGGCGAAAACCTCAGAAAATCAGGGATGCCGAAGCCGCCGGCATTCCCATCTATGCCGTAAAAAGCAATAACCTGCCGCAGCTGCGGCAGTGCCTCGATTCCATATTCTCGCTGCAGGCAGAGCCCCAGGGTGAGGCCCAGGGCTCAGCCCTGGCCGAAGCCGAGCAGGCAGTCGCCCAGGTCAAAGAGGGCAAGGGGCCAGTGGAACTCAGCCCGCAAAACGCTTACATCCGACGACTGCAGCACCTAGTGGCCGAACGCCACGGTGTGGCGTCGCACAGCCTGGGTAAAGAGCCCAGAAGAAGAGTCCAGATTATAGAAGGATAATATACTGAGCCTGTTTATCACGTTCGAAGGCTGCGAAGGCTGCGGCAAGAGCACCCAGGCCAGGGCTTTGTACCAGAGGCTGGTACGCCGAGGTATACCGGCAGTGCTGACGCACGAGCCTGGCGGCACGGCACTGGGCAACCGTCTGAGTCACGTCCTGAAAAGAAGAATCCAGGATAAAATTTCACCGCTGTCCGAGCTGTTTTTATTTGTCGCCTGCCGCGTCCAAATTGTCAATGAAGTCATCCGGCCCGGGCTGAAGCAGGACAAGGTGGTTATCTGCGACCGCTTCGCCGATTCCACGCTGGCCTATCAGGGCTACGGGCGCGGACTCAACTTGGAGACCATCGAGGAAATAAACGACCTGGCCACCGAGGACATAAAGCCAAACCTTACAGTGCTACTGGATATACCGGCGCCAAAAGGGCTGGGCCGTAAAAAAGCCAGGTCCAAAGACCGCTTCGAGGCAGAAGATATCCCCTTCCACCGCAAGGTCAGAGACGGCTACCTGCAAATGGCCGCCTCCGAACCTCAGCGCTGGCTGGTCATAGACGGCACGCTACCCCGAGCTCAAATCGGCAAAACTGTCTGGGATAGAGTGAGTCCTCTGCTGCCACTATAACCCGCATAAGTAGCCTTCTCTGCCGCCGTTGGCGTATAATCCCCACCTGTCATTACAATTTCCACTCATCGTGAGGCATGTCTAAAAAGCGCGTAGCGGTAGCTCTCAGCGGCGGCGTCGACTCAGTGATGGCAGCCTGCCTGCTGAAGAAATCGGGGTACGACGTCATCGGTATTACCATGCACCTGTGGTCGGATGCAGGCCAGACCTGTCCCTCCATCGCTAGCATCAAGGACGCCGAAAATACCTGCCTCAAGCTGGGCATACCTTTTCATTTAGTCGACCTGGAAAGCGATTTCTACCATCGCGTAGTAGAATATTTTTGTAACGAGTACGCCAGGGGCCGGACACCCAATCCCTGCATTGCCTGTAACCGGGATATAAAATTCGGCTGCCTGCTGCAACAGGGCACTTCACTCGGTGCCGACTATTTAGCCACCGGACATTATGCCAGGGTTAAACACCAGGATAACGGTTATCACCTGTTCAAAGGACGTGACCCTGCTAAAGACCAATCTTACATGTTGTACACGCTCGACCAAGATAAGCTCCGCCGTATACTTTTTCCGCTGGGCGACTATACCAAGTCCCAGATTCAGGACCTCGCCCGAGAAAGGAGGCTGCCGGCTGCCGGCAAGCCCAGCAGCCAGGATATCTGCTTCATTGCCTCCGACTACGGCACCTTCCTTTGCCAATACATTACGGTGTCTCCCGGTGACATCGTTGACGGGTCAGGGAAAGTGCTCGGCCGGCACGGGGGCACAGCGTACTACACTATAGGTCAGAGGCACGGGCTGGGCCTGACCACGGCCGAACCGCTGTACATTATCGGCATAGACCCGGCTAAAAGCCGGCTTATTGTCGGCTCCAGGGACGAACTCCTTCGCCCCCGGCTTATGGCCAGCGAAGTCAACTGGATATCAGGAACTCCACCGGCAGAGCAATTGACGGTAACCGTCAAAATACGGTATCGGTCGCCTGAGGTTAGTGCCACGCTGTATCCGGCGTTGAACTCGGCCGAAGTCAGCTTCGAGCAGCCCCAGCCGGCTATTACGCCGGGACAAGCGGTGGTATTTTATAAGGACGAAGAAGTACTTGGCGGTGGTACCATTGAAAGCTAAATATAGAAAGCAGAAAGCAAAACCGCCGACCCTGCTCGAAGAGAACGAACTCGTATCCAAGGGCTACAGCCTCATTGCCGGAGTCGACGAAGCCGGCCGCGGGGCACTGGCCGGACCGGTGGTGGCCGCCGCCGTCATTCTGCCGCCGTCACCAAAATTCAAGTGGTTAAAATCGGTGCGCGACAGCAAGGAGCTGCCCAGAGCCAAACGAGAGTTTCTTTTCGAGCACATTCAACGCGACGCTATCGCCGTCAACGTGGGCATCATCGCTTCTCAGACCATCGATGTCATCGGCATAGTGAACGCCACCAAAATCGCCATGTGCCACGCTGTGGAGCAGCTGGCCACCCCTCCCGACTTCATACTGATAGACTTCCTCAAACTGCCACAGCTCCGCATTTCTCAGAAGGCTATAGTCAAAGGCGACAAGCTGTGCCTGTCAATCGCCTGCGCCTCGATAATAGCCAAAGTCACCCGCGACCGGATTATGGTAGAGCTCGACGGCCAGCATCCGGGCTACGGACTGGCCGACCACAAGGGCTACGGCACCGCCAGGCACGTGGCCTACTTGCAGCGGTGCGGCCCTTCGCCCATCCACCGCCACACCTTCGCCCCGGTTATAGAGGCCACCCCCAAGTCCGAAATTCCGAATCCCTAAATCCTAAACAAATTCTAATATCAAAATCCAACTTTCCACCGTGATTCGACAGGCTAAGATTTACTGGTTTTGACGTCACCCGGCGGGTGGACTTAAAAGTCCGCCACTACATTTTCTAGCCAGCCTAATATGAGGATTCCGTACCGTAGGGACAGGTCTTTAGACCTGTCCGACACAGGACAGACTTACAAAGGTCTGCCCCTACAGATTCCCATCCGTTGCTTTACCCAAAACTACAAGGTAGAATAACCCTTACTTCCCCCAATGGGGAGTTAAAGAGGGGCTGCGCCCCTCTTGGAAAACCTCTACTCCCTCTCCCTCGACGGAGAGATCAGGGTGAAGGTGAGTTAATATAAATGAAACGTCAAGAGCTGGGAGCAACCGGAGAAAAGTTGGCCCGCGACTTTCTTAAAAAGAAGGGCTACAAAATCATCGATACCAACTTCCGCTGCCGCGAGGGCGAAATCGATATTATCTCCCGGGAAAAAGACTGTTTGGTTTTTGTCGAGGTCCGCACCAAGTCCGGCGACAGCTTCGGCACCCCTGAAGAATCCATCACCTTCAGCAAGCGGGAAAAGCTTATTGCCTCAGCACTGACCTACATGTCAGAGGGTCACGGTTTGCCCGAGTCCTGGCGCATCGACTTCGTCGCCGTCGAGCTTGACCCCAACGGCAAAGTCAAACGCATCGAGCTTATCGAAAACGCCATAACGTAAATAAAAGATTAAAGACCAAAAACCAAAAACAAGATCAAAAATTAAAATTTGGTTAATATCAGGTCTGATCTAAAAAAGAATACAACCTCTTTCAATTTTGCTTTTTGGTTTTTGAATTTTTATTTACTTGGATTGACAGAATAAAAATCGTTATTTATAATCATCTGAAGCACTTGGAGCAGGCGGCCCCGACAATAGCGGGGCGCGGCCGGGCTTTGAGCTAGCAGCGGGTATTTTATCCCGTGGGACTAAGTGTCCTGCGGGATTTTTTTACATAAAAATGAGTGAACAAAGAAAAAAGTCAGGCGTAGCCGCCCTATCAGTTGCCTCCAACAGCATCCTGGTTATATTAAAGCTAATCGTCGGCGTGCTGATTGGCTCGGTTTCCGTGCTCTCGGAAGCCATACATTCCGGCATAGACCTGATCGCGGCCCTCATTGCCTTTTTCGCCGTCAGAATAGCCGGCAGGGCCGCTGATGAGGAGCACCCCTTCGGCCACACCAAGGTGGAAAACATCTCGGCTGCCATTGAAGCGCTGCTCATATTCGCCGCCGCTATCTGGATTATTTACGAAGCCGTGCAGAAGCTGATACATCCCCGCCCGCTGGAGACGGTAGGCTGGGGCATCGGCATCATGCTGGTATCCACGATAGCTAATTTTATTGTCTCCCAAAGGCTGTTCAAAGTCGGTAGAGAGACCGATTCGGCGGCTTTAATCGCTGACGGCTGGCATCTGCGTACGGACGTATATACTTCGGCCGGAGTTATGGCGGGACTCGGCATTATCTGGCTCGGCGCCAGATTATTCCCGGTGGTTAACCTGAACTGGATCGACCCCGTAGCGGCCATTGCCGTAGCCGGGCTAATTATCCACGCCGCCTACGACCTTACCCGCCGCGCCGTACAGGACCTGGTAGACCAGAGCATACCGGTGGAAGAAAAAGAATGGATGGAAAATTACCTTTCGTCGCTGTATCCCACGGTGCGCTCCTTTCATCGACTGCGCACCCGTAAAGCCGGTGCTACCCGTTTTATTAACCTTCACCTGGCCCTGAACTCGAATTTGACGGTAGCCGAATCACACAGCATCGGCGATAAGATAGTGGCCGACTTCAAATCCCACTTCCCGCATGACGTCGACGTCATCGTTCACATTGAGCCGTGCGATGGCGTCTGCAGTCCGGCCTGTGAAAGCGGCTGCCTCCTCAGCGAAGATGAGAAAAAAGAAGCCAGAAGCGGAGCCAACCCCACTAAGTAAAATCACTCACAACTGAGGGATAGACCGGGAAGCGCGTGACACGAAAAATTTCAGACGTTAAATGATAAATCCTAAATATGTACAAATATCCAAATTGTAACCGGGAGTTTAAGAGGGGCGAAGCCCCTCTTATTTCACACCAATTCCCTCTCCCTTGAGCGAGAGGGACAGGGTGAGGATGAAACACCTCATTTTTGGTTTTTAACTTTTGGTTTTTGGTCTTCTTTCAGGTAGTTCTTCCGGAATTTATCCAGCTTGGGCGCTATCACCGCGCTGCAGTAAGGTTGTTCCGCATTTTTATTGTAATAATCCTGGTGATACTCCTCCGCCGGGTAGAAATTTTTGAACGACTCCACGTGGGTAACCACCGGGGCCCCCCAGGCACCCGAAGCGTTAAGCTGCCTTATGGCTTCTTCCGCCTCGGCCTTCTGCTGCTCGTTGTGGTAAAAGATAACCGATCGGTACTGCGTGCCTACGTCCACTCCCTGTCTGTTTAAAGTGGTCGGGTCGTGAACGGAAAAGAATACGGCCAGTACCTCCCGGTAGGAGATAACCTCAGGGTCGAAAGTTATTTGCACCGACTCGGCATGCCCCGTGGCCCCGCTACACACCTGTGCATAGTTAGGGTTGACGGCGGTGCCACCGGCGTAACCGGAAACGACCTTCCCCACACCCTTCACCTCCCGGAAAACCGAATCCAGACACCAGAAGCAGCCGCCGGCCAGCGTAGCTAATTCCTTCCCTTTGGGTGGATTATTGCCATTTCTTTTCGGGCTCATTTCAGGTCTACTTCCTTCACGAATTTTAGTGCGTACCCGTTCATGCAATAGCGCTTGCCGGTCGGCGGCGGGCCGTCATTAAACACGTGGCCCAAATGTGAATCGCACCGGGCACAGAGCACCTCTGTGCGGTGCATCCCCAGACTGAAATCATCGATAAGCCTGATGTTCAGGTCGGATATCGGTTCATAGAAGCTGGGCCAGCCCGTGCCCGACTCGAACTTGGTGGACGCCCAGAACAAATCGTTGCCGCAGCGGATGCATTGAAAAATGCCTGGTTCCTTTACCTCGTCGTAAAGGCAGGTGAACGGGCGCTCGGTTCCTTTCTTTGTAGTAATCTCGTATTGCTCCCGGGTCAGCATCTTCTTCCATTCGTCATCCGTCTTGATTATCCTGTCAACGGTCACAACCTTTTTCTGCCTCGCATCGAATATACGTACCCTTTTGGTTTCTGTAACCATTGTAATTACTCCTTCCCGACGATTGTAGCAGGAGGAAGATTAAAAAGTCGTTAAATTTGGCACTGAAAGCTTACAAAGTTATAAATAAAATTATCCAAACCGGGTATCGAAAAATAAGGTAGACGATTCGAGGAAGGATTTTATACTAATGTAACTTTTTAGCAGTCAATTTTATGATTTCTTTATTGTACGAGCCCTATACTTATATTTGGATTCAGTCGTGTCTGATATATGACGACTCAATAAAGCACACAAAGGGAGGTACAAATTTATGAAAGGCCTAATATCAGCCAAAAGAATTGTCTATACTATTATCCTGATTGCAGCCCTGGCAGCCTCATTAATGGGTCTGGCCGCCTGCACCGAAAACCCGGCGAAGGAGCCGGCCGGCGATGATACAGGGACGAGCATAGAGATCATATCGCCCCAGGACGGCGCTACGCTAACCAGCGATAATATTACCGTCACCGTGCAGGTTACCGGCTTCAAAATCGTCGACAAGCAGGGACAGGCCAATGTGGCCGGTGAAGGACACGTCCATTTTTATCTGGATGTAGCGGCGCCGACGACTCCGGATAAGCCGGCTATCCCAACCAGCGGCACCTGGGCTCATGTTTCGGGCACCACCTACACCTTTACTAATGTACCGCCGGGCACACACACCATCTCAGCCCAGCTGGTAAATAACGACCATACCCCGGTCATTCCTCTGAAAGTTTACACAATTACCGTAAACGTCAATCCACTCGGGGTTGAGGGCGGCGGTTACGTGCCGGGCGATAATACCACCGGCCCGGGCGGCACCGGAGCCGAAGGTTATGGATATTAAGGCGTTTTATAAAACGTTGAATCGTTAGAGGAGGTAAACGGAAATGGCATCATTCAAATGCAAAGACCTGGGAATGGCCTGTGGTTTCGAGGTAAAGGACGAGAACGAAGACGAGCTGATGAAAATCGTAGCCCTTCACGCCGAGAAAAGCCACGGCATGAAAGACATCTCCCCGGACATGAAGGAAAAAATTAAAAGGGCCATCAAGAAATAAAAGAGAAACCCTCTCCCTTGACGGGAGAGGGTTTGCGTGAAGGTGGAACCTAATTCAAAAACCAAAAGTAAAAAATGTTTTAACTTTTGACGTTTAACCGTTAACTTAGGATCGTTCTTCTAGAATCTTCTTAATGTCCCCGGTGGCTTTGGCCATGACCTCTCGTATGCGCTTCATCTTGTCGGGCTCGATGCTGTGCGCCTGCTGACGTATTGTACGCCCCAGCTCCCGGAAATCACCCATCATCTCCATGATGATGCCCATGTTCTCCGGGTCCCAATGATGCTTCATATGGCTCCTCACCTCCTCCGCTTGCTCCCGCCGTTCGGATAGAAACTTCTCGCCCTCTTCGGTTATGGTATAGATTTTCTTACCGTCGCGGTCCACGGATTTGGCGTATCCCATCTCTTCGAGCATTTGCAGTGTGGGATAGACCACGCCCGGACTGGGCGTATAAAACCCGTGCGAGCGCTCCTCCAGGGCGCGTATGATTTCATACCCGTACCGAGGCTTCTCCTTCAAAAGGTCAAGTATCACGTATTTCAAATTTCCCTTATGAAATCCGTGAAAATGCTCGCCACCCCAGGCTCTACTTCTAAACATATCTAGTCCTCCTTAATTTATTGCTGAGCACCACCAGATAGACTGGCGACCTCAATTGCTCTTTATTCTTCCTCATGTTTGGGCACGTGGGCAGGGTGCCCGTGTCACCATCTGAACTCCGGAATCGCCGGCAGTATCCTCAAGTAACCCTTTTCATTCCTCCTTATTTTTGTATTGACATATATCGTTATATCTCGATATATCGTGATGTATTATATAGACTACCGATCATCTTGTCAAGAGGTTTTTCGGGCGAGTTCGGAAAAAATTTCCCCAATAGATAGATTCCCATGCGCCACTCTCTTCAAGGAGTGGACTCGAGAGGGGGCGAAATTAAAAAATAATTCTTCCTCCCTTTACGTGAGTTGGTCAGGGTGGGTGTGAAACCTCTTGACACCTCATAGACGACACCCTAATATAATCGTATAAGCAGCACAAGTAAGGGGGTTGAATAATGTCCCAGCAGGGCTCGCTGGTAATTCAAATATCGCTTGGCTGGGCTAATGTCTTCGTCGTCCGCGGCAAGCGCCCGATGCTGGTAGATACTGGCTTTCCCGGTAGCGCTCCAAAAATTGTCGAAAAGTTACACCGGAACGGCATCGAGCCGGACTGGCTGTCTCTCATCCTTATCACCCACGGGCATGCCGACCACTTCGGCAGCGCTGCCGAGCTAAAGAGGCTCACCGGCGCTCCGGTAGCCGTCCACAAGCTGGATGCCGAATACCTGCTGGCAGGTCACGACCCCGAGCTTAAGCCCACCGGCTTCACCGGTCGTGCGCTCGTGCCGGCCATGAGGCAGCGCGGTCCCTCCAAGTCGCCGCCGGTCAAGCCCGACGTGCTCATCGGAGACGAGTTCGACCTCAAAAAATACGGCGTCGACGGCAAGGCAGTCCACACCCCCGGCCATACCCCCGGCTCCATATCGGTAATTCTCCCCAGCGGCGAGTTCATCGTCGGCGACCTCATCATGCGTGGCCTCATCCGTTTCTGGCAGCCCAACTACCCCTTGTTTGCCGATAACATGTCCCAACTGAACAAAAGCATCAAGATGGTTCTGGACCGAAAGCCGGTTAAAATCTACTGCACCCACGGCGGTCCGTTCGACGCCCGGGCGGTCCGGCGCAGATTTTAGCGGACAATTCCGGATAACAGATAATTAACGAGGCGATTCAGAGCGGGTAAGACACCTTGACCCGGCTTTTCATTTGTTCCATTACCAAAATAACCATTGACATATGTAAAAACACAGTGCATACTGGTGCCAGCGATGTTCTTATGTAACCTTACCATCATCGAACACCTCTACACCAGGGTTTAAATTAATTGAGCATGACCTCTAAAAAAGGTCTACGACCAATTCTTACTGGGAGGTTGAGTCATGAGATTATCAGATTTATGGTCCCGCAGTGCCAATCGTGTTCTCGTATCGCTTCTATGCCTCATAGCATTGAGCATCGCAGCCTCGGGGGCAATCACCTCTGCTGATCTGCCTTACTCAGGCAGGGCGCCGGACGTCGGAATATGCCTGGCCGAGCCCCTGCAAGGCAACGACGCCAATTACGCCTTGTTCGCCGCCGCCGGCAGCCCACCTGTAATTCAGGTGTTCACGGCGGCTCCCATGGTGCTTGAGGCCGCCGATTCCTCGGCCGTTTATACCTTCAAGGTGAAGAACGCCCTTAACGTAGTGATTACCGAGGACGGCAATACTATTCGGGAAATCACCAACCCCACCTTGGCCGCGCTCAACGGAACCGCCACCGGTTTACCGGCCGGAGCCATAACGCCCGATGCCAGCGGCCAGTTCACCACCGTCCTCGTGGCCAGCAACGAGAGCGGGAGCGTTCAGGCAGAGCTAACCTTAGCGCTGGCCGCCGATCTTCTGCCAGAAGAGCAATCAGGGCCCACGGATAACCGGACCGGGCAGCGCACCCCTCAATGGGGACCCTTGACTCGCGCTCCAATTACCTCGACTCCGTCTAATATTATTAACGAGGAACCTGCGTTTTTCAAATGCCCCAGCGATTGTGACCACTGTCTGAAACCTGATGAAGCAGTAAGGACAGGATACAGCCAGAGATGTTCGGAGGAGCTCTGCTACTACTCACCCGATAAACAGCAAAAATGGTATTGCTATAAGCCGACGCCGGGCTGGTGCTGTGCCAACCAGCAGGTCAGCCAGTCAACCAAATCTGAGTGTGACCGGATGCAGGGCTTCTGGTCCACCAATCAGTACGAGGCACTGGACGCCTGCCAGCCCAGAGGATACTGCTGCATAGATGGCCAGATATACTACCCGGTCACCGAGTCCGATTGCCGTCTGAAAGGCGGCTCCTATTGGTCTACCAGCCAGGCCCAGACGGCGGCATACTGCCGGCAGCAACAGACATGCTGGTGCTGCGTCAAAGGCCAGGTATTCGAGACCACACAGGACAGATGCATCCAGGCAGGAGGAGCCTGTTACTCCACGCAGTCACAGGCAGCCGCGGCCTGCTATGAAGCACCACCCCCGATTCGTTACCCCAACCTGAAGTGACATTTCGGCATAGGAAAGTCGGAGTAAAGTTGGAGGCAATTAAATGACGATAAGAAACTTCAGAAAGAATAACACGGCATCTGCCGTTCTAAGTATCTGCCTGGTCATTATAGTGACCCTGTCACTGGTCATGGGAGGGATGGCATTACACCCCCAACCCGTTCGGGCGATTGGCATTACTGCCGCCCCTGCTGCCGCTATAAGCGTACCGGAATGCCAGCCTTTCACAATTCAATTTACTGCTACCGGCACCATCTGCCCGCCACCGCCTCCCGCTTTCTTCTGGACGTGGGGGCCAGTACCGGCATGGATGAATTTTGATTGGCAAACGGGCACGTTGACAGGCTGCGCTCCAATTGGGGCTAGTGCCGACCCCCTCAATCCTTTTACCTTTATTGTTGGTGTCACTGAGTTTTCTAACAATCCGCCTTGCCCTGATGGCTGCCCTTGTTCGAATGTGGTTCTGGTAACTATTACTATTACCGGACCAGTTGCCCCGGGCACTTTAGACATCCTTCCGGTATTCTACCCGGTGGCCTGGGAGGGCCTGCCATTCTCCATGGCGTTGAGCGCCACCGGTTGTTCGGGAACCTATATCTGGAGCGCTGCCGGGTTGCCCGCATGGGCGACTCTTGACCCCGCCACCGGAATCATCACCGGCACTCCGGGCCCGGGCACCTGCAACAGCGCTGATAACGTGACGGTTACCTGCACTAACGCAACTTGCGATGCGAGCTGCTGTCCGCCGGTCAGCCGCTCCTTCTTCCTTTATGTTGATTGCTGGGCTAATTACCTGCCTATCTTTTATTACACCACCGCCTGCGACTTTAAAGTCGAAATCGGCACCGGGCTGACACAGGGCCAGACGAATGTGTTAATCGACGGTGCCCATGAGGCCACGCTGGGAGGAGGCCAGTCCGAGACCTTTACCTCGATACCGTGCGAAAGCCACCTGGTGATGGTCGACCAGACCATCGTCGTGCCTTCATCCAACACCAGATATTCGGTGGTCGGTTCGAACACCAAGTCCGTGACCGATACGGACAACTTCGCCTATTTCAACTACGCGCAGGAGGTATTTATCCAGACCGCCAGCAACCCGGCGGGGCTGACCCAGCCACCTAATGCCGGTTACTACGCCATCGGCAGCAATTTCACCAGTACAGCGCCAGGTACTGTTGAAACCCAGACCCAGGCCGGCATGAAGTACGTCTTCAAGGACTGGCAGCTCCCTGACGGCACCACGCGGCCGAACGCCAATCTCGCCTACAGCGTCAACCAGGGCGGCACCGTCATTGCGGCGTACGACACCTACTACCAGCTGACGCTTAAATCGGACTATCCGGCCATTAACGAGGTCTCCTGGGAGAAGGCGGGCAGCACGGCCACCTGGAACCTGTCCTTACACGCCGTGCCCATGCAGGGCTTCTGGGGTTTCCTGGGCGGAGTTCAGAGCCCGTTAAACGCCAGTGGCAGCCAGCTCATATCCGGACCCTCGACTGAAGAAATACTCTGGCGGTACAACTACACCATGCCCATCATAGCCATGGTGATTGTCCTGCTGGTCATAATCGGCCTGATATTTCTTATCCGCTGGCTTCGGTCGAAGCCCGCTGCCGCTCCACCCGCTAAAACGAGAGTCAGTAAAACTTCTACCAGGATTAGAAAAACAGCCACCGGAAAACGCACATCTAAATAGTCTATTCTCGGCAACTTGCACAGGTTGTACGGTGCGGACCGAAATATTCTGGCGTCTACCTTAAATCATTTCGAGGAGGCTTGAAAGATGAATGTACCTGCCCTGGACTACATCGGCCTGGGTTTTACCTGGCTGTTCGTCGTACTGACACTGGTTGGATATTTCTACTTCCGCAGTAAAACGGGTAAAAAATGGATTTTCCTGGTCCTTTGGGCCAGCGCCTGGGGCGTCATGGGCATATCCTACATTCGGCTCGTATCCGGCATTGCTGCCGGTGACTGCACTATAACGGCCATCAGGAGCGCCGGCTACCTGCTGTTTACCGCAACGATAATAATGGCCATCTCCGAGCTATCGAAGCTGCCGAAAGCTTAAATGCCTTAGTCCGCTGAGGCGTGGCCCGGGGCGTATTTTCTGCTCAGAACAGATGCAGCACGTCCCGCAGCAGCCAGATGATGAGGATAATAGCCCCGACAATCAGGGCTAAGTGGATTAGAAAACCCAGGCTGCGGAAAAAGATAAATCCAAGCAGCCACAGGACCAGGATAATAATGCCGATAATCAATAAGATGCTCAAAGTATCCTCCTCGATATAAATAATTGACCAGCACCGGCAGCGACCGGTGCTGGATTAGTATATCAAACTCTGGTCTACTTTTTCCCCGCTCTTTCTCTGGCAATATGCTTATCCCACCACTCGCGTACCTCTTTTTCCACCGCCTCCAGACGAGAATTTCATCACCAGAAGCACGGTCGCAGTCAGAACCAAAATCACCATGGCTATCAGGACAACCACGCCACTATTCACCGGCTTGCCACCGACGCTGTTTACTGTGAAGCTCCCGCTCTGATCGTATATGTCAATGCTGTACGTTCCGGGTTCTGATCTGCTTACGGTGAACTTCACCGGCTGGGTCGCCTGCGGGCCCACGCTAACTATCCTGGTCTGCTCCACCTGCCCGTTAACCTTGAGGGCAACGTTAAGGCTGCCGGCTTGGTCACCTATATTCACCACGTTGGTGGTGATGGTCACCGGCTGGTTGGCAGACGCCTGCCTCGGGTTTACGTTCAGGTACTTCACGTATATCTGCGCCTGATTTAGCTGGCGGGGTAACGACGGCGAGACTCCAGATTGTGCTGGCATTGTTGGTACCTGTAGCAGTACCACCAGCCCACCCGGATCGACGATGGTACCATTAGCAACCCCGTCGCTGTCCCCCAGGCCGCCATCAGTAAGCCGTATGGTCATGACATTGCCGGCAATGGAATCAACCGGTATATTAAGCCAGCCGGTCGGTGTGCATTTCCAGTATTGAGCGCCCGGAAGTATAAATGTGGGAAAGGTAATGCTTACGGTCACCGTTGAGCCAGGGTCAATTTCGGTTATGTTAAAGGAAAAGAAGCCGTGCGGGAAGGTGACTCCGGGGAACGGGAAAAAACCACACGGAGTAACCAGAATTGCGGTGAGATCTGAGATAGAGCCGCTGTCCACGACAAAGGTGACGCTGCCGGTGCCCGTGGCGCTGGTAACGGTAGCTGCCGGCGTACGCCCGAGCTTGGCTACAAAGGCGTCACCGTCACTCCCGGCATATGCCCCCTGGTACGCATTCCGGGTTGGAAAGTCGGTCGAATATGTCTGCCCGGTAACGTAAGCCTCCCCGACTGTATCCACTACTATATCAAGTCCGGTATCAGTGTCGCTGCCACCGAGGTAGGTGGAGTAGACCAGGATATCTCCCTCCGGCGACAGCTTGGTTACAAAGGCATCGGAACCTCCCCCTCCAAATGTCCCCTGGAAGGGATTTTGGATGGGAAAATCGTCGGACCGCGTTTGACCAGTGACATAAGCTTCTCCGTCTGCGTTCACCGATATGCTACGCCCTTCATCCATATTGCTGCCGCCAAGATATGTGGAGTAGACAAGGCTGTCTCCTGCCGCAGACAGCTTGGTCACAAAGGCATCATTATCCCCGCCATTGGTATCCTGGTAAGGGGTCTCAGTAGGAAAGCTGCTGGAATCCGTAATTCCGGTAATATAAGCGCAGCCGGCTACATCCACAGCTATGCCATCTGCGTGATCGGCTCCGAAATCGGGGGCTCCGCCTCCCAGGTAGGTAGAATAGATAAGGCTATCTCCCGTCACCGACAGCTTGGTAATAAAGGCATCGCTGTTCCCGGCCCTTGCCGCCTGGTAGGGGTCCTGAGTAGGAAAATCGTCGGAAGTAGTCCACCCGGCAGCGTAAACACTACCGCCTGCGTCTATGGCCATGCCAAATGCCACATCATTGCCATCACCGCCGAGGTAGGTGGAATAGACAAGACTGTCTCCCGCCGCCGACAGCTTCGCTACAAAGGCATCCATGTATCCGCCCACACCCCCGGCATACGTTCCCTGATACGGGTTCTCAGTAGGAAAATCGCTGGAATTCGTCCGTCCGGCGAAGTAAACGTTTCCAGCTATGTCTACCGCTATGCCAAACCCGGTATCAATTTCGCTGCCGCCCAGGTAAGTAGAGTATATGAGACTGCTACCTGTCGCGGATAGCTTCGTTATAAAGGCGTCATATGATCCGGCATTTGCACCCTGATAGGGGTTCAAGGTAGGAAAGTCGTCGGACAGGGTGTCTCCAGTGACGTAAGCGCATCCGGTTGTGTCCACGGCTATGCTGATTCCATTATCCCAGCTGCTACCACCGAGATAGGTGGAATAGATGAGTCTGCTACCTGTTGCTGATAGCTTGGACACAAATACATCAAACCCACCTGCAATCGTGCCCTGGTATGGTATCTGGGTGGGAAAGTCGCTTGAGGCGGTAATACCCACTACATAAGCGCTGCCAGATGTGTCCACAGCTATGCCCCATCCGGAGTCCTGCCCAATACCGCCCGGCTCTCCCATATCCTCGCCGGTGCTACCACCGAGGTAAGTGGAGTATATCAGAGTGGGATCGATGACAAGCGGGTAGCTATTATCGTAAGCGGCTACGAAAAAACCATAGGTATTATCCGAGCCGAGCCTGAAACCGCCGGCCACTTCCACCTTTTCATCGGCTATCTGCTGATAGATATACGGCCTGCCCTGCTTCATATTTCCGAAAGCGGTACCCACTACCAGCTCACCATTTTCGATGGCCAGGCTGTTAATGCCGTTGTAGGCCAGGTTGATGTCTTCGGGCGCTGCTCCCGGTCTGACTAGGAAGTCATATTCCAGCCCATCCTCGTTCCCCCTTAGCCTCAGGTCCACGGCCGGGTAGATGTCACGGTATACCACTTCCCTGCAGGTGGAGATGCCGGTGTGCCACTTCTCAGGGTCATTGCCCGTCAGATAGTTTACCACGGCGCTGTCCCGGCCGATGCCTTCTATAGTCGGCTGTTTATCAGCTCCCAGAAAATCGAGGCTGAATACCAGTCTCTCTGCCTGCCCCTCGCCTCCACCCGTTGCCTCAGCTTGGTTGTAGCGGTTAAGGTCGAAAATGATGCTTCCCCTGGTAAAATAGAGCATCTGTGACGGCGCTTTTACGTAGTACTCAACCTCTTCGTCCAGCTGCCCCTGGTTTTCTATGAAGAGTATCGGCAGTTCGTTCAAAGCCTCCCCGGCAGTCTGCTCCGCCGTTGTATCGACTATGCTTGAATTGTAGTCACGGGGTAGCATATCGGATAACGGGTAAGCCACCATCGAGAATAAAATGAAAAGAGATACCCAGCCGAAGATTACCTTATGTCGCATTGCCCCTCCTTTGCCGGCATCTGGCCCGGCCGGCTGTTGCTGACAATCCGCTCTGGCCCGTTATGACGAACTGCAGGTCATGGCTGCCCGATAGCCATGGGGAATTGTCTCATGCACTGGTGGTTAATATAGCCTGCTAAGCAACACTTGTCAATGGGTTCGGGCTCTATTCTTAATAGTAACAGATTGATATCTATGATTGGCGTTTATATCGGCAGCAGGGCCACGGGCCATAGTGAATAAAGGACAACTTTGTTCAAGTTCTTGGATCGAGGTAACTATTTCAGGCAAAGCACTGATTAGCTGATGCCGGCTGCAGTCAGAATATCCGGGACGACTTCCTCCTTGCCTATAGCCATGATATGGACACCGTCGCAGATGGCTTCTTTCTTCAAAGCGGCTATCATCCTGCCGGCTATCTCCATGCCTTTGTTAAGCGCTGTCCCTTTAGGGGCATTGGCCAGTTCATCGATCAGATGCTGAGGTACGAAAATGCCGGGTACATTATCGGTCATATACTTTGCCATCCTGGCTGATGATAATAGAACAATCCCCGCCAAGACTTTCACGGGAAATCGGCGGGCGAACTGCATGAACCTGGCGAATTTGTCCAGGTCGTAAACCGCCTGCGTCTGCAAGAATTCGGCTCCGGCTTCAATCTTTTTTTCGAATTTAATCAGCTGCGGTTCGATTGGATTGGCTTCCGGAGTGACGATAGCGCCGGCGCAAAATTCCACCGCCCCATCCAAATCGTTACCACCGAGGTCTTTACCCGACTCCATGGTTCGTATCGCCCTGAGCAGCTGAACCGAGTCCAAGTCAAACACCCCTTTAGCTTCTTTATGGTCGCCAACCGGGACGGCATCGCCCGTCAGGCACAGTACATTTCTGACTCCTCTAGTATAGGCAAACAGAAGTTCAGCCTGGAGCGCCATACGGTTGCGGTCCCGGCAGGTCATTTGCAGTATTGGCTCACCCCCTCGCTCTTCTATAGCCAGGCAGCCGCCGATGGAGGGGAAACGCATTACGGAGCTCTGGTGGTCGGTAACATTTATGGCATCAACCCTGTCTTTGAGAATGTCGATATGGTGAAGCATTTTCTCAACGTTGGTCCCTTTTGGCGGACCAATTTCGCTGGTTATTACGAACTTACCGGAGTCCAGTCGCGACTTGAATTTTGAGGGCATATTTCACCTCTCCTTACCTACAACACTTTTATAGACCTGGGTCTGGGGACGACCTGATAGTTCTTGGGCGGTTGATATTTCCGCATGGAATCGAGCCGGTTCTGGTCCTTCAATCGATTGTAAATAAGAGTCCAAGCGCAATCCTTTTCTTTGTCCACTTCGCACTTGCCATTGTTAGTGCCGCCGCAGGGGCCGTTGAGTAACCCTTTGTGGCAGGCAGTTATGGGGCAAATATCAGCCATTTCTCCAAGAACGCATTGTCCGCACTGCGCGCAAACCTCGTGGAAAGAGCCCTGTCCGTCATCTATGCCGATGAAAAGGGTATCCAGTGCCGGAATTACCGGTATGTTGACATGCTGGCTCATCCGGTGTACCCCCAGGGCGCAGGCCACGACCAGGACGGCCTGCGCGCTTTTAATAAAGCTGTTATTTTCTTTAGTGAGCGCCTCGGTCATATCATCGCAGGCTACCGGAATTACAACTGAGCCGGTAACCAGCTTGCCCTGAGACTGCAACTTTTCTTTCATATCGGCCACTTCTTCGACCCCACCGGTTCGGGTTAAGGTAGCGCAGGTACCACACCCCACGACGAATATGCGGCTAAAATCCTGCAACTGTTCAGTGAGCTCATCAAGAGTTTTTTGCTTTGTTATCGATTTCATGACATCCCCCTATGTTTCCAGGTCACAGCGCAGACATCGCCTGGCCTCGTATCTGGCTTTTTCTTCCGATAATCCTAGTTCGGTTTCTCTGAAGCTTCGCTTCCTATCTTCGATGGGAAGCAGCGGCATCTCCGGCCTGAATGCCGCCTCCCAGGTTCCCGGCTCCTCTGTGATTGGTTTTCCATCCTCTTTGCCGCCGGGCTGTTTCGTGTCGTACATCTGCACCCGTGACTTCTCGCCTCTGAGGTATTTATCGATAGCCAGAGCCGCTCGTCTGCCGCCGGCGATAGCATCTATAATCATGCCCGGCCCGAATACAAAATCGCCGCCGGCAAAGATTCCAGGTACGTTTGTACTCAAGCTATTGGAGTCGACGGCTAATCTTTCCCAACGGCTGCGCTCCAGAGCGCTATCCGGCGATAAAAATGACAGATCGGCTGCCTGGCCGACAGCGGCGATTACAGTGTCTGCTTCCGAAAAGAACTCTGATTCCGGCAGCGGCACCGGTCTCCGGCGGCCGCTCTCATCCGGCTCGCCCAACGTCATCTGAATGCACTGTAAGCCGGTTACTTTACCCGCCTCGCTCACTATTCGCGTCGGGCCTACCAAGAAGTGGACGTTGATACCTTCAAATACCGCCTCATCGAATTCCACCTCAGTGACCGGCATCTCCTCGCGAGAGCGACGGTAGTAGACGTTTGCTTTTTCTGCGCCCAGCCGAAGCGCCGTGCGGGCAGCATCAAGCGCTACGTTCCCGCCGCCGATAATGGCAACGTTGCGCCCGACTTTGACTTTCTTGCCCAATTTGGCATCGTTTAAAAATCTCAACCCGTAATAGAAACCGGCAAGAGCTTCACTCTCCCCCGGTATACCAATGACCTGACTTTTCTGAGCGCCGGCTGCGATAAAGACAGCATCGTAGCCGTTGGCGCGCAGGTGTTCTACAGTGAATTTCGTGTCCAGGGGTGTATTGTACTTTATCTCTACCCCGCGCTTGACTATGTAGTCGATTTCGTTATCGATGACTTCTCGCGGCAGCCGGAAGTCAGGTATGGCCACCGCCGGCATGCCGCCGCCCATCCCCATGGCTTCAAAAACGGTAACGCCATATCCCGCCTGAGCCAAAAAGTAGGCACACGACAAACCGCACGGACCCGCACCGACTACAGCTACCTTTTGGTTTCTCGTTCTGGGAAACGGTCCCGGCTCCGGCAACTCGTCGATGTGCGCAAAATACCAGTCGGCGGCAAACCGTTTTAGCGCTCGGATGGCTACCGACTCTTCAAGTTCTCCCCTGCGGCATCTGCCCTCGCAGGGATGATGGCAAATACGGCCGCAGATAGCTGGAAAAGGATTCCTTTCCCTGATAGTTTCGATTGCCTGAAGATATTCACCGGCTGCGATATGGGCAACGTATTTAGGTATATTGATACCCACCGGACAGGTATGCTGACAGGGCGAAATCATCAGCGCATCGCATACGGCGGCGGGACATTTCTTCTCCTTGATATGAGCATCGTATTCATCCCTGAAATAGTTCAGTGTGGTCAGCACCGGATTAGGACACGTCTGTCCCAGCCCGCAAAGTGAACATTCCTTGACCGTTTTAGCTACCGAAAGCAAGGTGTCGATATCACTATCGCGACCCTTGCCCTGTATAATTCTGGTCAGTATTTCCAGCATCTGCCTGGTTCCCAGGCGACACGGGACGCATTTGCCGCACGATTCCATCTGGGTAAAGCTCAGGAAATAGCGGGCTACCTCGACCATGCAGGTGGTCTCGTCCATGACCACCATACCTCCGGAGCCCATGATAGAGCCCAGTCTGGCAAGATTCTCATATTCCACAGCGGTATCAAGAAACTGCGCCGGTATGCAGCCGCCGGAGGGACCGCCTGTTTGTACAGCTTTAAACCGTTTACCTCGCGGTACACCGCCGCCTATATCGAAAATGATGTTGGACAGCGGCGTACCCATCGGCACTTCAACCAGACCGCTGTTGGCCACCTTTCCGGTCAGGGCGAAAACAACCGTTCCTTTACTCTTTTCAGTGCCTATGCCGGAGTACCAATCGGCTCCGTTGGCAATGATTAACGGAACCGAAGCTAGGCTCTTTACGTTATTGATAATGGTTGGTTTCCCATCCAGCCCTGCCTGGGCGGGAAACGGCGGGCGAGGACGAGGCATGCCGCGCCGGCTCTCAATTGAGGCTATCAATGCGGTTTCTTCGCCACAGACAAAAGCGCCGGCGCCCTCCTTGACCTGTATCCTGAAATCGAAACCCGAATTGAAAATATTTTCTCCCAGATAGCCATTTTTCATCGTCTCGGTTAAGGCATGGCGGATTCTCTGTACTGCCAGCGGGTACTCAGCCCGCACATATATATACCCTTCGGTAGCCCCGATGGCGTAACCGGCGATAGTTAAGCCTTCGATAACCACGTACGGGTCCGCTTCGAGTATGGAGCGGTCCATAAAAGCTCCCGGGTCGCCTTCATCAGCATTGCAGATAACATATTTTTGACTGCCCTGGGCGTTGCGGCAGAATTCCCACTTCCTCCAGGTGGGGAACCCAGCACCGCCGCGCCCCCTCAAGCCGGCCCGCTTCACCTCGTCGATGACCATGTCCGGCCTCATTTGCAGCAAAGCCTTTCTCAAGGCGTTAAAACCACCGTTTTTTATATAGTGGTCTATCTTCTCGGGATTAACGTGTCCACAGTTATGTAAGATGACACGCCGCTGTTTTTTATAGAAGTTGATATCGGAATATCGCGGGATACTCTGTCCCGTCTGCGGGTCATGATACAGCAGCCGCTCAACCAGTTTGCCGCGGCGAAGATGCGACCTTACAATCTCCGGCGCATCATTCGCCGTAACCTGAATGTAGAAGGTATTCTCAGGCTCGACCACCACGCTGGGCCCCAGCGCGCAAAGGCCATGACCGTGACAGCCGCTGATTTCTAGCGTAGCATTTATCTTCCCTTGTCGAGCAATCTCTGCCTTGAGCGCCTCATAAACGGCGCCGGAGCCCATAGACAGACACGGCGTCTCCTGGCACACAAAAATAGTGCGCTGGTTATTCTGCATCCCTTTTGCCACCGAATAATTGTGTTACCTTCCTGGGATTCATCTGACCATAAGTAGCGGGGCCGACAACTATATTTGGCGCCAGGGCACAAACCCCTATGCAGGCAACCGTCTCCAACGTATACTCCATATCGGGGGTCGTTTCGCCCTCTTCAACGCCCAGGTTTTGCTTAACCAGCTTCAATATCGTCTTCCCGCCCCGTACGTGGCAGGCTGTCCCCCGGCAGACCCTGACAACCTTTTTCCCCCGCGGATGGGTATATAGCTGCTCATAAAAAGAGATGATACCCTGTACCTGGCTGGGGAATAACTTAAGGGCTCTGGCTAGAATTGGGATCGATTGTGGTGGAATGTAGCCGAACTCATCCTGGATTTTTTGTACTAAAGGGATGAGCGGCCATCTTTGTTGGCCATACTCACGAACTATTTCTTCAAGCCGTTCAAGGTTAACCTCAGTGTTCACCATGGACTCAGTCATGGGCATCCATCCTCTCTATTCGTACATGACATTCTTTCGATGTAGGCGTTTTTGATTGTGGGTCCAGGGATATTTCAAATAATGTATTTATGGGTATCTCAGGAAATGTGGACGGTATGAACAGGACACCTCGCGGCAGGCTATTCGATATGCTGACCGGTGCCGTAATTTCACCGGCGCGGGATATTATCTTCACTTTATCGTTATTGTGTATGGCAAGTTTCTGCGCATCGGCTGCACATACTTCCAGGAATCCGGACGGATATAATTTTCTCAACCTCGGCGCTCTTAGTGACCTGGTACCGGTACCGATGTGAGGTAACACAGACCCGGTAAGCAGAATAAATGGATAGCCTTTAGGTCTCCCTTTGAAAGGCGCCTGATATTCGACAGGTGAAAAGCGGGCAAAGCCTCGCAACGCCTGCGCTCCGGGCAATCGACCGGCACCCGCTTCACTGTCGTGTGTATGAACGGGCCTGCTGGAATCTGTGTATCCCTCGTAACCTGGCACGAATTCCTCGATTTCCCTCAAAATATCTTCGAAACGTAAGTAGGGGAAGGGGCTCTTCATCTTGTCTGCAATGTTAAGGATTATCTCCCAGTCGGGCCGGCTGTCACCAACAGGCGCGATTGCCCGCCTTATTTTGTTTATCTTTCCCTCGAAATTTGTGTAGGAACCATCTTTCTCAGCAAAGCTGGCTGCAGGAAGGACTACGCCCGCCAGCCTGGCAGTTTCAGTCAAGAACAAATCTTGCACTACAAGGAATTCGAGTGAAACCAGGGCATCCCTTACGGCCTGTGTGCCCGGAAAGCTCAATACAGGGTCTTCTCCCACAACATAAAGACACTTTATCTTTCCAAGTTTTGCCTGCTCGATAACCTCGACTGAGGTTAACCCCGGGCGAGTCGGCAGGCTTTTACCCCAGAGAGCTTCGAATTTACCTCTAGCCCTGGTATCTGTTATATGGCAAAGACCTGGAAGAAAGTCAGGCAGCACTCCCATATCCAGGGCACCCCGTCCATTGCTTTCTTTTTGCAGCCCGATCATGCCTCCGCCTTTACGCCCTGTGTTGCCTGTCAGCATCGATAGATTGGCCAGCGCCTTTACAGAATCGGTCCCTGTGGCATACTGGGTGATGCCGTTGCCGTAAACAATGGATGCTTGCCTGGCTTTGGCGTAGAGCCGGGCGGCAGCCACAATCTGCTCAGATGGCACCCCTGTGATGTTTTCGGCATACTCGGGAGAATATGGTTCTAATGCTCCGGTAAGCGAGCTGAAGTTGTCGGTTCGTCTGGTAACGAATTCTGTGTCTAATAAATTCTCCCGAACTATCACCCTGGCTAAGGCGTTTAATAAGGCTACGTCAGTCCCCGGCCCCGGCTGCAAGTGGATATCCGCAAATAGTGAGAGTTTCGTTCGGCGGGGGTCCACCAGAATCAACCGCGAGCCTTTATATTTAACGGCACGCTTTATGGCATAACTGACGGCTGGGGCGGAAGAAGCGGGATCTGCACCGATAACCATGATGACGTCGGATTTTTCGAGAAGGTTCAGAAAATGTGAAGGTTGGGAGAAGCCAAGTGAGACACTGAGTCCTGCCAGAGTGGCGGCATTGTAGAGGCGCTTTCCGTCGTCAACATTGTTCGTTTCGATAACGCACCTGGCAAATCGTTGTAATAGATAGCTTTCCTCATTGGTACATCTGGCTGAACCTAGAACAGCAATACTGTCTGGCCCATATTCATTCTTTATTCTCAGGAATTCGGCAGCCACCTTTGTTAGGGCTTCATCCCAGGACGTTGCCTCCATATTTCCATTCATTTTGACCAGTGGCCTGGTCAGTCTGTCCGGGCTGTGGACAAAATCATATCCGTAGCTCCCTCGCACGCAGAGTTGACTGTAATTTTCTGCGTCTCCCCACCGGGGGGTCGCCTGTACCAGGCGCTCGCTCTTTACATGTAAATCGACGCCGCAGCCACAGCCACAATAGGGGCATGTTGTCTCGATGACAGTTCCTGTCGTTCTTCTATTAGGCCATTCCTTTTCCATCAGGGCACCGGTCGGGCATAGCGCTACACACATGCCGCAGAAGGTGCACTCTGAATTTTCCAGTGGCAAGTCCCCCATGGTCGTAGGTTTAGTTTTAAAACCACGCTGAAAGTAGTCGAGCACACCTTCAACAACCAGTTCCTGGCAGGCCCTGATACACTTGGCGCACAAGATGCACTTGCTCAAGTCTCGCTCGATAAACGGATTGACTTCCTGGATGGTGGCGGGTTGAGGAATCCGCTGAAATTCCGTTAAGGAAACGCCCATCTCACCTGCCACCTGCCGGAGCTGGCAACGATTGCCCTTGTCGCATACCGGGCAAGAATCAGGATGGCTGGCCAGCATCAACTGCACTAAAGTTTTGCGGTGGGCTACGACTCTAGGTGAACAGGTGTTGACGGTCATTCCCGGAGCCAAAGGCGTGACACAGGAGGCCATTAAGGCACCGGTCTTTTCCTCCTCAACGATGCAAAGACGGCAGGCGCCTATGGGGGACAAGTGCTCATCGTGACATAGCGTAGTGATATGTACACCCGATTCACGAGCCAGGTCGAGAACACTCATCCCGGCATAGCCGCTTACCTCACGACCGTCCAGCGTAATCGTTATCGGCTGCACCTGATCACCACTTCCAGGTTACTGCCCTGTGTTTCGCCTTATCTTACTTATCAGATTCCGGTGGAATCGGAATGCGTTCCCCTTTGTTGGCGGCTCTTATGGCGGCCAGAAGTTGGGAACTGGCACTCTTCTTTGGAATGAAACCGAAGGCGCCTGCTGTGGCGCTGGCACGCACATTCTCTTCATCAGCATATTGTGTCAACATCAAAATTCTGGCCCGTTCGCCTTCTTCTTTCGTTATTTCCCTGGTGGCTTGAAGGCCATCCATGCCGGGCATAGCAATGTCCATTAAAACGATATCAGGCACAAGCTCACGTACTTTCTTTATAGCTTCGCTGCCGTCAATCGCTTCTCCCACCACCTGAATGTCAGGCTGGAGCCCTAATAAAACGCGAATACCCTCACGGACAACCGCATGGTCGTCGACCACCAGCACTTTAATCCTTCTGGTCACCTTATCCAGTATTTTCATAACGTGAGGCATAATCTTCCCGACCTCGACAGGTTTCTGGAAGTAGTCCTCCGCCTCGAGCTGCATTCCTTCATCCCATCTCCAGCCCTTGATCAATTGTTGTTCCGGAGTGGCATCGATTACCACCAGAGGCAGGTCCTTGAGACTTAAGCTCTGCTTCACCCACTGGTGAAGATGGTATGCATCTCCACGGTGCTCTAAAGTGCCCAGAATAACCAGGTCAGGTCTCTCGCGGCGCACTATCTCCTGCGCTTCCGGCATGGTCTTAGCCATAAAGGCACTATAATTGTGGCTTTCCAGCACCGTTTTCACTTCTTGCAGAAATCCCGGATCGTCATCCACTACCAAAATTTTCGCTCTCTTCTCGTCCATGTTCGTCCTCCTGTCTCTGAAGTAGACCTGTGGCGCACTTTACTTCATCGATGTTTATAGTATAGATGGCTATGGCTAAACGGCACAGAGGCGAACACCCCAAAAGATCTACGGAAACACCGCAGTTTATTCAGAGAAACAGCTAGTAATTAATAGAGAAACAAGATGCTCGAATGGGGTGATTTCCTTAGTTGGAAAGATATCAAGCGTGGGATGACAGGCTGTTAGATGGTAATTATGCCCTTCCGCAAGGCATATTTGATCAAATCAGCGCGGCTGTGAATAGCCAGCTTGGCCATGAGGTTGGTCTTGTGCCGGTCAACGGTCTTGGGACTGAGCACGAGCATGTTAGCAATTTCCTGGGTGGTTTGACCTTCCGCCAGTAATTTTAGAATTTCTCGCTCCCGGTTTGTCAGTTGTTTATAAGGATCCTGGTCCTTTACTTTCCCGATTCCCTCCTTATATCCTTCGACAAATACGCGGGCTACTGATGGTGATAAGTAAGAGTCCCCCCTGTACACCGCGCGAATGGCAGATGCCAGCTCGGACGACGCCGCTGTCTTGCTGATGAAACCACGGGCGCCTGCATCGATGACCGGAAAAACAAACTCACGGTCGTCGTATTGTGTCAGCGCGATTACCTTTGTTCCGGGAAAATCCTTGCAAATACGGCGTGTGGCTTCTAAGCCATCCATTAGAGGCATGGCGATATCCATGATAACAACGTCCGGCATCAGTTTCTCGACTTTCTCCAGGGCCTCCCTGCCGTTTACCGCCTCGCCGACAAGCTCGATATCCGACATCAGCCCGAGCAGGGCATAGATACCGTGCCGCACGATGGTGTGGTCGTCAACTACCAGGACTTTTATCTTCGGCATTTGAAGTGCTCCATCGTATCGGTATTCTCGCGGTAGCAATGGTCCCTTTTCCCGCCTCGGATTTGATGACGCAGCTGCCGCCCATCAATTTCACTCTTTCTTTAATACTGAATACGCCGGCTCCCCGTCCGCTGGCCTCAATGCCCCGTATTTGCGAGACGTCAAATCCGACACCATTGTCGCTGATGCATAAAACCAGCTCATTGCCGCTTACGGTCAACGAGATTGAAGCGCTCGTCGCCCTGGAATGCTGCTGAATATTTCCAATAGCCCCTTGTGCGGCCCGGAAGAGACCTGTTTCCACTTCCCTCGGTAATGTCCTCTCCAGGTCGTCGAATTGAAAAGAGACGCTGATTCCCATAGGGACCAGTGTGGACTCAGCATGCTGTCGAAGCGCCGGAATAAGTCCCAGCGAATCAAGAAGAGTGGGACGGAGGTTGACTATTAACCGGTGGATTTCATCGCCGATGTGAATTGCCAGCTCGTGAGCCTTCTTCAGTGTTTCCTTGATCCTGGCGTCCCGAATGTCGGCCATGTCTACCATTTCGATGACTGCCTGGAGGTTAAACGCCAATCCGGAAAGCGCCTGGCTTGTCTCATCGTGAAGTTCCCGGGAAAGACGCTTACGTTCATCTTCCTGAGCCATTACGGCAAATCGAGCCAGCTGCCGGTACCGTTCCCTGCCTCTCCGCAACTCTTCATAGAGCTTCGCCTGCTCGATGGCTAAACCGAGTAGGTCACCCGTGGCATGTAAGAGGTGGATATCCTTCTCCGTGAACTGGCGTGGCAGGCGGCTGGCGACGTTCATGACACCGAGAACTTTGTCTTTAGACATGAGCGGAACACTGACGAACGCCTTCAGGCCTTCTTTACTGATGAGGTCAGGATTGGCAGCACCGGATTCTCTGGATATGTCCTCCACCATGATAGACCTGGCGTTTTCAGCAACTTTTCCCGCGACTCCTTCGCCAAGCTTAAGATGCATCTCCTGGGCATATTCGTCAGATATGCCGTGATATACACGGTATGATAGGGTTTTTTCATTCTCATCCAGTAGCATAATCCCGCCGATGGCACTATCCAGAATAGCCAGAGCGGTATTCAGGCCTACCCGGAGTATGGCTTCCAGGTCAATAAGGCCACTGATTGCGGCCGCAACGCGGCTCAGGGCCACGAGGGCATCGGGCCCGCCCTGAGTTACACTTGATGAGTCCGTTGCTTTAGAGGCGATATTAACTGCATCTTGCGGTACAGGTTTTTTCTTTGCTGCGCTCAATTCACACCACCGCTGCCAAATATAATATTGACAATGTTCCTGTCAATCTAGCTTACAAAAAGCATCGCCCCTCTGTCAATGAACGAGCCAAGATTTTACCCGGCTAAATTGAACTTCGGGACCTTATCCGGCGCGGGAAGGCTTTCTTAACCTAGCCTCCCTGGCGCATCACTACACATAGATAATGCCGTAGCCCTTCGCCTGATAGCCCCCGAGCGAGTTGAAGGTGTTACCCACAACCTTCACTTCAGGAAGGAAGCCTGCTGGGTCAAGATTCATGACACTGGCCGCGAAGCTGCACGCCTCGAGTTTGACGCCTTCGTTCCTCAGCTCGGCCACCAGTTCGCCAATCTGGGTTTGCTCGCTGGTAGCGTCAGACTCAGGCTTCTGGATCAGCTTGAGCGCGGGGCCGCGGAACGCGATCACCAGGTCCGGCTTCACGTTCGCCGCTAAAGCCCGACGACGCGCGTCAACCACCGCCTTAAGGACCACGACCAACGTCTTTGGCTCGCTCACACCGTTGATATCGTAGACAACCTTCATGGTCTTAACGCCCTTGAGCGCGGCCGAGTCGTCCGGATGGGCCACTTCCACTAAATTCTTCATTTCAGTCACCACCTTGGAGGAATAGTTAACCTCCTCTTGTCTCTTATATCGTATATTGTAGCGGCCTCAAAGTTGCGAAGTTATAAAATCAAGGCCAGAAGCATGACAAAATTATGACATTTTTGAAGATGGATTACGTTATGCAGAGAGCACCGGAGAGTAATTTTGCACTCTGGTTTGGCATCGAGACAATAGATAGAAGGATTATGATGTTGTATTTCTTCGGATTCCACAAAATGAGTTTTTGTGCAAAAAGACTAATCAGGCTTTAGCCCAATGGACTATGGTATATAGCTTCAATAATTCGTGAGTGGCCCCTATTTGTATCTTAGCAAGTCTAGAATATTATCTATTATATTTTGCATTCTTTCCAATAGAAGACGATTTGCTTGTTCAAATTGAGTCGGCTGATTTTGTTGCGTCTGTTGATCAATTGCTTGTGACGCACTATACTGCGTCCAAAACCTACCTGATGAAACCCAATCCTTGACGACGCCGCCTGCTGCAGAACTGCAGTTCTCGACCAATGCCTTACCATTTGCAACTTGGCGAACAATTCCACAATGTGTAAGTTCGCTATTTGTCCAGATGTCACCTGCCCTGCAATATTGCATCTGAACCTCTGTTCGGCCATAGATGACGTCGCTCACCCTGATTGAATATCCATCGTTGCATGTAGCATTACCTATTCTGATATTTAGTTGATGGGCGACCCAATGCGCACAGCCTGTCCCTGGAATCGCTCTCCAAATGGCCCCCGATGGGCCGTCATGCCAAACGAAACACTCTTTTGGTTCAACATGAGTAGGGACATGTGCAACAGCCTCTTCTCTAGTTGCGTAACATATTTGTCCATCAAAGCATGATGCTGATGTATTAGAGGAGGTGGTGCTACTCTCCTGTCCTGTACCCAGAGCAACTGCTTGAGGTGCAAAATCGATATTAACTATACTATCAGTTATTGCTCCCAACTGATCTAGAGCTGTTTTGGATACATCAATCACCCTTCCGGTCCATTCAGCAGGGCCCCAATCCTTCGCCAGTAAAACAACTTGCCTATTATTCTGTGGGTTGGTCACAATGATCTTTTTATTATGCCACCAATTCTTAGCCTCGTATAATTCAGCTTGGGTTGATGCCTTTACGTAGGGCCACCGCATCGCGCAGTACCAATATTTTGTTGCTTCATCGTTTCCCCGACTTTCTCCCAACCACTCACCCCAAGCACCCGGACTGCTACTTTCTTCACTACTGAACCATGAAATTCTCCCACTCGTCGCAGGCAATTGGTATAAATAATTATTATTCTCCTTAGTGAAGTAGGCAGTGATGTTTTTGTTAGAATTCATGATGATGGTGGTTGAGATACTTGTACCTGAAGCATCGCCTCCCCACGAACTGAAGTTCCAGCCGGAAGCAGGTGAGGCAGCAATGGTTACCTGGCTACCCTGGTTGTAGGTATAGGTACCCATACCAGGGTTGGTGGTGCCCTGACCATTGGTATTGATGTTAAGTGTATATTGTGTCGGGGCAGGACAACTAACGGATATCATACTTGGAGTCGAACTCCCGATATTGTTATTATCATTGGATTCACTAATTGCCTGGAAGCCATCGGCAAAGACCGTAACATAGTAATTACCGGGACAGGAAACAGACGAGGGAATAGGATCAGTTGTGATAGTCACGGATTGTGATTGCCCAGCAGCAAGTGAACCCATGCTGTAGTTACCCAAGGAATAGGTGGTTCCCCATTGGCTCGTGGCTAAAGATATACGGTTGCCGAAGGAACCAGACGCTGAACCGCCCTGATTTACTACTGTAAAGTTAACGGTTAGTCCCTGGCCGATGTTTGCTGAAGAAGGTGAGAAGCTAACTGCGGTCACAGTGAGATCAGTTGGAGTTGCGGTCTGAGTAACCTTCTTGAGCCAATTTTCAGCCGACCAACCCTGAAGGCCATCGCTCCATTGTATGAGCCATCGGTTATAATTTGAGCAATACACAGGTCCATCCAAAACTGTACCCCGAGCTCCGTCGAACTTACCTCCAATGCTACTTCCGCAAGGAGTCCCGAGGACTAATAGCCCAACACCTCCAGTGTTGTACACTTCGACAGTATCACCTATACTGAATGCGCCAGCGCTAGCTGTATTTTGCGGGATGCCTATGTTTGTAATTACGAGCGCAGCCAGAAGTGCGATTGAAAGAACCACATGGACTATTTTTCGTTTTCTCATTACCTCTCCCATTACCCTTTGTTTTTATTGGTCCAGATATCCGAAATTTGATCAAGATCTTAATTGGCATTGTTTTCTATATTTTTATGGAAGGGACTCTTGAGTTTACCGCCATAGGCATCCGATAAAGACCCCGATAAAAGTAAAGCAAAGTCTATAAACCACCAAATTCCTAACCCACCAAGGGTTAAAAGCTTGAGATAAGCGGACCATGTATAACCCAAATAGAATCTGTCAATGCCCAAAAACCCGAGGAAACCTGACAGTGCTACAGCAGAAAACCAATTCTTGTCACTCGTCTCAACCTGATCTGCTAGGTCGCGTAGCCACTGCTTTCGTCTCTCCTCATCCATATGCTATACCTTTAATAATACAGTCAGACTAGTTGGTCTAATGCCTAGGTAGTTAAGTTAATAGAGTTCATTGCGAGGTGGGTAACAATCCTAGAAATTTGACTGCCATCTTTTTGGCATGAGATGGATATGTCACCACTACTTCTGTACCTTGCGCAATCGGATTGGCTGTTACAACAATATTTTGAAATCGTATAACTTTGCGTATTATCATAACGTACATTATTATCGGCACAATTATTGTTTCAATAAATATAATCATGATTATTAGACTTCCTATTGGGAATGGCGGCCTTCCTTGAAACGTTGCAACTCGAGCAGATTGGGTTTGGGTTCGCCACTTTTCACCAGTAAAAAATTGAATAGCCCGTAAAATGACTTCTTCGCAAGGTAGAACAGTGTAGCTTGACAGTAATAAACCTGCTTTCGTTTTTGTCTGTTTTGCTTTATGTTGTATTTGCTGAGACATTGCTGCCGATTGTTGCTGATAAGGCGATTGAACGGGCGGTTGATACTGAAAAGGTGGTTGAGCATGCGGTTGTTGCTGGTAGAATTGTGTAGCCTGCATTGATTGTTGGCCTGGCCAGTTTAGAGGCGTCCCGCAACTTCCGCAGAATTTTAGTCCGGGTGCAATTACTTTACCGCATCTAGGGCACGAATACGTTTGCTGCTGCTGATAAGGTTGTTGCCCTCCACTAAACAACCTGGCACCACAGGCCCCGCAGAACTGCTGCCCCAAAGGATTCTGCCTGCCACAACTGGAACAGACCAACGTCTGTTGCATCTTACACCCCCATTAATTTTTAATAAAAATAAAACCAACAACTATATGTGGTCGGTTTCACAGTTGGCTTGGAAGCGTGACCTTACATAGACGTTGGCTTCATCCCCCCAATTAAAATTCAGTCTTATACGTTTATCGTTACTTATTAATTGCCCTAGAGACATTATACACTACCTGTCAAGACGTAAGAGCAAATTTAAAGACCTATGTAATGAGGTATCATTTGTATAACTCGAGTTATACAAATGTCAGGCTTGTGCATATAATGTTTCTCGGTCAAATTCAAGCCTCCTTTGGCCATTCCAATTCGGACTATGTGAGGGTATAATAATTTCATCCGGAAAGTTACGGTGATTTAAAAATGGGGGAAATAATTACCTATAAAAATGCAGGACCACAAGGTGTATTCTGCCAGATTAAACTTACAAGTGGGGAAAGAATTCTAATATCCATTGCCCAGCCCGGTATACAAATATACAAATTGGGCTTTAAAGGATTGTTTCCAACTAGCACCATCTGGAAATCAGACGATATTGATCAAATGATAAATATTTTCGGTGATTTTGCATTATCAGAAGGTACATTACTTGACGCCGTTATCAAAAAGGTCATTGAGTGCAAATCGATAGCCGAAGTCAAAGTGATACTTTCGGCCCTCACATAATCAGGAGATAGAATTAAATGACTCACTCTGAATTTGTTGAGGCATGGAAATCTCGCCGGGTTTCAGTGAAAGTGAATAGAGAACTCGCTTTAAGGGTAATGAGTAGTCCAGATATGCCCAGACGTTATAAGATGTCGCATAACTTCTGGGCCTGGATATGGTTACTAGCAATTCCTGTGGCTATTGTTCTCGGTATATTTGTCAGGTGGTGGGTTGGTCTTATTGTGCTGGTTATCGGTCTCTTGCTGCCAAGTGCCATAAAAAGATCGGCGATGGAGTTTGTGATTGAACATGCTGTAGAGGACAAAGCGTTCTATGATAAAGCAATTGCATCAGGGCTGTTGATCGTCAATGACGTCACCGTATGATTGGTGTTGCTTTTGCAAAGCTAATCGATCTTTTTAAAATTAATGCTCATTAATCTCTGATAACAGAACGTCATCTTGTTTAGTAATGGTGTCATGATATACAATCGAGTCAAAGCCGTAAAAATTATTTGATTATTGTTTTATCGTTATTTGAAAAAGCAATATTGCAGCATATGGCTAGGCAGGCATTATAAACTAATGAGTCAGTTAAATGGGCTTCTTATTTGGAGTGATCCAAAGGACTGGAATGCTGCAGTGCACCGATTTCTAGACGATTGCATAACAAAAGACATTCGCTCACAGGTCGTAAAAAACCCTGAAATGTATTTTTTCGATGAAGGGACTACTTGGCCTGATGACCAACCAATCCCTTT
>CAZJQG010000028.1:0-32808 GCA_964548415.1 uncultured Dehalococcoidales bacterium | reverse complement strand
ACGGGAACGTGCGGCTGGATCACCTCCTTTCTAGGGAGTTTTATCTCCTAGGTCGTTCGATAGCTTGGTTGCTATCGCTTTTAAGTTTGCAATTTTGCTTCCTTCCACTATCCAGTTGTTAATTTTTTTTGCCAAAAAATCACCAAAACTGTTGACTATAGTGATAAAATATAGCAAGAAATATACCTGAGCTAAAACGTAACCTTTAGAAGAGTGATATCTGTATCGGGAATAGTCCTGGCCGGCGGCAAGAGCCTGCGGCTGGGACGTGTGAAAGCCCTGGAGAGAATAAATAACCAACTTCTGATTGAGCGAACTATCGAACGTATCTCTCCTCCTGCCCGGCCAGTACTGGTGGTAACCAGTCAAGAACAGTTTGATTGTATTGCCGCCGCTCTATTAAAGGCAAGAGTAGTTGTGGATCTATTTACAGGTAGAGGGGCGTTAGGAGGAATATATACCGGTTTGGCGTGTGCGGACAGTTTCTACAGTTTGATTGTTGGCTGTGACATGCCATTTCTAAATCGTGGTTTGCTTCGCTATATGATTCGGTGCGCGGAAGGTTCTGATGTCGTGGTTCCAAAACTGCACAATATGCTGGAGCCTCTACACGCTGTCTATTCGAAGAACTGTCTGCCATTAATCCGAAAGATGATTGAGGAGAACCAGCTGGAGATATCGCATCTGTTCGATATGGTCAACACGAGGTATATAGAAGAGGAAGAACTGCTGAAATTTGATAGCGAAGGCTTGAGTTTTTTTAATATAAATACGATGGCTGACCTCAAAAAGGCAAGGCAGCTGGCGAGGCAGAATAGCTGCCCGTAAAAACAAGGACAATCTAACTGTGATAAGTGTTGAAGAAGCTTTGAATAAGATTCTAAGCAGAGTTCAGGTTCTCGATAACGAGAAAAAACCTCTGTTGGAATGCCTGGGGCAGGTATTAGCCGAGGACGTTTATTCTAACTTTGACATACCAGCTCATGATAATTCGGCGATGGACGGCTATGCCGTCAAGACGGAAAGTATTAATGGTGCCAGTGATAAAGCTCCTAAAGTCCTTCGTATTGTAGGCGAAGTGGCTGCCGGCAAGATTCCCACAGGGAAGGTTGAACGGGAAACAGCCATACGGATAATGACCGGCGCTTTTATACCCGATGGTGCAGATGTGGTCGTTCCTTACGAGGAGACAGACGAAACGGAACGAAGAAAAGAAAAAAATCGAATTAACGAAATAGGCATCAGAGGCAGTTTGCCGGCCGGATGCAACATCCGTCGCCAGGGCGAGGATATCGCTAAAGGTGAACTGGTGCTAAAAAAGGGCAAAGTGCTTGGACCCGCCGACATCGGGGTGCTGGCCTCTCTGGGAAAAAGTTTGGTATCCGTGATCCGTCGGCCGATTGTGGGCATACTGGCCACCGGAGATGAGGTCGTGGATATTGAAGAACCTCGGCCAGAAGGTAAGATTTACAATAGTAATAGCTACAGCCTGGCTGCAGAGGTTATTAAATGCGGCGGCCTGCCCAATCTTCTCGGTGTAGCCCAGGACAACATGAAGCAGTTGACTGCCACCATGCTGTCTGGCACGGAGTGTGACCTGTTGATTACTTCCGGGGGAGTATCAATGGGTGACTACGATATTGTCAGGGAGGTTTTAGCGGCTGAGGGTAAGGAAGACTTTTGGACTGTTCGCATGAAACCCGGTAAGCCTTTAGCTTTCGGTATGTTGAAGATAAAAGACGGAAGGGAGATTCCGCATCTGGGGCTGCCAGGTAACCCTGTAAGCTCGATGGTTACATTCGAGCTTTTTGCCCGTCCCGCAATTTCTAAAATGATGGGCAGAAGCAGGTATACTAGATCGAATATCGAGGCAGTGATAGAAGATACTGTGACGAATAATGACGGACGTCGTATATTTGCACGAGTCGTCGTCACCAGCAGAAACGGTAAATATTTTGCACGTACTACAGGCCCACAGGGTTCGGGGATACTGACGTCTATGACTAAAGCCAATGGACTGGCTATCGTTCCCGAGAATGTCGACGAGGTCAAAGCCGGCGATATTGTTGAGGTAATGATGCTGGACGATGGCATAAATTGCTAATCAATATGAATACATAGTTTCCGAAATTAAAATGAGGACTTAGAGAAGTGATTTTTGAAGCATCCGAATTTGCCTTCCAACCACCTTCGTTGGTCGCCAGGGCGAGACGGGTATTAATCAAACCTAATGCCGGCTATCCAATGCCCTATCCTATCAGCACCAGCCGAGAGACAATGAATATGATAATTGAGAGCATAAAGCAGGTCAGTGATGCTGATATTATAATACTCGAAGGGACTCACAACGGAGAATCTATTTATCCCGTATACCAGGCGCTAGGTTACGATTTCCCTAGGGTTCTAATGCTGGATGTCAGGGACTGTATCTGGGTCGAAGTCGAAAATCCGCTGCCTCATCCGCTGGTGGTCCCGACCTTTTGGGTACCTAACGTGGTGCTTTCCAGCGATTATCTTATCAGTGTCTCACCATTTAAAATTACCGGTGGTCGGGGACAGTTCAGTATACCCAATCTTTTAAGCCTGTTGCCCGTAAGTAAGTATAAAGGGGATGCCCCAAGTGGCTGGGGGACGCTATACGAACTGGGAATAGATAAAGTAATTGCGGACCTCTATTTTACGTTGCCCTTCGACCTGGGTGTTGTGGATGCCCGGCAGATATTCATGAGCGCCGATAATCCGATTCAGGGCAAGACCGACGAGTACGGCAAAATTATCGCTGGTGAACCTTATGAGGTTGACCGAGAAGCGGCTCAGGTGAGCGGTATTTCAGCCGGCTACCTGGCTATGATCGAGTCAGGTAAGACCGAGCTTGAAGCTTGAAGATACTTTGATAAATCGGAACGCTGGCGATTCGAAGCGTTGAATCTACGGATTAGTATCTAACTTCAAAGTTTGAAAATTGCCCTGAAAAAGCGGACCATTCGGTGTCTATATGATCTACCACGGCTTCTGGTGGTCCAACCTCAAGATGTCTCAGGAGTTCCTCCAGTTTGTCCTTGGGCCCCTCTACATGAATTTGGACGGCGCCTATCTCGGGCATATTACGTACGTAACCCCGTAAACCCAGCGATTTAGCCAGCTGAGAAGTGAACGCTCGGTAATAGACGCCTTTAACATGACCGTAAATTGTCGCTGTCACATATGCGAGTTCTGGCATTTTCTTTTATTTAAACCTCCATCCTCTTTCCAGGCGTGCATTTCTATTAAAAATGAGCTCTCGCCGTAGTTGTGAAAATAGACCTGAGCTTTAGCCGCCGACTGGAGGTACCTTTTCCCGAATCCAGCCTAAAGCTCGGAATTAACGGTAAGGCTCTAAACAAATTATTAACCGTTATTCTTCCGGGGGAGGAGTTTTCTTACCCTTCTTAATGACTTCCACTTCTACTTGGGGTGTGATAATGGTGGTGGTGGGTTTCTTGGCTCCCTTTTTGGCTTTTTTATGCTCTCTCCATCTGATATCTCTAGTACCCATATCAATACCTCGCAGTAGTTATGCTGGATAAAAGTTTAGCAGAGGTCATTATCCTTGTAAAGAGTAATATGCATTTGCCTTAGTATAGCGGTTGGTGTATACTATCAAATCTTGGAGGAGGTGGAATCGTGGAAAACAATTCCTTTCCTAAGTGCCTGAAATGTAAGGTCGGTGATTTGGTGCCGCTGTCTGATTTCGGAAGTCAGGGAGCGGCAATCCATTATAAGGCTTGGGTATGTACCAATCCTGATTGCGGCTATAATATTAAAATCAGGAATGGCGACGTATATCTTAATGAGCCCATTTTTAGCGGGACAGGTCCTAACCCCCGCTCGCGTTTATAGACCCTCTGGAATTCGTTAGCCTAACACTTCCTTTGGTGTAGCTGCTTTGTCTTTAGCGACGGGGCAAATTCAGGGAAAAATAATTGATTTTTTCTTTCCGCGCCGCTGCATCGGCTGTGGAAAGTTGGGCGACCTCCTGTGCGCCGATTGTTGTTCAAGGTTCCCGAAGATACTACCACCTTTTTGCCAGAAGTGTGGAAAGCACGAATCTAGCGGTGTTATGTGCGCCACTTGTTGGGGGCAGCGCACTGAAATCGATGGTATACGTTCGATTTATCGTTTTGAGGGAACGGTACGTCATGCTATCCATGACTTGAAATATCGGAGTATAAAATCTTTAGCCGATTCACTGGCCATGTTGATGGCAGACTATCTAAAGGGAAATAAAGTGCCGGGCGATATCTTGATTGCGGTACCTCTTCATTCCAAAAGGCTGAGGCAACGCGGCTATAACCAGTCGGCCTTGCTGGCCAGGAAACTGGGTAAACTGAATGCCATGCCCGTGCTGGAAGGGGGCCTGCTTAGAGTTAAGGATAGCCTTCCACAAGCCAGAACCACGACCGTCGACGAACGACGAAAAAATGTAGACAATGCTTTCGCCTGCTACGATAGTGAGTTGACAGGAAAATCGTTAATTTTAATAGATGATGTTTGTACTTCCGGAGCCACGTTGGAAGCTTGTGCTGTGGCGCTTAAGCATGCCGGAGCCGCATCTGTCTGGGGCTTAACTCTGGCCAGAGAAATTTAGGAGGGAGAAAAAGGTGAAACTACAAATTTTTTCCAAGAACATGGAGATCCCCCCGGATGTCGAAAGCTATGTGCAAAAAAAGATAGGGAAATTGACCCGTTACCTGCCTGATATCTCGGAAGCAAAAGTTGAAATACATGAAGAGAATACCAGGGCGCCGCAGCATCGTTATACAGCTCAGGTTACGCTGAATAGCCGAGGTGTTATATTAAGAGGAGAGGAGAGGGGAGAGGGGGTGCGAGCGGCAGTTGACACTGTGGCCGATGTTCTGGAGAGGCAGATAGAGCGATATAAAGGGAAGCTTCAGCATAAGGAGCGTGGCCATTCTCTTACCCGTCAAGCTCCGGAAGAGACAGTCACACGAGAGAAACCCGCCAATTTACCGGAAGTGGTCAGGGTGAAACGGTTTGCCATCAAGCCGATGTCGCTAAAAGAGGCCTCAGATCAAATGGAGCTTCTGGGACATTCGTTCTTTCTATTCGTTAACTCTGACAATGATAGGCTGTGCTTACTGTACCGGCGCGATGACGGTAATTACGGGTTAATTGAGCCCGAGCTGGCCTAGGTAAGCCTCGGAGATTGCATGTGAGCGAAATTAACGAGATAAAAGTCGGCAAGGCGATAATAGGCTTGATGCAGGGCGACATAACGAAGGAAGCGACCGACGCCATCGTGAATGCCGCTAATTCAGGTCTAATGGGTGGTGGTGGCGTCGATGGCGCCATTCATCGCGCCGGAGGTCCAGCGATTCTTGAAGAATGCCGGAAAATTATTGCTCGTATTGGTCGTTTGCCCGCTGGCAAAGCGGTCATCACCAGCGGCGGTAATCTGAAAGCACGTTACGTGATACATACGGTTGGCCCGGTATGGCACGGAGGAAACCGGAGCGAGGCCGAATTGCTGGCCAGTGCTTACCGGGAGAGCTTAAAGTTAGCGGCTGAACATAAACTGAAGAGCGTAGCCTTCCCATCCATAAGCACCGGCGCTTACGGGTATCCGGTTGAGGATGCGGCCGAAGTCGCCCTGGCTGCAGTAACCTTGTTTCTACGGAACGAGCCAACATCCTTGGAAGAGGTCGTATTCGTTTTTTATGACTCAAGCAGCTATCGCGTTTATGCTACACAGTTAAACAAGATAGCGGGATAATTACGAAACTAAGGCGGGAAATGATATGCTAAAAAAGGATAAAAGTTTAAATTTTGCGGTATTTGAGATACCGTTGGGTTGGATGGGTCTTGTTAGCTCAAAAAAGGGGCTGAGAGGGGTTATTTTACCGGTTAACTCCAGGAAAGCCGTGCTGGGCCGGATTGCGGAATACGGCTGTAGATCAGAGAATCAAGATTCAAACGGTTTGGGTGACCTGGCTGATAGGTTGGGCCGTTATTTGCGTGGTGAAAAGGTGGACTTCTGTGACAAGCTTGATTTGGCCGACGCCACTGATTTTGAGCGTAGCGTGTGGAAGGTCGTCCAGGAAATTCCTCGAGGACAGACCAGAAGCTACGGATGGATTGCCAGGCAGGTGGGGTTGACTAAGGCTGCCAGGGCAGTAGGCAACGCTGTTGGTAAAAATCCGGTACCTGTTGTAATCCCGTGTCATCGAGTTATTAGAAGTGATGGTACCCTGGGTGGATTCGGAGGTGGTATTGGAATGAAGGAATTTCTACTCCGGTTGGAGCAGACCGCTTGAGAGAGCCACTATTTAAGGTGCTGTCTTAAGCTGTTCTCACCGAGTATGCCGTTTATTTCTTTGGCCAGTTCGGGGCAGTAATTTATCGTATTCGGTATCTTCATATTTACCGATTCGTCCGGCGTTGATATACTGATCAGAACCATATCCTGTCCCGGATAGCGGGAAAGAGTCTCCATAACCTCGTTGAACCTGGCCACATCTTCGTCAGTCTTATCAGTTTGAGCAATATTAATAACAATTTTACGCGGCACCGCAGGTGGGGGCGCTGGAGCCGGTGCTGACTCTCCCGACAATTCAGAATCTGTTTGATACTGCCTCACCTTAAAGCAATTAACTGCCGCGCGGTCATCCCGTGCCTTTACTACGCCTTCTACCAGCAGTATTTTGCCTTCCTGCCACATCTCCTTTGTCTGACTGTAGATTTCAGACCAGGCGGTGACTTCTATGCTGCCCTCGAGGTCTTCCAGCGTAGCAATGGCGAAGGGGCGCCTGTCGCGCGTATAAAGCTGGCGCACAGCAGTCACCATTCCGGCAATAATCACCTTCTCTCCCGCCATTTCCGTGTCTATACTGCCACACAATGCGGTAGCCGAGTTGGCCAGCGTCGGTGCCATCGAGGATAGTGGATGCTCAGATACATAAACGCCGAGCATTTCCTTCTCCCAGTCCAATTTTTCTTTCAACGGCGTATCCAGTTCGGCCAGATTTAGATTGGGCAACGGTGTGGGCACTGAATCACCCCACAGATCGAACATACTTGTCTGGCCTGACTCCCTGAGCCGCTGTTCCCACTGTCCTAAAGATATGATTCTATCGAGGGCCTGAAGCAGAGTTCCCCGGGAGGCAAGTTCATCAAAGGCTCCGGCTTTTATCAGGCTTTCGATGACCTTTTTGTTGATGTTGCGAAGGTCAACGCGGCGACAAAAATCCTCAATAGACTTGAACTCGCCACCTGTTTTTCTTGCCTGAATGATCGGCTCTATGGCGGCATGGCCCACATTTTTAATGGCGGTCAGGCTAAAGCGGATAGATGCCTTGCCGTCCTCTTTCTCGATAGCGAAAGAAGTCTGGCTTTTATTAATGTTTGGTCCAAAAACCGGAATATTCAGCCGCCGACATTCGGCGATAGCCGGAGGCAGTCTATCAGGATGATAGGCGTAGGTGTTTAGAAAAGCGGACATATATTCCAGAGTATAGTTGGCTTTTAAGTAGGCTGTCTGGTAAGCGATAAGTGCGTAGCTGACACTGTGTGCTTTATTGAAAGCATAGCCGGCGAACGGTTCGATAAGGGCGAAAATTTCAGCCGCCAGGTCGGCAGAAAAACCGTTTTTCCTGGCGCCATTTAAGAAGTTTTGTTTCTCTTTTTTCATTACCTCCGGAATTTTCTTGCCCATGGCTTTCCGGAAGATGTCAGCTTGCCCCAGGCTGTAACCTGCCAGGGCGCGCACTATATGAAGCACCTGGTCCTGGTAGACTATAACGCCATAAGTCTCCTCGAGGATCTCCTTCACGGCTGGATGAGGATAACGGATTGACTCGATACCATGCTTAGCCCTTATGAACGTAGGTATGTGCTCCATCGGTCCAGGCCTGTAAAGAGCTACCATGGCGGCAATGTCATTGAAAGTGGTAGGCTTCAACTCTTTTATGTAGCGGCGCATGCCGGCACTTTCCAATTGGAAGATACCTCCAGTTTCTCCCGAAGCCAGCAACTTGAAGGTTGGCTCGTCGTCCAGAGGGATTCGATGCAGATCTATGGTAATACCGCGGGTGTCGGTGATTATTTGTGTGGCTTTTGCCAGCAGAGTGAGGTTGGCCAGCCCCAGAAAATCGAGTTTAAGTAATCCCAGCCGGGCAACATTGTCCATGGAGAACTGGGTCTCGGTTATCTCATGGTCGGTATCCTTGGCGGCCCGCTGCAGGGGTACGTACTGTGTCAGCGGGTCTCTGGATATGACGACCCCGGCAGCGTGGGTGCTGGCGTGGCGGGCAATGCCTTCGAGCTTCTTGGCCGTGTCAACCAGGTTCTTAACTGTACTGTCCTCTCTATAGATTTCTTCTAGCTCCTTGTTTTCAGCAACTGCCTGGTCGAGTGTTATATTAGGTCTGGGGGTTATCAGCCTGGCAACTCTATCGACCTGGCTGTAGGGCATGCCCAAAGCCCTGCCCACATCACGGAGCGCGGCGCGCGCGCCCAGTGTGCCGAACGTGATAATTTGAGCCACGTGATCGGGCCCGTATTTTTGAGTAACGTAACTTATCATCTTATCCCGGCAGTCGTCCTGGAAATCCAGGTCTATATCCGGTGGCTCACGACGCTCGATATTTAAGAAACGCTCGAAGACCAGCTTATTGGGTAAGGGATTGATGCTGGTGATTCCCAGGCAGTAAAGAGCCAGGCTGGCAGCGGCGCTGCCGCGAACACCGAACAGAATTTTCTGCTTTTTGGCGAAAGATATTAGGTCCCAGACAACTAGAAAATAGTCCGCGAATTGCGTCTGTTTAATGACCTCCAATTCATAAGTTAGCCGCTGCTCAATTTCGGGGGTCGCCGCTGGAAATAGATGCTTGAATCCTTTCCAGCAAAGCTCGGCCAGATAGTCATTCGAGGTGACGCCCTGGGGTAAATCTACCTGGGGGAGATGAAGCCGCTCGAACTCGATGTTCAACTGACACATGTCCGCTATCTTCTGTGTATTTTCTATAGCTTGAGGCAGGTCGCTAAACATTTCCGACATTTCATCGGGCGTTTTAAGATAGAAGAAATCACCGGCCATCCGTAATCGTTTTTCGTCGTAAATCGAGGTGTTTGTTTGAATGCAGAGCAGTAACTCCTGGCTGGAGGCGTCATCCCTGTTTATATAATGAACGTCATTGGTGGCTACGACAGGAATATCAAGTTTTTCCGAGAGTTGAAGGAGCACCTTATTAATCTGGTCCAACTCGGGGATGGGGTGTCTCTGGATTTCAAGATAAAAATCGCCGAAGGTCTGTTTATACCAGGATGCCGAGGCAGCTGCTTCTTCCAGCTGCCCGGACAAGATGAGCCTGGCCAGCGCACCGTGCGCGCAGGCGGAAAGCGCGATGAGCCCTTCGTGGTGTTGCTCCAGAAGCTCTTTATCAACTCTGGGCTTATAGTAGAAGCCCTCGAGATGAGCCTTGGTTATTAACTGGATAAGGTTGTGGTAGCCTTTTTGGTTTTTGGCCAGCAATACTAAGTGATGGGGCGTTTTATCGCCGGCGATACGATTTTTATGGCTGGTTTCGGCAACGTATGTTTCGCATCCGATTATAGGTTTTATCCCCGCCTCTTTTGCTGCCAGATAGAATTCGATTACTCCATACATACTACCGTGGTCGGTAATCGCCAGACTGTTCATGCCCAGTTCTTTGGCTCTGGCTACAAGTGGATTGATTCGGCACAAACCGTCCAGCAGGCTGTATTCGGTATGGACGTGAAGATGGATAAACATAGAGTTTTTCTGAAAGTCCGCTGTTAATTATAACAGGATTTCGGGTGTCAGCGTTGAGTAATCTAAGGAAAAAAGTAGAAAAAATTTTACTTGACAACGGATTGAACGACGGCTATCATCAACTATCCTTTTCCAAAATAAAAATGAAGATATTTCAGAAAATTTTGTTCTGGCTTTTCGCCTGCTGCTTGCCGATATTGCTCGTCACCAGTACTATCGCCTGGGAAGTGAATTCGCTCAGACTCTACGAATACGGGTTCGATAAGTACAACATCAGCCAGGCTACAGGGCTGGACAGCCAGCAATTGCGTTCCGTAGCCCAACGCCTGATTGATTACTTCGATTTAAGGACGGATTCCACACAGGTCGAGGTCAGCAAAGGCGGGGTCCAGTTTAATCTGTTTAATGAGCGGGAACTCATCCACCTCGAAGATGTCAAAAACCTGATTCAGCGCGATTACTGGGTAGCAAAAGTGGTTTTTCTGTTAATGGTTATCTGTGCCGTGGCCCTTATATTCGGTTTTAAAAGCGGATGGCGCGAACCGGTTAAAGGACTGTTCTGGGGAAGCGCCATTACGCTGGGCCTGATGATTGTTCTAGGAGTATGGGCGGTGGTCGGCTTCGAGCAATTCTTTATTCTGTTTCATGTTATCAGCTTCACCAATCAGTTCTGGATGCTGGATCCGGCGCGTGATTACCTTATCCGTCTATTTCCGGAAGGATTTTTCTACGATGCAGCCATGCTGGGATATGGGTTGGTCACACTCAGTGCACTGCTTATTGGAGCTCTTTCCTGGGGCGTACCCAGGTTAATAGACAGGAAAGTCCGGAGACAACAGGGTAATTGAGTTGCGGCTGCCTTTATCCGCCGCAGCTGCTGCAGCTCGTAGAAGAGCAGCCGGTGCAGGAACTGCCGGTACCGGCGATATGTGTGGACTCGCCGCCATCTCCCTTGCTGAATGAAGCAAACCTGGAAAAGACTCGTTTAGCAGTACCCTTACATTTGGGACACGAAGCACTTTCGTTAGCCTTGCTGACCGAGCGTAGAAGATCGAACTTACAGTTACATGCAGGACATATATACTCGTAAATGGGCATTTCGCCCTCCAATTGGTAAGTTTACCTAAGATAGACTACTGCGTCAAACCAATACCTATGCTAATTATCGTTGCCAGTAAAAAATATTAATAGTGAACTGGTTCGGTTTAATCTGAGGTGTAGTATAATGGAATCATTCCCCTGATGTATTGATTTCGACTATAAACGGAGGAAACAATGGGAATTGAGAAATATGAAGTTGCCGCCGATAAATTAGAGTACCAGTGTGATCCGGCTATGTTCACCTTTGACTGCACGAAGAACCTGGCGCCCCTGCGAGAGTTCGTGGGACAGGACCGGGCTATACGGGCAATCGAGTTCGGCCTGTCTATGGACAGGGACGGTTATAACGTATACGTCGCCGGAATGACGGGAACGGGTAAGACGTCGGCGGTTCAGAAGCAAATTGATAAATTGCTGACTGAAAAGCAGGCAGCGGGGCAGGTACAGCCACCAGAAGATTGGTTGTACATCTATAACTTCGATAACCTGGAGCGGCCTCAGGTATTGAACCTGCCACAGGGCAAAGGCAGGGTGTTCAAAGAGCAAATCGACGCCCTGCTTCAACGAATAAAAGAAGAACTGGCGAAAGCGTTTGCTAGCGAGCAGTACAAGGCTGAACGAGAAAAGGTAGTCGACGCTGGCCAGTCAGGGCAGAAAAAGCTTTTCGAAGAGATAGGCGATGAGGCTGAAAAGGAAGGTTTCCGGTTTCAGCTGACACCTGTAGGGCCTGCCTTGATTCCGCTGGTTAACGGAAAACCTTTGTCTCAGGCCGAGTATTCCGAACTCGCCGAGCCCATGCGCCGGGAAATAGAGAAAAAACAAAGCGAACTCATGGAAAAACTGCAGGATACTTATGAAAAGGCCAAGCAATTGGAGAGAGAAACCATTGAGAAGCTGCAGGGCATCGATAAGGCGGTAGCCGAATATACTGTGGTCAGGTTGTTCGATAGCCTGGCACAGGAGTACAAAGAATCGGAAAAAATAGTTAAGTATCTGAATAACCTGAAATCTTATACCCTGGATAATCTGGACTTGTTTAAAGAGAAAGAAGAGCCGTCTCAGACGGTCCTTGGTGTTCCCGCCAGTTATGTAGCCCGCGGGCGCGACCCGTTTACCCCATTTCAAGTAAACGTATTTGTGGATAACGGCGGGAAAAAAGGACCGCCTGTGGTGATTGAGACAAATCCCAACTACTCGAATGTTTTCGGCAGGGTGGAAAGGCGGTTTTTCTTCGGAGGTTATCTCAGCGACCATACCATGCTGAAACCGGGGTCCATTCATCAGGCAAACGGCGGCTATCTTTTGCTAAACGCCATAGACGTGTTGACCAACCCTGCCGTTTGGCCGGCATTGAAGAGGGCTATCAAGACCAAGGAAGTGGGCATCGAAGACCCGCTGGAGCAGTTCGGCTTGATTCTGTCTCAGGGGTTAAGACCGGAGCCCATGCCGATCAACGTTAAGGTGGTCCTAATCGGCGATCGGATGCTATATCAGGCACTATCCACGTACGACGAGGATTTCTGGGAAACATTCAGGGTTAAGGCTGACTTCGACTACGAAATCGACAAAACTAAAGAAAATATGGTGGCCTATGCCGCTTTCATAGCCGGCTGCTGTGAGGATTGTGAAATGAGACATTTCGACGCTACCGGCGTGGCCAAGGTAATCGAGCACTCATCCCGGATGGTAGCGGACCAGGAAAAGTTGTCCACCAGATTTGCTCAGATTATGGAACTGATGCAGGAGGCAGAATACTGGGCGCGCAAGGATAAGGCTGACCTGGTAAACGGGGCACATGTGCAAAGGGCAATAGAAGAACGGCGATATCGCCATAATCTTCCCGACGAACGTATGCGTGAGTTAATTGAAGACGGGACAATTATGATAGATGTTGATGGTGCTGTGGTGGGGCAGGTGAACGGACTTAGTGTTTACAGCCTGGGCGATGTATCGTTTGGAAAACCGTCGCGCATAACCTGCAAGACCTTCCTGGGTCGTGGCGGCGTTATCAATATCGAAAGGGAAACACAACTTAGCGGACCGATTCATGATAAAGGCGTTCTCATTCTTAGCGGTTATATGGGCTGGAAATATGCCCAGGACAGCCCCCTTTCTCTGTCTGCCAGCTTATGTTTCGAGCAATCGTACGAAGGTGTAGAGGGTGATAGCGCTTCTTCGACGGAACTTTATGCTCTACTTTCCAGTTTGTCGGAGGTACCAGTGAAACAAAACATAGCTGTGACCGGGTCGGTTAATCAGAAGGGTGAGATACAGCCCATTGGCGGGGTAAATCAAAAAATCGAAGGCTTCTTCCAAATTTGCAAAGCTAAGGGTCTTACCGGCGATCAGGGTGTGATGATTCCCAAGCAAAATTTGAGGAACCTAATGCTGCGAGAGGAGGTGACCGATGCTGTCAAACAGGGTAAATTTCACATCTATTCTGTGAGCAGCGTTGATGAGGGAATAGAGATCCTCACCGGTGTCGAGGCTGGGCAAAAAAAGGAGGACGGCAGCTATCCCGAGGGAACCATTAACCTTAGAGTGGATAAAAAACTAAAGGAAATGGCTTCTAAGTTAAAACAGTTCGCACTTCCTCCCGGAGAGGAAAAGAAGAGCCCAGCCGGCTAAACTGTCAGCACTCGAGCCGCGCCAGCACTTTTTGAAGCTTTTTTGTTTGTCGTCCATCCGGATAAATCAGGCTTCCAGGACGACTGCAATCAATTGCTGAACTGTTGTTCGTAGTGTTATACTAACCACTGTTTTATGCGGTCTTCGGTTCAGGAACTCTCACAGAAGCTAATTTCGTGGATTGTTAACGGTGTATCCTCTGCCGGCGGCAAGGGAGTGGTACTGGGGATGAGCGGCGGGATCGATTCGTCTGTAGTCGCCGCGCTGTGCCAGCGTGCTTTCCCCGAAACCATTCTCGGCGTAATCATGCCCTGTTACAGCGGCGAAATCGATAGAGAACATGCCGAGCTTGTGGCCGGCAGATTCAATATACCTGTAAAGGTGGTAATCCTCGATCCGGTATTCAACTCCTTGATCAAAGCCCTGCCGGATGAGGGCATGGCTACCACAAAAAAGATGGCTGAAAACAATTTAAAACCCCGCCTCAGAATGATGACGCTTTACTATCTGTCTAACCGGCTAAACTACCTCGTGGTCGGCTCCAGTAACCGTAGCGAGTTAGCAGTCGGCTATTTTACCAAGCACGGCGACGGCGGTTCGGACCTTATACCTCTGGGTAACCTGGTAAAAAAGCAGGTGCGGGCGCTGGCTGAGTATATGGAAATACCGAGAGTGATTATCGATAAGCCGCCAACTGCCGGTCTATGGGATGGGCAGACGGATGAGGCCGAACTGGGGCTCACTTACGAGCAGCTGGATAGCTACCTAACTACCGGAAAAGCCAAGGCGAAGGTTAAAGAAAAAATTGATAGCAAAGTACGGCAGAGCCTGCATAAGCGCTGCATGCCGCCTATTCCGCAGTTCTAAAATGGACCATTTCAGACAGACGGCGGTGGTATAATACTGGTGCCTTAATTTTTTAACGTGACAGGAGGGAATAGATGGCTTCGGAGAAAGAGAAAGCGCTGGAACTGGCAATAACTCGAATCGAAAAACAGTTCGGCCAGGGTTCAATTATGAAGCTGGGCGAGCTAACAGGAACGCTGTCGGCGGACGCAATCCCAACCGGCTCGCTGGGCTTGGATTTAGCCTTAGGTATTGGAGGCATTCCCAGAGGCCGCGTTACCGAGATTTTCGGAGCCGAGGCTTCGGGCAAAACGACTCTAGCCCAGCATATCATTGCCGAAGCGCAGAAACTAGGCGGCATTGCTGTCTATGTAGATGCCGAACATGCGCTTGATACGACCTATGCGGCCAATTGCGGGGTCAAAGTAGATGATTTAAGGATATCGCAGCCTGATGATGGCGAAGAAGCTCTAGGGATTACCGAAGAACTGGTACGGAGCGGTGCTGTCGATGTAATCGTGATTGACAGCGTTGCGGCTCTGGTACCACGCGCCGAGATAGAAGGGGAGATGGGTGATATACACGTAGGCTTGCAGGCGCGATTGATGTCTCAGGCGTTAAGAAAATTAGTAGCGGCCATAAGCAAATCACACACGGCGGTGGTTTTTATTAACCAGTTGAGAGAAAAAGTAGGCATTATTTTTGGAAGCCCGGAGGTGACTCCTGGAGGCAGGGCGCTGAAGTTCTATAGCTCCGTACGCATCGATTTAAGACGAATAGATTCCATCAAGCAGGGCTCCGATGTGGTGGGCAGCAGGGTAAGAGCTAGGATAGTAAAGAATAAGACAGCACCCCCGTTCCGTTCGGCTGAATTTGACATAATGTTTAAACGGGGAAAGTGCGGCATAAGTAAAGAAGGCGACATTATAGATTTGGGTGTAGCTCTGGGGATTCTAAAAAAGGCCGGCACATTTTTCACTTACGGTGACTTGAAGTTGGGCCAGGGACGGGAAAATGCTAGGGACTACCTGTCACAGCACCAGGACCTGGCTTCTAAAATTGAACAAGAGATAAGAACCGCGGCGAGTAATTTGCCGAATGCAGTTGCCGAAGTAAAAGAAGCATCCGAATAATGCCGGCTGGCGATTTTTCGATTTGTACCCAGAGCAGGGGTAGTTCGTGCGAACAATTACGGCTCTGCGGTTGAATACTAGAAAAAAGCAAGTAAACGTCTTTATAGACGGTCTGTTTTCCTTCACCATCGCCGATGAGGTGGCGATCATCAACCACCTAACCGTCGGCCAGACACTATCGGCAGACCAAATCGAAGAACTGACGGCATCCAACCTGTTTCACAACTGCATGGATGCTGCCGTGCAGTATCTGAGTTATCGTCCTCGCAGTGAAAGTGAAGTAAGGCAACGGCTACGTCACAGAGGATTTGAACGTGAGGTGATCGAACAGGTCATTTTGAAGCTAAAAGAACGTAAACTCATCGATGATATCGCCTTTTCCGAATTCTGGATAAATAATCGACTGTCATTCAGCCCGAGAAGTGCCAGACTCATTAACCTTGAGCTCCGGCGTAAGGGAGTATCAGCCGAAACGGCTGGGGCCATGGTGCAGGATTTAGACGATGACCAGTCCGTTTATGAGGCGGGTCTGAAAAAAGCGCAACGACTTTCCCGGCTAAGTTACGATGATTTCAAGCATCGCTTGTACGATTACCTCCGAAGACGGGGTTTTAATTACGATTCGTGTAAACGTGCCGTCGAACGTCTGTGGCAGGATAGAGAAAGGGGGGAATTTTAAATAATTTTCGGATAGGAAATATGTTTGACACCAGCTTTGTGAAGGTTTACTATTAGCGTAATAATTTTGGACATTTTTGCATCATGGATACGTGGTGCTTTATGAAAGTGAGGCAATTAAATGACTGGTCCGTCAGCGATATATTTTTGGATTGCAGTTGGGCTTGGTATCATTTTATTTCTACTTTTAGGTTATTTTACCAGACAAATATTAGCCAATCAGCAACTTCGCCGGACTCAAAACGAAGCTAAGAAATTACTGGAAGAGGCGTCAGCAGCACATGAGGATATGCTACAGAAGGCCAGGGAAGAGGCTAACAGAGTAAGAGCTGCTGCCGAGGCTGATGGTAGAGAAAGACGTTTTGAGTTACAAAGACTGGAAAGGCGTTTCAACCAAAAAGAAGAAAAGTTGGAACGCAAAATGGAGGGCCTAGACCGTCGGGAACACGGCCTGGCTAATCGAGAAAAAGAAATCGAGGCTGTAAAGACGCAACTCGAAGAAATACGGGCTAAACAGCTTCAGAAACTTGAGTTGATATCAGGCATTTCCAGCGAAGAAGCCAAGCAGGAATTGCTTCATGCCATTGAAGAGGAAATTAGTGAAGATGCCTCACGACGCGTCCGAGATTGGGAGTCACGGCTACGGGATCAAATCGATGAAAAATCGCGTGAAATCCTGTCCACCTCGATTCAGCGCTGTGCCACGGACGTAGTCTCGGAGACCACCGTTTCGGTAGTTCCGCTCCCGAGCGATGAAATGAAAGGCCGGCTAATAGGCCGTGAGGGTCGTAACATCCGAGCGCTGGAACAGGCTACCGGCGTGGACCTGATAATTGATGATACGCCGGAGGCAGTGACTATCTCCAGCTTCGATCCGCTCAGGCGAGAGGTGGCCAGGGTGGCCCTTAACAACCTTATATTGGATGGACGAATTCATCCGGCTCGTATCGAAGAAGTAGTCGAAAAGGCCAAGACCGAGGTTGATACGGCCATTCGAAACGAGGGAGAACGGGCTGTCCGGGATGTTGGCGTTATAGGATTACACCCGGAGTTGATTAAATTAATCGGCAGGTTAAAGTTCAGAAGCAGCTACGGGCAAAACGTGTTGACACACAGCCTTGAAGTGGCTTATTTATCAGGTATGCTGGCCGCTGAAATTGGTGCCGATGTGTCATTGGCCAAGAAGGCGGGTCTGCTTCACGATATAGGCAAGGCCGTAGACCACCAGGTGGAAGGGACTCATGCGCAAATAGGCGCCGACCTGGTAAAACAGTGGGATAAATCAACCGAAGTAGTACAGGCCATCGCCGAGCATCACGGCGAGGCGACGACTAGCAGTGCCCTGGGCTTCATAGTGGCTACGGCCGATGCAATAAGCGGGTCAAGGATTGGAGCAAGGCGCGAATCGCTGGAGCAGTATTTGAAACGTATAGAAGCGCTGGAAAGTGTAGCCGTTAGTTTCCCGGGCGTAGACAAGGCTTTCGCTATTCAGGCGGGACGTGAAGTCCGTATCCTGGTAAAACCGGAGCAGGTGGACGACCTTGGAGCCATGAGATTAGCTCGCGACATAGTAAAGAAAATAGAGGATACTTTGGCGTATCCGGGGCAGATAAAAGTAACTGTAATGCGGGAGACCAGGGCAGTAGATTATGCTAAGTAAAAAATAAGCAATTTATGTATCGGATTAGGAAACTATATTGCATATACTAATGATTGGCGATGTAGTTGGCAGGCCTGGCAGGAGGGCGGTTGAGCATTTTTTGCCAGGCCTTCGTCGTGATTACGACCTGGACCTCGTTATTGCTAACGGTGAAAATAGTGCCGGCGGCATCGGAATAACACCGGATACGGCCAGGGAAATGTGCAACTACGGCGTAGATGTTATAACTACCGGAAATCACATCTGGGCCAAGAAAGAGATCGCCGAGCATTTGGATGGGGAATTGCCCATTATTCGCCCCTTGAATTTTCCTCCCGGCTTGCCGGGCCGGGGTTATATAGAGATGAAGGGCGTCCTCGTCGTTAACATAATCGGCCGCGTTTTTATCGGGCAATACGATTGCCCGTTTAGGGCTATGGACTGCCTTCTCGATGAACTGAAGACGAGGTCCAAAGTTATTATCGTAGATTTTCATGCCGAGGCGACCTCAGAGAAGGTAGCCATGGGAAAGTATCTTGACGGCAGGGTTAGTGCTATACTGGGCACGCATACCCACGTACCAACTGCTGACTGTTATATCATGCCTAAAGGCACTGCTTATGCTTCCGATGTCGGCATGGTAGGACCGCTTGAGTCGGTAATCGGAGTGGATGCTCAGTCCGCTATTCGCAGCTTCCTTACCGGCATGCCGCACCGGTTTTTTGTCAGCGAAGGGCCTGCCATGTTTGATGGCATCGTGGTTGACATCGATGCTGCCACCGGAAGGGCCACAAACATACAACGAGTGCATCTGGAAGAATAACGTGAAAGCCGATCTGCACCTCCATACTACCGCTTCCGACGGACGCCTCGAGCCTGAAGAGATCGTTGCCCTGGCAGCAAGCGTCGGATTGGACGTTATCGCTATTACGGACCACGACACCGTGGATGGTGTCGCCCGTGCCCTGGCAGCGGCGCAGTCACATAATTCGATAACAGTAATCCCCGGCGTGGAAATCAATACGGATGTGGCTAAGGGAGAAGTCCATGTCCTGGGATATTTTATTAACTACACGGATAAAAAATTGGCTGCTACGTTGAACGAGCTGCGAGATTCACGGCGCGAACGGGCGCGGAAGATGATTGCCAAACTGGCTGATTTAGGCATGAAAATCGACTGGAAGAGGGTTAGTGAGCTGGCTCAGGGCGGAACTATTGGCCGGCCTCATATCTCGCAGGCGCTGTTTGAAAAAGGCTACGTTAGTTCCGAGAAAGAAGCTTTTGATAAATATATAGGCCACAACGGTCCGGCCTATGTGGAACGGTATAAGCTGCTGCCCGAGGAAGTAGTCAGACTCATTTTGGATGCTCAGGGTTTACCCGTTCTGGCACATCCCGCAGACATCGATGGCCTGGAGGATTTCGTTCCAAAGTTAAAGGCAGCCGGCCTGGTAGGCATGGAGGTCTACTATAAGGACTACCCTTCGGAGACAGTGGATAGGCTGGCCAGATTGGCCAGAAAATACGACCTTATTACTACCGGTGGCACCGACTACCACGCTTTTAAAGACGGCCTAGAAGTGGAGATAGGCGGCACAATTAGTCCGGCCCGTTCGGTGGAGCAATTGTTTGCGCTGGCGAGCAAACATTCTCTCGGACTATTAAAAAAGACCTCAACTTAAATTCATATACCATAAAAGGAGGAACTGGTCACCATGGAGGCATTTCGTGAGATTTTCTGGGATATTTCTTTAGGTCCGGTCATCTTGTACCCGCTGGGGTTGGGGGCGCTGGTCGTATTTGCCATCGCTCTGAACCGGCGTATCCACCTGTGGAAGGTCGGCAAACCAGAAAAAAGGACGGACAACATTGGCAAGAGGGTCTGGAACTACATTGTTGTCGGACTTCTGGACGGTGTCTTTCATCGCAGGTTTTTCCGGGAAGCATACCCCGGAATAATGCATTTTCTACTCTTCGCCGGGGCTACCATTTTGCTGGTTGGTACCGGGCTGGATGTCATAGACCACTATAATCCGTGGGGTTTTCATTTCATTGTCGGGAATTTCTATCTTATTGATCATCTCATTCTGGACCTGGCCGGTCTGGCTATGATAATCGGCGCTATTATGGCGGTGGTACGGCGTTATATTATGAAGCCGCAAAGATTAAACACCGTATTCGATAATGGTACGGTACTGACTTTGATTTTTGTCGTGGTCATTACCGGCTTCTTCATCGAGGCCTTCCGCATACTGGCTGCAACACCCCCAGGTTTAACGCAACCTGAATTCTACAGCCATCCGGAGTGGTCACGTTTTTCTTTCGTGGCTTATCCTATAGCCGTATTTTTCTCCGGCTTGTCGGACGCAGTCAGGGTGAATACCTATATCGGGCTGTGGTGGTTCCACACCGCCCTGGCGCTGGGTGCAATTTATTACGTGTGTTTCGCCTTTGATAATTTAACGCATATCATCGTCTCGCCTGTAAACGTATTCTTCCAGTCCTCCCGGCCTAGAGGCGCTCTGTCCCCGATTAATATCGAGGAGGCGGAGACCTTCGGCGTAGCTAAGATTCAGGACTTTACATGGAAACAGCTTCTCGACCTGGATGCCTGTACCAATTGTGGCCGGTGCCAGGACAGATGTCCGGCCTGGGTGACAGGCAAACCTCTATCGCCCCGGAAGGTTATACAGGACCTGAAAGCGCACTTGCTGGAAAGGCGAAAGGACTTAATGGTTGCTAAGCCTCCAGCGCCTCCTGCTGCGGCGAGTACCACTCCCACGGACGGCGGAACCGTAAAAGCCGTGGCTGGTGAGGTAGTCCTGGAAGACGAACTGTGGGCGTGCACCACCTGCCGTGCCTGCCAGGAAATATGCCCGGTCTTTGTCGAGCATATCGACAAGATAATAGACATGCGTCGAAACCTGGTTCTGGAGAAGGCATCGATACCGGAGACAGGCGAAGCTGCGTTAAGATGTATTGAAACCCGGGGTCATAGTTGTCGCGGGACCGTCTTAACCCGAACCGACTGGACTAGCGGACTGGATATAAAGATTCTGGCTGAGGATAGCAATGTCGACTTAGTCTACTACGTCGGCTGTGCCTCGTCACTGGAAGACAGGAGTATGAAGATAGCCATCGCGTTCGGTAAAATATTGAAGGCCGCCGGCGTTAAGTTTGGTATACTGGGCACGGAAGAGACCTGCTGCGGTGAACCGGCGAGAAGGCTGGGCAATGAATATCTGTTCCAGATGCAAGCCGCTAAAAACATCGAGACGTTTGCTAAATACAACGTTAAGAAAATAGTTACCAGCTGCCCGCACTGCTTCAATACCATTAAAAACGAATTCCCACAGTTCGGCGGCAACTACGAGGTCATACATCATACCCAGTTAATCGCCGACCTGATAAAACAGGGTAAGCTTAAGCCCGCTGCCACGGACAATTTGAAGTTAACGTATCATGACTCTTGCTATCTCGGCCGTCACAATTTGATATACGATGAACCGAGACAGGCATTGAAGGCGGCTACGCCGGCAAAAGTGCTCGAAATGAAGCGCACCAAGCGTAACGGCTTCTGCTGCGGTGGTGGCGGCGGACGTTACTGGATGGAGGAGCGTATCGGCAAGCGGATAAGCGAGGAACGCCTGGAAGACGCCATTAATCTCAAGGCTGAGGTACTGGCTTCGGCATGTCCTTACTGCCTGCAGATGTTCGAGGACGCTATTAAGGCAAAAGGTGTAGAGGAATCTCTCAGGGCACGCGATATCGCCGAGTTAATCGCTGCCAAGTTGGAGAAATAGCCAGACAATAAAACTTGAATCTGAGGCAGCCGCCTGAAACGATCGGGGCAAGTTTACTGCTTAGCCGGCTGAGTGGCCCCGAATTGCTGGAATTCAAGCAGCTTTTGTAGCCGGTCGGGGTGGCTGCTTTTCATTTTAGCCTCTTCAATTGAAACTATCTTTTGTCTAACCAGGTTGGCCAGCGCCTGGTCCAGCGTCTGCATGCCTTCCGCAGAACTGAGCTGCATTACGCTGTGTAGCTCGAATGTCTTGCCCTCTCTACACAGGTTCTTAACGGCGGAATTACCGGTCATAATTTCAATAGCGGCTATTCGCCCCCGACCTGAGGCGCGCGGCAATAAAGCCTGTGATAGAACGGCCACCAGTACCTGTGAGAATTGTAGCCTGATTTGAGGTTGCTGATTGGGTGGGAATATATCGATTACGCGGTCGACGGTCTGAGGGGCATCGGTAGTGTGCAGTGTTCCCATTACCAGGTGGCCGGTTTCAGCAGCTCTCATGGCTGTTTGTACGGTCTCGAAATCTCTAAGCTCTCCCACCACAATGACATCCGGGTCGTGACGCAGGGCATGAATCAGGGCGACATCAAAGGATTTGGTGTCATCGCCGAGGTCTCTCTGAGCGATCAGACATTTAATATTGGGATGGAGGTATTCGATCGGGTCCTCGATGGTGATTACATTGCAGGCTATGTGTTCGTTCAGGTGATTAATCATCGCAGCCATGGTAGTCGATTTGCCGCTGCCGGTTGGGCCGGTAACCAGGATGAGGCCCCGGGGCTTAAGAATAAGCTCTTTACAAATATTCGGCAGCGCCAGCTCGTCGATGGTAAATATCTTGAACGGCACCAGCCTGAAGGCGAGGCTTATGGTACCCCTTTGCCGCATGACGCTTACTCTGAATCTGGCCAGACCCGGTACGCTGTAGGCAAAGTCGAGTTCTTTCTCCAAATGAAAGCGATTTCTCTGTTCCGGGGTGGTGATAAAATCGAACGCGGTCTCCACTTCCTCCATGGTTACCTGAGGTTGGTTGGTCAAAGGTACCAGTTCTCCGTCGACGCGCAGCACGGGAACGCTGGGCACCCTGATATGCAGGTCAGAAGCTCTTTTTTCAACCATTAATTTCAATAATTCGATTATATCCATGATTGGACCTCCGTCCTGTTTATCTGGTTATCGCTGCGACGACTGGCAGATGGCTTGAAGCTGTGCCCGGTATTACGGATACATTAGTTACCATGAGGTCGGTCGACGCCCAGATGTAATCAGTTCTAATCTGTGGTGCATTGGAAGGAAACGTATTGGCTTGGCCTTTTGTTAAAGCAGCATCATTCAGATTAGCCCTGTAGAACACAGACATATAAGGGCTCAACGGTAATCCCCCCATATCGCCCATAATAATGGTACTATCAATTCCTCCCCAGAAAAGAACCAGCGCCTGGGCTTCACTCTGCAATATGTCGGACTTCTCAGTGAGGTTGCCGGTCTCTGAATTTATGTCGGCACTTTGCTTATACCCGGCAGCTTTTGTAAGCTCTACAATGGATGTGTCGAGCTGTGTGCTTATGACCTTTATTCGTTTATCATCACCGATATCAATAAGCCCCAGGATAAAGGCTCTCTGTACAGCGAGCCCTTCAGGCGGCAGGTTTTCGTTTGAAAATGCCAGAATGGGATAACGGCTCATGATGGCGTTGCCGGAAGAAAGGTCGCCGGTGGGTCCATATACGTAAGGCATCTGCAATCTATGTGACAGCCACTCGATCATATCCAGTCTGCCGTTTATCAGCGAACCGCGAGAAACTTCCTGTAGAGCCACCACATCCGGTCGGTTACTTTCAATTACCTGTGCCATTTCGTCTATATCGAGTCTGCCGTCGGGAGTGAATCCGTCGTTCAGAGCATAAGTCATTACAATTATGGGGAACCCGCTGCCGGTCGAAGGTGCCGGTTTATGCCAGGTAAACATCTGGGCCAGCGGTAGTGCCAGCAGAATCAGTGCAAAAACAGACACCGCCCACAGTATGGCATCTACTTTCATCTTTTGATTTCCGAAAATTACAGCGCCAACGGCGCAAGCGGTCATGATGCCGGCTGCGGATAGTTCAATAACCTGGTTAGGGTAGGGAAGCGCCATCTGATAGACGGCATAATAGGCGAATATCATCACAATAAACACTATTGCGCCGATGCCGTTGGCAATCCAGATGGCGGACCATCTTTGCTTGCCCGGGCTGAAAGCGATGCCTATTAAGACCATGGTCATTACGGACGCCAGTACAATCTGACCGATAACAAATAACAGGGTTATAAGGATGGCGGGTTGCTGGTCGCTAAAGACCAGGGTGGCTATCAAAAGTACGCCGGCGCCCAGTGCCCAGGGCCACAACATTCGGTAGCTTCTTATGACAACCAGGCTGGCGGCGGCTATGCCCGCGAGTTGTGCAATCAAAGTAATAGCGAATGCCTGAGGTAGCTGCCCGCCGATCAGCGTTGTCAGCCGCGGTATGTTCTGGAAAACTACCAACTCCAAGAACAGAAAAGGACCGATGGCCAGCCAGGTGAACGACCGCGCCAGCGATATACCGGCTGGCTTTTCCCCTGAGTGATAAATTAACGGTGTAGTGCCGATGAGTAAGACAAGCTGAATTATGAATATCACCAGCGTAAGCAGTACGGGAAACAGCTTGGTCTGCCAGATGAGGTCGTAAGTACCGAAGGCGCCGTTGATGGCTGTGTCCAGAGCCACACCTGCCAGAAGGCCAAGCGCGAAGTTGGATACGGAGGTGCCGCCCCGAAGCCTGGCATCTTCAAAACTGGCAGGCAAAAAGAGGATGAATAGAATCGTTCCCAGTATGGCCAGTGATAGATTTAAGAGCGGAGCTATGGCGGAGACCTGCATTAACAGCCTTACCAGGCCCAGTCCCGCCACGGTAAAGGTAATTAAACGCCGGTGGCCGGTGAGCCAGCTTAACGGGCCCGATAAAAAGCCTAAAAGGAAGACGCCTATTCCCACCAGTCCCAGTTGAAGGGCGCTCAGCCCGAATCTGTTACCCAGTATCCAGTTAATATCAGGTATCAAGACTCTGAGTACCTGCATGCCGAACAGGACGGTGATTGCGGTTAAAGTAAGCTCGGTCAATAGAGGCCGAGCTGCTAGCCATTCAATGGTTAAATATAACTTGTCTTTCTTTACTGCTTTTCTAGCTCTGCGAGGCATTAACCTTCCTTTTTCTAACCTGATTCTTGCACATCCGAACTTCGACTCTTCAGGTCTGGTTCACTATCATACGGCGACTAGCCGTAGCTGTCAAGGCGATTCTACAGTACCTTAGTAGTGTCAGGCTAGGTTTGCCGAAATTTAACAATTTTGTAACTAATTCATATGTAATTTGATAACTTTTCCATATTTATTTTGTACAATCCAAATAGAGGCTAAAATCATCAGATTGGACGTTCGGGAAGGATAATACTATGCCAGATACCGTTCCGGTGGTTGAAGAAGTAATCAGATGTGAGCAACTGACCAAGCAGTATCACAACGGCCCGCTGGCGGTTGATAGGCTGGATATGTCCGTGAAGCGCGGGGAGGTATTCGGTTTACTGGGGCCCAACGGAGCCGGTAAGACGACCACCGTGGGTATGCTCACCACGCTGGTGACTGCAACCGGTGGCAAGGCATACGTAGCCGGCATCGACGTCTGCTGTCAGCCGGCCCTGGTCAAACGGGTAATCGGTATGGTTGCCCAGTCCAATAATCTGGATAGGGCTTTGACCGTCCGGGAGAACCTGTACTATCACGGCCGGTTCTTTGGCATGAGTTCCAGAGAGAGCCGGGAGGCGGCAGATAAACTTCTGGTCGAGTTCCGTCTCACCGAGCGCGCTAATTATGAGGTCTCGGCGATATCGGGCGGCATGGCCAAGAGGTTGCAGGTGGCCCGGGCATTGTTGCATCATCCCTCGGTTCTGTTTCTCGATGAACCCACGGCCGGCCTCGACCCGCAGAGCCGCCTGGCTTTATGGGAGATACTGGGCAGGCTGCACACCGAAGGCCAGACCATATTGCTGACCACCCATTACATGGAGGAGGCTGATTCGATGTGTGATAGGGTAGCCATAATGGACCACGGCCATATTCTAGCAGTTGATACCCCGGCGAAATTAAAGGACTCGGTAGAAGCCGATACTATCGTCACGGTTTCGGCCACGGGTGACCTTGACGTTCTTGCCGACCTGCTGAAGAGCGGGGTTGAGGGCGCAGCCAAAAGCCAGCGATTTGACACTACCATCCAGCTCAGCGTTAAGAGCAAGACCGGCATACTGCCCAAGGTGGTAGCCGTAGCGGAACAGGGCGGCTTCCATATCACCGATTTGTCCATTACCAGGCCTACGCTGGAGACCGTGTTCATTAACCTTACCGGAAAGGAGCTTAGAGACTAATGGCTACTTTAATGGCTGCACCATCGGCTCAAGGCGACCGGGCGATGATGTCTGCGGGGGCTGTAAGCCGGGCGGCTTTCGGCGCTCTTTTATTACGCGACCTCACGGTACTGAAGAAGAACCTGGGAGTGTTTATCGCCCGCACGCTCATCCAGCCGTTTCTGCTGGTTTTCGTTTTTCTTTACGTGTTTCCCCAGATAGGCGAGGGAATCGGTTCCAATTCCCCCGGCGGCTTATCCGCTTTCGCGACGGTACTGGTGGCGGGTGTGGTTGGGTTGTCCATAATGTTTCAGGGGATACAGGCGGTGGCTCTGCCGCTGGCCAACGAGTTCGGCTATACCAAGGAGATAGAAGACCGGGTGCTGGCGCCGCTGCCGGTTGCCTGGGTGGCTATCGGCAAGGTAGTGGCCGGAGCCATACAGGGCTTAATTGCGGCTTTAATCGTCTTTCCTATCGCGGCGGTAGTCCACGCTCAGGGCGTCCATCCTAATTTGACCGTGCACTGGGCGGAGCTTATAACTCTGATTCCGTTGGCCTGCATCATGACCTCGAGCATGGGGCTGCTACTGGGAACGAGAATCGATCCGCGTAATATCGGCGTTATGTTCGGTTTCATCGTCTTGCCCCTGGTATTCCTGGGCGGCACCTATTACCCGTGGACGTCTCTGGCGGCGGTGAAAATAGGCTTCTTCCCGTGGCTGCAGGCACTGGTCCTGTTGAATCCGCTTATTTACGTTACCGAAGGCTTTCGCGCCGCCCTGACTACAGCGCCTCACATGCCGTTATTCGTCATCTATGCGGCGCTGCTGGCACTCAGCGCGCTCTTCTTATGGGCCGGCATTCAGGGCTTCTATAGGAGGGTGCTCAGCTAACGCATTTGTAACCAGGGGGTTATGAATTATCTATCGGTTGTCTTCAGCGCCGTTACTTTTATTTCCACTTTATCCGGCGGTTTGGTAGCTGCCCGCTTCAGAAACAGATTCTCTATCATAGCTGCCTTCGCTTCAGGCGTGCTGATTGCCGTGCCCCTGTTCGACTTGCTGCCCGAAAGCCTGAAGCTGGCCGCCCAAATTAACAAGCCGCCGGAACAGCTGATGTACGCCGTAGCCCTCGGCTTTATTTTCCTTTATATCCTGGAACGATACATATCCGTCCACCATATCTGCGAAGGCGACGAATGCCGGAATGTGAGGCATCCCAAGGGGGGACTGTTCGGCGCCGCCGAGCTTTCGGCTCACAGCTTCATGGATGGCTTTGCCATCGGGGTCAGCTTCCATTTGAGTATCCACGTAGGCATTATTGTGGCGGTGGCGGTCATCTCTCATGATTTTTCCGATGGTATCAACACCTTTACCGTCATGCTGCACGCGGGGAACTCTCTCAGGGCTTCCCTGGGGATGCTGCTGCTCGATGCCACCACGCCGATTTTGGGAGCGCTATCCACGCTGTTTATTACCATTCCCGAGGGTTATCTGGTACTCATCCTCTGCTTTTTCGCCGGAGGTTTTATTTATCTCGGTGCCAGCGAGCTTTTACCCGAGGCTCACAAGAACGACCCGCCGCTGACTACCCTGCTGCCAACGCTCGGTGGATTCTTACTTATTTTCCTGATAACCAGGTTTTTACAAGTCTGAACGAAGAGGAGTTTGTTATGAACACTGAAATATCCCGCCGACCCCTTGGCAGTACCGGAGAGATGGTCTCCATGATAGGCCTGGGCGGGGCCCACCTCGGCTTGACGAAAGACGAAAAAGAAAGCATCGCTATCGTACGGACGGCCATCGATAACGGCATAAATTTCATGGACAACTGCTGGGACTATTTCGATGGCCAGAGCGAGATACGCATGGGTAAGGCCCTCCGCGATGGCTATCGAAAAAAGGTATTTCTCATGACCAAGGTCGATGGTCGGGACAAAAAAACGGCTAATGACCAGATAGAGGAATCACTGAGGCGGCTCCAGACCGATGTCATCGATTTGCTTCAGTTCCACGAAGTAATCCGCACGTCGGACCCCGACCGCATATTCGCCGCCGGAGGAGCCATGGAGGCCTTCCTTGAGGCCAGGAAAGCCGGCAAAGTCCGCTACATCGGTTTTACCGGCCATAAGGGCCCGGATATTCATTTAAAAATGCTTAAAGTGGCTTCGGATAACGGGTTCAAATTCGACACGGTGCAGATGCCGCTCAATTTAATGGATGCCCATTATAACAGCTTTGAGAAAAATGTATTGCCGGTGCTGATCGAACGGAAAATTGGAATCCTGGGAATGAAACCCATGGGCGCCGGCGTGCTTCTGGAGAGCCATGCCGTCACGGCCAGAGAATTCTTGCTCTACGCCATGAGTCTACCGGTCAGCGTGACCATTACCGGATGCGATTCTCTCCGCATTCTGGAACAGGCTATACAGATAGCCAGTACGTTCAAGCCTTTGACCGTTGCCGAGCGCGCGGCCCTGCTGGAGAAAACGCGCCCGGCTTCGGCAGAAGGCAAATACGAGCTCTACAAGACGGATAATCTGTTCGATAGCACCGCCGCGAACCCGCAGTGGCTGGGATAAGCCTTTCATTTCGACGACACTGCAGGTTTCCTGCTGGTTCTGGTACGCATCGTATGTTAAGATAGGGCGTTGACTTCAGGTAAAGCTGGTCCGGATGTTAACATTGCATTAAGGAGGGGGTTATGCCAATCTACATCGCTCTAACAAATGTTTCTGCTGAAGGTCGGAAAGCTATCAAGGAAGACCCGTCACGGATTAAGGCCAACAATAAAGAGATCGAGGCAAGCGGGGTAAAAATCATTGCCCAGTACGCCACTCTGGGCAAGTATGATTTCATCAATATCTTCGAGGCCCCGAATGACGATGCCATATACAAGGTGTCTTTGAATCTTACCGGGCGGGGCATCGATCGAGTCCAGACGCTGTGTGCCAAAACTCTGGATGACTTCATTGCGGCCACAAAAAAGAAGTAGATATTATTTACCCTCACCCTACCCTCTCCCAAGGGAGAGGGTATTTGATTCAACACTAAGAGGGGTTGCACCCCTCTTAGAACTCCTTGCTTTCAGGGATACTTCCCTACTATTTCCTGATAGGGAGAGGGAGATACCTTGCTTAAATAAGGTGCATGTCCTCGGCTTCTCGTAGCAGCCCATCCCTGAACCCGGGGTGAGCAATGCTGATGATATCCAGCGCCCGGTCGCGCGAGGACTTGCCCTTCAGATTGACCACTCCGTATTCGGTAGCCAGATAGTGAGTGTCCATCCTGGGGATGGTAATCACGGTGCCCGGCTCAAAGCGGGGAACGATACGGGAAACCTTACCGTTTTTCGCTGTGGAATAAAAGGCCTGTATAGATTTTCCACCCCTGGAGTTAAACGAACCGCGCACAAAATCCAGCTGCCCGCCCGTGCCGCTGAACTGGGAACCGGCCAGGAACTCGGCATTGCATTGGCCGGTCAGGTCTACCTCGATTATGGTGTTGATAGAAATCATGTTGTCGTTTTTGGCGATTATCGCGGGGTCCTCGACATAGGCGGCTGAATAGCTCTCCATGCTGGGGTTGTCGTTTATGAAGTCGTACATCCTCCTGGTCCCCTGAGCTACTACGAAAACGTGCTTTCCCGGGTGCAGCGTTTTCTTCCGCCCGGTTATGACTCCTTTTTCTATTAAATCGACCATTGCCGGAACGAAGACCCCGGTATGAATCCCCAGATCCTGGTGCCCCTCTAACAAATGGGCGATGGCGTTTGGAATACCGCCCAGCCCCAGCTCGATGGTGGCCCCGTCGGGGACCATGTCCGCGATATGCCCGGCGATAATCTCGTCCTCGGGCTTCGGCTCCGGCGATTTAAACTCCAGTAGCGGCACATGATTTTCCACAACAGCCGTCACTTCGGAGATGTGAACCAGCGAGTCCCCGAAGACGCGGGGCATATTTCCGTTAACTTCTACGATAAGTGTTTTGCAGCACCTGGCGGCCGCGGACGCGTAGTCGTTGACCACGCCAAAAGTGAAGTAGCCGGCCTTATCCATCGGGGAAACGGTAGTGACGAAGACGTCTATATCCATAAAGTCGCTCAGTAGCCTTGGTATTTGATGGATATAGTTGGGCACATAATAGCTGAGACCCACCTTGACCTGTGCCCTGTCGGCACCGGTCACGAACCATGAATAGGCCTGAATACAATCGGAAAGGTCGGGGGATAAAATTGTCCTGGCAGCATGCTCCATGGGCAGGCTGGAATACACTTTCAGGTCTTTAAGGCTTCCTTCCCTGGCGCGGTCGGCGACTGCGCCTAAGAGTGCCGGCGGTTCGGATACGGTGGAGCCGTGTACCAGCGTGTCCCCGTTTTTAATGCGTTTAACGGCCTTTTTAGCCGTGGTCAGCTTCTTCTTATATTCGGCGGCGTACGGATTCGTCATTCTCGCACTATTATACAGTTTCCCGGATTCATTGTACCTCTCAACAGGCCTGAAAGACGCTTTCCAGTTTAGCTAAAAGGGCATGATGTGCAATAATATCAGCGGTTTCTTCGATAATAGTTAGAGGCTCAGACCTCAAAAGGAGGCAACGATGAGCGACGAAAAGACTGTGGAGCCCGATGAAATCCGTCCTGACCTGGCCGAGGTGATCCAGCGCCATGAATTCACGCTGGACAGGGTGCGTCCTGAAATGGTGGAGAAGCGCCGGAGCCGGGGGCATCGAACCATACGCGAGAATATCGCCGACCTCCTGGACCCGGATGATTCTATCGAATACGGCTCGCTGACGCTGGCCGCACAGCGGCGACGCATACCCATGGATAAGTTAATCAAAACAACTCCCGCCGACGGGCTTGTAGCCGAGATAGGCTCCGTCAATGGCCATCTGTTCGATCGCTCCCGGACCAGGTGCCTGGTGTTAGGCTATGATTACTCCGTCCTGGCGGGCACGCAGGGCATGTTCAACCACAAGAAAAAAGACCGCATGCTCCAGCTCGCCTACAAGCATAAGCTGCCCACAATACTCTTTGCCGAAGGCGGGGGAGGGCGGCCGGGAGACGTGGATACCATGGACTTTGTCGTGGCCGGGCTCGATGTCATGGCCTTCGCGCACTACGCCAGGCTCAGCGGCCTTGTACCTGTAGTAGGCATCGTGACCGGTTACTGCTTTGCCGGTAATGCGGCACTTTTAGGCCAGAGCGATGTTATCATAGCCACCAAGGACTCCAATATCGGAATGGCCGGCCCGGCAATGATTGAGGGTGGCGGCCTGGGTGTATTCGGACCGGAGGAAATCGGCCCTATGTCGGTACAATCGCACAACGGCGTTGTCGATATACTTGCCGAAGACGATGCCGACGCCGTGATGAAGGCCAGACAGTATATGTCCTACTTTCAGGGGAGCACGGGAGACTGGAAATGCGCGGACCAGCGCCTGCTGCGTGGGATGGTCCCGGAAGAGAGGCGCAAGGCGTACGATGTCCGGAAAATCATCGATACCCTGGTGGACACGGGTTCCGTACTGGAGCTCCGGCCGCAATTCGGGACTGGCATCGTCACGGCGCTGGTTAGAATCGAAGGGCATCCCTTCGGCCTGATGGCAAACAATGTAAAACACCTTGCGGCGGCCATAGACGCGGACGGCGCAGACAAGGCCGCCCGTTTTGTTCAAATTTGCGATGCTTTCGATATTCCTGTTGTGGTTCTTATCGATACCCCAGGATTCATGGTTGGCCCGGAGGCAGAAAAGACGGCCCAGGTACGTCACTTCTGCCGTATGTTCACCAACGCCGTCAACGCCACCATCCCGATCTTCAGCGTGGTTTTGCGCAGGGGATACGGTCTCGGTGCCCAGGCTATGGCGGGCGGAAGCTTCCATGCCTCCGACTTCATCGTGTCCTGGCCCACGGGCGAGTTTGGCGGCATGGGTCTGGAGGGTGCCGTCCGGTTGGGCTTTAGAAAAGAGCTTGAGGCAATCGAAGACCACGTGAAACGCGAGGCGCGGTTTGAGGAGCTGTTGGCCATGCACTATGAGCATGGCAAGGCGATCAACATGGCTGCTGCCCTCGAGATCGACGATGTTATCGACCCGGCGGAGACCCGCCGCTGGATTATGACCGGCTTTCGTTCCATGCCCACACCCGAACGCCACCGTGGTAAAAAACGTCCCAATATCGACTGCTGGTAAGTTCTGTGGTCATTCCGCCAACTGGTGAAATGGTGGAATACCCTGGGGCCTCAATTTCATTCACGGTAGGATTAAGTTATAGCCTCTTTAGCATCCGCCTCCCAGAGTGGTAAAATAGTAGCGAGATTCCGAGGGTGGTGAGACCCTTCATGAGGAAGTTTTCTAGGCATGATATTTAGATCACACATGATCTGACTATCTTCTCACATATGCACCTGTCGGTAGCCTTATGGATAACGTGGTAAAATGAACTGAATGGTCGTGATCGAGGATGAACTTGCCTAACGGGAATATAATAATAAAGGCTGACGATCTAACAAGACCGGCAGAGGTACTCATAGAGAAAATATCTGACGCTATTGGCGGTGTCTTTAAGCCATATCAAATGAGGCGTATCGCTAGGGCAAATGCAGATGCAGCTATAATAGAAGCACAAACACAAATAAAAATAACGCAGCTTCATCGCCGGGCAATGGCTCGCTTCATTAATGAAGAAACAAAGAAGCAGGACAATATAGAGAAGTGGACTGCACCCCTATGATTGGACAGAAAGGGTTAGGAGAGATTGGCGGGGTAGG
>CAZJQG010000027.1:0-32874 GCA_964548415.1 uncultured Dehalococcoidales bacterium | reverse complement strand
GTTTAAATGTTGTATTATTTATTTTTAAACAATCTACACCTCTTACATCACTTCCTACTGGCGATAGATACGGAACAACTACTAACGAGAATACGGCTACCGGTATAAAAATGAGCAGCAACAATAGGGCTGCTCGTATAATTCTCTTAATGCCGAAATAATCAATCCAACTGAAGAACCTATTGCTATGTCTTGAATGACTTTTCGTATTAATATTAGATACCTGCCTGTCAGCCTGAGTATAATATGTTCCTCTTTTAGAAAGCTCATTCTGAAGTCGGTCATATTCCTGTCTTTTTTCTGAATCGGAAAGCACCTCATAGGCCTCATTTACGGCCTTGAACATCTCTTCATCGAATTTGTCCCCCGGATGTAGGTCGGGATGATATCGACGTGCCAGTCTGCGGTAAGACCGTTTTATGTCCTTGACCGATGCGTCAGGGCTGACTTCCAGGATGGAATAATAGTCTTTATCCTTCACGTTTATTGCTCAATATTCAGGCAGCTGGTTTTCTGGCTGCCAGATTGGTCTGCATTTTTAGTAGCGCTTTTTTAGTGTCGCTGGCCAGGCGAGATTTATCGCTTCTCTTTACCCTGTACTTAAACAGCCAGTAGGTGAATTCTTTTAACTCACTCAAGTTCGTGGACTTCCGTCTGGTGTATCTTTTTTCTTTCCTGAATTTATCAAGCAGTGCCTGGTGGCTTTCGCCGTAAATTCGACGGTATGCCTTATCCGGAATATCTTCACTCTGATTAGAACCTGCCACTAACCTTTCTTTGCGAATCTCGTCAATTACCGCGGCGATAAGATTTTCCTCAATTAGAACCCCATATAAATAATTGAGATAGGCTTTGTATTTTGCGGTCCCAATTAGCTTTTTGAACTGCTCCTTACTTAGCTCTACAGGCGGTATGTCGTAGAAAAGAAGGTTAATCCTCTCCTTTTCCGGGATGTATTCTTTTATTTCATTCGTAAGACGCTCAGCGAGCAGCAGCCAGTCGAATGCTTCCCCATCAATCAAGTACTGCCAGTGTCGCCCCTCGTAGTCCTCTTCGGCGCTTTTCCAGAGTCCGATGGACTCGAGTAGGGCCAGATACCAGTGTTTACCGCCGGCCACGGCTTGTTTCAGATGCTCAATGGCCCTGGCATCGGCGGCTACCGCCGACGGGTCTATTTCTTTCTGGGGATTCTTACGAGTCATTGCTATTAATCAGATTTAAGGTATGATTTTACCATGTTCAGCGCCGAAAATTGTTGCTGCGTAAACTCAGCCAGTTCGTACTCACCGCCGAACGCAGCTTTCACAATATCTTGAGGCGATAGACCTTTGGCATGTAATTCAGCAACCTTTTGTCCGAGGTCTTCGAGGTACTGTATGGACTTTTCCAAAACCGGAACCGGTTCGACCAGTACCTTGCCCGGCGCTGGAAACAAGTATCGAGGGTTTAAGTCCTTTACTTCTTTGAGGTCAACGATCGTTTGACGTATGTCATTCATGGGACGAATTGCTTTCGGGCGGGTGCCCACGAATAGGTCGCCGCTGAACAGCCAGCGGTGTTCCGGCTCGAAGAGACAAATGTGGTCGCGGTCGTGGCCCGACGTATAGATTACGCTGAAACGGAAATGCTCCGTTGTAACGCTGTCGCCTATAGCCTTAACCTGGCAGGGAGTAGGATAGCCCCAGACCTCTTCCTGATAGGGATAAAGGTGTGCCGGCTGGTTGATTTTATCTACGGCCAGCGGGTGTGCCAAAACCTCCACACCGTAGCGTTCTTTAATCAGGGCATCGGCAGCGATATGGTCTTCGTGGTAGTGGGTGTTTACCACCAGTTTGAGGTCCTTGTCTTTTAGAAACTCCGTTAGCTCTTCGGTCGTATACGAGATGCCGCTGTCCACGAGAAGACCGTCTACCAGATAGGCTGATACGGTGGCATGGGGAGGAAAGTCGGGATATCGACAAAGTCTGATCTGGGTGACCTGTTCGTATTGAGCAGTATCCAGCATTTCTCAGTTTTTCCGTAGAAATTCCAATAATTCGTTTACCGGCCGGGTGTTCAATATATCTATGGCCCGGCACCAGCCCCGGCGAGCTATGCCGATACCGAAGCGCATCAGCTTGAGGTGCTCCGTGCGGTGAGAGTCGGTGCCTATGATTAACTTCACACCAAGGTCCCGTGCCCGGAAGATGTGGATATCTTTTAAGTCGAGCCGGCTGGGCATGGCATTTATCTCCATGGCCTTGTCATATTTAGCGGCAGCCTGGAAAACAGCTTCCAGGTCGACAGCTACGGGTTCCCTCTCGCCGAGCAGGCGGCACGTGGGGTGAGCGATAATATCTATATGAGGGTTCTTAATGGCTCCGATAAGTCGCTGCGTTATCTTTTCCTCAGACTGGTTCATGGCTGAATGGATGGCGGCGACCACTACGTCCAGGTCGGCCAGAAGTTTATCAGACAGGTCCATGCTACCATCGGCGCGTATGTCCACTTCGGTACCGGTAAAGATACGGATTCCCCCAAGTTTCTCGTTCAGTAGATTTATTTCTTTGATTTGCTGCCGCAGCCGCTCCTCGGTTAATCCGTTGGCTATGCCCCTTCCCGCCGAATGGTCGGTTATGGCCAGGAATTTGTAGCCCAGTTCCACGGCGGCCTCAGCCATGTCTTGCAGGGAGTCCTGGCCGTCGCTCCAATCTGAATGAACATGAACATCACCCTTTATATCGGAAAGTTCGATTAGTTTAGGAACCTGGCCCTTATCAGCCAGTTCGATTTCGCCCTGGTCCTCCCTGATTTCAGGAGGTATGTACTGCATACCGAGTCGCTTGTAGAAAGCTTCTTCAGTGGCGAATTTTTCTAGCTTGCCAGTCTTCAAATTTGTTATACCGTATTCACTGAGGCTCAACCCTTTTTTCTGCTCTTTGGTCCTGAGGGTAATGTTATGCTGCTTGCTGCCGGTGAAGTACTGAAGTAGAGAGCCAAACGAATCATGTTCTACCATTCTCAGGTCGGCTTGAAGGCTGCCAGGCAATATGACCGTAGCTTTGGTCGGCCCTTTGGCTATCACCTGCCTTATTTGTGGGAGGTTGACGAAGGCATTTATCACCTTCTCTGGATCGTCTGCTGTGCCCATGAGGTCAATATCGCCCACCGTCTCTTTGAAGCGGCGGAGGCTGCCGGCTGCGGTCAGGTTCTTTACGCCGGGCAAGGAGCGCAGAGCATCAAGGACCTCGTCAACCACGGGCAGGGCTTCGCCGATGGGTATTCGCTGGTCTTTACGGCGTAGAGTCTGGAGTTGCTGCAGTATGTTTTCGGCCGTCTTGTCGCCCATACGGAATAGCTGGGCTACACGGCCTTCCTTGATGGCTTTTTCCAATTCTTCCACGGTCTGGATGCCCAGCTCGGTGGACAGCTTATTTGCGGTCTTGGGTCCCACGCCCGGTATTTCCAGCAAATTGGTAATTCCCTCGGGAAATTGGGCCTTGAGGTCTTCGTAGGAGCCGAGTTTGCCCGTATTTACCAGTTCGATGGTCTTTTTGGCTATGGCCTCGCCGACGCCGGGAATGGACCGCAGGTCCTCGCCATTCTCGAGCATGATTTCTATTTCTTTAGGCAGGTACTCGATGGCGCGGGCAGCACGCTGATAAGCTCTAATCTTGAACTTGTTTTCGCCCTTGAGCTCCAGCAGGTCGGACATATCCTGGAAGACCCTGGCAATGTCGGCGTTTTTCATCAGTCTATGGATAGTATAGGCTGAGCGGGATTTGTGTGCAATTGGGCTTTTTACGCCCAATCACATGAGGCCTATCTGCCGCAGCAGTGCTTGTACTTTTTACCGGAGCCGCAGGGGCAGGGTTCGTTGCGGCCGACTTTTTTCCCTACCGGTACTGCGACTTTCTGCGGCTGCCTTGGAGCAGGCGCTTCTCTCTTTTCGATAGTGACCTTGTAGATTGTATGAACAACATCGTGCTGTATGCCGGCGATCAGGCTCTCGAAATATGCATGCCCCTCTTTCTTGTAAGCGACGATGGGGTCTATTTGCCGGGCTGCGTACAGACTAGCCTGCTGACGTAGATGGTCCATTTCCGTTAGATGTTCCTTCCAGAGGCCATCGATGGCGCGCAACATTACCAGTCTTTCCACAATGCGCATGTTTGCTGAACCCACTTCGTTTTCACGCTGCTCATACAGCTGCTCGGCGTAAGCAATCAACTTATCGCAAATTTCGTCTGACTTCAGTCCTTTTAGAGTTCCTGGATTTATCTCAGGCGGGACAGGCATGATTTCAGAGAGCTCCTCGATTAATCCAGTCAAATTAGGCTCCAGGTAGTCGTGACTGCAGCTGGCGGCGACCATCTTTTCGATCTCTTCACGCACCATAGATAGGATGTTCGTCTTGAGGTCGGCGCCTTCGAGTATTTTTCTGCGCTCGGCATAGATGACTTCGCGGTGCTTGTTGACCACGTCGTCGTAATCAACTAGATGTTTACGGATATCGAAATGGAAACCTTCTACCTTGACCTGAGCGTTTTCGATGGCCTTATTGACCATGGAATGCTCGATAGGCGTGTTCTCGTCAAAACCGGCCCACTCCATGAAGCCCTTTATGCGGTCGCCACCGAATCGGCGGACTACGTCGTCTTCCAGAGAAACATAGAAGCGCGTACTGCCCGGGTCTCCCTGCCTGCCGGAACGGCCTCGCAGCTGGTTGTCTATACGCCTGGCTTCGTGCCGTTCGGTGCCGATAACGTGAAGTCCTCCAAGATCCACCACTTTATCATGCTCCGCTGGCCACTGCTTACATTCCTTTTGCCATGACTGATGAGCTTTTTGCCATTCATCGTCATCAGGGAAGTCCTCGCGTCTCGGTTCTTCCGGCTTTTTACCGCCAAGTATGATATCAACGCCGCGGCCAGCCATGTTGGTAGCTACGGTAACGGCGCCTACCCCGCCGGCCTCAGCGATGATGGCTGCTTCTTTTTCATGGTTTTTAGCGTTGAGTACCTGGTGCGTTACGCCTTTTCTTTTCAATATATCGCTTAACAATTCAGACTTTTCGATGGAGACCGTTCCAATCAAAACAGGCCTTCCCTGCTGATTCATGCTTTCAATTTCTTTGGCTACAGCTTTAAATTTAGTCTCTTCATCTTTGTAAATCTGGTCCGAATTATCCTCTCGAATCATCGGCTTATTGGTAGGTACGACGACCACTTCGAGCTTATAAATCTTGTGGAATTCCTCGGCCTCAGTGGCGGCGGTGCCGGTCATACCGGCCAGCTTCTTATATAGACGGAAGTAGTTCTGGAAGGTGATAGTGGCCAGAGTCACGCTTTCCTTCTCGATCTTGACCCTTTCTTGGGCTTCGATGGCCTGGTGCAGCCCCTCGGAGTACCTGCGACCGAACATGAGGCGCCCGGTGAACTCATCCACGATTATGACCTGACCGTCCTTGACCACATAATCGCGGTCTCTCCTGAATAAAACGTGCGCCTTCAATGCGTTTTCAAGATATTGCGTTAAGCTATAGTTAGCAGGGTCGTACAAGCTTGGAGCCTTAAGCAATCCCTCGTGGCGCAGCCATTTTTCCATCTTGGTCATGCCGGACTCAGTCAGGAATGTCTGCCGTTCCCTTTCTTCAACGGTATAGTCCTCGTCTTTCTTGAGTTGAGGTATCAGGCGAGCGAATGTGTAATATTTCTGAGTGGCTTCCTCACCGGCGCCGCTGATTATTAATGGGGTTCGGGCTTCATCTATTAGTATGTTGTCCACCTCGTCGACGATAGCGTAATTGAGCTCTCGTTGGACGCATTGGGATAAATCTACAGCCATATTGTCCCTGAGGTAATCGAAGCCGAACTCGTTGTTGGTGCCGTATGTTATATCAGCCTGATAAGCCTGTTTGCGGTTTATGGGTCGGAAATGGGGCCAGCGTTTGTCCTTTTCATCGATGTAATCCGGGTCATACAGCCGGGCTGGCAGTTGCTCTGCCGGGCTTTGCGGTGGATAGACGCTGGCAACGGACAGGCCGAGCGCGTGAAATATCGGGCCCATCCAGTACGCATCCCGGCGTGCCAGGTAGTCATTGACCGTAACCAGGTGGCATCCAAGACCCGCAAGAGCATTTAAATAAAGGGGCAATGTGGCTACCAGGGTTTTACCTTCGCCGGTCTTCATCTCGGCAATTTTGCCCTGGTGCAGAACCATGCCGCCGATTAGCTGTACGTCGAAATGGCGCTCGCCAATGGTGCGCCGGGCTGATTCCCTGACTGCGGCAAAGGCCTCGGGCAAGATGTCATCCAGCGTCTCTCCCTTACTGAGACGGGATTTGAACTCATCTGTTTTGGCGCGAAGCTCAGCATCGCTGAGTTTCTGGAATTCAGGCTCGAGCGAGTTTATGTGGTTTACGGTGGGCTCGAGGCGCCGGACTTCTTTTTCGTTGGAATCAATTAGGCTTCCTAGCCACTTAAGCATATGTTTTATTACTCGAATAAGGCGCCGATGGACATTCCGGTGTGTATGCGGTTAATGGCTTCACCGAAAAGCGGAGCTATAGAAAGCACCGTTATCTTATCAGGTTTTTTATCTTTGCTGGGAAGTGTGTCGGTAACTACAACTTCTTTAACGGGTGAGCCGGAAATACGCTCTATAGCCTTACCTGAAAACACAGGGTGTGTGCAGCACGAGTAGCAAGCAGTCGCGCCGTGTTCTAATAGCGTCTTAACAGCGCCCGCCAGCGAGCCAGCGGTGTCGATTTCATCGTCTATCGTCAGGGCGCACATGCCTTCCACGTGGCCGATAATATCGAGTGTTTCAGTGGCATCCGCGTTACCGAGCCGCCTCTTTTCTATAATTGCCAGAGGAGCATTGAGCTTGGATGCCATGTCCCGGGCACGCGCAGATATTCCTATATCCGTGGCCACCACCACCAGATTCTTGAGTTTTTTCTCCTTCCAAAAATTACTTAGTATGAACAATGCGGTCAACTCGTCGACCGGTATATTGAAGAACCCCTGGATTTGCGGGGCGTGAAGGTCCATGGTCAGGACACGATTAGCACCAGCAGTGGTGAGCAAATCAGCTATCAATCGAGCCGTGATGGGTACTCTCGGCTGGTCCTTCTTATCGGTGCGACCGTAGGCGTAATAAGGAATCACCGCAGTGATTCTACCAGCCGACGCCCGTTTGAAGGCGTCGATCATGATAAGAAGCTCCACCAGGTTCTTGTTGACCGGTGTAGACAAAGGTTGAACCACAAAAACGTCACGTTCGCGTACATTTTCCCGTATACGGACGAATATATTTTCATTAGTGAATTCAAAAACCTCGGCCTTACCAAGAGGTATCTTCAGATAGTCGCATATTGCCTTAGCCAAAGCAGGATGAGCGTTGCCGGTGAATACCTTCAGTTCATCCATAAACCTCTCCATTAATTTGGTGAAGTAATTATAGCACCAAACCGCCGGTTATGTCCTTAATTTCTGGGCTTAATTTTAGGATTTATTAATGGTTGTTTGTATAATGGTTGCAGTGGCGGATATCAATCGAATTCTAAAACTTTTAAGCGCGGAATATGGAGACGTACAATGGCGTCCCCAGAGGAGTCCTGTGGCGGTTCTGGTGCAGACGATTCTTTCTCAGAATACGTCTGACAAAAATTCGCGGCCCGCTTTTCAGCGCCTTCTAGACTCATTTCCGAGCTGGCAAGAGGTGGCCGATGCCAGCGTTGACCGGATTTGCCAGGTAATTAAAACCGGCGGTTTGGGGAAGATCAAGGCCGGATATATAAAGCAGGCGCTCGAGGAGATACAACGACAGCGCGGGGCGTTGGACCTTGGCTTTTTAAAGGATATGCGTTTGGAGGAAGCCAGAGACTGGCTGATGCGGCTGCCGGGGGTCGGAATGAAAACCTCCAGCGTTGTTTTGCTCTTCTCACTGGGTATACCGGCTCTGCCGGTGGATACTCACGTGTTTCGACTGAGTAAAAGATTAGGGCTCATCGATTCCGGGGTTACAGTTAATAAAGCGCACCGGATACTGGAAGGTCTGGTGCCAGCCGGTGACGTCTATAAGTTTCACGTTTTGCTGATAGAGCACGGACGAAGGACCTGTAAAGCACAGCGGCCCCGCTGCAACGAATGCGTGCTTGGCAGTTTGTGCCCTAGCTATGCGAAATTTGTGGGCCACCCGTGGGCAAGCTAACCAGAAATTCTGTTCCCTTGCCTACCGAACTCCTGGCGTTTATATTTCCTCCATGAGCCAGTACAATCTGCCGCGCAATTGCCAGGCCTAGACCGGCACCGGCTTTTCCGGCCGATGGGTCGGCTTTGTAGAATCGTTCGAATACATGCCGCATCTGTTCGGCTGATATTCCGGGACCGGTATCGGTAATAGAAATTTCGACGGAAGTCGTGTTTGGCTGCCGAGCCGTGATGGTGACATCGCCCCGTGACGGAGTGTGTTTTAGGGCGTTGTCCAATAAGTTGCTGAACACCTGCTCCAGACGGTCGATGTCCCCGGTAACCGAAGGCATCGGTTCTACGGCTATTGTGAGATTTATACCCTTTTCTTCGGCGCGCAGGAGAAATATCTCGTAGCATTGTTGAAGCAGATCTTTCAGATCGACCTGTTCGCTGGCCATCTTTATCTGGCCCGATTCGAGTCTGGAGAACTCAAGCAACTCTTCAACCAGCCGCATCATACGTTTGGACTCGTCCTCGATTACCACGGCGGCTTTAAGCTGCGCATCTTTACCTTTGGCGGTACCATCGACAATGGCCTGAGCAAATCCCTTTATAGAGGTCAAGGGACTTCTGAGTTCGTGAGAGACATCAGCCACGAAGTCGCGCAACATTTGCTGAGAACGCTTTACTTCCTTGGACATTTGATTGAAGCTCTGCGCCAGACCTCTAACCTCTTTCGGGCCGTCTACCGGAACTTCTTGTTCGTAATTGCCCCTGGCTATTTCTTCGGCGGCATTGGTTACATGGCGCACCGGTATATAGACGGATCGGGCCAGTACTACGGCTATAACTATGGAAACAGCCAGAGCGACAAGCCCTGCCCATATAAATGGCCGGGCAAAATCAGTCCAGACCGATAACGCTTGGCTGCGCGGCACTGCCAGAACGAATGTATCCGGATTAGGCGGGTTTGGTGGGTTCGGCGGTCCAAATAATCCGGCAACTGGTTGAGCGACAAAAATAAACGTTTCGCCGCCCGGCGCAGCGTAAATTCCACTATAAGGGGCCGGCCTGTTGCCAGGCGGTTTTGCTATTTCGAGCTTGGATGGTGGTGTCCAGGAACTATCCTCGGGTATCGCCTGTTTGATAATCGTGTCCTCGGAGTCGAGCAAAAAGATGTAAGTCCCTGTCTCCTTTGACATCTCCTGCAGATTGGTCCACGCCTGATTCAGAGGGATCTGACCTCTGACTGCGGCTCTAAACTGAACGTAGATGGGCAGTGCTGTGTCGGCTACGCGTAGCATTGCCATCTTGTTTAATTGGTCGCCAAGCAACACTACCAGCGAAGCAGCCACTATGCCCAGGCACAGGACTATTATCAATACAAATGAAAGAATAAGACGTGTACGAAGGCTCATAGTCGTCCTACGTTGAATGTTTTCAATTATCCGGCGATTTAGAATTCAATATCATCTTGTAGCCAATGCCGCGCACGGTCTCTATGGAGACATTAGCACCCTGCAACTTATCCCGAAGATGGTTTACATGTATGTCCACCGTCCGCGTTTCACCATAATAATCCGTCTCCCACACTATCTCGAGGAGCCTGTCCCTGGTCAGTACAACTCCCAGGTTTTGGGCTAGCGTAGTCAGCAGGTCGAATTCCTTCGTCCGCAGGCGGACAGGCTGGCCGTTTATGGTGACCTCGCGCCTGGCGGGGTCGATTCTCAGGTTCCCCAACTCAAAAGCTTCTCCGGACTTGAACCCTGCCTTGTAACGACGAAGAACGGCTTTTACCCTGGCCACCAGTTCTCTGGGGTTAAAAGGTTTCGTTATATAGTCGTCGGCGCCCAGTTCCAGGCCGACTATTTTGTCAATGTCTTCTTTTCTGGCGGTAAGCATAAGTATGGGGACATCGCTTTTTTTTCGTATCTGGCGGCATACCTCGAACCCGTCGATGTCAGGCAGCATTAAATCCAGAACGATAAGCGACGGTTTAATGGAGGCCATTTGAGTAAGGGCATCACTGCCGTTACCAACCACTTCCACGTGGTATCCCTCCTGTTCGAGGTAAAGCTTGGCCAATGCCCGGATATTGGGTTCGTCATCCACGACCAGTATGGTAGTCATTTACATGCACTTAAATGTTTCGGTAATTATATATCAAAGATGTTCGGTATGCTTATATATCAAGTTTAGCAGGCCGCATTCTACACGGCCTGCTAAACACGCGTTTAAGTCCTTCCAGATTCTTAGTCGGGTGGTTCGAATTCTGGCCCCAGCCTAAGCGGCGGCACATCGGGCCGGGCGTTCAACCATGCCTTGTAAGCGTCCGCCTGCTGCTGAGTCCAGGCGCCCTGGCTTACCAGTTCCTGTAATCTGGTATCAAGCGCACTTTCCCGCAATTCACGCTGGGCCTGCTGGAAAGCACTCACCAGTTCATCTTTGTCGATCCCGAGGGCATCGGCCACGCGCGTCATCATGGTGTCGCGGTTGTCCCTGATTTCCGGGATGCGCTCTCTTAGCGGCTCGGGACTGATTTTAGGAATATCCGGTCGGGTTTCCTGCCAGGCTTTTAGGGCATCAGCCTGTTCCCGGGTTATGGTACCGTTCTGAATAGCTTCGTCCAGCTTTCCCAGCGGAACGGCGGGCACATCGGGCCTGGAATTCAACCAGCTCTTGAGCTCATCAGCTTGTTGCTTGGTCAGTTTGCCGCTGTCTACCAGCTCCTGAAGTCTGGCATCCAGCGTTTCTTTATTTGTTTCTGTCCTGACCTGTTTGACCGCGGCCTCCAGCTCTTGCAGGTCGATACCCAGTATTTCGGCAACCCGAGCTTCGAGCGCGCCTTGGCGCGGAGGCGCCCCGTTATTCTGGGCTAGAGCCACAACGGGCAAGCTTGTAACCAAAGTTACGGCCAGTATGAACGTGGTAAGAGCAACTTTGACTTTCAATATATCCTCCTTTCCTGTTTTAGACCGGAAGTCACATTTCAACCATGAAAGGGCCCTCTTTTCAAGGTTCGGGTGACTTCTTAGCCTGATGTCAGTCTAACAGTGGAATGTTGCCGTAGTTTTGTGCCTGTGTAAAGTTTTGGTAAAAACCACTGTTATTATAAGAAGCAGAAAGGTGCGTGCACTAGGAAACTACGAAATGGGGGCTCAAACTATTTCTTACGAGCGAAGGTGTAGGAACAGGCTATGACCAGAGCTGCGGCGAATACTAAAAGTATAAGAAACTCTATGTAAACCGGCAATACGCTAGCGCTATCTCTAAAAGAAGCCCAGCGCAATACGTCAACGCCGTAGGTCATAGGGTTAATGTAACTGAAGTATCGCAGCCAGGCGGGGGCCGAAGTCAACGGAAATAGTGCGCCGCTGGTAAAAAACATGGGCATGATTACCAGGCTCATGATGAAATTAAAGCCTTCCATGCTTGTCATGAGCGAGGCGATGAGCAGACCGACCGAGACGAGTCCGATAGATATAAGTACCATCGTGGGAATAAGTATTAATATTGAGAGCGGTGGCAGGTGAACGCCGACAAGATATGAAAGCGGTAACAATAACGTGCCCTGGATAAGTGCGCTGGTTCCGCTGCCCAACGCTTTGCCTAATACAATGGTGGTGCGTGACACAGGTGCTACCAGAATTTCTTTGAGGAATCCGAATTCCCTGTCCCAAATCACCGAAACTCCGGAAAATACCGATGTAAATAAAAGCGTCATACCCAGTATCCCCGGGAAAATATAAGTCTGATAGGTCAACCCGCCGGCTACCGGTATACCCCTGAGTCCGCTGCCGAACACTACCAGCCAGAGCAGGGGCAATATCAGCGACGATAGAATTCGTGACTTTTCACGCCAGTATCTTAGGACTTCTCTGTGCCACAGGCCGTAAATTTTTCTGAGGTCGCTCATCTGCCTCGCCCCATCATCATAAATTTTTTCATTGCGGACTCGGCTTCCTCGTCCCTTATGTCGCGGCCTGTGTAATGAAGGAATACGTCATTCAATGTAGGCCGGTGAATGGATACAGAGCTTACTTCTATTCCAATGTCGGTGGCGATCTTAATCAATTTGGGTATGAGCTTTTCGGCATTTGGGACGGTTAATCTTAAAGCTTCGGAAGAGGCATCCACCCGCGGAGCTAGTTTGAGCTCGTCGAACCTGTCTGCCAGTCTTTGTGGTTGAGGCGTAGTGATTGTTATTACGTCGCCCTTTAGAGCCGTTTTTAGATTTGCCGGTGTATCTATCACCTTAATTTTCCCGTAGTCGATAATGGCAATACGCTGGCACAGCTGGTCCGCTTCTTCCATATAGTGCGTGGTGAGAATGATGGTAATTTTCGTGGTCTTGGCTAGGTTTTCAATATATTCCCACAGGTGCTCCCGGGTTTGAGGGTCGAGTCCAAGGGTAGGCTCGTCAAGGAAAAGCACCCTGGGTTGGTGAAGCAAACCTCTCGCCAGCTCCAATCGACGGCGCATACCTCCGGAATAGGTCTTCATGGCGTAATCAGCCCTATCCTCCAATCCCACGAGGTTCAACACCTCAGCAATGCGTTTTTTGGCCAGCTCCGATGGCACGTCGTATAGGCAAGCGTGGAGTTGCAGGTTTTCTCTGCCGGTGAGTCGGTCATCGATGCTCGGGTCCTGAAAGACAATGCCAATACTACGCCTTACTTTACCAGCCCGTTTTAATATGTCATAGCCGTTTACGGCAGCACTGCCGGAGGTCGGATTGACTATAGTGCACAGCATGGAAATAATGGTTGTCTTGCCGGCACCGTTAGGCCCCAGCAAGCCGAACACTTCGCCGTGCTCTACGGTAAGGTTCAACTGATCGACTGCTGTTAGCTCACCGTACTTCTTGGTTAGAGCTCTGGTTTCGATGGCAAATTTTGGTTCCATAATTTTGGCACGCAATATTGAATTATAAGTGTAAATGATATAGGAGGTCTAATTTTTCAGTGTAAGCTGGTTGAAGGGCAGTGTCAACGAGTGTGAGGAGTGCAGATTGACTTTAATCTATTCCAGGCGCTGGGAAGCGGCTGCAGATAGCAACGACCTGCTTGGAGATTTCTTTTTGAATTTTCTTATCCCCGGGATCAGAGAGCACTTTTATTACGAAAGCTGCAATCTGTTTCATTTCTTTCTGCCTGAAGCCTCTGGTAGTTATGGCAGGTGTGCCCAGCCGGATGCCGCTGGTAATTTGCGGCGACCTTGTTTCTCCAGGTATCGAGTTTCTGTTTACCAGTATACCGGCAGCCTCAAGCGCTTCCTGAGCCACGATTCCGGTTATGCCGGTAGATGTCAGGTCGATGAGGATAAGGTGGTTGTCGGTGCCGCCGGAGACCAGACGCAAACCTTTCTGATTAAGCTCAGCGGCCAGCAACTGCGCGTTTGTTAGGACCGCTTTTTGATACGTGATAAACTCGGGCTGCATAGCTTCAAAAAAAGCCATAGCTTTAGCGGCTATGGCATGCATTAGCGGGCCGCCTTGCATTGTAGGGAAGACCCCCGAATCTATTTGGCTCGCCAGGTTCTGCTGGCACAGGATAAAACCACTCCTGGGACCGCGAAGCGTCTTATGAGTCGACGAAGTGACTATTTGGGCGTGAGGCACCGGAGATGGATGCAAGTTGGCAGCCACCAGTCCGGCGATATGTGCCATATCGGCCATAAGCAGAGCTCCCGCCCTGTCAGCTATACTGCGGAACCTTGAGAAGTCGAGGATGCGAGGGTAGGCACTGGCTCCGCAGACGATAAGTTTAGGTCTGTGATTTATGGCCAGCTTTTCCACCTCGTCATAGTCGATTTTTTCCGTACTTGGGTCCAGTCCATAAGTCACAAACTTATACCACTTGCCCGAGAAATTGGCCGGGGCTCCGTGAGTTAAATGACCGCCGTGGCTTAAACTCATTCCCATAACTGTATCGCCCGGATTGAGACAGGCGAAATAGGCGGCCATATTGGCCTGGCTGCCGCTATGAGGCTGCACGTTAGCATGGTCGGCATGGAACAGCTTTTCAGCACGCTCGATGGCCAGGCTTTCAATGGCATCTATATTCGGACAGCCGGCATAATAGCGACGATTAGGATAACCTTCTGCATACTTGTTGGTCAGTATTGAGCCCTGCGCTTCAAGTACCTGGCGGCTGGCATAGTTTTCGGCGGCAATAAGATTAATGGTTTCTTTTTGCCGTTTGGCTTCAAGCTTTATATAGCGAGCAACCTCGCTGTCTTTTTTGGGATTAACGGACAATATCAGCCTCCAGGAGAACTAAAGAATAATACCATCCCGCTCGTCCGTGGTCAACAGGCTCGAGTTACGTCTGAAGATGGAAAGCTATGCTATTGGTGCAGTGGGTTGGGTATCCTTTGGCCGTCCGAACGGTAAGAAGAAAGCTGGCACAATCCCAACGAAAATGATTACGCTGGCTATTACATATTGTACTTGAAATGCAGCTACTGCGGCCCGCGCGTTGGCCAGCAGGTAGAGCACATACACAGCTGTCTGTCTGGCTGCCTCCAGTGTCTGGCCGGCTTGCATGAGTAACACCTGTACCATTGAAACGAAATGCATCGTCTCCGGCGAGCCTGGGGTAAACGTCTGCGAAATGACGGCAAGGTTCGTTTTTTGGAAATTTGAAAGCATGGTGGCAAAGATAGCGATGCCGAGAGAAGCGAAAACGGTCCGGCTGACATTCATGATTGAAGATGCCTGTGCTGTCATTTTCTGTTCTACGGAGGCCAGCGCATACGTCATTACCGGCATCATGGCCAGCCCAATCCCCATGCTTCTGACGAAGAGGATCAGCCTTAAGAGGTTATCCGGCGTGGTCACATCGAGGTTACGCATCCAGAAGGTGGCTACTCCCGTTACAATCAATCCGGCGACAACCGGTATTTTTGGTCCTATCCGGTCATAAAGTCGACCCGCTATCGGCATGGTAACAATGGAACCCAGCACGGCTGGTAACATAAGTAAGCCTGTTTGCAGCGCCGATAAGCCTCTAATGTTCTGGAGAAATAGCGGCAATAGAAAAATTATAGAGAAAAGTCCTATCGTGGTTACGAACGTCAATCCGGTAGCCAGGGAAAAGCCGCTATTTTTGAATATTCTAAGGTCGAGCATCGGCGTGTCGGACCTCAACTCCAACACAATCCAAGCTATGAGGCACAATGTTCCCAGGGTCAACAATCCGATGATGCGTATATCATGCCAACCCCATGTAGGCGCATAAGACAGGGCATAAAGTAGGGTGCTGAATCCTGTGGCCGCGAGTGCGAATCCTTTGAAATCGAAGCCTGCCGGCATAGATGGTGTTTCCTTAATCCAGGCCCAGCCAAGCAGAATAGCCACCAGCACTACCGGCACGTTAACGTAGAAAACCATACGCCAGGACCAGTCCGTAACCAGATAGCCACCAAGTGTAGGCCCGATGACCGGCCCGAGCATGAGGGGAATTCCGAAAATAGCCATGGCTGTGCCGCGCTGCTGCGGCGGCACGTTAAGAAAAAGAAGGGTCATCGCTATCGGACTTAGCAGGCCTCCGGCAAGTCCCTGCAGTATGCGGAATAAAATTAGTGAATCGGCATTCCAGGAAATACCGCACAGGATCGACCCGAAAAGAAAACTGGCCTGGCTGAATATATAAACTCGTTTGGTACCGAAACGATTACACAGGTAAGCTGCAGCCGGCGTGGTAATGGCAGTGGCCATTAGATAAGCCGAAATTACCAGTTGTGCATGATCGGTAGGAACATTGAATACGGCTATTATGTGCGGCAGGGCAATATTCATAATGGTCTGGTCGAGGATGACCATGAAGGTGCCGGCCACGGCAACCAGAAGGATCTTCCATTCAGTCTCTGGCATGGGTGCTTCTTTTCCGCTATCTAATGGATATCTTTACTTCTACAGAAGTTCCGGGGATTAAAATATAGCTTGCCGGATTATCGATGGTAATCTTTACCGGGACGACCTGGGCTACCTTTACGAAATTAGCCGTGGTGTTGTTCGGCGGTATAATCGAGAAGGTGCCAGCGGTTGCCGCTGCGATGCCTTCCACGTGTCCTTTCAGATTGGCGCCACCCAGACTATCCACCGTGATCTGTACCTCCTGACCAGGCTCTATCCGATAAATTTCAGTCTCCGTAACGTTGGCTAATACCATGTCTCAGATATGTCATATACGGTTACTATCGGTTGTCCGGCAGCGATTACGGCACCCGGGTAGGTCCAGACGGCAGCCACATAACCGTTAACCGGAGATTCGACATTACTGCGGCCAACCGGAATATCTTTTAGCCCTTGCATGTTTACAGGGTTATCAGAACGTGGTGCACCGACCACCGCGATTCTCTGCCCTTTTTCTACATAGCTGCCGTAGTCGGTATCGAGGCTTATTACCTGGCACGGCACCAGTGCACCAACAGAAATTAACGGCGCCGATATATTGGCATTGCTGCTACTCACAAATTTATAGTTTTCATAACCGAGGTAGGCGCCCACAATCAGGCCAGCAATGACAAACACACAGACGGTGACGAAAATAATCTTCCCCGTCCTGGATGAAAGCATTGATTTCATTCTGTCGCCAAATTTATTTGCCATAATAGTTGCCTCCGAAGTAGTTCGCGTCGTTAGTTAGGGCTGTTTAAGGTTCTGGCCGGAGTATATCCTGCTCCCAACAGCACTTTTTCACCTTCATTTAAGCCGGAAATAATCTCCGTCTGTGTCCGGCTTTTTAAACCGACTTGAACCTGTCGTTGTTCTAACTGTCCGACTTTGTTTTCATTAATCACATAAACCCAGTTTTCATTATCCTTTGTATGAAGTGCGTCGTTCGGAATAAGTAAGACATCGGTACGCTGATTTGCCAGTATCTCGGCTGTGGCGGTCATTCCTCCGGTCAGATATGCTGCTGCTTCAGGGTTCAGGGCGATCTCCACCTGATAATTGCCGATGCCAGTTTGCAGCGTACCGAATGGCGAAATAAACTGTACCTGGCCCTCAAAGGGCCTACCCGGAAGGGCGTCGACCGTAACGGTCGCCGTTTGTCCTTTTGAAATTTTCCCAACATCTATTTCATCGACTGAACCAATCATGGTAACAGCACTGGTGTCAGCAAGTTTCAATACATAGACGTCGATAGGAAGTCCGGTCACAGAGTACCTCTGAGTGATCATATCTCCCGCATGAAGGTTAACATCCACAATTTCCCCGTCGAATGGAGCGAGCAGCTCGGTCTTCAGCAGTGATTGCTTAGCCCGGTCCAGATTAATCAGTGCTGTCTGAATGTTTATGCTGTAGTCACGCTCTGATTTTAAGTTTAGTCCTTGACGGTATGTAGACACATTTTCCTGTAACACCTTATCCCCGAGCTCCAAGTCATGTATAACTATCTGGAGAGTTTCATTAAACTTTAATGAATCTGCATCATTCGAGCTGGCCATTTGTTTGGCTTCTTCGAGTTTAGCCAGTGCTTCGTTGATGATAGTGAATCCGGTGCAGGTATCCGGGCAGGTATAGGCTGCCGGCGAATGTGTCGTTCGCTGTACAACTACGTTGGTTTCCGCCATATCACTCAACAGCGAATCCAGCATCTTGCCGGTCTCAGTATAGTTGCCTGAGCTAATTTGGTTCCGAATCATCGAAATTCGGTCGATCTCGCCGATTAGTCTGGCGATAGCCGTGTCTGCATCGAAGCTTGTAACTATTTCCTTCGTGTACTCGCCTAACTCGGCTCTTAGGCTGGCGTACTCCGGGTTGGTGTAAACATTTTTGGCGGCATCGATGTCGAATTTTGCCAGTGCGATTTGAGAGGCGGCTGACTCGAATTCCCCGCTTTTTAACAGGGACTGTGCATTCTGAATTTCGCTGGTGGCGAATTGGAAACGGTATAAGGCCACCGCATCGCTGTAGAAGGTGGGAGCTTTCACTACACCGCAACAGACTGTCTGAACGACATTATTTATTGCCAGTTCCAGAGAGTACTGAGCAGATTCGACTGCCAGTTTCTGGGTCGCATCATCGAGCTTGGCGAGTAAAGCTCCGGCCTTAACCTGGCTTCCTTTGTTAACGTATATCTTTTCGATTCTGGCGCTGTATGGTGGAGTGAACATGGTGGAATCGAAATAAAGATTTACTGCAGTCGGCATCTCGATATAACCGCTCACTTCCACCTTAATTTCAAGGTCCCCTTTCTGGGCTGCGGCTACTGCCTGCATTTCGGTTAAGGGTTTATTAGAGGCACACGCGCTTAGTATGACGGGGATTAAAAGCAAAGCACATAGAATTATGCCTGATACTTTTTTACTCATCTCAATAGCTCCTGAAGAATAATCGGACATTTATAGATTAAACAACTGAACACGATGTATTTATCTTTTATTTTCTCCTTCCAGACCGGCGGCCTCGACCAGGGCCCGAAGCCCCCGCGCCACCGTTATAAGTTCCGCATCACTGAGGTTAGCTAGTATGCGGTGTAAGTGAGTAGTCTTATTTTCTCTGAGCCTGGCCAATAGGCTGGTACCCTTTTTTGTGACCTGCAGAAGCTGCATGCGGCGATCATCAGGGTGTTCGCGACGACTGACGAATCCCTGTTCAATCAGGCGGTCAACTAGTCTGGTTATGTCCGGTGGGGTGACTCCCAGAGCCTTGGCCAGATTTCTAAAATTCGTGCTTCCCTGAGAATCGATAAAGAACAGGCATTTTAATTGACCAATAGTAAGGTCTAGTTCCATCCAGGCCTCAGGGGCGTACCGCCCTAAAGAATGACTCATCTGCTGCAGGCTGAGGATTTCCTTAGTCAGTTCCGCTCTGGTTTCCGTCAACGTTTTTTGCCCCAATGGCTCAAATGAACGTTTAAGAATTGTTAATAGTTTATATTATGTTATCGACAAATTCAATTTCCTCTACAATTGCCCGAATCTTAACCGCCGAACTTAGTCTTGCCAAAATATCAATCCTCCTATATACTTTCGCTACTTATCTGCGGAGGTAAAAGCTGTGAAGAGCCATCTATATAAAATTTGCTTTGCTTTGGTGATAGCGCTGCTGATATTTAACAACGCCTGTTTGGTTAGTACAGAATCAGCAACTGATAAGACCGTGGCTGTAACGAATCTGGAACCAGAAATTAGTAGTGTCTACCCGCAGGGAGCCTCCGATATAACAGCCATGGTTTCAGCCCCGGAAGAGGATACAGTGCAGTATGTATGGTCTACCGATGGTGGAAACATCACGGGTGAGGGAGCTACAGTGCGCTGGCAGAGCCCTAATGAATACGGCGATTTCCATGTCATGGTGACGGTCAGTGATGGCACAGGCGCCAGCGACCAAGCTACTGTAACAATGCACGTCGTGCCCAGGCCGGTCAGACACTGTTGCGGAAGATGATTAATTTAAACAGGTTGTGCTCTGGCTAGCTGATTTTATGAAACGATATATTGTATCGATAGCCTTACTTTTTTGTCTAGTTATCGCTTCGGTTAGTTGTGCCAGCGGCGGAGGACTTAAAATTCTGGACCAGAATCTTACGGTGCATGAGTTCTCCGGGGGAGGCCCACAGAGCGTGGCAATTGTGCACGGCAGAGCCCAGAATGTAACAAATACCGATATCAATTCGGCTACTATTTCCGTCAATTTCTATGATAAGGACAAGAAGCTCATTGCTACAGGTTCCGCAGTGAAGCAGAACTTACGGCCTAATGATACCTGGGAGTTCAGTGTCCAAACCATCGGTCCTGATGCCTGGAAAGTCATTAGCTACGACCTAGCCGTCAATACTAAGTAGAAGACCCAGACCATTTTTACTGTTTTCTGTCTTGTTGTCACAACGCACTTCTGATATTCTTAAATTATAAGGAGGGGAGTTGAGATGAAAATGCACAAGATTGTCTTCGCTTTTCTTGTCGTTACATTGTCGGTTATTGTGGTAGGGGGCGCCGCTTGTGGTGGTGGTGCCGCATCGCCGGCACCCACCGGGAATCAACCGCCGTCAATTGTTAGCCTGGTCGCCAAAAGCCAGCAGCTTTATCCATCGGCTAACACGGAGATTACCTGTATTGCCCAGGATCCGGACGGAGACCAGCTCAACTTCAACTGGACGGCTACGGGTGGTAATTTCACCGGTTCGGGGCCGACTGTTGTCTGGAATGCTCCTCCGAATTACGGTACGTACATCGTAACAGTAGTTGTAGATGATGGGAAGGGGGCCTCGACACAGTCCCCAGCGTCAATATAACGGTCGGCGCTAATCAGGCACCCATTATCTCCAGTTTCACAGCCAGCCCATCGGGAGTGCTATTCGGTGGTACTGCCCTGCTTACCTGCATAGCCAGCGATCCCGATGGCGATCCGGTGACCTATAGCTGGGAGGCCAGCGCCGGCAGCATCACCGGAGTGGGCGATAAGGTCACCTGGGTAGCTCCCAGCAAGAGCGGGACCTTTAACGTAACGGTAATTGTCAGCGACGGCAAGGGAGGAGAGAGCCGAGGCAATGTTGCCCTTACCGTGGCTGCGGCGATGAATACAGTGTCTTTCTCACCGATACCACAGGAGACCGGTACCGTAAGTTCTACCGGCGATAGGGATACCACGCGGACGATAGCGGGTGATGATGCAAACGATGTTGGTTACCACGCGTACTGGAGCTATGATATCTTCAGTCTGGCAGGTAAGTACGTACAGAACGCCACGATAACGTTTACAACGACCAGTGTTGTGGGAGATCCATTCTCGAGCGTTACCGGACTCGGCGGATTACGTTTCTGGAAGGTTAATTACGGTAGCCAGTTACCGAGTTTTAGCTTCAGCGGCAGCAATCTGATACATGTCCCGCTACAGACAAAGGCACCGACCTCAATAGACGTGACTCAAGAGGTCATCAATCTTGCTGCGGCAGCCGATACACGTTTTCAGATTGAGGCGCTTTTTGAAAAGAAAGTAACTAACGGCAATCATATAGCTGAATTTATTCAGTGGTCCGATGCCGTTCTGGAAGTCACCTATTCAGAAGGCGCTCCAGCCCTTCCTGAAGGATACAGGTAGAGCAGTTTTAAAATATAGTGTTAAAAGGGGCGGCCTTTTGGGCCGCCTCACTTTTTATCTAAATTGTTTTTGACATATTGGCCATATAGTGGTAAATTATAGTGGTTAGCAGTCTTAGGGGGAGAGTGCTAAAAATGCTGAAGGGTTTAACTGAAAGAAGAGACGCTGTACTAAGAATTATAGTCAGCGAATATATCGATACCGCTATACCTGTGGCTTCGGAAACGATTTTTCGAAACTATAAGCTGGGTGTAAGCCCGGCCACCATTCGTAATGACATGGCCTACCTGGAGGAAGAAGGTTATATAGCACGTCCTCATACTTCTGCGGGCAGCATCCCATTGGATAAAGGGTACCGTCACTATGTCGAGTCATTGTCAAGAAAGACCGAGCTTGACCGGCAGGAACAGGACAGGATACTAAAACTTTTTCGAGAGGTGGAAAAGGAGTTCGAGAAATGGTTGAAGCTCGCGGCTGCCATAACGGCCAGTCTGGCAAAGAATGCTGCTCTGGTTACCGTTCCGAAGCCGAGGCAGTGCCGATTTAAACATCTGGAACTGGTGGCATTGCAGGAATCCATGGCTTTGATGGTGCTGGTTCTTAGTGAAGCGATACTCAAGCGTCAACTTTTATCATTCAGGGAGCCGATAACCCAGGAACAGCTGGCGATAGTATGCAACAAACTTAATGCGGTCTTTTCCAGCTTAACGAGCTCAGAAATTTCTGCTGTGAAGCTGGGCTTATCATCTGTAGAAGTTCGGGTGACAGAAGCTGTGATAGATATGATGTCTGCAGAAGACGAACTCGAATACGAGCAACCTTATCTTGAAGGACTGCGGCTGATGCTAGGACAGCCCGAGTTTGCCCAAAAAGACCGGATGCTGAACATTATGGAATTGATGGAAACCAGAGACTGGCTAAGCGCAGCTTTCGGCCGCCGCTCCGACCGGCTGGGCGTGCAGGTCGTGATCGGCGAAGAGAACAGAAATGCCACGCTGCGTGACTTTAGCCTGGTTTTTAGCCCCTACGGAATTCCTGACCGAATAGGTGGCACCATCGGTATAATCGGCCCGACCCGTATGGATTATCGTAGGGCAATTTCTACAGTAGAATACATATCCAGAATATTGAGCGACCTGGTGGCTAGCGTCAGCCGTAACGATTAAAATTTCGATTTAGGAGGCTTTGTTGGCTACGGAGGAAAAAGATACTTTAGATGATAAGGCGTCTGCCGAGGTTGAAGTGCAGGGAGCGGAGTCTTTAGAAACACTGCTAGCACAGGAGAAAGAAAAAGCAGAGAGATACCTAGCCAACTGGCAAAGGACAGAGGCGGATTTCAGAAATTATAAGGCGCGAGAGGATCAAGAAAAAAAGGACCTGATAAATTGGGCAAACTCGGCATTGATCACGGATATACTGCCGGTACTGGATGCTTTCGACCGTGCTTTTCAGGCGTCGGCTCCCAAGGGTCACGGGCTTAGCTGGCTTATCGGCTTTAAACAGATTCAAAAAATGTTACAGGATGTTCTGGCAAAGTACGGCGTCACCGAGGTGAAATGCATCGGCGAGGTTTTTGACCCCAGCCGGCATGAGGCCGTAGCTCAACAACCGGGTGCCGAGGGCGTTATAGTGGGTGAGGTCCGAAAGGGTTACGTACTCAAAGATAAGTTGATTCGAGCCCCTCAGGTGGTGGTAGGGAACGGGGAAGGGGCACCTGGCTCTGAACCGGCAAAGGCTGCAGAGTAAAAACTCATAAAAAATAGGGAAAATGAGAATGATAATTAATAATTTTGTATACAAAGGAGGTCATAATGGCTAAGGCAGTTGGTATTGATTTAGGAACTACGTTTAGTCTGGTGGCCGTTATCGAAGGTGGCGAGCCCAAGATTATCCCGAATGCTGAAGGGGAAAGGCTGACACCATCGGTGGTAGCTATCGATAAGAAAGGTGAGCGGCTGGTAGGGCTGCTGGCTAAAAGGCAGGCGATTACCAATCCGGATAACACCATCTTCAGTGTGAAGAGGTTAATGGGACGTAAATTCAAAGACTCGGAAGTACAGTACGATACAAAAAGGCTCCCATACAAAATAGTCGAAGCTAAGAACGGCGACGCCTGGGTAGTAATGGGGGGTAAAGAATACAGTCCGCCCGAAATCTCAGCCATGATCCTGCAGAAATTGAAGGTAGATGCCGAAGCCTATCTGGGCGAGAAGGTCACCGACGCCGTAATCACCGTACCTGCATATTTCAATGACAGCCAGCGGCAGGCGACCAAGGATGCCGGTACAATTGCAGGGTTGAATGTCATCCGCATCGTGAATGAGCCGACCGCTTCAGCACTGGCTTACGGCATGGATAAAAAAGGTGAAGAAACTATCGCTGTCTACGACCTCGGTGGAGGTACTTTCGATATATCCATTCTTGAACTGGGCGAAGGACAGTTCCAGGTTAAGTCGACCAACGGCGACACGCATCTGGGCGGCGATGATATCGACCAGAGAATTATGGACTGGCTTTGTGACGAGTTTAAAAAGGAGTCAGGTGTCGACCTGAAACAGGACCGGATGGCATTGCAGCGGCTCAAGGATGCCGCAGAGAAGGCTAAGCGAGAATTATCTACCGTGGGGCAGACCGAGATAAATCTGCCTTTCATCACGGCGGATGCCTCTGGGCCGAAGCACTTGAATATTAGCCTTACCCGGGCCAAGCTGGAACAGCTGGCCATGGACCTGCTGGAGAAAAGCATCGAGCCCTGCCGCAAAGCCCTGGCTGATGCTAAACTGACCACTGCCCAGATAACAGACGTGATTCTGGTCGGCGGACAGTCGAGAATGCCCAAGGTACAGGATATGGTACGCCAATTTTTCGGCAAGGAACCCATAAAAGGAGTTAATCCTGACGAGGTGGTGGCTCTGGGGGCGGCCGTCCAGGCTGGCGTACTTAAAGGTGATGTCAAGGATATTCTTTTACTCGACGTCACTCCGCTGACACTGGGAATTGAGACATTGGGTGGAGTATCCACACCTCTTATTCCTCGGAATACCACCATACCCACCTCGAAGAGCCAGGTTTTCAGCACTGCTGCCGACAATCAACCAAGCGTCGAAATCCACATCCTTCAGGGAGAGCGTTCCATGTCCTCTGACAACAGGACGCTGGGCAGATTTATGCTCGACGGCATTTTGCCGTCGCCCAGGGGTGTGCCCCAGATTGAGGTAACATTCGATATCGATGCTAACGGCATTTTAAACGTTAGAGCTCAGGATAAAGGTACCGGTAAGGAACAGAAAATAACTATTACTGCCTCCAGCGGCTTAAGCAAAGATGACGTTGAGAAAATGAAGCGGGACGCAGAGTCTCACGCGGCGGAAGATACCAAAAAGAAGGAAGAGGTGGAAGCCAGAAATACCGCAGATACCCTGGTTTATACTGCTGAGAGAACCTTGAGGGAGCAGGGCGACAAGATCCCTGCTGACTTAAAACAGGAACTGGAAGGTAAGATTGCTGCAGTACGGTCGGCCCTTCAGGGCACCGATGCCAACTACATGCGTAGTGCCACGCAGGACCTGTCTAACACCATGCAGAAAATCGGTTCCGCTGTCTACGGGCAGGGCGGCGCTACGCCTCCACCCGGCGGAGAATCCGGCAGCCCACCGCCAGGCGAACCTCCTCCTGGTGGCAGCGAGGAAGGAACCGTAGAGGGCGAGTTCAGGGAAGTATAGGCACATCCTTCTTATTAGCTAACAGAGCGGTGGGCTGGTTAAAAAATCGGACCGCCGCTTTTCTATTGTTTGATATATTAAATTGGATTGACAGCACATGCTTAAATCAATAATATGGTCGATATAATCAAATATCGGGAGGTGTAATCTCATGGCCAAAACTAATTTCAAAATAAGCGGAGTCGTGGCGGCGATAATTGCGATCATAGCCGGCGTACTGATTCTTTTTAATATCTTACCGCTTAACATCGTAGTTGGCATTTTCCTCATTGTATGGGGCGTACTGGCGTTAATAAACAGGTAGTGCCCGTCCGGTTAATTAGTTAAAGATTGTTCTGGCCTGCCGGTTGATGTATTTCACAATATGTACATGTCATTCCGGCTGTCATTAATATGCTATGCTTTATTTAGGTACGTCCGGATTCAGCTATAGTGACTGGGCAGATAATTTCTATCCCCGCGGCATTCAGAGGCGAGACTGGCTGAGCTTTTATGCCCGTGAGTTTAATGCCCTGGAACTTAATTCCACCTACTATGCCATACCCAAGCTTTCTATTTTGGAGTCGATGATTCGTAAAACCGGAGAAGGTTTTGTGTTCTCTATTAAAGCCAACCAGGAAATAACTCACCAGCGTCATCCGGACAACGGAGTTTTTGAAGCTTTCGTTAGCATGCTGCAACCTTTTGTCGATTCGGGTAAGCTGGGCTGCGTGCTGGCTCAGTTCCCTTTCAGTTTCGGCGCCAATCACCAAAATGCCGGCTATCTGAAGCTGTTCCGGGAAAAACTAAAGGACGTACCAGTGGTTGTGGAGTTCCGCAACGCTCAATGGCTGAAGCCAGAGATGTTTGATTGGTTGCGCAAGCACAACCTCGGTTTTTGCTGCGTCGACGAGCCGCAGCTGCCAAATCTGCTGCCTCCTGTGGCTGAGGTCACCAGCAATATCGCCTATGTACGCTTCCATGGACGGAACGCCGCTAAATGGTGGCAGCACGAACATGCCTACGAGCGATATGACTACACCTATTCTGCCGAAGAGTTGAAAGAATGGGTACCGCGAATAACCAGATTAAACGGCCTTGCCCAGAAGACCTTTGTTTTTGCCAATAATCACTGGCGCAGCCAGTCAGCGAGTACAATCAGGCAGCTCCGCATGATGCTAGATTAGCTTGCTTTCGTATTCGACGTAAGTTAGAATGATTCGCACAAGACTCAAACGTATTAAAGCTATGTCTAAACTAACCGAACTATATGAGCAGCTAAAGAAAGAACATGTGCGGCTGCAGGCGGAACTCCAGAGGCTGAAAGCTGAAGAAAAATCTGCCGACCGGCAGCGCGAGGGTAGCCCTTTCGGCAAGAGGGAGGAAGGCGCTACCGAGGCGTTCGAGATGGAAAAGCGGATGGCCCTGGAACAGAGGCTAACCAAGGCGCTGGCCGAAGTGGAGCACGCCATTAAGAAATATGAAGCCGGTATCTACGATATATGTGATATTTGCGGAAATACGATAGAGTTGGCCAGGCTGGAGGCATTACCTCAGGCCAGCTTATGCCTTCAATGTAAAGCCAACCAGGCGAAGGATGCCAGGGGCAGGCTGGCGAGGTAGCGGGTGGCGGGGAGGGATATTCCTCCTAATCGCTGCCTGTGTAGTCGCCTTAGACCAGGTAACCAAGCTCTGGATAAGGTCAAACCTCGCTCTATATGAAACCATACCGGTTTGCGGCCGTATCACACTGACCAATGTAAGGAATACCGGTTCCGCATTCGGCCTTTTCGTAAATCAGGCTTTCCTGCTGACCTTGATTGCTGCCGTTGGTATTGTGGCCATTCTCCTGTTTTACCGCTATTTCTCGAAATCGAATATGCTCGGGGTAAGCGGATTGAGTCTTGTCCTGGGAGGCGCAGTGGGTAATCTCATAGACCGCCTTCGCTTGGGCTACGTTACGGATTTCATCGACATTCACCTGTGGGGAGATTTTCACTGGCCAGCGTTCAACGTTGCCGATTCCGCCATAAGCATCGGTAGCATCGTTCTGATTGTATTTGTACTTTTTACATTCGGTAAGTCGGATGGAAAAACCGCTAAAAACAGAAGTTAGAACGCTGCAGGTAACCGGTCCGGCGGTCAGACTGGACAAATATCTGGCTGAGAAATATCCCGACCTTTCCCGCTCTGTTCTTCAAAGGCTGATCAAAGAGGGCTTCATCCTGGTCAATGATTCAACAGCTAAAGCCAGCCAGAAATTGAGCCCGGGAGACAATATATACGTTGAACTGCCGCCTCCCGAGAAAGTGTCGTTGGTACCGGAAACCATCCCGATAAACGTTATTTACGAAGACGACGACCTGCTGGTACTGTGTAAACCGGCGGGGCTGGTCGTTCATCCGTCACCCGGACACACGGCGCATACACTGGTAAACGCCCTTTTAGCCAGGTGCCCGGATTTAGCTTCTTTCGGGGACACGATGAGGCCGGGCATAGTGCATCGCCTGGACAGGGACACCTCGGGACTGATGATAGTTGCCAAGAATAGCCGGGCTCAGCAATATCTAATGAATCAATTCAAAGTCCGCTCAGTAACAAAGGGTTACCTGGCTTTGGTTAAGGGAAAATTAACACCGGGCGAAGGCATCATAGATGCCCCTCTGGGCCGGGACCCGTCCAACCGCAAGCGCATGGCTGTGGTCACTGCCGGCCGGCAGGCGAGGACGAGATTTAAAGTTAAGGAATATCTTGACGGTTACACTTTGCTTGACATAACTACCAAAACGGGGAGAACGCACCAAATTCGGGTTCATTTATCGGCTATCGGTTACCCGGTCGTCGGTGATGCGGAATATGGCGTGAGGTCGCCATATCTTAAGCGGCAGTTTCTACATGCCTACCGTCTGGGTTTTCGATTAATCGACGGACAATACAGGGAGTTTAGCTGTGAGCTGCCTCCCGACCTTAAAGGTTTCCTGGCGTCGTTGTCGCGAACTGGACATTGAACTGTTAACATTGCTTAATATATTTCAATGTGCTAAATTGTACCCTAAGAGAGGTATGGTATGAAGGGCGCTGACAGACCTTTCGAGAAAATTAAGAAAGATCAGATGGGGTCTCAGGGGGACTTATACTCGCAGATAATGGATAAGTCCGGCGAATTTGGGAATCTGGAGACCTTCGCCGCTGACTCGGCCGTTAAGCGGAATGAAATGCTGTTCAAGATTCAGAGCGATATGGAAGATGTCAGGAACGCTCTGAAGCAGGCTGAACAACTGGCCGACCGGTTGAGAAGGCGCCTGAGCGAACTCGAGGGTATGTACCGTATCCTGACCAAGAAATAACGCTTTGCTCAGAATCCGGCACCTGTCCCTTGCTGTTTCCTTCTATCCATCCATTAAATCTGATAAGGGCCCGATACCAAGAGTAAATCCACCGGATTAGAGTAAGGCTGCCGTTTTTGGAAGGAACCAGGGTTGGACAAGAAGCCAAAAGAGTTCGCCTTAGAATATGCTGGATTCTGGATCAGGCTCGGGGCGGGCGTTATTGACCTCTTAGTTTTAGGGTCCTTTGCTTTTATTCTCTCTTATTTCTTTACGCTCCCCGTGATATGGGCGCCTGCCGGTGTGGTTATCTCGATTGCTTACTGGCTGGGTTTTTGGGTATGGAGAGGTCAGACTCCCGGCAAGATGGCGGCTGGAATAAAGGTAATTCGCACCGACAGCTCTCCAGTGAAGTGGCAATGTGCCATCCGCCGCTGCCTGGGGTATATTGTGTCTACACTTACTTTGTTTCTGGGTTTTGTCTGGGTGGCTTTTGATAGTAGAAAGCAAGGAGTGCACGACAAGATTGCCGACACTTATGTAGTCAAACTGCCGGTGAGACAGCTGGTTCTCACCGGACCGTATGCTCGAGGCCATGCCAGTTATGGTTGAAAATAAAATTCGAGTTAGATTCGCCCCAAGCCCCACTGGCTACCCCCATCTGGGAAACATCAGGACCGCCTTGTTCAACTGGGTGTTTGCCCGCCATAGCCAGGGCGTTTTTGTGCTGCGCATCGAGGACACGGACGTGGCCCGAAAAATTGAAGGCGCCACCGAAGTTATCCTGGACAGCCTGAAATGGTTGGGGCTGGATTGGGACGAGGGCCCCTATTTTCAATCGCAGCGGCTTGAGCTCTATCACGAGGCAGCCGATAAACTGCTGAAACAGGACAGCGCCTATCGTTGCTACTGCTCTCCACAACGACTGGAAGCAATGCGGCAGGAACAGATGAAACGAAAGCAGCCCCCCGGCTACGACCGCTTCTGCCGAAATATGACAGCCGCAGAATGTGCGGAAAGGGAAGCCAGCGGGGTTAAGCCCGTGGTCCGTTTCAAAACACCCACAGGGGGGCAGACGTCATTTAACGATTTGCTGCGCGGTGAAATAACTTTCGAAAACAGCACGCTGGATGATTTCGTACTGCTCAAGTCAGACGGCTATCCCACTTATCACCTGGCCAACATCGTCGACGACCACTCGATGAAGATTTCTCATGTTTTGAGAGCCGATGAATGGCTGTCCAGTACACCCCGACATGTATTGCTTTACCAGGCATTCGACTGGCAGCCGCCGCAGTTTGCCCACCTGCCCATGATTCTGGGGCCGGACCGGTCGAAATTGAGCAAGCGCCACGGGGCCACATCCGTAACGGAATACATCGAAGCTGGCTATCTGCCCGAAGCCTTATTCAATTTTCTGGCGCTGCTCGGCTGGTCGCTGGACGATAAGACAGAACTTATGACTAGAGATGAAATCGTTGAGAATTTCTCCCTGGAGCGAATAAGCCGGACGGCGGCTATTTTCAATAAGGACAAGTTGGCGTGGATGAACGGCGTTTACCTGCGCGGTTTGAACATCGAGGAACTCATCAAGCGGGCGACGCCGTTTCTGGAGAAAGGCCTGCCCCCCGAAATTAAGCGCCCGCTGGATATCGACTATATTCGTAAAATCATGCCCCTGGTACAGGAGCGGGCAAGAACGCTGGCTGAAGTGCCGGAACTGAGCGATTTCTTCTTTGCTGACGAGTTGGAGTACGACGCTGGTACGCTGTTGGGCAAGTTAGATAAAGCCGAAGCTGCCAAAATCCTTAAGACATCGATTACGGCCATAAAGGAAGTTAAGGGTTGGGAGGCTGCGTCGCTGGAGGCCGTTTTCAGGCCGCTCGCTGATGAGCTCAAGTTGAAGACAGGCGTGTTTTTCGGCCTGCTGAGGGTGGCGGTTACCGGAAAAACGGCGACGCCGCCGCTGTTTCAGACGATGGAAGTGCTCGGCAAAGAGTGTTGCCTGAAACGTTTGAAGGTCGCCTTAAACGGTATTTCTTAGGTCTTTTTCTTTTCCCTTTTTCCTGAGCTTGTCGACGGTTGAAGCTGCTGGCAGTGGGGACAGAAGTAGCTGCCCCTGTTTCTTATAGCCAGTCGCTCAATGGTCGTCCCGCACACCGGGCATGGCTGGCCCCCGCGATGAGCTACGCGGAAGTTATCATGAGCCGTACCCAACGTGCCGTCGGGCCGGACGTACGTATCGATGCTGGCCCCTTTGCTATCTATGGCAGACTGCAAAATATCAATGATAGCCCGGTGAAGATTTCGTATTTCCTCCGGTGACAGGCTATTGGCTTTTCGCAACGGATGGATTCGAGCGGCAAACAAGGCTTCATCGGCGTACATATTACCGATGCCGGCGATAAAACCCTGATCCAGCAGGACGGCCTTTATGGGTGCCTGGCGCCGGCCCAGATGTTCGGCCAGACTGTCCGCGGTAAAACTGGACTCCAGCGGCTCCGGTCCCATTTTTCGGATTACCACCCCCTCGGACGGCACCAGCCATATGGCGCCCAACCGCCTGCGGTCGGTGAAGACGACCTGGCTGCCGTTATCAAGGTGGAAAATAACTCTGGCGTAATGATTTGTTTGCTTCGGATTAAGCAACAGGGAGCCGGTCATTTTTAGGTGAATTACCAGCACAAAGCCGCTGGACAGGCGAAAAATAAGATACTTGCCCCGGCGCTCAAGGCTGGTTACGGTTCGCCCCGTAAGCTGTCGACGAAACTCGTTGACTGCCGGCTTTTTTATCGGTTTGGCATCGCGAATGTCGATATCGGTAAACCGGCGGCCGGTTATATACGGAGACAGCTCACGCTTGATGGTTTCTACTTCAGGCAGTTCAGGCAAGGTTCATGACCTTTATATTGACTGGCTGGGCTATTAACGTTTATTGTAACTTAATACCACGTATAGCCACAATCGATTTTGTGCTTCCGTTATGGTTCGGCAAGCTCACCACGAACGGAGTTTGGGGATCACCACGAGCGGAAGCAACATGGAGGAATGTGGGGGGCGGGTTTTCAGACCTGTCCGCCCGGCTGGACAACCACAGCTTAAGCTTAAACTTGTTTCCTCATCATTTGCTGGGTATAATTTTGATTTTGAGACAACTGATGAAAACTAGAAAGATATCTCTCGTTATTTTTAGCCTGTTGATGGCGCTAATGCCTATAATGGCGGCCTGTACCAGCGATGCCCAAAAATATGCTGCTCAGGGAGACCAATATTATCAGCAGGGCAAATATGACGATGCTGTAACGGCATACAGCCAGGCGATTGAGATGGAGCCGACAAACGCCGAATTTTATTACGGACGCGGAAATGTGTATCTTAAGAAGGGACTGTATCAATCTGCCGCACTGGACTTCGATAAAGCCATCCAACTCGATCCGGACATGGCTTTGGCTTATAACGGCAGGGGGGTCGCTTACGGCGGCCAGATGCAGTACGACAAGGCCATCGTCGATTTCAACAAGGCAATAGAACTCGACCCCGATCTGGCGGTGGCCTACGATAACCGGGGCCTTATGTACCGCGACAAATATGAGTACGAAACCTCCATTATCGACTTCACCAGAGCCATCGAACTCGACCCCAATCTGGCCAAGGCATATTTTAACCGCGGATTGGCTTACGGTCGAATTGGCCAGACGGACAAGGCTAGAGCCGATCTGGAGAAGTGTATTGAACTTTCTACGGACCCTGTGCTGACCAAGGCGGCCAAAGACCTGGAAGAACGGCTTTAAGGCTTTTATAGGTAACCAGCGACTACGACATCTCGGCCCAGTTTTTACCCGTCTTGATGTCTATCTTCAGCGGAACTCTGAGCTCCAGGGCTTGCGGCATTATCTGACTCACCAGATCTTTCATTGGCTCCATTTCGCCGGGGGGAACTTCGAATAACAACTCGTCGTGCACCTGAAGTATCATTCGGGTTCGTAGAGCGCGTTTTTCCATGTCGCGGTGGAGATTGACCATGGCGATTTTAATAATATCGGCCGATGTGCCCTGTACCGGCATATTTATGGCCATTCGCTCGGCGGCTTCTCTGACCTGGCGGTTCGGCGATTTGATTTCGGGTATGTAGCGCCGCCGACCCATTACAGTCTGTACATACCCCTGCTCATATGCCTGTTTCTTGGTGTCCTCGATGTACTTCCTGACTCCCGGATACTTCTCAAAATAAGCCGATATGAATTCGCCGGCTTCTTCCCTGCTGAAGCTGGTAGCCTGCTCCAGGCCGTAGTCGCTCATGCCGTAGATGACGCCGAAGTTCACCGTTTTAGCCACGCGCCTCATCTCGGAGGTCACCTTGTCTTCAGCTACGTTGAATATACGCGAGGCGGTTGCAGTGTGAACGTCCTCATCCCGGAGGAAGGTAGCGATGAGTTCGGTGTCCTGAGAAATATGCGCCAGCACCCTGAGGTCGATTTGTGAGTAGTCGGCAGACAGCAGTTCCCAACCCGGCTCGGCAATAATAGCCTGCCTGATTTTGCCGCCCAGTTCGGTCCTTACGGGCAGGTTCTGCAGGTTGGGTTCGCTAGAAGAAAGCCGCCCGGTGGTGGTGCCGG
>CAZJQG010000026.1:11302-33010 GCA_964548415.1 uncultured Dehalococcoidales bacterium | reverse complement strand
GCCCGTGATTGTGCCAACGGCCCCAATGAGACCCGGGCGGTCACGGTGGTCGCTGAATAGAAAATAACCGCCGGTTGGGACGATGTCAATCCAGAAGTCATCTACCCGGACAATATGGGTTTCCCCACGCAAAACGGTACCGGCAACCGTCGTAGTCCCCACATCGGTAACCACTTCCAGCGTAACCATGCTGGCGTAGTTTTCACAAGTGGTTTCTTTCTGCTCGACTATTTTTATACCGCGCTGCGCGGCAATCACCGGGGCGTTAATCATATTAATTCTCTCCTCGCTGATTCCTTCCAGCAAACCTCCGATAATTGAGGCCTTTATGGCCGCGGTATCATAACCGGCAACCTCACCGTTGTACTGTATGCGGATTTTATTTATTTGTCCTTCCATCATCTGACGCGCCAGGCTTCCAAGAGCCGAGGCCACCTGCATAAACGGAGCTAACACGGATAACAGTTCGGCAGGAATCTGAGGCGCGTTGACCGCATATTTAGCCGGCTGTCCCTTTAATACAGCCATTACCTGTTCGGCAACCTCCAGCGCCACGCTGGTTTGAGCTTCGGCAGTGGATGCGCCCAGGTGCGGAGTGACGATTATTTTATCGTTCCCAAAAAGAACACTGTCAGTGACAGGCTCTTTAATAAAGACGTCTACGGCAGCCCCGGCTACCTTCCCCGCCTCCACGGCTTTTACTAGCGCCTCCTCGTCAATAAGTCCTCCGCGTGCACAATTGACAATCCGCACCGACGGTTTTACAGTGGCTAGTTCCTTGGTGCCAATCAGACCTTTGGTCTGTGACGTTAACGGCAAATGAAGTGTAATAAAATCGGATTCTTTCAGGAGCTTTTGAATCGGCACCAGGTCTACAGCGAGACTGCGAGCATAATCTGCGGTAACAAATGGGTCATAACCTATCAAGCGCATGTTAAAGGACTGGGCCCGCCTGGCCACCTCGGAACCTACATTGCCCAGGCCGACGATACCCAGGGTTTTGCCCCTGAGCTCTACACCCATATAGTCCTTACGTTGCCAGACACCTGATTTAAGCTTGGCATTAGCCTGAGGAATATGCCGGGCCAAAGCCAGCATCAAGGCCATGGTATGCTCCGCTGCGGCAAAAGTATTTCCCGTAGGCGCATTAACCACCACTATACCCTGCCGGGTCGCGGCTTCTACATCAATGTTATCCAGACCGACACCGGCCCGGGCGATGACCTGCAGCTTTTTCCCCGCCTGTATTATCGCAGCCGTGGCCTTGGTCTCGCTGCGCACTACCAGCGCCTCATAATCCCCAATAATAGCCTCCAGTTCTTCAGGCTTAAGGCCCGTCTTCACATCAACCTCCGCCTGAGAGCTAAGGACCTCCAGCCCTTCTTTAGCCAGCGGGTCGGCAACAAGAATTTTCATAGCGTCCCCCTATAAAATTGGTATAAATGCTCTTACTATATGTAATACTTTTATTTATTAATTATTTTAAGCAATCCGGGCAAAGCGCCTCTTACCGACCTTTATTATGCTGCCCTTCTTGATTTGTGTAATTTCTAAATCATCGGTAATAGGTTTTCCATCAATCTCTATGGCACCCTGAGACAGCAGTCTTCTGGCTTCGGAACGACTTTTGGTCAAACCCGCTCCGGCTAATTCAGCCGTCAAAGTGCTGCTATTACCTGCTGAAGGCTTTATAGTAACTACGTCCTCAGGTATCTCGCGCCTTTGGAAAACTTTAGCGAAATGTTCTTCGGCCTCGTGTGCGGCCGAACTATCATAAAATTGAGCGACTATCTCAACTGCAAGTCTTTTCTTGATATCCATGGGATTAATCGACTGTCGAGTAATTTGCTCCTTGTACTCGGCTATTTCTTTATCGGATACATCGGTAATGAGTTCCAGATAGTCGATAATAAGGCTATCGGGAATGGACATAACTTTGCCATAAATATCGTTCGGTGGTTCATCGACGCCTATATAGTTGCCCAGACTTTTGCTCATTTTCTGGGTGCCGTCGGTTCCTACAAGAAGTGGGACTAGAAAAACCTGCTGAGGTTTCTGTCCCATCATCTGCTGGAGTTCCCGCCCGACGAGACAGTTGAATTTCTGGTCAGTACCTCCGAACTCCACATCGGCCTGGATGGCTACCGAATCGTATGCCTGGAGCAAGGGGTATAAAAGCTCGGTGATGGCGATAGGGCGTCCCGTGCTGTAACGCTTGGCGAAGTCCTCCCTGGCCAGAAACTGAGCCACTGTGAACTTGCTGGTAAGCTTTATCACATCCTCTAACCCGAACTTGCCGAACCATTCACTTTGCCATCTGACCTCGGTCTTCTCTTTATCGACTACCTTGAAGAACTGCTCCATATAGGTCCTGGCATTAGCCTGAACCTCGTCCGCAGATAGCATAGAGCGCGTGGAGGATTCACCGCTCGGGTCTCCGATCTGGGCGGTCCAATCACCTACGATGAGCACGACTCGATGACCCATTTTTTGAAATTGGCTCAGTTTCCTCAAGCCCACCACGTGTCCCAGATGTATGTCCGGACAGCTAGGGTCGAAACCCTGTTTTAAACGAAGCGGTTTACCGGATTCCAGGAGTTTCCTCAACTCGGATTCGACTATAACCTCGGCTACCCCCCGTTTCAACAGCCGTTTTTGGTCTACATCCGTCATGATTTGCGCTAAAACTCCCACCTATTTCATGCGTTGTCTCAAAATTTGTCTGGCCTGCTCAACATCTTTCGTCATCTGGGCTTTCAGGAGTTCCACTGAATCGAAACGCTTCTCGTCCCTGAGTCTTTCGACCATGTCTACAGTGAGATCCTGCCCGAGCAAATCGCCATCAAAGTCTAGTATATAGGTTTCCACTAACCGGTTTTTGCCACCAAAAGTAGGACGAACGCCAATGTTGGTTACCGAAGGAAGAGAGTGGACGCCCGTGTGTGTGATAGTAGCATAAATTCCATCGGCGGGCAACGCCTGGTCCGGCTTGAAATGGAGATTGGCGGTGGGAAATCCGAGCTCCCTGCCACGTCTGTCCCCGCTTACCACCCGACCCCTCAGGCTAAACAGCCGCCCGGTAAGTTTTTCGACTATTTTCATGTCACCGTCTGCCAGAGCTTTGCGAATGGCGCTGCTGCTTACTACAATTCCGTCGACTACGACTGCCGGTATCACCTCAACCGTAAAATCCATTGCGTTGCCCAATTCTCTAAGTTTCTCGGCATCACCCTCCCTATTTTGGCCCAGGGCAAAATCGGGGCCGACTATCAGGCCCCGCATTTTCAGGTACTCTCTCAGTAACTCGATAAACTTCTGCGCGCTAAGCTGCGCCAGTTCGGGACTGAAAGGTAAGGCAATTATGATATCAACATCTATATCCCGAATCAGGTTAATCCTGGTTTCAAGATCATTTAGCCAGAGTAGTCTATTTTGCCCTCCAAGGACTACTTCCGGATGTGATTTGAAGGTAACTACCACGCTCAGTCGGTTTTTAGCTTTGGCCTCATCACGCAGACGGGTAAGCAGCTGTTGATGCGCGAGGTGAACACCGTCGAAGACGCCGATGCTAACCATCGTCTCCCTCTCGGGCTTTACTTTGGCTAACTGTTTTTCAACCTGCACTAACGATTTCTCTGGCGGGTTCGATTATTGATACTTTGCCCCGGCTGAAGAGCCAGCGACGCTTCGCCCTACGGCTCCGGCCACGTTCCCCAGCCTGGACATCAGTTGCTCGAAATTAGCAAAAGTCAGCGATTGCGCACCGTCTTTAAGCGCCAGGTCGGGATGAGGATGAACTTCCACCATTATGCCATCAGCGCCGGCAGCAACAGCGGCCAGTGCCATAGGGGTGACCAGATACCACTTTCCGGTACCGTGGCTGGGATCGGCAATAATCGGCAAATGGCTGACTTTCTCGATTATAGGAATGGCACTTACGTCCATTGTGTTGCGGGTATACGTTTCAAATGACCTTATGCCCCGCTCGCATAATATAAGCTGTCCATTACCCTGGGCCAGTATGTACTCAGCGGCGAGAAGCCACTCCTGGATAGTAGCCGACATGCCGCGCTTCAACATCACTGGCTTGCCGGCCTTGGCAGCTTCTTCCAGAAGATAAAAATTTTGCATATTTCGGGCGCCGATCTGGAGTATATCAGCATATTTAGCTACCAGGTCAACATCGCCTGTAGCCATGACTTCGGTTATTACAGGCAGACCGAATTCCTCTCTGACACGGGCTAAAAGCTGCAGCCCCGGTTCACCGAGTCCCCGGAACTGATAGGGGGACGTACTTGGTTTAAAAGCACCGCCGCGAAGAATATTGGCTCCGGCAGCTTTTACTGCGTTGGCTGTCTCGAATAGCTGCTGCTCGCTCTCTACGGCACAGGGACCGGCCATGACCACTATCTCTTTGCCGCCTATGGTCACATCTCCCACCTTGACCGTGGTGTCGAGCGGGTGGAACTCGCGGCTGCTGAGCTTATATGGTTTGCTGACGCGGATAACTTCATCGACTCCGTGGAGCATTTCCAGCGTGTCTTGAAGTTCAGGGAATATCTGGCCTACGGCGCCAATAATGGTCCGCTCCACACCCTGAGAGACATGAGTCTTCAGACCGGAAGACTCAATTCGACTTATAACGGCATTGACGTCGGCGTCACTTGAACCGACCTTCATCACTACTATCATTTTTTATCATCCTGCCAGATTCTTTCTCCCTCATCCCTGAGCGTGACTGCACCACCTAAATATACATGCAACAGCTCTTCATTTTTCTTATCCGTATTAAACAATACCAGTACGCGCAAGCACTTGGGCAAGCTGCCGGGTACATTCATCTCATGGCCGCAGAGCAGCGGTATTCGTGTCCAGCCAAGCTGACGTGCAGCAGCGGCAGGGAATGCAGCATTAAGATCGGATGTTGTGGTGAATAGAATACACGTGACATCATCAAGGTCAACCCCGTTGACCTTGACTATTTTTTCCAGCAAGCCCTTGGTCGCTGACAGAATATCTTCCTTTTTATTTTCCGCAACGGTAACAGCGCCTCTTATACCACGGCACTTCACTGATTTATCTCCACCTATACGCAGTAGTGTTATAGCCTACTGCATTAAGCCCTTCATCGTCAAGAATATTCTTGCCTTACCGGACAAAAGGGAATAAACTAATATGGGCTGGTTAATCAGCCCTTTTTTAACGGAGGTAAAGTGGATAATAGCCAAAAGGTTGCCACAGGACTCAGCATATTTATGGCCGTTGTTATGCTTTGCGGAGGCGCGCTGTTTCTGGGTTATATCCGCGGTTATCAGAACGGAAATGAAGGCAGCTATTCGCAGGCATACACTCAAGGCAAAGACGAGGGTTATCAAGCCGGTTATCAATCCGGTCTACAGGCAGGATACAAACCGCCCACGCAACCTCAACAATCTACCAGTGAGCTCACTCCGAAAAATCCTACATACCAGGAAATGAAGACGTTCCTGGCCCAGGACCCCACGAACCAGAACAGCTACGTAGAAAATAAATATGTATGCGTAGACTTCGCCGCTACGGTTAATAACAACGCTGAGACCAAAGGTATCCGTTGCGCCGTAGTAGATATCTTCTATCCGGACGGTTACGGCCATACCATAGTCGCCTTCGACACGACCGACAGAGGTTTGATATATGTCGAGCCCCAGTTTGACGAGGAGGTAAAGCTGGTGGTCGGCCGGAGCTACTCTCAAATTAATAATTTCACCACCGCTCCGCGCGATGACACCATTCAACGTTACCTCGTGGCCTGGTAAACTATTCGCTCTTTCCAACTCCATAGCTAACTCTTAGAGATTCTCGTCTTCAAAAGTCGACACCTCTTTCAAGCCTGGCTGCTGTGTGATAAAATAGCCCGAAATAAGGGAGGTGGATTATGAAAGTTCGCGATGTCATGACCTGGAATGTAGCCACAGTTTCCAGCGATACACCCATGATGGAAGCCCGAAAAATTATGGATGCACACGGTATCCGGCGTTTGCCTGTCGTTGACAAGGGTAAACTGGTAGGTATGGTGAGCAAGGAACGAATCATCAATAGTGCCCCGTCCCCCGCCACCAGCCTCAGCGTCTGGGAAATCAATTATCTCCTGGCAAAAATGACCGTTAAAGAAGTCATGTCCAAGAACCCGGTGACGGTCGACCCCGAAATGTCAGTGGAAGGCGCCATAGCATTAGCCCAGAAAAGCGGAGTCGGCGCGCTGCCTGTTGTGGAAAACGGTAAGCTGGTCGGCATCGCCACCACCAACGATTTCTTCTATAAAATACTGAATCCTGTTTTGGGAATTGCCAAGCCGGGCACGCGGATAGTGGTGTCCAAGGGCGGAGATATAAAGAGTATGCAGGATATACTCGATTCAGCCAAAAAGGCGGGCGCTAAAATCGTGTCATTCCACAGCATGCCGCCGCTAGAAGGCAAAGAACAGGATGTTTGTCTGCACGTGGACAAAACAGATGCTAAGCAGCTGGTGAAAGACCTATCGACCAAAGGCTTCGCCACTGAGATTATAGAACGGTAGACCGACGCTACAACGAACGGACAACGGAATGGCAGTTTCTACCTTTTAAGGCTGCCGGGCGATTTGGTAAAACTTCACTATGCCGGGCCTGGTCTATTTAAGGCGATAGACATCCCTGTATTACCAAACAGTATGGAGAATTGTCAGTGCTAATTGCAGATATCGGTCTTATTATAGGTGCTTACCTGCTCGGCTCTCTGCCATACATGAGTCTCCTGGCGCGTGCCAAGGGGATTAAACTATCCCATGACGAGGACATGCATTTTGCAATATGGAGCAGGGTCGGACGGCTCTGGGGAATTTCCGGGGTAATCGTTGACGCCTTAAAAGGCGTAATACCGGTAATCATTGGCTTTGCATTCCATCTCGACCTGGCCGCCATCGCAGCCTCGGGCGTAGCTGCGGTTGCCGGTCAAATGTGGCCCGTATTCCGAAGGTTCGACGGTGAGAAAGGTAATACTACCGGTATCGGGTTTATTATCGCCCTTACCTCGTACCTCACGTCAACCATCTCGCCGCTGGCGTATCTGGTTTTTGTTATCTTCGCCATTCTGGTATTAACTGGTGCCGGTATAAGAACCATACCGAGAATAATGGCTCCCAATCAAACCGTGAATCAACGGCTGATGCTGGGCGGACCCGCCAGCAACAGCATGCCACTGGGAATGCTGACTGCCTTTGCCATAGCACCTATCGCTTCTGCCATACTGAGACAACCATGCGAAATGACTTGGTCATTTCTGGCTGTGTTCGTCATCTTAATGATACGCCGGCTGACCGCAGGGTTGACCAAAGACCTTAAGTCGCCTAAAACAGGCCTCGGTCAAATCTTACTTAACCGTTTTCTTTACGACCGCAGTTACTACTGACAAGGCGAGTTTAAGTAAATCCTCTTAATCCCTCTTTTGGCTTTACCTAAATAGTAATCACTGCTTAGCTACAAATTCTGCAAGAACAACTTGGCTTTGAAAAATGTCTGACTCCTACAACTTTTCCATCGTGTTTGTCCGCCCTTTGATAAATCAAATTGAATAACTCTTCATCGCCATTTTCAAGATATCGCCGAAGTGCGTAAGCGCATATATCAGCTACTTGAACCATGCTTGTAAGTTGGCTATCCACAAATAAAGGGGTCTCAATTATGCTTGTTATGCTTGTCCACATTGTTCCTGTTTCATGAAACTGTTTCATTAAAGAGGTATGTCTTTTGGCCACAGTCTCATTATTATCATGAATATGCAATCCGCAGCATGGGTTAGGGACACCCTTACTTATAATTTGTAAATAGTGTTCAAACCGTGACACAATCTGTTCAAATGATTGTTCACTAATGGTTTGATGCCATCTAGAGGGGTCAAAATAAAGCTTATCCACACATTCTGCAAAAAGTCTAGCAAAACGCCACCTAGATACACGCTCCACTATCTCAATAATGAAATCTTTTCGTTGCTGAGCCGAAAGATGAATATAGTCTACGGTTTTTCTACAGTTTTTTTCGTTTGATGATATAACTTGTTGTTTCCTGCCCTCTGTAGTCTCAATAATTCCGCCGTTCGTAATTGGTCAACTTGTGACCTTCTTTGGTCGTAGCTAAGTTGCTCAAAATTAGTGATTAGGCTTTGTTCAAGATATGGACGAAGGATCCAAGCAATGTGTATCTCAGCATTCTCGAGGCCGTATCTTCTCTTGATTATCGCAATCCAAAAAAAAGCGACTGGGTTTAGGGCTAAAAGCCCCAAGACGAGACGCTTGGCGACTCATCCCAGACGCATAAAAATACTAGCAAAAGGCAATTGATGTTGTCAACCCCCTGCAATTCGTGGCGGTAACCCATTCCAACACTGTATATTGTGCAACATTTGTTTTGCGACTGGTATTCAAATAAGAACTTTTACATTTAGGACGGACTTCAGGTTCTTTATAACCAGGGAGAAAAACTATAACGCTGAGATATCTATTTACCCAGCCGCCTTAATATCTCACGGGCGACCACCACACCGCAGGCCGACGCCTGGATAAGACCTCGACTGACACCGGCGCCATCGCCGGCAGCAAACATATTTTTAATCTGTGTCTCCAGGCAGAAATTCAGCTTCAGCTGGCTCGAATAAAACTTGACCTCAACTCCATAGAGGAGAGTATCCCTGGCTGCTACACCGGGAGCGAGCTTATCCACAGCCTGGAGCATCTCAACAATTCCTGTCAGATGACGAAACGTCAAGGCAAAGCTCAGGTCTCCGGGCGTGGCTGCTTTCAGGGTGGGCTCGACGACGCTGTGCCGAATCCGTTCGGGAGTTGAACGGTGTCCTGTCATCAGGTCGCCGAAGCGCTGCACCAGCACGCCACCGCTCAAAATATTTGCCAGGCGTGCCAGATATTTGCCGTAGGCTATAGGCTCATGGAACGGTTCGGTGAACATGGTGCTGACCAGAATAGCAAAATTTGTGTTGCTGGTTCTGTGTTCCGCATAGCTGTTTCCGTTTACCGTAATCACCGAATCTGAACCTCCAGTGGCCTCCAGGATAACCTCACCACCCGGGCACATGCAGAAAGTCCTAATCCGGTCATTGAAACTTTTCGAGAAAAATTCCAGCTTGGCTTCGTACAGGACCGAAGTAAACTCATCCAGCACCGAAGCCGGCACCTCCACCCGTACGCCGACATCAACAGGATTCGATTTGGTACTCAGCTTTAGCCGACTGGCCTCGTTGGTCAGCCACTCGGCACCTTCCCTCCCCGGCGCCAGCACAAGATAACGGCACTCCAGACGTTCTCCACCTTTCGTTTGCACGCCGACCGCCACTCCGTCCTTTACCAATATCTTATCTACATTCTCACCTAATCCGAGTTCAATGCGTCCGACAATAAAATCGCGCATGGCTTTAAGCACCGTTCGGGACCTTTCCGTCCCGATGTGACGCAACTTGACCGGAGTCAGTTTTAGGCCCGCCAGCATAGCCCGGCGCCTGAACTCGTCAACCTGGTTGCCAATACCGAAAATTTTATCCGTGGCGCCAAACTTCACGTAAATACTATCGACATAATCGATGAGTTCCGGCATTCTCTGTTCACCCACCAGTTCGCCCAACCTTCCTCCCACAGCCGATGACAAAGTCAGCTTGCCGTCACTAAAAGCTCCCGCGCCTCCCAGACCGCTGACCAGATGACACGGCGAACATGTGGAGCATTTTTTACCTCCTCTTTGTTGAAGCGGACATCTGCGTTTGTCGATATCCTTTCCCTTCTCCAAAATGAGGACTTTGAGGTCGGTCGCCCGGCACAACTCGAGCGCGGCAAAGAGCCCGGCCGGGCCGCCGCCGACGATAATTACATCATATTTAGGTTTCTTTGGCATTTTTAGCAGGGACCTCCGTGTAGTCCGCAGTGAACTATTGTCTCTTTTTTAAGTGTTTCAGAGATATGGTTTCCGGCAACGTCCCGAGGCGCAGTATTTCATCCGCTGCCGAGTAGGGATCGACTTTTCCCGCCTCGACCAGTGACATACGGCGGCTGAGTTCCTCATCGTCTTCGACCAGCCTCATCAATTCGTCGGAAATCCTGCGCTCCACAATTTCCAGAAATTCGTTGCGCCTTTGCTGCTGTCGGCGGCCCTGTAACCGACCCGTTTCCTCCAGCGCGCGGCGATGATTAATAATCTGTCGATAAAGTTCGTCTATACCAATATTGTTGACCGCTTCCGTAGACACCACCGGCACCAGCCACCATTCATCACCGGACCTGAGCTGGACCATTGTCTTTAGCTCCCCGGCCAGACCGTCGGCTCCCGGCCGGTCTGATTTATTCACCGCAAAAATATCGGCTATTTCGAACAGGCCCGCTTTCATGGTCTGTATGGTATCGCCCGCCTCCGGCACCAGCACTACCACTACGGTGTCGGCATTCTGCATGATGTCCAGTTCGGTCTGCCCCACACCAACTGTTTCCACAAGTATAAAGTCTTTACCGAAAGCATCCAGCAGTTTAATGACACTGCCCGTATTTCGCGGTAAACCACCATGGCTGCCGCGCGTGGCCATGCTTCTGATGAAAACGCCTTCGTCGAGGTAATGTTGCTGCATTCTTATCCGGTCTCCCAGCACGGCTCCGCCGGTAAACGGGCTGGTCGGGTCAGCGGCAATGATGCCCACGGTTAAGCCGTCCCGCCGCATTACGCCGGTTAACTTGTCCACAATAGTGCTCTTACCCGAACCGGGAGGGCCGGTTATGCCGATGCAATAACCTTTGCCAAGATGGGGAAATATCGACTTCATCACCTGGGGAACGTCGGCATCCCCTCTTTCCACTTTGCTAATCAAACGCGCCAGAGACAACACACTGCCCCTGAGCATATCGTCTACCAGGCCTACTGTCGTAACCTTATTCTGTTTTCTGGATTGAATGGACATACATTGAACATTCTATTAATTAACCTCCCAACCGTCAAGAAATGATTCATTTCTCCATACCGGCACTTGACCGCATTGACATAAATTTATAGTCCTGTTACACTTGAACCAAGTTAAACTCAGGGGGTGAGTTATGCCTAAAGAACGCCCGAAAATAAAAGTGCTTGTTGCCGACCAGCAGCCTTTGTTCCGGCAGGGTGTGCGCGCCTCCCTAAACCAGATTGCCGATATGGAAATTTGCGGCGAAGTCAACACAGGTAACGAGCTTCTATCCGCCATAAGCACGCTATATCCGGACGTTGTCCTGCTTGATATCGCGCTGTCTCACACCGACGGTATGGACCTGGCCAAAGCAGTAAAGCAGCTGCTGCCCAGTGCCGCCGTAATTTTGCTGTCACCCCAGCCTAACGACGACGAACTCTTTGAGGCCATAAAGTCCCGCGTGGCCGGCTACCTGAAGCGAGATATCTCTTCCAACGAGCTTCTGGCTACAATCCGTCGGGCGGCCGCCGGCGAACATCCCATCAATGATACCTTCCTTTCGCAGCCCAAGGTTGCCCACCAGGTGCTGGAGCAGTTTCAAAACTTCTCCTGGGGGAAAGGCGCTGAGTCGTTCGTTTCCCCGCTAACGCCCAGGGAAACGGAAATACTCACCTATATGGCGCAGGGCTACTTTAATAAGCAGATAGCCATCGAGCTCAACATCAGCGAGCAGACCATCAAAAACCATATAACCTCCATACTGCGAAAGCTCGATGCCAACGCCCGCACCCAGGCAGTTATCACCGCCTTGAAACGCGGCTTTATCACCCTGGACAAAGAAGTCAAACAGCCCTCGTAGCTGAATTAAAGCACCACATTCAAGCGGCGCGGATACACGCCGCGCCTTTTCTTTTTTATTCCCGCCTTGACACGCAGGATAGGCAATCCTATAATCTGTCTAAGACGGTGTCGTACGCAGGTCAGGTAACAAGCCTGAAGGACAATCGGCCGAGGAGACAGTCACCGAAGGGGCTCTATGTCATTCACGTGGTGAATGCAGGAGTCTCTTCTTGTTATATACACATAAGGAGGCATCGCGATGAAAAATAAGGCAATTAGTCTTATCCTAAATAATCTCTTAATTCTGACGCTGCTCCTGAGTTCGCTTTATGCGACGGCGTTTCCACGCCCGGCCGCAGCGGCGGCGCTCGAGCTAAATGTCGTCCCGTTTACACTGAGCCACAACGGCGGGGGCGCTGCAGCGTGGACTACCGGCGCTTTTCACACCGGCAGCTACTCGGTTCAATTATCAACCACCTCCGCTGTGGGTGATTATGCCGGTTTCGGCCTCAGCCCGTATTCCGGCACCATTAACGCCATTACCGGGCTTTCTTTCTGGTACAAGGATATCAGCTATGACACTTTTTCCGGCCCGAGGCTGGGCCTGACGCTCACCAACGGGTCGAATCATTATATGGCCATGACCGGATGCGCCGTAGATTCCGGAGCCTGGAAAAATGCGGACGCCATAGCCGGAGTCAAGGATACCGACTGGTACACCACCGGCACCGGAAGCCAGATATGGTGGTACGGCACCTGGGACGGCTCGAATCCGGCCACATACAGCTCTGTCGCGGGACCAATAAATTTTGCCTCTCTGGTAACAGCACTCACCGGCTCCACCGTTAACAACGTTGCCGTTTATATGGGAGTAGTTGACGGCTCCACAGTCCTTGCCGGAAGCGCTTATATCGATGACCCGGCGATAAACGGCACCACCTACTATGGCATGATTCAGGACGCCATCGATTCAGCTGCCGATGGAGATACCATAAACGTGGCTGCCGGCTCGTACAACGAGAATTTAACCGTAAATAAATCGCTCACTTTGCTAGGTGCGGGCAGTGGGACTACCACTGTGACTGCGGGCAGTCCAACCGTGAGCGTCTTTACAGTGACCACCAGCAATGTGAACATCTCCGGGTTCAGGGCTACAGGCACCCAAATGTCAGGTAACCAAGGCTATGCCGGGATAAGGTTTGGTGCCGGTGTGACGGGCTGCAATATCCACGATAATAATGTATCAGTCAATCAATATGGCATATTGATGGTAGAAGTGGTCGGAGACATCACCCTGGGAAATAACATATTCAACCACAACACAGCTTCTAGCTGCGTCGTTTCCGGCATAGAAATGCAAAATACGTACGGCAATACCTTCACCAACAACACTGCCAACTCGAACGGCAGTTATGGCATCAGATTAGCTAATGCCAGCAATAACATGTTTATAGGCAACACAACAAATTCTAATGGCGTTAATGGCTTCATGCTGGTTAGGGCTTCCGGTACCACTGGCAGCAGCAACAACACGTTCATTAATAATACAGCCAACTTAAACACCTCATACGGCTTTCGTGAGGATTATGGAGACCTCAACGTACTAACGGGCAATACCTTTGATGCGAACGTGGTAGATGGGGGGATTAAACTGAAGGAAACGATTACTAATATCAGCGTGACCAACAATAACATTACTAATAACCCGATTGGCATCGAGGTTGCGTTTAGTACGGTTCAACCCGATGTAACTACCTGGGTAGTGAATAATAACAACATCACGGGTAACACAACCTATGGTATCTCCAATATCGGCAATTTGGGCACCCTCAATGCCAGGCAGAACTATTGGGGGAATGCCTCGGGGCCAGGTCATGACCTGCTGGCGTATGGAGATAATGTTTCGGCAAACATTAACTACATGCCGTGGCTGACCGCAGCCGCCACTACGACACCGGCCTTGACCATTACCACATTATCGCTGCCCAACGGCGACTTGAATGTCCCTTATTCTCAGTCGCTGGCGGCCATAGGCGGCACTCCACCATATCAATGGTTCCAGTACTCCGGCGTCCCCGCCTGGCTGACCATCAGCCCAACCGGCGTCGTTTCCGGCACGCCGGCAGAGGCCGGACCAGTTCCGTTTAACGTCCAGGTACGGGCAGCCGGCCAGGGTATATGGAAGACAGTACAGCTGTACGTGGCTACAACTCCGCTGGAAATCACCACCACCTCACTGCCACCGGGCGACGTTAAGTACACCTACTCACAGACCCTGTACGCTTCCGGTGGCAGCGGCATATACACCACCTGGTCCGTCGTAGGCGGCAGCCTGCCGCCAGACTTGAGCATCACTAATACGGATAATGTCACCGGCCTTATATCAGGCACACCCAACACTGCCGGCTCGTATCCCTTCACCGTCCAGGTAGAAGACAGCTGGCATAATATTGATACTAAAGAATTCTCCATTTATATATCCGACACGCCGCTTGACATCACCCAACCATCGCTTCCTGCCGGCAACGTGGGCTCCCCGTACTCGGAGACCGTGACGGTAACAGGCGGCACCGGCGTATATACCTGGTCCGTGGTCATCGGTTCACTACCCATCGGCCTGAGCCTGAACGGCGACACTGGGGTCATCTCCGGCACTCCGACCACGGTGGGGACCTCTGATTTAACCGTCAGAGTAGACGATGGCTCCATGACCGACGACCAGTTCTACTCCCTGGTCATAAACCCGCCGCTGGCACATATAACCACGACATCACTGCCGGACGGACATATCGGGCTGGCCTATTCTAAACAGCTCCAGGCTTCCGGAGGCACCGGTACCTATACCTGGTCCTTGTTATCCGGCTCACTGCCGCCGGGGCTGGGCCCGTTAACCAGCGGCGGCCTTATAGCGGGCACACCCAACACTGCCGGCTCGTATCCCTTCACCGTCCAGCTAACCGACACTGTAACTACAGTCACTAAGGTCCTTTCCATCGATGTCCTGTCCAAGATGCTCGGCACCAGCCAGGACCCGGCAACCCAATTCACCACCGCGTCCGACTACCTGGTAATGGGCAAATTCAAGGCTGTATCCAACGGCAACGCCACCCAGATAAGAGTCAAATGCACCACCACCGGCAACGTCAAGGTTGGGCTCTATACCGATCTTGCCGGCTACCCCTACACCAGGATGAGCGATAACAGCACCGGCGTGGCCGTCACCGCCGGCTGGAACGATATACCCATACCGGCAGCCACCGTTGAATTCGGGAAACCTTACTGGATCGTGTGCAACTCAAACACCAACTGCGTCGGCAGCGATAACACCACCGGCTATACGATAATGTACCTGCCCTATGCCTATACCAACCCCGGACTGCCGGCATCCGTAGGCGCCGGGGCCACCACTTCCAATAACCGGCAGTTGCTGGCCGGCTCCTGGGGCACGGACACCGGAACAGACCTTACCATATTGACCGAGTCGCTGCCTGACGGCAACAAGAACGTCGCTTATTCCCAGACCTTGCAGGCCGCGGGGGGCACCACCCCTTACACCTGGTCGCTGTTAAGCGGCTCACTGCCGCCCGGCCTGAGTATCACCGATAATGTCACCGGCATCATCGCCGGCACGCCGACGTCGAGCGTTACCACCATTTACCCCTTCACCGTCCAGGTGACGGACAACGTCTCGGCTATGGCTAACAAGCTCCTGTCTATTACCATAAACGTGCCGCAGGTCAAGCTGGTCGGTACCGATAGCACCAGTGCCACGCTGTCACTGGGCGCCAACTATCTCTCACTGACCCGGTTCCAGGCCGTGGCCAGCGGCAGCGCCGCCACATTTAAGGTCTACAGCGCCAATAGCGGCCACGTCAAGGTGGCCATCTACGCCGATAGTGCCGGCCAGCCGGAAGCCCTTATGGGCTACAATGATTCAGGCACGGCCATAGTCGCCGGCTGGAACAGCATCACCATCCCGGCCATCCCCTCAACATATATTGCGGCCGGCAGCTACTACTGGCTGGCCATCGACTCGGATACCACGTTAACCTGCGTTGCTTCGTCCGTGGGCGGCACCATCCGCTACAGGCCCGCTACGTACTCCGGCTTTACCTTCCCCGACCCCGCCGGTAGTTTCAGCTCCGCCTCCGGCATCATCGGCCTGCTGGCCGTCTGGGGCAGCCCGGGACCGCCGCCGCTTTCCATAACAACCACCCATCTGCCCGACGGGGTTGTCAACAGCGCCTACTCGCAGACACTGGCGGCTACCGGCGGCATCACACCCTATACCTGGGCGCTGGCGCCCGGCTCCGGTCCTCTGCCACCCGGCTTAGACCCGATTACTCCCGCTGGTGTTATCTCCGGCACCCCCACAACGGAAGGCACTTACCCCTTCACCGTCCAGGTTACGGACAACGTCTTAGCCGAGGCCACCAAATCTCTGTCCATCACGGTGAGCAACCGGCTGTTTGGCGCCGATGACGCTACGGCCACCAACACCGCGCCCAAAGACGCACTGTCAATGGCCAGGTTCCAGTCCTCGGCCACCGGATACGTCACCGCTATCAGGGTCAAATGCACCACTACCGGAAACGTGAGGGTGGGATTATACACGGATGACGCAGCGCACGGGCGGCCTGGTAACCTGATGATTGATAACAGCCCCGGCACAGCAGTCACAGTTGGCTGGAACAGCATAGATATAAACGATACCGGCGTCATGAAGGACTGGTACTACTGGATTGTATGTAACTCCGATGTGGACTGTATCGGCACCGCCGGCGTTACCGGAGTTTCCACATCTTACTTATCACCGTATGCGTACACCAATCCTTTGCCCGGTTCGGTAAGCGGCGTCACTTCCACCAGCACTGACACGCAGTTACTGGTGCAGGCCATGGGCACAGCGGAAACCATTCCACTGGATATAACCACCACCTCACTGACCGGCGGCACCGTCAACACATCCTATTCGCAGACGCTGGAGGCATTCGGCGGCACCGGCAGCTACACCTGGTTTCTAGATGACGGTTCCGGTCCCCTGCCACCCGGCCTGTCGCTGGCATCTGCCACCGGGATTATCTCCGGCATGCCCACCACCAGCGGCGCTTACCCCTTCACCGCCCGCGTATTTGACGGCTCCGATAATGACACTGAACTTCTTACCATAACCATACAGGGTACCAGGCTGGTCGGCATCGATGACTATCCGCCGAACCTGGCCCTGGGCGCCAACTATCTCTCGCTGACCCGGTTCCAGGCCACAGCCACCGGCAACGTGGTCACCTTCAAGGTCAATAGCAGCGGCCCGGCCAACGTCAAGGTGGCCATCTACGCCGATAACGGCGGCCAACCCGGCGCCCTGCGCAACGCCGTTAATACCGGTACACCCATAGTCGCCGGCTTGAATAGCATTGCCATCACGTCAACGCCTGTTACTGCAGGCAACTACTACTGGCTGGCCATAAACTCCGATACCACTATTAACTGCACCACGTATTTGCTAGGAGGCAACATTCGCTATAAGTCCGACCCGTACGCCGGTTTTGAGTTCCCCAATCCGGCAGGCTCCGGATTCACCCCCGGCAGCGGCATTATCGCCCTCCTGGGCGGCTATGGTGACCTGGTGGTCTTGCCGCTGGACATCGCTACCACCTCGCCGCTGCCCAACGGCACCAACGGCGTCACCTACTCCCAGACGCTGGTGGCCACGGGCGGTACCGGCAGCTATACCTGGTCACTGGCTCCCGGTTCCGATCCCCTCCCGCCCAACTTAACTCTAACAGCCGGCGGCGTTATTTCCGGCATCCCCACCACCACCGGTACCTCTAGCTTTACCGTCCGGGTAAATGACGGCCCTAATCACGTTGATAAGCTCCTTTCCCTTCCCATCGTCGACCGTCCGCCTCTGGCCATAACCACAACCCCCCCGCTTCCCGATGGTACGGTCAGCACCGCCTACTCCCAGCAACTTGAGGCCAGCGGCGGCTTTGGCACCTACACCTGGTCGTTAGTTTCCGGTTCACTGCCGCCGGGACTGGGCGCGCTGCCCGCCAGCGGCCTTATCTCCGGCACGCCCACCGCCGCCGGCACTTATCCCTTCACCGTCCAGGTAGATGACGGCTCCACTACCGCTTCTAAAGAACTGTCCATTACCATCGTCGCGCTGCCGTCAACCAAGCTGGTCGGCGCCGATGACGCCACCCCCAGTCAGGTTTTAGGCGCCGGCTATTTCTCGCTAACCCGGTTCCAGGCAGTGGTTTCGGGCGACGTGGTCACCCTCAAGGTCAAGAGCGATAAAAGCGCCAACGTCAAGGTGGCCATTTACAGCGATAGCGTCGGCTCGCCTAACGCCCGACTGAGTGCCGTTAATACGGGCACGCCCATAGTCGCCGGCTGGAACGACATTACCATCACCGCCGCTCATGTAAATGCGAGTAGCTACTACTGGCTGGCCATAAACTCCGATACCTCTATAAAATGCGCCGCTCCTTCTACAGGAGGCATCATCCGCTACAAGTCTGCCCCGTATGCCAGCTTCACCTTCCCCAACCCGGCAGGCTCAGGATTCTACCAGGCAAGCAACTACATCGATCTGCTGGCCGGTTGGAGCCAGTAAATACCGGGGTTCACCGGGCGGCGCGGGTTTCCCGCGCCGCCCTTTCCAGCGCCCTGCAGCGGCGTTGCCTTCTCCAACCCTGCTGGCACCGGCTCGAGCCCGGCTACCGGGATGATTCTCCTGCCAGCCGGCCAGGGCACCCATTAAGACTAAAGTACTATACTTAAAGCAGGCAATTAATAAGCCGCTTCTATATAATGCTGTACATTAGAAACAGGAGTTAGCTTAGCCAATGAAGTCACGCAGTCCGTCACAAACCTGTATGTCGCTCATTAAAAGGCTGGCTTTCATTTTTGTCATCGCCACCTTTTTCATCTCCATTGTTCCGCCATCGGCGCCAGTTTTTGCCGCCGACCCGGTCAGCAATACGTTCACTTTCGATGCCGGCCAGTACACCATAACGAAAGGCGCCGATGGGCTGGACGATATACGGATGGAAGGCTTTTCGGCGGGTCTGTCCCCCGGCGACCCGATGCTGCCTCATAAGGTGTTCAATATACTGGTTCCGCCTGATATCGTCTGGTCCACACTGAAATTCAGGGTGATATCCGGCCAGACCACCGTCCTCGATGGCATTTACGATATCAAGCCCTTGCCGTCTCCTGTGCCCAATGTTACCCGTCCGGACATACGTCCGGCCGATTTTGGGGGAACGGGCAGGGCCAACGTTAACGGTAAAAATACCGGGGTCTATTCCAGGGACGCTGATTTCCCGGAAAAAAATGTTGCAAATCTTCCTTATTCCCAGATGCGCACCTGGAAGTATACCAAGTTTGATTTCAGCCCGTTCCAATATAACCCCGTATCGAAAAAGCTTACCCTGACGCAAAGCCTGACCGTGGAGATAACTTATGTTCAATCGGGAATAGAGCCACAGACAGGACAGCTGGCATCACCCTCCTCCGGAGCCAGCCCGGCCGAACTCTTTTACAACTACCCGCAGGTCAGTGCTGATTATGCGGCTCCGTCCGGACCTGCCCCGCAGGCACAATACAGCTACGTAATCATAACCACGAATGCCATACAAGCTAACAGTGCCAAGCTGGCCGCCTTCGTCGCCCACAAGCAGAGCCAGGGACAATCGGTGCTCGTGGTCACCGAGACAGAGTGGGGCGGCCTCACCGGACAGGCGCCAAACCATAAGGCGGAAAAAATCAGGCAGTGGCTGATAAATAACTACGTTAACTACGGCATTCAATACGTGCTGCTTATCGGCAATCCGACTCCGTACGAGAACGGCGAGGGTGACGTCCCCATGAAGATGTGCTGGCCCGGCCGCGGTGGGTACCGCCCCGAGTATCCAGATACACCAACCGACCACTTCTATGCGGACCTTACCGGCAACTGGGACCTGGACGGGGACGGCTATTACGGCGAAGTCATCGATGACACAGGGGCCGGTGGTTTAGATATCGCTCCGGAAGTAATCGTCGGCAGAATACCGGTATACGGAGCGGACTATACCACGCTGGATAGCATACTTCAGAAAATTATCGACTATGAAAACCAGGCCAATATCGCCTGGCGTAAGAATGCTTTATTGCCCATGAGTTTCTCCGACGCCGACACCGACGGCGCCTACTTATCCGAGCAGATGAAAACCGACTACCTCAACGCTGCCGGTTATTCGACCTGGAGAATGTACCGAAAGGGCACTGATGTCTGCGATTATGTTGCCAACTCTGTTTTCAGCTGCGAGCAATCGCTCACGGCAGGTACTGCAGTAAGGGACAGGTGGGCAGCCAACGACTACGGCATTGTCACCTGGTGGGGACATGGAAACGCAACGGTGGTGGCCAACTGCCCCTCCGGCGGCGTTTTTTTTACTACCTCCGATTGTTCTGCACTGGACAACGCCCATCCATCTTTCACCTACCAGTGCTCTTGTGATAACGGACAACCGCAATACAGCAACAACCTCCAATATTCCATACTGAAAAACGGCGGCATCAGTACCGTAGGCGCTACCAGCGTCTCCTGGTACAACCCTGGAAATTTGTCTGACTATTCTTCGGCAACTTACCCAACTAATTCCGGGATAGGTTACGAATATGACCGGCGGCTGGTTGCCGGCGAGGCCGCCGGGCCGGCTCTATATTCCACTATGCAGACCGTTATCCCCCATTTTACGACTCAATTTGATCAACCCTGGGAAATGAACTGCCTGGGCTTTAACCTTTACGGCGACCCGACGACAGGCCTGACTTCTCAGAACACGTCACCTGTAATCACTAACTACACCGGCGCCAGCAACGTCACCGCCACCTCGGCCAGGCTTAATGGCGAGGTCACCAGCACCGGCGGCGAAAATCCGTCCGTCCATATCTACTGGGGCGATAACGATGGACTCACCAACCAGCTCGACTGGGACCACGATATCAACATCGGCGTCAAGCCAGTGGGTACCTTCTACTCCGATATCTCCAGCCTCACCACCGGCACCACGTATTACTACCGTTGCTACGCTACCAATAGCTCAGGCTCCGACTGGGCCGATAACAGCTCCTCTTTTGTGGCTCAAACTTCTCAGAAGCTGGTCGGCGCCGATGACGCCGCCGCCAGCCTGTCCCTGGGCGCCGGATACATATCTCTGACCAGGTTCCAGGCCACAGCCACCGGCAACGCCACTACCTTCAGGGTCAAGAGCGATAGAAGCGCCAGCATCAAGGTCGCCATCTACGCCGATAGCTCCGGCCAACCGGGCGCCCTCCTCAACGCCGTTAACACCGGCACGCCCATAATCGCCGGCTGGAACGACATTACCATCACCTCCACACCGGTTATTTCAGGCAGCTACTACTGGCTGGCCGTCAACTCCGATACCACCATTAACTGCGTCGCCTATTCCCCGGGCGGCACCATCCGCTACAGGTCCGCACCTTACGCCGGTTTTACCTTCCCCGACCCCGCCGGCTCCGGATTTAACTCCGCCTCCGGCATCATCGCCCTGCTCGCCGGCTGGGGCAGCAGCGGTCCGGCACCGCTGGCCATATCCACCACGTCACTCCCGCCAGGCACCATCGGCGTCCCCTACTCCCAAACGCTCCTGGCCACCGGCGGCTCCGGCAGCTATAGCTGGTCGCTCACCTCGGGCTCACTGCCACCAGGGCTTGGCCCGCTTACCTCAGGCGGCCTTATCTCCGGCACACCCACAACACAGGGCACTTACCCATTTACCGTCCAGGTGGATGACGGCCCCACCACCGCTTCCCAGCCACTGTCCATCGTCATCAGCACCTCGGCACCAGGCAAGCTGGTCGGCGCCGATGACGCCGCCGCCAGCCTGTCCCTGGGCGCCGGATACA
>CAZJQG010000026.1:0-11202 GCA_964548415.1 uncultured Dehalococcoidales bacterium | reverse complement strand
CCTTCCCCGACCCCGCCGGCTCCGGATTTAACTCCGCCTCCGGCATCATCGCCCTCCTCGCCGGCTGGGGCAGCAGCGGGCCTTAACCGAATAAAGTTGTCATCAATCAGTTCCATCCGACGTGATGGCATAACATAGATACCCCATCATTCTGCTACTGAATTATCATTCCGCGTCCGGGCAAGCCCGTTAAGTTAAAGCGTTATAATGGCCGATAAGAGCCACCACTATCTGTGCTCACGCCCCTTAAATTGTGCTACAATCTAAGGCAGATTTAAGAGCAACCAAAAGCGGCTAATCGGAGAAAAAAATGCCTAAAAAAGCATTGTTAACCGGCTGCACCGGGCAGGACGGCTCATACCTGACGGAGTTCCTGCTCTCTAAAGGTTACCAGGTACACGGCGTTATCCGCAGAAGCAGTTCCATAAATACCAGCCGTGTCGACCATCTTCTTTTCGACGGCCAGGGCGAAAGTAAACCGGAAATAGTCCTCTACTACGGTGACATGATTGACTCCTCCAACCTGAACAGGATACTGGAGCAGGTACAGCCGGACGAGATATACAACCTGGCCGCTCAGAGCCACGTCAAGGTATCATTCGAGCTGCCCGAATATAGCGCCGAGGTGGACGGCGTGGGCGTGCTTAGAATTCTGGATGCCATCAAAGAGACCGGACTGAAGGTAAAGTTCTACCAGGCATCCACGTCCGAGCTTTTCGGTAAAGCTGTCGAGATTCCGCAGAAGGAGACCACCCCGTTCTATCCCCGGAGCCCCTACGCTGTAGCCAAGCAATTTGCCTATTGGATAGTGAGAAACTACAGGGAGGCTTACGGACTATTCGCCTGCAACGGCATATTGTTCAATCACGAATCTCCGCGCCGCGGAGAGACCTTCGTGACCCGCAAGGTGACCCGCGGCATCGCCCATATCCTGGCTAAAAAACATGACTGCCTCTACCTGGGCAATCTTGAAGCTAAAAGGGACTGGGGTTACGCGCCAGAATATGTGGAGCTAATGTGGAAGATGCTTCAGACCGGGGCCCCGGATGACTTCGTCATCGGCACCGGCGAGAGCCACTCGGTCAGGGAACTGGTCGAAGCGGCCTTTGATTACGTCGGACTTGACTGGAAGAAGTACGTGCGGGTTGATGATAGATATTTAAGGCCGACCGAGGCGGACCACCTTATTTCCGACTCGTCAAAGGCCAGGCAAAGTCTTGGCTGGGACCCCATTATCAAGTTCCACGACCTGATAAAAATCATGATAGACGCGGACATGCGCGCCATTGGCCTGAAACCCGTCGGTGAAGGCGACAAGATATTGAAGAAGAAATTTCCCCACAGGTGGTGGCGAATTGACTAGCCGGCATTTCAATAAAATATTTGTCCCCGGCGGCACCGGATTTCTGGGCAGCAGGGTGGTAAGAAAACTGGCAGAACAAAACGCCGGCTTTGTTTCTCTGTCTTTAACCGACGGAGCCGATTTCCGCGACGTCAACCAGACAAAGGCCCTATTCGACAAAGAAAAATTTGACGCCGTCATCAACTGCGCTGCCTTTGTCGGGGGCATACAATTCGGTTACGAAAAGCCGGCAGAGCTCTTCTACAATAATATACTGATGGCCACCAACCTCATGGAAGCCTCACGATTGACCGGAGTAAAAAGATTTATCAATCCGATATCAAATTGTTCTTACCCGGAGAATCTGGTCAAGGACTTCAAGGAAGATGAGTGGTGGAATGGGCCGCTTCACGAATCGGTTCTCGTTTACGGCTTCGTCAGGAAAGCCAGCTGGGTTCAGAGCTGGGCCTATTATAAACAGTACGGGTTTGAAGCTATAAATCTGATACTGCCCAATATGTATGGCCCCGGCGACCACTTCGACGAAGCCCGCTCCCATGCCCTGGGCGCACTGATTATGAAATTCGTCGAAGCGGAGAGAAAAAATCAGCCGGAGGTCGTAGTCTGGGGCACGGGAAATCCCGTAAGGGAATGGCTCTATGTCGATGATGCCGTCGAAGTAATGTTGAAGGCGCTGGAGATAGATTTCACCTTGGAGCCGATAAACGTCGGTGTGGGCAAAGGCATTGCCGTCATGGAACTGGCCGAATTAATAAAGCAGACAACGGGATATAAAGGGCAAATCGTACTCGACAGGACAAGGCCCGACGGCGCCCCTTATAAAACTATGAATAACGATAGATTAAAACAGATCTTTAACTGGGTCCCACCGACAGCCTTGTGGGACGGAATCAAGCAAACCGTTGATTGGTACATAGAGCACTACCCGACATCCAGATGAGAGGAAAAATGATACCCCAATTCGAGCCCTGGCTCGGCGAAGAGGAACTGCTTCAGGTAACCGAAACCATTAAGGCCAACTGGATAACCGGCGGCCCCAAGGTTAAACAGTTCGAGAAGCAAATAGCCGAGCTATGCGGCGTCAGGCATGCTATAGCTATATGCAACGGCACCCTGGCCCTCTATGTCGGCCTTAAAGCGCTGGGCATAGGCGATGGCGATGAGGTTATCGTACCTGACTTTACCTTCATTGCCAGCGCTAACTCGGTGGTTATGGCCGGCGCCAGGCCGGTTCTGGTCGATATCGACCCGAAGACTTTCAATATCGACCCCGAAAGTATCGAGCAGGCCATTACACGTAAAACGAGGGCCATCATGCCGGTGCACATCTACGGCCAGGCGGCGGACATGGACAAAATTTGTGCTATAGCTAAAAAACAACGCCTCCTGATAATCGAAGATGCCGCTCAGGGAGTAGGAGTGGAGTTTAACGGCAAGCCCGTCGGTGGATTTGGCGAAGTGGGCTGCCTTTCCTTCTATGCCGATAAAACCATGACCACCGGTGAGGGCGGCATGGTTCTGACCAGCGACGATAAGCTGGCCGAGCAATGCCTCATAATGAAACATCAGGGCAGGACCGGCCGGGGCATGTATTTTCATGAGCACATCGGTTACAATTTCCGGCTCACCGACCTGCAGGCCGCTGTCGGCCTGGGGCAGTTATCCAAGTTACCGACTATTATCGAGCGAAAGAAAAGGAACGAAAAGCTGTACCGGGACCTTCTGACAGATGTAGATGGCGTAGAATTTCCTTATGTGGACCCCAGAGGATTCAACGTCCCTTTTAGAATAAATATACTGGTGGACGGCCCCGAATCTCTGAGCAACTACCTTAATGAAAAGGGTATAGGCTCCAGGCGCTTTTTCTTCCCCCTGCATCAGCAGCCCTGCTATAAAGTCAGGGGTAAATTCCCGAATTCGGTGAATGCCTACCACAGAGGCTTATCGCTGCCTTCATCGGTAAAACTGACTGAGGACGAGATAAAATACATCGCCGATGCCATCAGGAAGTTCTACAGGGCATAAAGCTATGGCGGACATTCCCGAGCAGACATATAAAGAAATATTGAAGGTGATGCCGGTCTGCTGTGTCGACCTGGTCATTACTCATGATAATAAATTTTTACTGTTAAAAAGGGGCAAACAGCCGGCTAAAGGACAGTGGTGGCTGCCGGGCGGCAGGCTGCACAAAAACGAGACCATAAGGCACGCTGCACTTCGCAAGGCCAGGCAGGAAACAGGGCTTGACTGTGAGTTTATAAAAGAGCTTGGCATAAATGAGGGCATCTTCGACGACGGCCCCTTCGGCTTTGGCGTCCATACCGTGGGCGTCGTCTGCTGGTTAAAGGCAAAAACAGATAAGGTAAGATTGGACGCCGACCATACAGATTATAGATGGGACGGCAGTAAGGTTCAGGATTTGAATGGGCGCCTTACCAATTTTATTAGCGAGATAATAAAATGAATGTAATTTATTTAGGAAAGGGTCGGACATCAGCAGCGGGACTAAATTATCTTTTGGGGAAAAATTTCAATGTGGTTGTTGTTGTTGCTCCCGATAAAGACGAACTTTCTAAATTCGCTTGTAAAAACAAAATAAATGTTATATCAGATAATGAATTGTATGAGCGGATTAATAAACAGCAAAAATACAATAATATTGACCTTATCATCTCTTTTGGTTTTTGGAAACGGATTAAAGCTTCGCTTATAAAATTACCCAAGATAGGTTGTATTAATTTTCATCCTGCTCCATTGCCCGAATTTAGGGGTATGGGTGGTGTTTACAATTTCGCAATATATGAGAATATTAAGGTGTGGGGAGTATCTGCTCATTTCGTCGATGAAACATTCGATACCGGTGCTCTGATAAAAGTCTCTAAATTCAGTATTAAACCAGAAAATGAGACCGCTTTCTCTTTAAGGCAAAAAAGCCATAAGGCGCTTTTAAAATTATTTAAAGAGGTTATAGATCTCGTCAGTAAAGATGGCGCTCTTCCCAGGTTACCACAAGGTCATGGGCGTTATATTTCAAAGAAAGATTTTGAAATTTTAAGAAAGGTGGGTACTACAGATACCTTAGCAGATATAGAACGAAAAATACGGGCTTTTTGGTGTCCTCCTCATAATGGTGCGTATATAGAATTACAAGGCAAAGAATTCACACTAATTAATGATAAAATACTAGAGGATATCAGTAGGAAATATATTACAGTTGAACGTAGAACTTGATGAGATTTCGCAATTTTTCAACTCGTTGGGGCGGGAGAAGGAACTGGTCATGATGACCGCGGAAGCCGTAATGGCCTGTGATTTCGTTGCCGGGACCAGAAGCCAGGGGGAGCTGGCAGGCCTCACCGGAATCCGCACCCAGTACGGATTCATACCCAGTCTGTTTATAGTCGTAAAAGAAAAATACCAGGGATTGGGCCTGGGGCACAAGCTGCTGGAAACGAATATATCCTATGCCCGGAAGAAATATAATTTCTTAAGCTTGGATACATGGCAGCGACCCGAATATGACGCAGCTCTGCATATATATAAAAAACACGGATTCAGGCCGGTATATAAAAAAGGAAGCCATATATGGATGTGTATTCCCTTCAATAAAAAGGGCAACATGGTTCGGAATTTTTTACCTTTGATATATACTGTATTACCGGTAATTTCCGCGCTTTATTCAAAGATTATAAGAAGAAAATAGCCGGGGGAATAGCACTTGAAAAAAGAAGTGAAACTACACATTGGTTGCGGTGAAAGATATATACCGGGTTTCATCCACATCGACGCCAGGAAACTGCCCCATGTGGACTATGTTACTCCTGCACATAAACTGGATATGTTTAAGGATGGGTCGGTAGACCTGATTTATGCCTGCCATATTTTGGACCATCTCGGGCGAAACGACGTGGATATCGTTCTTAAAGAATGGTATCGCGTTCTGGTTCAGGGCGGCATACTCCGTCTGGCCGTCTCTGATTTCGAAAAGCTGGTAGAAGTTTATCAAAAGAAGAGGGACCTTAAATTGCTGCTGGGTCCACTGCTTGGCCGGCAGGATTATCCAGAGAATACCCACTTCATGATTTTCGATTATGCGTACCTCAGCGAAGTGCTCACGGCCGCCGGATTTAAAAACATTCGCCGGTATGATTGGCGCCAGACTGTTCATAAAGACTACGACGACCTGTCCCAGGCTTATATCCCCCACATGGATAAAGAGCATGGCATTTTAATCAGCCTCAATGTTGAGGCGGAGAAATGAAAGATCCTCTGGTATCCATTGTCACCGTCTCCAAAAACAGCGCCCTGTTTATCGAAGATAATCTCCTCAGTGTTAAAGGTCAGGACTATCCAAACATCGAGCACATAGTCATAGATGGTGGCTCGACGGATTCCACTGTGGATATATTACGAAAGTATAAAAATGTCCGCTGGATTTCAGAACCCGATGAGGGAGTTACCGATGCCATCAATAAGGGCATCAGCATGTCGTCAGGGGAAATACTGGCCATCCAGAACACCGATGATGCCTATTACAGCGCCGATGCGGTCAGCAAAGCGGTGGCTCTGATGATGCGGCATGCGAATGCCGAGGTAATATTCGGTAATTGCGCTTTTGTCGATATGAACGGCAGGGTTATTCAGTACTTCCGGGGAGGAGGACGCCGTTTTAATTATCCCGCCCTTCTGTGTACTGAGATAACCATTCCCCTCCCCTCGGCATTTATCCGGCGATCAGCCTTAGAAGCCATCGGCGGCAAACTGGAATGCAGTATGGTGCCCGACTGGGAGCTATGGGCTCTCATCGGGCTGGAATTTCCCATTAAGTACGTGCCGAAAACATTCGGTATCTTCAGGAAACGCACTGACCAGACGAGCGCCAGTCCTGGCTTTGCCCGGGAAAGTGCGCCACAGCAGAGAGTTGTCCTCGACAAAATTTTTCAAAAACCCGGCCTGCCTTCGGAAATTGGGGTTTTGCAAAGTCGGGCTTACGCCGGGACATACAGAAACCAGGCTTCCGTTTTTATAAATATCGGTGACAGGAAGGCGGCCAGAAGATGTCTCTACCAAGCCATTCGATTATACCGTCCCTACCTGTTTAATATAGTCACGCTGGCCAGTTTGCTGAGAGCACTCGGCTTTGGCAAGCTGGTAGACCCGGCCTCGGCATTAAGACGCAGGCTCTCAAAATCTGACGTCCCCTTGAAGGATAACGAGGTAGTCAACTGGTGGCGACATGATAATTTATGAAAATGGCGTCGCACCACTTTATTTGCCTGTCTGCTGTGTAGGCACAACCGTAAAGGTTAAATAACCGGTATCCGTATTCGGCCAGAATGCTGCAAACATTATAATAGTAAGCCTGCCCCGCATAGATAGGAACAAACAGCAGTTCTGTATAAATTAAAGGTATTACGCCCTGCCGGAGTTTTCCTTTAGCCCCTTCCAGCGCCATTAACTCTCCACCCTGGATATCCAACTTCAAAATATGTATTTCGCCAATAGCTTCTTTTTTACAAAAACTATCTATCTTCGTTACGGGAACTTCAATCTCGCCGGTGACTTCCACTGCATTTTCATCCGCCTGCGGATACATCCATTTACCGGCCCCTTCTGCGGGCAAAAGCAAGGAGTGTGAGGCAGCGTGTTTAAGAATGTTGAAGTTCTTTCGTCCATCTACATTAGAAACGGCGCTTTGAACGGGTTTAACCAGTTTATTTCCAGAAAATCTGGCTTGAAGCTTGTCAAACGTGCCGGGGAACGGCTCGAAAGCGTAGACGGTGGCTTCCGGAAACAGCCTGGTATATCTATCAACGGTGTCACCTACGTTGGCACCAATATCAAATATGTTTTCAACTTTTATTTTCGATAATAATTTATGCTGGTCGAAGAAGGCATCCTGAGGCCGGTCAATTAATCCATGCCAGGCGCTGGAGACCCTGCGTACTACTTTTAGATTTTCCAAGTATTATCTCCTCCTGTTTACAGCCTGTGAATCAGTACCGTTCGTAAACTGCTGCTCTTCGATAAATCATACGAATTTCTTCAGTACCTTTTTTACGGCGGCGGCATTTACTCCGCTCATCTTCTCTATTTCCAGAAGCAGGGCGATGTCCTCGCGGTCAAAGCTTCTGGTGAGCACGACGGCTATCCCATAAATCGCATAGTACAATACAAAAAATAATATCAGCATCCACCAGGTAACGGTGATAAGCCCGTGCGTGGCAAATTTGAAAACAAGTGCCAGAACTACAGAAACCGCAATTGGTTTTATCAGGTTAAGGCTCAGAGGCTGCGTCCGGCATAACGTGTATACTTTTACCGCAGTAATAATGCCGCCCAGAGTCAGCGATGATGCCAGGGCAATGGCGGCGCCGGTTATCCCAAGAGGTGGAATAAGCACCATATTCAATATCACATATGCTGCAGTCAGAGCCAGGCTAACCCAGAAAATAAATCTTATTTGCCCGAACGCTATCAGTGTGGCGTTTCTCGGGCCCAGCAGGTTGCCGACAATAAAGCCTATGGCTAATATACGCAGGGCGGGCGCAGCGACCACGTAGCTCGGACCGAATAAAAGGTTGAGCACCGCTTCCGGGAACAGCAGCAGCACCAGGAAAAATGGCAGGGTCAGGGAGACAATCCACTTGGTCGATATGATGTAGCTGCGCCTCAATTCACCCATAGAATTCCGGGCGTATAATCCGGTAGCCACGGGTGCATATATCAGCATCATGAGGGCAAGCGGGTCCGAGATAAACTGGGCCACAGGGCGTGCCGCATTATACAGGCCTACAACATCAGGCGTCTTGAAGTAGCCGAGCAAAAAAGTATCCGCCGAGAGCGTCAGCGCAGCCAGTACGCCGGTCGCTAAAAGCGGCAGTGAAAAAACAAGAAGCTCTTTTCTAACAACGGCATTTGACCGCCATCCGGTTACGGAAATCGGCTGCGGCACCTTCTTAGATGTATAAATCAGCAGGGCGACGAAAGTCATTATAAGTGCCGCTACGTAGACATAAAATACATCCACGAATGGTAAACGCAAAATAACCAGTGCGCCTATCAAAAGCAAAAACAGGCCGTTAAACACACCGTACTGAAAGTAGGCCTGGGGCTCCATCCTGTCGAAGCCTCGAAAGACCGAGACCATTATATTTATGAGCGCTGAAAAAGGTATGCCGGCGGCAACTATTTTCAAAGCGCCTGCCAGCTCCGGTGTATGAAAGATGGCGGTTGCCAGATAATCAGCGCTGAAAAAGAGAGCCATACCGACGATTACGCCGGCTACGGCCGATAGTTGAATCGATACTGAAGTTACGCCTCTAACCTTATCCGTTTCCCCTCTGGCCCGGAAATAGGCTACGTACCTGGCGGCTCCGTCCGGCAGCCCCAGGCTAACCAGCGTAACTAAGAATACAACTATTACCAGAGACAGCGAATAAATTCCGTAATCGGCCGCTGAGCCGTATCTGGCGATTATTATTCTGGCAAAAAAACCAAGCAGCAACGCCAGGACCGTGCCCGCCAGGGCAACCCCGGTGCCACGGGCTATCTTTCGCAGGGAATCGGTCAAAGGTTCCATCATATTACCTATAACACTTGATTATTTTTAATTAACGGAGAAAATTTTCTTTGTGGCAAACGGCACGATAAGGACACACCAGGAGGAGTTTAAGTTTCTTGCCTGCAGGCATTTATCTGTCCGGGTCCCCGTAGTAATCCAACTGGTCGCTGATTATATCTTTCAGGCTGTGATTTGCCTTGAAACCGAGCTGCCGGATCTTGTCGGTTCTGGTCAGCAGTATCGGCACATCGGCCGGTCTGAACCTATCGGCGTCGAATCCTATAGTTATCTTCCCTTTATCTGTAAACACAATTATCCCCGAATCCTGCAGGTGAAATTCTATCTTGCCGTCAAGCAGTAATTTATCCGCCCTGGTCTTTTCGAAACGCAACCCGAATGCTTCCGAGACGTCTATTTCGGTGGGATTTTCCACGGTCTTGCCGCCTTTGATAGCCTTAATCTTATCGATTGTAAAACCGGCACTTTCCAGGCTGAGGAGCAGGTAACTCAGGATGGAGTTTGTTCTTTGTGAGCCCTGATTGTATACCTCGCCGTATGTACCTTTTTGGGCCAGCAGGCAGTAGCCGCTCACGACGTCGTCTATGTGCGACCAGTCACGGAACGCGTTTACATTACCGATCATGATTTTATCTATTTCTCCACGCTGGTACTGCATAACCTGATTCGTAATCGTCGCCGTTACAAACATCTTGCCCCTGCCGGCTCCCTCGTTATTAAAGCTCCTGGAGATGACCGTTTTCGTTCCATAGCAGGTATGGTAGTTCCTCATAATAAAATCGCCGTAAACCTTGGATACAGCATACGGAGACATCGGGCGTAAAGGACTGGTTTCAGTAATGGGTAACTCGGGAATGGCAATCGGCGGCGGGAAAATGGCGCCGTACTTTTCCAGGGCGCGTTTATATTGAGAATCCGAGGCAAATGTCAAGCCGTATTCCTCGCTGCTGCCGGCAAAAACGATAACCGGGTCCATCCCACTGGTCCTGACTGCTTCCAGCAAATTGGCAGTGCCCCCACAGTTCGTATCCATGATTTCTGTGGGAGAAATAAATGAGCTCGGTATGAACGACTGGGCAGCCAGGTGAAAGATAAAATCCGGCTGGCTGTGGTCCAGCGCAGCCGCTATACTGGAAATGTCCCTTACGTCTCCCTCCAGCAGTTCAATGCTGTTTTCAATACCTAAATATTTTATATTTTGAGGCAGGCTGCCGTCAGCCCGCCTCCTCAGCAACCCATATACGTTGGCCCCGTTGTTAAGCAGATGCCTGGCAATATGCGAGCCGGCAAAGCCGCTGATGCCGGTTATAAAAATATTTTTGTTCTTAAAGCTCATCTTTTTATAATAATCGAGCCACAGCAAAATACGCCTATAATATACCATTTCGGTAAAGCGGCAGCATAGGTAGTGAAGGATTCAACGATTATTGTTTATGGCGCTCCCAGGATAAGCCTATGCTCGTACTTCGCCCGCTTAGGATTATATTCGAAGCGAATCCCGACTACACGAAACGAAACGGCCGACTGATTGGCTCCGGAATCCGATATCTGCACAACGTCGAAGAGCTCCTGGCCGCAGTTGGGCGGTACCTCGATAAAGCCCATGGCCTTTGATATTCTCATCTTTGACAGGATAGCGCTTGCCATGCTCGAAGCCAGGCTCTCCGTTGGTACGGCGATCTCCTGCTGGAAATCCAGGCGCTCTCCTACCAGGGCAAGCTCACCTGAATCAACCGCAGTGCCGTATACCGGATTGCCGTACTGGTCCTTGCCGATGATAAACGTACGGTTAATGCGGGGGGTATCGGTAGAGTACTGGCCGTCCAGGATAACGTGCCAGACAAACTTATAGAGCGCTGGGCTGCCGATGACTACTTGCTGGGCTATACCCGACGGCTTAACGAAGCCGAAGATGCCAAGCCAGGGCTGGCCGACGGCCACAGGCTGAGCGATGCCTGGCGGAGATATAATCTGGGGATAGCGAAGGGCGGGCACACCTACGTCTGCGGCCTGAGCAATACCTGGCGGGTATATTATCAGGGCGGCAGTGGCGACGGCCGGCATGCCGACGGCTATCGCCTGGGCGATGCTGGATGGCTTAAGCACCAGGCTTAGCTTGGGTGAACCGCAGCCTGTAGACTGGCTGATGCTGGAGGGACTAAGGACCTGAACACCCCAGCCGGCGATAAGAGAATAGCCGACATTATAATCCGATAGACCGGATATGGTGCCGGGCCAGGTAAAACCGGCGTAAGTC
>CAZJQG010000025.1:0-34182 GCA_964548415.1 uncultured Dehalococcoidales bacterium | reverse complement strand
CTGGGGTTTGTACCATGCCGAAGCTGTTTCCACAACATTTGACAAAGAGCCTAAAAACCGTTGACTTGGCCATGCTGGCGGCGTATACTTTGACGTACTACCGTTGGGGGGTGTTGACATGAAACTATCCTGCCTTCAAGAGAATTTGAGTAAAGGCTTAGGCATAGTTAGTCGGGCTGTAGCCACCAGAAGTACGTTGCCTATTACTCAGAACGTCTTGATAGCCACGGACCAGTCCCGTCTCAAGCTCGCAGCCACTAATTTAGAGATAGCCGTTAGCTGCTGGTTGGGGGCCAAAATAGAGGAAGAAGGAGCCATAACCATACCGGCCAGACTTTTGACGGAGTTCGTGAATTCTCTCCCCAACGACAAAATCGACATTGCGCTTAATCAGAAGACACTCCAGCTAAAGTGTGCTCGTTTTGAGGCCCGTATCAACGGGTTGGATGCGCAGGACTTCCCGCCCATACCTCAGGTTGCCGATGGCGTGGCTACCAAGATCGATGTTCAGGCGCTGAGGGACGGGATTAATAAGGTCACTTTTGCCGCGGCTACTGAAGAATCGCGTCCTGTACTTACCGGCGTTCAGCTGGAATTCGATGGAGAAAAGCTGGCCATGGCAGCTGCGGACGGCTTCAGGTTGGCGGTGCACAATACAACTCTGTTATCTGCAGTCAAGAATAAGGCCGCCATAATTGTGCCTTCGCGTGCACTCAACGAATTAGGCCGGTTTCTTTCCGACCGGGAAGAGCCGGTTGAGATTACGGTAAGCCAGCAGAAAAGCCAGATTTTATTCAAGCTCAAGAACATAGAGATGGTATCCCAGCTTATACAGGGTGCATTTCCAAATTACTCGCAGCTTATACCGCAAAGCTATGTCACCAGGGCTGTAGTTGATGTAGCGGAGTTCCTTCGGGCCATAAAGATGGCATCCATTTTTGCACGCGATGGCAGCGGAATTGTGCGGCTGCAGGCCAGTCCGGGGGTAGAACTGACACCTGGAAAAATGAATATCTCGGCCCGAGCTGAAGAAGTCGGCGATAACGTTGGTGAGATTGATGCTTTAATAGACGGCGAACCGGCAAAGATTGCCTTCAACGCCAAGTACCTTTCAGACGTCCTGTCGGTGCTCAGTGAAAAACAGGTGGCGCTGGAGACCACAACCTCATCGAGCCCCGGCGTCCTCCGTCCCGTGGGCTCTGATAACTACTTACACGTTGTCATGCCCATGTTCGTGCAGTGGTAAAAGTTGGATTTCGGTGTGTTACAGCTGCCCACCTAATAAGATGGTGGGCAGCTGTTTTATTTACTAATATCTATTTTGCTAAAGTAGCGACTTAACTCTACTGATTGGCGTAGGTCACTTCCAGAACAACCGACGACCACTCAATCATGTCTGTAAGGTAGTTGCCATTGCTTACTTTGTTAAACAGGGCTTCAACCTGGAATCGAAGATTGGCATAACTAGCCGGCACCTTTAAGTCCGTGGTCACGTCGATAACGGTCGGCGGCTCGTACATGAGTGTGGTGTGTATCAATTTAGCTCCAACGTATCCGAAAGTCGGAAGCTTCGAGCCATAGGTGTCTTTCCACAGCCACATGCCACCCAAGCCTATTGGCGGTTGATTGTAGGCGAACGGGGATCCAGAAATGCGACCGGTGGTAAATTTTAAATCAGCGCTTTTGATGTCTTTGCCGGCCAGACTGGAAATATCGAAACTCCAGAACGCTCGATAGCCAACGTTTTTGTCATCGTCTCCAGCCCTGGTAACGGTATAGTCGGTGGCATTTCGCTCGTCAACCGTACCCGTCTCCGAAGGTATGGGATTCAGCGTTACTGTGGTCGTGGTCGGCTGAACCGTAACTGTAACGTTTCCCGTGGTCTGTCCACCCCGATTGTCACTGACAGTTAAAGTTATGGTGAAACTACCGGGTGACTTTGGAGATTCCCAGGTGACCTGGGTGCCTGTGCCGGTAATGGTGCCCCCACTGGCCGCCCAGCTATAAGTGATGGGGTCATCATCCGGGTCAGCAGCCACAGCAGTAATGGTAGTGCTGCCTCCAGCGATTACCTGTGGCGGGTTCGCCGTAACCTGTGAAATTACCGGCGATTGGTTCGCTTTCTGCGGTATTGGTGTCGGCGACGGTGGTGCCGCTGGCGCTGCGCAGGCGCCCAAGATTGCGGCCATAGCCAGAATCAGCGCAGTTGTCAGTAGGAGACCTTTGGACTTTCTCATTGCGAATCATACCCCCTTTTTTATTTTTGCTTTATCGATTACTATCCTAACTCGTATAACGGCTATGAACAACGAAAGGTTTACTTGTCACTACTATTTTACCAAAATTTGGAAATTTGTAAATCATGGCCCGTACCCATATTACCGCACTATGCTAGTAATTGCTATAATTTAGACGAGTATTTGTCGAATATCCCTCTATAAAAAACCTGTGAAGGGAGTGTTTAATGGCCAAAATTAATATGGTTTTGGGTCCCGTTTCAGCTGACGAGCTGGGCGTCACGCTAATGCACGAGCATCTTGTCTTTTCATATCTGGGTTGGGAATGCGATGCCCTGGCGCCGCCCTACGACCGCGAAGCGGCGGCTGAGGCCTGTATCAAGGCGCTAAATGAAGCCAAGGGCCACGGCTTGAAGACGCTGGTCGATGCTACCGGTACGGATATGGGCAGGGACGTGGAGCTACAGAAAATGGTGTCGGATAGGCTGGGTATAAACATAGTTGCTGCCACGGGTTTTTATACGGAGAAATTAGGTAAATCCGGGTATTTCAAGGCTCGCAGTATGGTATACGATATTGTTGCCGAACTCTGTGAGACCATGGTCACAGAAATTACAAAGGGCATAGGCACTACGGGGGTTAAAGCCGGTGTCATCAAGGTGGGCACCGGTCATGGCAGGATAACCTCCTACGAGGAGAAGCTGCTTAAAGCATCCGCCAGGGCACAAAAAGAAACGGGAGTGCCAATCATTACGCATACCGAAGCCGGAACTATGGGGCCAGAACAGGCCGACCTGCTCATCTCCGAAGGTGCCGATCCTGCGCGGACCGTTATCGGCCATATGTGTGGCAACTCGGACCTGAACTACCATATTTCGGTGCTGGATAAAGGGGTAAATATTGCCTTCGACCGGTTGGGCATAGATGCCATCTTCCCGGATAGATTGAGAAAGGCCTGTCTCATAGGCCTGATAGGCGGCGGCTACTCCGATAGAATTTTCTTATCTCAAGACTGCTTTGCCTATCGTATGGGCCGGCCCTTTGAGTTTTCAGATGATATGAAACCCCTTCTGGCCAACTGGTCGTACGTCCACGTATTTAAGAATATCATCCCCGCGCTTGAAGAAGCCGGCGTAAGTAAAGAAAAGATAAATACTCTGATGGTGGAAAATCCACGGAGGTTGTTCGGTGGCGGATGAACGAAGCCGACAGATGTTTGAAGCGGACCAAGCGGCCTATCTAGAGAAGGCAATCAAGGACTTCGTGCAGGCGAGCCCATTGAACGGCTTTAAATCATTAGGGGGCGGACGTATCTTTGATGAGCCGCTGGTCGGTTTTGCGGACGGTGACGCCCCGATTTTTAGAGAGTACAAGACTATAATAGGCGTTTTTCACTTGACGCCGCGAGAGGCCCTGGAGCATCTACTCCGATCAAAGAATATCAGCGAGCGCTCGGTAAACATAAGCGTAATATCATTTGTGCTGCCGGTTACTTACAAGACAAGGCTGAGTTTACGGCAAGAAACTATGGTCCCGTCGCTAAAATGGAACCATACGCGCTGGCAAGGTCAGGACTTTATCTATGAGCTTTCACGCCATGTAGTCGCAATTGTCGAGCAGATGGGACATCACGCGATAGCACCTGAAGTGGCCGATTTCTATAAGATAAAAAATGTCCCCGGGCTTTTGGCCTCTAACTGGTCTCAGAGGCATATTGCTTACGCAGCCGGGCTGGGTACGTTTAGTGTGAACGATGGTTTTATCACATGCAAAGGGATGGCCATGCGGTGTGGGAGTGTGGTGACAGATGCCCAAATCGAGGCAACGGCGAGGACGTATGAAAACCATCTGGCGAACTGTCTGTTTTATAGCGAAGGCTCATGTCTAAAGTGCGCCAGCCGCTGTCCAGCCGGGGCAATCAGCGAGAACGGGCACGACAAGGATAAGTGCCTCGAATTCTTATTTAACCGCCAGAAAGAGATAGTTAAAGAATTACACAGGGAAGAGGGCTATATAGGTCGGTATCTCGGCTGCGGCCTCTGTCAGACCAAGGTGCCGTGCGAAGCCACGATACCGCCAAGGACAAACCAGACAGTTAGTCAGGAGATTACATAGTTGAGCGAAGTCGAAAAAGCGGTAACCTGTTTCAATGAAGGCTTTATGTGCTCTCAAGCTCTGCTCACGGCTTACGCCTCGAAGTTTGGCATGGACCTGCAGACCGCTTTGAAGGTGAGCGCCGCTTTCGGCGGAGGCATGGGTCGATTAGGAGAGGTATGCGGCGCGGTTACCGGTGCCTTTATGGTCATAGGGCTTAAGTATGGACGGGTCAATGTCGGGGATGCAAAGGCACACGAAGAGACCACCAGGCTGGTCAGAGAGTTCGCCCAGCGGTTTGGGCTGATTAACGGATCGATTATTTGCCGGGATCTGCTCGGTCTGGACCTGGGAACTGAGGAAGGTCAGAAGGCTTTCGTGGATAAAAAACTTCGGGAAACCCTATGCGTTAAATACGTCCGTGATGCTGCGGATATTGTCGAGCAGTTGATATTTCAGTAATCCTCACACCAGGGGTTCTCGAGGTCGATGCCCAGCACGACAGAGGTCTCGATTTGCCTTGGGGAAATATTCCAGTAGCGCATTAATAGAAAATCTTTGTCCGGCTGTAGAATAAATCCCTGCTTTTGATAGAATTCAACTGCCCAGGTAGCGTCTTTCCAGGTACCTACTAGAAGCCGCTGGGTGGTAGTCATCTGTCGCAGGTAGTTGACCAGCCTGGTGCCGACGCCCTTTCCCTGACTTTCGGGCAATACATAAGCGTGCCTGATGAGGGTTACGTCTTTTATCGGCTGATACCCCATGACTCCGACCAACCGGCCATTCTCTTTCCAACCAAAGAAGGTCATGCGCCCCATTTCAGTGCGCAGCTCTTCAGTAGGCATGTACGGTTCATGGTAACAGTCATCCGGTATGGCCCCCCGATAGGCTTGCGCGGCTGTGTTTACGATCTCATAAATAACCTCTATATCATGCTGGCCCAGTTTCTTTATCATTTATTTCGCTTCCTATCTCGGTAATTGAAGCCGTAGAAAAAGCACTATGCGTATGATACTATTGACGGTAGGGCTGGTTCAATGCTATTTCGTGTGGAAATACTATTGACAGGCCACAGAGTATTCTATATGCTAAGCCTTGCATTACGAGGTAGTTAGTCGGCTAATTTAGAGGGCAAGAAGTGGAAATCTTATATTTCGCGATACTCGTGGTACTGGCTTTCGGGCTGGGCGCCTGTCCCTTTTCGATGTGGATCGGCAGAGCCATCCTGCACAAGGATATAAGAACCTATGGCGATGCAAATCCGGGTGCTTATAATGTTTTGCGGGCAGGGGGACGATGGGCTTTCGCGCTGGCCATGGCTGCCGATATCGGCAAAGGTATACCTTTTGTAGTTTTAGCGCATTATTATTTCGGACTTCCCGATGCCATGGTAATGGCAGTGGGGTTGAGCGCTATATTGGGGCATGCTTTTAGTCCGATACTCCGCTTTGCCGGCGGCAAATCTCTGGCCGTTACAGCGGGTGTGCTGGTAGCACTGCCGCAGCATGAAATAATAATCTCGGTTCTTATATTCATGCTGCTGGCCTTTCTGCTGATTGATGTGGATGCCTGGAAAGTTGTATTCGCTCTCTCAGCGACGACTATTTATCTAATCGTCGCCAAAGGGCTTTCGTTAGAACCGCTATTCACCATCTGCGTCATGGCCATACTGGCTGTCAAGCATTGGCATGACCTGAGGACCACCAAGCCAAAATTGAAGGGCAAGCTCATCACCTGGATTCACGATAGAAGGGCAGCGTAAGTAGGACGACACAGTGAGAGTTAAAACATGTTATATCAGGCAGTAATTGCAGTTTTGATGGTCGTATTGGCCATTAATCTTGTTGTCAACTTGCGGTCGCTAAAGAGACCGGACTGCAACCGACGTATATCGAAGCCCGGGCCACTTGTCTCTGTATTGATCCCTGCCAGAAACGAAGAGCAAAATATTGAAAATTGCCTCAAGTCCATACAAGAACAGGATTATTCCAATTTTGAAGTAATCGTCCTGGATGACAATTCCGAAGACCGGACTGCCCAGATTGTGGATAAAATCGCGGCTAAAGATGAGCGAATCCGGCTAATAAAAGGTAAACCGCTGGCTCCGGGGTGGGCGGGCAAACCGTTTGCCTGCTACCAGCTGGCGCAAAATGCGCAGGGTTCCTGGCTGCTTTTTATAGATGCCGACACCACGAGCGAACCTTGTATGGTGCGCAGCACTCTGGGGGCGGCTATCGACCTTGACCTCTCATTACTCTCCGGTTTTCCGCGGCAGATGGCTGAATCTCTTCCGGAGAAGTTAGCCTTACCCATAATGTATTTCATTTTGATGACCTGGTTGCCTCTGTGGTGGGTGCATCGCCACGTAGGGCGAATGCCTTCTGTTACCATAGGTCAGTTTCTCCTGTTTCGAAGGGACGAATACTGGCGTATCGGCGGCCATCTCGCCGTAAAGGACAAGATACTGGAGGACGTTTGGCTGGGCGTTGAAACCGTCCGGCACGGCGGCCGGCACGAAGCTATCGATTTGTCTACCGTGTTCCAATGCCGGATGTATCGTACCGTAGGGGCTATGTGGGAAGGGTTTGTAAAATGGATGTATTCCATAGCCGCATTATCGCCGGTAGCATTGGTCGGGCTACTGGCAGTTGCCTTCGTCTTTGGCCTGGCCCCGTTTTACTGGCTGTGGAATGGCTTTCTTGGAGAAGCAGCGCCGACCGATTGGAGATACATAATCGTTTTTCAGGTGGGCATGATACTGCTGATGCGGTGGCTGGTAGAACGCCATTTCAGACAATCTCTGCTGTCAACCTTCCTGCACCCGATCGGATTTTCCTTCTGGTACGCAGCCGGCCTGTACGGTTTCTGGCGAGAGCTCGTAGGTCTGGGAGTCCGCTGGAAAGAGCGTATCTATGGCGAGGAATCGGGCATCAAATAAGCAGGTTAAGGCTCAGCGGCTACAGGAACTCAGCCTATGAAAAGTCTAATACTGGCCAGCGGCTTCGGGACAAGGCTCTACCCGCTAACTCAATACAAAGCCAAGGCTCTACTGGAGTACAAAGGTAAGCCTATCATAAGCCACCTAATCGAAAAAATTCCGGCGGGCATAGACATACTGGTAAACATCAATCAAAAATTCGGAGACGATTTTCGCCAGTGGCAGAGCACGCTGGAACGACCGATTACCCTATGTGTGGAGCCGGTTTCCAGAGAAGAAGAAGCGTTGGGTGCCGTTGGTTCCATCGACTACTGGGTCAAGGCCAAGAACATCGGTGAAGATTTACTGGTTATTGCTGCCGATAACTACTTCGAGTTCAGCCTCGGAAGCTTCATAAAGGCTTATAAAGGCAGAGATGCGCTGGTGGCTGTTTATGATATCGGCGATAAAAGTAAAGCCGTGCAATTCGGAGTAGTCCAATTAAAGGGCAACAGGATTGTTAAGTTTACGGAGAAACCGGCCCATCCGGAATCAAGCTTGGTAGCTATTGCCTGCTATATCTTTCCACCGCGTATATTCCCACTTCTATTTCAGTGCTGCACAGAAGGTAGAGACAATCTGGGGAACTTCATATCGTATCTGGTGGAAGTAGATAAAGTCCAGGCCTATATATTCAGCGAACCATGGCTGGATATAGGCGACCTGGACGTGTACAAGACCATTCAGAAAACTGATTGAGTCGTTCCCTACCACAAACTACTCTGTTCTGCCAACCCGCACGTGAGTATAAGGTCACACCTGTGGTATAATTCTTGTCTTTCGCAGTTTACCACCACGTAAAAAGGAGAAAAATTTGGAAGCAGTCCTGGCTAATAAGGCATTATGGGTACCGGCGGTGGCCTGGGCCCTGGCGCAGATATTGAAAGTCGTTGTTGAATCGATAAAAGCTAGGCGTCTAAGTTTTTCGTACCTGACTACCATGGGAGGTATGCCCAGCTCCCACGCTGCCGTAGTCTGCGCGCTGGCCACGACTGTAGGCATAGTTTACGGCGTAGGCTCAGCGGTTTTCGCTATATCCGTTTTCTTTGCCATTGTAGTGATGTATGATGCTGCTGGAGTGCGGCAGACCGTAAGCACTCAATCCACGATGTTAAATCGCATCCTGGAGGAGCTTTTTAAAAATAATCCTGAGTTCCAGCAGCGTTTACGTGAACTTATCGGTCACACCAAGTTCGAGGTGGCTGCCGGGGCTATGCTGGGGATTGTTCTTGCCTTCTTACTGGCCTGGCCGTGGTGACCTGTTTAAAGATTGCTTCCTGTAGGAAGCCTCTTCCATAGTTCTTTTACTCTTACTTTGAGTTCGCCGATAGGACAATCGGTATTGATTACCACGTCGGCCTGCCTGGCCTTTTCTTCTTGAGGCATCTGAGCCCGGAGGCGGTCAAGTATCTGCTCTTCAGTCATGCCACGTGACTTCATCAGCCGCTGAACTATGGTGGCTTCCGGCGCGGTGGTCACCCACAGCTGGTCCACCTGCGACTTCCAGCCGGCTTCGATCAACAGGGCGGCTTCGATAACTACTACTCTGGCACCCGACTTACGATATTCATCTATTTTTTGCCTGACCAAACGAAGTATACGGGGGTGGGTTATCTGATTAAGCCTGGAAAGCGCCTCTGTGTCGTCGAAAACCAATTTGGCCAGTTTATCGCGATCTATTTGGCCGCTTGAACTTAGGACGGACTTGCCGAAGGCGTTTACGATTTGCCTGCGGGCTACTTTGTCATGTTGGAGAAGCTCATGCCCCAGTTCATCGGCTTCTATATGTCTGGCGCCGAGTTCGACAAGCATCTGTGACACCGTAGTTTTTCCGGTGCCCAGGTTGCCGGTTACGCCGATAATTAACATGGTTTTATGAAGTCCTAGACAAAGGCTGAAATGCCCAGAAGTTCCCGGCCGATGACCAGTTTCTGAATCTGGGTGGCGCCATCGGGAAAGGTAAGCGTACGGGCGTCGCGGAAGTATCGCTCTACGGGATACTCTTCGGATATGCCATAGGCGCCGTGGACCTGGATAGCTTTGGAAGTTACCTGGACCGCCGTTTCGGTGCTGAATGCCTTGGCCATGGACGCTTCTTTAAACGGAGTCTCGCCCTTGCCGATGAGGTAAAGAGCCCTGTAACAGATGAAGCGGATGGCATCGGTCATTATAGCCATATCGGCAATCATTTCCTGTATTAGCTGAAAGCTGCCGATGGGCCGGCCGAACTGCTTCCTATCTCGGGCGTAGTTAATGGCCGCGTCCAGTGCCGCCTGACACAAACCTATGGCGCCCACACCTACGGCTACACGCAGTTTGCACAACTCTCCGAGTGCCAGTAAATAGGCGTTTCCCGGCGTGCCGATGAGGTTGGCTTCCGGTACCTTACAGTCCTCGAAGCTCAGTTCCGACGTTGGGCAGGAGCGGCAGCCCAGTTTAGGCAGTTCGCGGCCGGAGTATGGCGACTCGATCCGGTCGACGAGGAAAGCGGAAATGCCCCTGGCTCCCTTGCTTTTATCGGTGGAGGCAAAGACCACGGCCAGGTCGGAGATGCCGCCGCTGGTTATCCATGTCTTGGTGCCGTTTATAATGTAATGGTTTCCCTGCGTTACCGCTGTAGTACTGAGGTCGCGGGCGCCCGAACCGACATCCGGCTCGGTGAGGCAAAAGCAGGTTATCTTTTCCAGCGACATTATCTGTGGAATATATTTTGCCTTTTGCTCCGGTGTGCCGTGAGCTACTATTACCGGCAGCACGCTGCCATCCTGTATCAGCACGATCATGCCCAGGCTGAGATAAGCGCGGGACAGCTCCTCGCCGAGCACGCCGTAAGATACCATGTCCAGGCTCTGCCCGCCCAATTCGGGGGGCAATGTAGAGCCCACGTAACCCAGTGGCAGTAGTTTTTTCAACAGGCCGAGGGCTACGTCCTTAGGCAGAGGATGGTATTTGCGGTCGTATTCGTCGGCGATGGGTATAATTTCACGTTCCATGAAATCGCGGGCGTTTTTCTTGAGTATTTTCTGGGACTCGTTCAGTTCTAAAATCATGGCGACACCTTCAAAAAGCGATATTTTCAGGTCATTGTAAACGAACTCTTAGACCTTGTCCAGAGTTTTTGGCCAGGGTAGACGGAAAGTACCGGGTAGTGCTGGTTAGGCAGAATGGCGGCTGACGAACAGGACAACGGCTACCAGTGCCAGGATGCCCATAGCCACAAGGATAATTACATTATTGTTAGAAGTTGAACTTTTACTGGGGCTATTGCCGAGAACGGTAAAGGCCTGCCGCTGACTGCCGATATCTACCGTATAGGTGCCGGGTTGTGATTTTGATATGGTGAATTTAACTGGCTGAGAAGCATGCGGGCCGACGCTGACCATCCTGGTCTGCTCCACCTGGCCGTTTATTTTGAGTAACAGGTTGTAGTTGCCGGCCTGGTCGCCGGTATTGACCACGTTGCCCATTATAGTCAGCGGATGGTTAACCCGGGCCTGCTGCGGATTGACGCTCAGGTACTGGAGTGATATTTGGGCGGCTAAGTTCAGGCTAATCTATTACACCACCAGCTTCTCGGTGATATAATTGGTATGTGAAAGATCCCGTAGTCGAAGTATATCTTTACGAGAAGCTTCCGGAATCCAGAGTCAGGTGTCTCGATTGCCAGTGGCGCTGTGTCATTAACCCCGGAAAATTCGGCGTTTGCCGGGTGCGGCGAAACGATGACGGCGTCCTTCATGTTCTAAACTACGCGCAGGCCTCCTCGATAGCCGTCGACCCTGTAGAAAAGAAGCCGCTGTTCCACTTTTTCCCCGGTAGTTCGGCCTTATCGCTGGGAACGTGGGGCTGTAATTTCCACTGCCGGCACTGTCAGAACTGGCAGATTTCGTGCATCGAGACGCCGTCTGATATGGCAGGCGAATCGCATTACCTGCCGCCAGAAGAGGCGGTGCAGATGGCTAAACAGCACGGCTGCGACGGTATAACCTGGACGTATAACGAACCAAGCATCTGGTTCGAGTACACGCTCGACTCGGCAAAACTGGCTAAAAAAGCCGGCCTTTATACCGGATACGTGACCAATGGCTATCTGACTGCCGAAGCTATGGACATGATAGGCCCTTATCTGGACGCCTGGAGGGTTGATATCAAAGGCTTTACGGATAAGCTGTATCGAGACCTGGCTAAAATCCAAAGCTGGCGGGGCATTCTGGACGTGGCCCAGCGGGCGCAAGAAAAGTGGAAAATGCACGTAGAGGTGATAACCAATATTATCCCTACTATGAATGACGATAAGGAACAGCTAAAGGACATTGCCAGCTGGATGCGCGATGAGTTGGGTGAGCTGACACCATGGCATGTGACCCGGTTTTATCCGCAATATAACTTGACCCATTTGCCGGCGACGCCTGTAGCAACCCTGGAAAAAGCTTACGATATCGGCCGGAAGGCAGGTTTACGTTTCGTATATCTCGGTAATGTTCCCGGACACACCGCGGAAAACACGGTCTGCTATTGTTGTGGCAACGTGGTCGTCGAAAGATACGGGTTTCAGGTGGATGTAGTGGGCGTGGACGGTTCGAAATGTAAGTTCTGCGGGTCCGAGCTCAATATCAAGACTAAAGGCTGGGTCCGTCAATTTACGCCAGCTCAGGGAGGCGTTCATGATTAGAGAGCCTGTTGCCGCGGGACAGTTCTATCCGGGCTCAGCTCCCGGGCTGAAGCGGATGCTGGAGAGCATGGTCAATGACAGGGCAGCCAAGGTAGATGCCATAGGCCTGGTGTCGCCCCATGCCGGCTACATTTACTCGGGCGTGGTGGCCGGAGCGGTTATCTCCAGGGTTAAACTAAAGGACACGGTTATCATGCTCGGCCCTAATCATACGGGACAAGGCAAGGAATTCAGCATCATGACCGATGGCTCGTGGATAACACCGCTGGGTGAGGTGGAGATAGATGGTGAGCTGGCAAAGAAAATTTTGTCATCATCCAGCTATCTGGAGGAAGACAAGGCGGCGCATCAATACGAGCATTCGCTCGAGGTACAGCTGCCATTTTTGCAGTATTTCAAGGCAGATGTTAGGATAGTGCCCATAATTCTAGCTCATGCACGCGGCAGCGTATATAAGAAAATCGGAAAAGAATTAGCCGGCGCCATAAAGGAGTCCAAAAGGCAGGTTGTAATCCTGGCCAGCAGCGATATGACACATTATGAGCCTCAAGAGGCGGCGAGAAAGAAAGATAACAAGGCGATTGAGGCTATTTTAAATCTGGACGTGGATGAGTTACTGGAACGCGTTGCCATACTTGATATATCGATGTGCGGGTACGCTCCGGTGACGGTGCTCATTTCCGCGGCCAAAGAATTGGGAGCTACTAAAGCCGAACTGGTCAAATATCAGACCAGCGGCGATGCTTCGGGCGACTACCGAAGTGTCGTGGGTTATGCAGGAATAATAGTTAGATAAGCGAAAGAGCACATTTAGAATGGCTAAAGCGCGCTCACCTGTAATTGAATTGGCCCGCAAGGCAGTGGAAAGATACATTACGGAAGGCAAGATTTACAGGCCTCGAAAGCTGAATGCTGAGATGCGGAAAAAGGCTGGCGTGTTCGTGTCCATAAAGAAACACGGCGAATTGAGGGGTTGCATCGGCACCTTTGCGCCAACCCAGGCCAACGTGGCCGAAGAAATCGTGGCCAATGCCATAAGCTCGGCGACACAGGACCCAAGATTCTGGCCGGTGCTGCCCGACGAGTTGAAGGAACTGGAATACAGCGTGGATGTTCTGACTGAACCCGAACCAGTGCCGGGCACGAACCAGCTTGACCCTAAGAAATACGGCGTAATTGTGGAATGCGGTTTCAGGCGGGGGTTGTTGTTGCCTGACCTGGAGGGTGTGGACAGGGTAGAAGAGCAAATAGATATCTGCCGGGCCAAAGCTGGCATAGGGTCGGACGAGCCTGTTAAGCTGTACAGGTTCCAGGTGAAAAGATTTGCTTGACATAATGGTTCATATCTGGTACCTTGTGACGAGGAGATAGAGACATATGAAATTGATGGTTATCGGTGTCGGTGACTGTGGCTGCCGGCTGGCTCGAGAGTTTGCCGAACTTAATAAGATGGCACGCTCCGAGTGGCGGGCCAACATAATTACCTGTGCCTATGCCGTCAATAACGAACCGAGCGTTTTAAATGAGTTGACCAAATCAGGCTGGGACTGGCTGAAGGCGGTGCCCATACGCAGCTCCCTCGGAGTAGGCAACAAGACGACCGAAGAGGGCGCCAAGCTGATGAAGCAGGAAGCCGAGCGCGTGATGCTGGCTATGAGGCTGGGCGCTTTTATCAATACCGACGCCTTCCTTTTTGTGGCCGGTGCCGCGGGCAGCCTGGGTTCCGGCGGGCTGCCGGTCATGATTCAGATGCTTAAAGAGAGGCACATAGATAAACCCATCTACGCACTGCTAATTTTACCGTTCGATTCCGAGCTGGACGATGCCCGGCGCGTGCATAATACTGCCATGTGCCTCAAGACCATTGATAAGGTGGCGGACGCAGTATTTCTGGCTGATAACGGCGGCCTGGGGCTGCTGGGTAATGTGCCCCAGCCTCAGAAAATGGGTGGACTAAACCGGGAACTGGTCTTGCCGTTCTACGACCTACTGTGTGCCGGTGAAATAGCCGGCTCAAAAAATATTGGTGGTAAAGTACTGGATGCCGGCGACATAGTACAGAGTTTGTTTGGCTGGACGGCAATAGGGGTAGGCAAGACCCAGTTTTCGTCCTCCATATTTTCACTAAGAAGAGAATCCGGATTCGAAGAAAAGAACTCGGAAACATTCAGGGCTATGGAGGCCATGGACCTGGCTTTAATGCGTTTATCTGTGGACTGCAAGCTGGAAGATGCGGGGAAAGGCCTATTTTTACTGGTGGCGCCATACGGGAAAGCCAATGTCGATATGATAAAAGCTCTGGGCAACCGCCTGCGTGAGCTGGCGCCGAATGCCGAAATACGGGACGGCAATTTCTACGGGCCAAGGAATTCGGTTAAAGTAACCGTTCTGGTATCCGAGTTAATTTACCTGGATAGGATAAAGAGCTTCTACGATAGGGCTGCCAGGCTGATACCCGCCGGTGAGGCGGAAAAGAAGACGGCCTAGCATGACTCTATTCGATTTGGGCGAGGTGGAGAAGAAGGGGAAAGAGGAGGAAGCCCTCGGCGAGCTGCCTGCTGACTTGCCTTTAGCCGCCAGAATTCGCCCCCGTAATTTCAGCGAGTTTATGGGACAGGAACATCTGCTGGGCGAAGGGCGGGTGCTGAGGAAATCCATCGAAGCCGACCAGTTGCCTTCCATGATTCTCTGGGGACCACCGGGCAGCGGTAAGACCACCTTAGCTTACGTAATCGCCAACGTCACTAAATCCCATTTCAGTCCGCTCAGCGCGGTAAATGCCGGCGTCGCCGATTTGCGCCGCATCGTGAACGAAGCCCGGAAGCGGCGTAAGCTCACGGGCCAGCGTACTATATTATTCATAGACGAAATTCACCGATTTAACAAGACACAGCAAGACGTGATACTACCTTACGTGGAAAACGGCGTGGTAACGCTCATCGGAGCTACTACGGAGAACCCGTCATTCGAGGTAATTTCAGCGCTGCTGTCGAGATGCCGGGTTTATACTCTGAACGCGTTGACCGATGCCGAGGTGAAGCTAATCGTTGAACGCGCCATCAAGGATGAGGAGAGAGGTTTAGGCAAATTAAATGTAAAACTGGAGGATGAAGCCCTGCAGCACCTGATTCTAATGTCGAACGGTGATGCCAGGGTGGCACTTAACGCCCTGGAAATAGCTGCCCAGGCTACTATGCCGGCTGCGGACCGGCCGAGGGCAGTTAACCTTAAGACTATCGAGGAAGCACTGCAACACCGCGCTTTGCTGTACGATAAGGCCGGAGACCAGCACTATGATATAATCTCGGCATTGCATAAGTCGCTGCGCGGCTCAGATGCCGATGCGGCACTATACTGGCTGGGCCGGATGCTGGAAGCGGGTGAAGACCCATTATATATCGTCCGCAGGTTGATACGTTTTGCCTCAGAGGACGTGGGGATGGCCGATCCTCAAGCGCTTGTCGTAGCTGTGGCGGCGCAGCAGGCGGTTCATTTCGTCGGCATGCCGGAGGGCAACCTGGCGCTGGCTGAGGCCGTGGCCTATCTGGCCACAGCCCCTAAAAGCAATTCGCTGTATGAAGCCTATTCAAAAGTCCAGGAAGACGTGGAGCGCACGCGAAACGACCCGGTGCCGCTTCACCTGCGAAATCCGGTTACCGGGCTAATGAAAAGAAGTGGATACGGACATGGTTATAAGTACGCCCACGATTTTCCGGGGCACTTCGTGGAGCAACAGAATTTACCTGATTCACTTCAAGGCAAGCAATACTACTCACCGAGCGACCAGGGCTACGAAAAAGAGATCACTGCCCGAATTGAATCCTGGTGGCACGGAAAACGGGAGAAAAAGGCCTGAGACAAGAGCCGGTACATTTTCCATGTGGCAAGCTCAGCCTTGAAGGTCTGTGCTATCTACCTGACAGCAAGGGAGTATTTCCTGCAGTAGTTGTGTGCCATCCGCATCCCCTTTACGGCGGTTCCATGGACAATAATGTCGTCCGCTCGGTAAGTAGAGCTCTGGTGAGTAAGTCTATTGTGGCCCTTATGTTCAATTTTCGCGGTGTGGGTGGCAGCCAGGGCAGGTTCGGTGGCGGGCTGGCCGAGCAGGAAGATGTTACTTGCGCTTTGGACTGGCTCGTGTCCGGAACGGAGGTAGATAAGGGTAGAGTGGGGCTGGCCGGGTACTCCTTCGGAGCGATGGTAGCGTTACCGGTTGCCGTTGCCGATGACAGGGTCAAGGCGCTGGCCTTGATATCAATGCCTCCAGGGCCGGAGCAAATTTCATCGTTAAAAAACTGCTCCATCCCCAAGCTGCTTATAAGCGGCAGTAATGACACGGTCGTGCCGGTGAAGCAGGCTGAGATAATGGGCAGAGAAGCAGCGGAGCCGAAGCAATCTGAAATCATCCAGGGCGCGGATCACATCTGGTGGGGCTACGAGGAAGTAATGGCGGAAAAAGTAACGGACTTCTTGGCACAAAAACTATAAATCCCAAGCAACAAATCCCAAATAATATCTAAATCCTAATTTTCTAAATAGGAAAGACCATCTTACTTCCGTCTCATATTTTTGAATTTGTTTGTGATTTAGATATTGGAATTTAGAATTTGGCGGTGGTGAACCGAGGTGAAAGGCTTATTGTCTCTGAATTTCGGAAATTCTGTCTTTGGCAAGTGCCGTCATCTCAGAATCGGTGTCTAGTTGAATAACCTTGTTGAGATCCTCAATAGCTTTGTCAGGCCTGCCTGTATTGTAATAATAAATAGCTCTGTTAAAGTAAGCCAGCACATAGTCCGGCTTAAGTTCAATCGCTTTATTTAAGTCCGTGATGGCCGCCTCGAGTTGCCCCATGCGCGAATACGTATATCCACGGTTGTTATACATATTGGGATTGTCCGGCTCAAGTTGAATGGCTTTATCAAGGTTAGTCAGAGCCGGTTCCCACTGTCCCTCATCATTATATAGTGAACCCAACTGGAAATAAGCCGTACTCAGAGTGGGGTCGATCTCAATAGCTTTCTTGAAGTCCGCTTCGGCTAGATCGTTCTGGCCATTTGCCCTGTATTCATAACCGCGGTTGGTTAACAGGTCGGCGAGCTCCTGACCGGCTGGCACTAAATTTGGTTCAAGTTCCAGGGCCTTGGAAAAATCCGCAATAGCTTCTTCCTGCTTTCCCTGTTCCTTATAGACCGTACCTCTGTTAAAGTAAGCGAGGCCGTAGTCCGGCCTGAGCTCAATGGCTTTGTTCAAGTCGATAATGGCAAGGTCGAATTTGCCAGTATAAGTATAAGCCGAGCCGCGGTCGTTGTAGGCCGTGTAGTTGGACGGATCGAGCTGAATTGCCCGCGTTATATCTGCAATTTCCATATCCCAGTTCTGCTGAGATTTATAGATAAGACCTCGATTGTAGTAAGCCTCAGCCAGATTTGGGTCCAGCTCGATGGCCTTGTTCAAATCAGCCAGGGCTAAATCAAGTTGCCCCTTGGAGGCGTACGTCCAGCCCCGGTTGCTGTAAGCGGCGGCTACAGTAGGGTCCAGTTCTATGGCCCGATTCAGGTCGCCCAGAGCTAAATCCCATTGGCTCTGCGCGTGATAGATGGCAGCACGTTGACTGTAAGCTGCAACCGACTTCGGGTCCAGTTCGATGACCTTATTAAAATCCCCCAGAGCAGAATTCCAGTCCTCCTTGGCGGCGTAAGCCTGACCGCGCTTGATGTAGGCGTCGGTCATCTCGGGATTTTCTGTTATGGCCTTCCCATACTCACTGATGGCTTCATCCCATTTTTGCTGCATAAAATAAGTGTCACCCTGCTCCACGCTTTTTTGAGCCGCGCTGGTGCAGGCGAGCAGGGGAAGAAGTGTTCCAATCAGCAGAACAGCTGTAAGCATGCGTTTCATAATGCCGCATAGTATAGCACAACACCATGATTTACCCTAATGCCTCACACAGGTACCGATGGCGTAGATGTGCGACAAGTTTTTCTTGTTGAAAATAGAACAAAAGTGCTATTATCCCGTTTGAAATGGCCAAGCTGTTAAAGGTGGCGCTGGACAGTCGGAGGTATGACCTGGCGGCTTACGCTCTGGTCTACGGACTTATAAAAACGATTGAAGATGGTAAAAAAGAACAGCGTAAAAGGCAAAAGACGCGTATTTTACGGCCAGGCACTTAATGAAGCTGAAAGGCTTGAGCTCGAGGAGGCCAGTGGTGTAGAGGGTATAGACGAGGAGATAGCCATACTCCGGGTCAAGCTGCGAGAACTGATCGTAGCCGCACCCGAAAAGTTCGACCTCCATCTAAAACTGGCCACCACCATAGCCCGGCTGGTGACCGCGCGCTATAACATAACCAAAGAACAGAAGAAGTCGCTCAAGGAGGCGATTACCAGGGTTTTGACGGAGATAGCCATCCCACTTGGGGTCAAAGCTATAATAAAATAAGGTCAAAGCTCCTTTGATTTTATATGAAGCTACGTCCCTATCAAGCGGAAGTGTCCCGGGCCATAATCGAAAGCATCCAGGGCAATCTGGGGCTTACTTTTTCGGTGGAGATTGCCCGACAGGGCGGCAAGAACGAGCTTTCGGTCCATCTGGAAGTATTGCTGCTGACTATGTTCATGGCCGCGGGCGGCAATATAATCAAATGCTCTCCCACATTTAAGCCGCAAACAATCATTTCAATTAGCCGTCTTAAAGAAAGGCTGAACGATTTCGGCTTTGGAGGCATCTGGTTTACAGAAGCCGGATACATGGTAAGACTGGGTAACGCCCGGCAGATATTTCTTTCCGCGGATGAATCGGCGTCCGTGGTAGGGCATACGGCCGACATTCTGCTGGAAATAGATGAATCGCAGGACGTTACCAGGGACAAATATACGAAGGAATTCAGGCCGATGGTGTCGTCTTCGAATGCCACTACGGTCCACTACGGAACTACCTGGGACGATACGACTCTGCTCGAAGAAATAAAGCAAACCAATCTGGAGCTGGAGAAGAAAGATAGTATCAGGAGACACTTCCGTTATGACTGGCAGGAAGTGGCCAAATATAATCCCAGCTACAAGTCGTTTGTTGAGGCCGAGCGCCAGAGGCTCGGCGAAGACCACCCTCTGTTTCGTACACAGTATGCGCTGATGCCGATTCGCGGAGGCGGCGGTTTTTTAACGAATCAACAAATAGAACAGATTCGCGGTGATCATTCCAGGCTTGGCCGGCCAGAGGATGGCATGGTGTACGTAGCCGGTATCGACTTCGCCGGTGAATCGGAACTGCTGGAGGATGATGTCTTGGTCCGCTCGGGCAGGGATGCCACCGTAATAACTGTTGCGGAAATCAGGCCGTCAGCGGCAGGCGCAGTAGGAGCTGAACCCGAAATCCACATAGTGGAGCACTACAGTTGGGTGGGTAAAAAGCATGCGGAACTGTACCCGCAAATGGTGGACATTTTTAAGAGCATCTGGAAATGCAGTCGGATCGCGGCCGATGCTACAGGCATAGGCGAGCCGATTACCGGTTTTTTACGTAAGTCTCTGGGAGGTAAGGTAGTACCAGTCAAATTCAGTCAAAAGACCAAGTCAGAGATTGGTTTCGATTTGCTGGCTGCTATAAACTCGGGCAGGCTCAAACTATACAAACAGGATGGGTCGAAAGATTACCAGGAAATGTTTTTCGAACTGGAGAAGGCCAAATCCGTTTACCGGCCCAGTCAGACCTTGAACTTTTTTGTCGACAGCAGTGACGGCCACGATGACTATCTGATGAGCCTGGCGCTGGCCGTTCAGGCAGCCGACAACTGTGTTCCCAGAAAGGCCAGGGGAGTTTTGGCTGATTAGTCGACAAACCTTCTAAATCCTGGGGCCGGTGCTCGGCGGTAACCTGCTGGGAAATCCAAAATCACAAGCGACAAATAACAAACAAATTCAAAGCACCAATTATCAAAACAGGCTTTGTAGCCCCGACCTTTTAAGGTCGGGGTCACGGGGTTAAAACCCCGTGGTTACATGTTAAACGTTAATTAAAAGGCTAAAGCCTCCTGGCTACATGTTGAATTTGTTCGCGGGGTTTAAACTACGCCGATATATGAAATCCGCAATGGTTCGACGAGCTCACAATGAGCGGATTTTTAAATAAGAACGGGACAGACCTCAGGTCTGTCCCGTTGATTTTTCTGTTCGGACAGGTCTTCAGACCTGTCCCTACATTTTGTTCGACTAAATAAGGCTGGGCAAGCCCTTGGCAGCTTCTTCCATATCGCGGAGCCTGCCGGTAGTCTCCTTAATCCGCTCTTTCTGGGTGGTGGCAAAGGCCGTAGCCCTATCGTAGTAGTCTCTTATCTTCTGGACGAAGGCGAGCTGTGACAATATGACGGTAACATCTACGCTTACACCGCCTCTGGGGAAGTCACCGGCTCTGATTACCGCGTTCTCGGCCAGTTCTCTGAGATAATCGCCAAGACCCTTGGCTATGTCCATAGACATGTCCTTAGCGGGCGCTGAAAGCAGATACAAGGCCCTGCCGGCGTCTTCGGGGCTGCAACCTACGGATAGCTCACTGAAGGCCGCATCCATGGCCTGCATCGCCCTCATACTCTCGTCGCCCTTTTCCTTAAAGCTAACTTTATTCAACTCCCAGGGAAAGCGAAAGGCGCGAGGAATGGAAGTTCGGCCGACACCGATTGCGGTCCAGCCGTCTATCGATTGCATAATATCGCCGGCGTCCAGCACTTTGGCGCCTACGTATTTGAACCTGGTCACTTCACCGGCACACATCATATCGTAGAACGGTTCGGCGATAGTGGCGTTTATCCTGTCAAGGTTCATGGCCAGACTGGCGTCTTTCCTTACGTAGCGCTGGTTGTCGGCCAGAAATACGCCGTCAGCCACCGATTGTATTGATTTCAAGCAGGTAGCCGTATTGTAAACACTCCTGAGTTCTGCCATTTCCTCGTGTTCGAAGGGAAGCACAACCAGGGCGTATACCGGCTTGCCCACGTATCGTTCCTTAAGCATCTGGGCGATGACCGAAATGGCGCCGGAGCCAGTACCGCCGGCCGCGCCGGCTACCAGCATGAAAGCGTGTGTCTGGTAGAAATTTGACGCCGTCCTTACGGCATCGACTACCTTGTCGCCATCTTCTCTGGCCAATTCAGCGCCCATCTCGTTTACCTTGCCTACCCCGTGTCCCCAGGTCTTGCGGCCACCGATGAGAATACGGTGCATAAAATCGGTACCGATATTGCTCAAGCCAGTCAGGTCCGTCTGATCGGTATTTACGGCGAAGGTTCCCGTGACTATATTTATGCCCCACTGCGCTGCTGCCCGCTTATTGAGGCGGACAAATTGGTCGGCGACTCTGGAGCCACATTGTCCTAGTCCGATAACCAATAGTCTCATGATACCTCCTTACTTTATGTTAACATATTGGTTAATTTGTGTCATATTATGCTATTAGGTTCAGGTTGTCAAGTTTGCAGCTTTATTTCCAGCTGTCATGACGGCCCACGTGAACGAAACGCCAGATAATCCCACCTGCAACCGAAAGGCCGGCTATAATAGCTATGACAAGCCACCAATCGAAGCCGCCGATCTTAAATAACTGGCTGTTTGTCCAATCGCCCTGATTGCCGGCACCATCCACCGCCCTGACTCGCCAATAGTAGCTGCCTCTGCCCAGAGCTTCGCCAGAGGAAAGAGTATATTCGGTTGAGGTTAAGCCTTCCTTATGGATCATGGTACCAACGAAGTCCGGGCTGGGGCTTATTTCGAGTATGTAATAGACTCCACTGGGATCCTCCACAGCCGTCCAGCGGAAGCTGACACTTGATTTATGGAAGAAATTGAACTCGCTTCCCGCTTCTGGTGAGATGAGGTTCGGAGTCAAGGGTGGCGTGGACTCCACATTGAAATTCAGAGAAAAAACTGAGGCCGTAGGGTCAGTTATAGTTACTGTATGGTCGCCAGACTTGCTTTCCGGGACTTTGAAGCTGGTAGTAAACACGCCCTTGGCGTCAGTAGACGTGTTTGAGGCTATTTTAGTACCGTCAAAGCTTATGGTAACGACCTCATCAGCGGCGAACCCGGTGCCATGAATAGTGATGTCACTGCCGATAGCTCCGGAATCTGGATTCAATTCAACCTTGGGGGAGACTATGACAATAGTATCAACTATATCGCTGGCCCTGGTGAATTCTCCTGACGCATCGATTACATGCTCACCCCTGCTGGATGAAGGGACATCCAATCTGCCTGTCCATGAACCGTGAGCATCGGCGGTTATATCGCTCAGGGCCAGAGACCCATCGAAAGTGACTTTTATGCCTGTCTCGTTGGCACCGAATCCGACACCGCTGATATACAGGCCGTCGCCAACGTAAATAGCGCCGCCAAGGTAGCCGGAAACAGGTTCAAGCTTTATGCCGGGGGATACCGAAAAGGTGGCTGCCTGTAAATCACCTTCGTTAGTAATCGCTCCGTAAGCTCTTATGTCGTGGCTGCCCTGTGACGAAGATGGGATAGAGAAGCTGGACTGCCACGAACCCTTAGCATCGGCTCCTATATCCGTTTTCACCGTTCCGCCATCGTAAGTAACTTTTATGTTTGTCTCTCCACTGGCAAATCCGCTGCCGTAAATGTCGACCATGGTGTTCACCCATCCGGAGGTGGGATTGATCATTATCTCCGGGGTTATGGTAAATTTCTTGTCTTCGACCTCCGAAGCTGGTGTGGTACCGGAAGCGTCGATAATATGGTCACCTCTGCTGCTTGCGGGGACCTTAATGGTTATTTGCCAGCTTCCCTTGCTGCCGGCCACTATGCTGCTCTGTACCGCACTATTATCAAATAGCACCTGTATATTTGATTCATTGGCGTTAAAGCCTTTTCCGGCTATGGTCAGGTTCGAACCCACGGTGCCGCTGGTGCTGCTCAGGCCGATTGCCGGAATGACGGTAAACTCGGTAGCATAAAATGTGCCGGCTACTTTCAGGGTGACCGCGTGCTTGCCCCGCGTAGCCTCCGGGGTAATAAAACCTATAGAAGACACACCCTGCTTGATTTCTCCCTGCCCGATTAGCGTATCGGTTTCGCCCCAGTAAAGCTCATAATTACCGAGGCCGTAGCCGGTCACTGAGGGAATGGTAACATTTGTTCCCACGGGCCCCTGTGATATATTCAGAGTAAGATAACTGGCTTCAGCCTGGGCAGGAATTGGTGCCAGGCAAACCGCCAGCAGCAGAATAGCCAGTGCAGTACCTGCAGCTCCTATTTTCATTGCTTCCTCCAGGCATTATTGTTTGCTATCATAACACGAAATGTTTGAAAGTCAACAGAAAACTCATGCCGGCGACTGTCGCGGGCAGATGTTCTCCTATATATCTTTCGACAGTGTAGCCAGAAATTCGGCATTGGTCTGAGTCTTAGACAAACGGTCAAGCAGCCTCTCGGTAGCTTCGCTGCTATTCGGTGAATCTTCAGCCAGCATATTTACAATGCGTCTCAGCAACCAGACCTGCTTGAGGGTAGTTTCGTCAAGCAGAAGTTCTTCACGGCGTGTACCGCTATGTAGTATGTCCAGGGCAGGGAATATTCTCTTTTCCGCCAGATGCCGGTCCAGGTGTAATTCCATATTACCCGTGCCTTTGAACTCCTCATAAATAAGCTCGTCCATACGGCTGCCCGTATCGACCAGGCAGGTAGCGATGATGGTCAGGCTGCCCCCTTCCTCCATATTCCGGGCGGCGCCCAGGAAGCGCTTCGGCGGATACAGGGCTACGGAATCGATGCCTCCCGACAGTGTACGGCCGCTCGGCGGCATTGCCAGGTTATAAGCTCGTGTCAGCCGCGTGATGCCATCGAGCAGGATTACTACATCCTTACCTATTTCGACCAGCCTCTTGGCGCGTTCCAGTCCTAATTCAGCCACGCGCGTTTGATTCTCCGCCAGGTCGTCGAATGTAGCAGCTACAACTTCGGCCTTAACGGAACGCTTCATATCTGTAACTTCCTCCGGCCTTTCGCCGATGAGACAGACCATTAGATGAGGGTCGGTGTAATTGGTGGTTATGGCGTTGGCTATATGCTTGAGCAGCACGGTCTTGCCGGCCTTAGGGGGCGAAACTATCAGTCCTCGCTGGCCGCGACCGATGGGCGAGACCAGGTTGATAAGACGCGTAGACAGGTAGTGAGGATTTGTTTCCAGGTTATACAGCTTATTCGGGAAAGTAGGTGTCAGCGTATTGAAATGAGGCCGGCTTCTGGACTGCTCCGGGTCGATGCCGTTAATGGCTTCAACGCGGATGAGGCTGCAATATTTTTCGCCCTCTTTTGGCGGCCTGCCCTGTCCGGATACAGTATCGCCCGGCCTCAGGCCGAAACGCCGAATCTGGGAATTGGAGATGTAAATATCATTCGGCCCCGGTAGAAGGCTTTCCTGGCGTAAGAAGCCATAGCCTTCGCCGACGATATCCAGTATGCCACTCACAAAGAGATAGCCCTGCTGTTCAGCCCGCGCCTGAACAAGCCTCATAATCAGGTCTTGCTTTTTCAGGCCGCTGTATCCTTCGATGCCCTGTTGTTTGGCCATCTCGATCAGTTCATCTCGTGTTTTATTATCAAGTTCAGCAACGTTCATGTTAGTACCTCTCGTGTAATGTTATTGAATTGTTTAATACTATTTGACGCCTCCACTTTTAGTGCCCATTACCTTCTCCCAGTCTTCGACGAAGCGTTTTATTCCGATGGTTGTTAACGGATGCTGGATCATCTGTATCAATACCTGGTAGGGGACGCTGGCTATATGGGCGCCAGCCTGCGCTGCTTCGATGCAGTGCTGGGGATGCCGGATACTGGCAGCGAGTACCTGAGTTTTTATGGAGTCGGGATAATTCTGGTAAGCCGCGACTATTTCTTTGACTAATCTTATGCCATTTTCGCCGATGTCATCAAGTCGGCCGACGAAGGGACTTACAAAAGTAGCGCCAGCTGCCGCCGCCAGAAGGGCCTGATTTACGGAGAAACACAGTGTGAAATTCACCTTAATGCCTTCTTTGGCTAGCTGATGTGTTGCCTCCACACCTTCCAGGCTGGCCGGTATTTTCACCACAACATTTTTTGCCCAGGAAGCAACCTGCCTGGCTTCGTTGACCATGCCAGCAGCGTCCTGGCTGAGCACCTCGGTCGATACCGGGCCGGGAACTATAGAGCAGATTTCCTGCACATGCCGTTTAAAATCCACCTTGCCCTCTTTGGATATCAGGCTGGGATTGGTAGTAACCCCGGTGATGACGCCTAGCCTTACACCGTGACGTATGTGTTCGATATTCGCCGTATCCAGAAAGAGTCGCATTTATTCCTCCATAAGTAATTTCATGACAGCGGTAAGGTCACCTGAGCACCTTCTACCAGGGTCTCCTTGGCGGCTCCTATAAAGCTGGCAAACAACGGGTGCGGACGGTTCGGTCGTGACTTGAACTCGGGATGAAACTGGCAGGCCACCATCCAGGGATGGTCTTTGACTTCCGCTATTTCAACCAGTCGATTATCCGGAGACAATCCAGAGGGAATAAGACCTTTTTGCTCGAGCTGCTCGCGGAACCGGTTGTTAAACTCATATCGATGGCGGTGGCGCTCGTTGACCGTATCCACGTTATACGCCTGAGCTGCCTTTGTTCCAGATACCAGATGGCATGGATAAGTGCCGAGCCTCATGGTGCCGCCCATATCGCTAATATTTTGCTGGTCGGGTAAAAGGTCTATAACCGGATATGGAGTTTCCGGGTCGAACTCCGTGGAGTTTGCCAGATTACTATCCAGAGCATAGCGGCCGAATTCAATAACCATGACCTGCATACCCAGGCATAATCCTAAATATGGGATATGGTTCTGGCGGGCGTAGCTGGCCGCAGTTATCATGCCCTCGATACCCCGATAACCGAAGCCTCCGGGAACGATGATGCCCTGTGCCGATTTCAACAGGCTCATATTGTTATCGCACTGCAGTTCTTCGGAGTGCACCCATAACAGGTTCACCTGACGGTCATGGTACAGGCCCGCATGCGACAGCGCTTCTCGAACGGAATAATACGCGTCCTGAAGCTCGACGTACTTGCCCACCAGGGCGATGTTAACCGGCTCTTTGGGGGTCTTTAGTTTAGCTACCATATCCCGCCAGTCTGTCAGGTCAACATTTTCAGCCTGTAACCCGAGGCGCTTAATAATAAGGTCGCTGAGGCCGGTCTCTTCGAGCATGAGCGGTACTTCATAAATTGTGCCGGCTGTGACCAGTGGAATAACCGCTTCCTTGGCCACATCGCAGAATAAAGATATCTTGTCTTTCAAGCTTTGCGGAATTTCGTAATCGGAGCGGCACAATACGACATCAGGCTGGATGCCGATACGCCGCAGCTCGTTAACGCTGTGCTGAGTTGGCTTGGTCTTAAGCTCATTAGTGGTAGCTATGTGCGGCAGGAAGGTGACATGCACGTAGAGTACGTTATCACGCCCTTCCTCGTTACGCATCTGCCGGATAGCTTCCAGAAACGGCAAACCCTCGATATCCCCGACCGTACCGCCGACTTCAACGATAACCACCTCGGCGTGGGACAGTTCTGATACCTCTCTGATCCTGCGCTTAATCTCGTTGGTCACGTGAGGTATCACCTGAATGGTCCCGCCGAGATAATCGCCCCGCCTCTCTCCGGCAATAACTGCCGAGTAAATTTGACCTGAGGTGACGTTGGAAGCTGAGGTCAGGTCGACGTCAATAAATCTTTCGTAATGCCCCAGGTCAAGGTCGGTCTCGGCGCCGTCCTGCGTAACAAAAACTTCTCCGTGCTGATACGGCGACATAGTCCCCGGGTCAACGTTTAGATACGGGTCCAATTTCTGAACAGAGACTGAAATATTGCGGCTTTTCAAGATTCTACCGATGGAAGCGACGCTGATGCCTTTACCAACCGAGCTCACCACGCCGCCGGTAACGAATATATACTTACTCATTGGTTTGTGGATGCTTATGGTCTCGGGGAGAACTCTCCTGGTTCGGAAATTGTTTGTGGCAAATAAATATACAAATCACCATAGTCTGGTTCTGGCTTTAACTATACGTACTTACTTTGTACGGTTCATTGCTGGGAAACTTAAACGGGCGACAAGACTGAGTGTAGGGGTTAGTGGTTTCTTTTAATTATAAGTACTTCGATACTGCTTGTCAAGTTTTGTTATTCGTTATCTGCGCCGCATGAGAAAGATGAGGACGATAATCACGGCCAGTAAAATCAGACCGACTATTATGATCGCCCATGCCCAGAGCGGTGTTTGTGGCGGGGTTGCGGCCTCTGCCTGGGGTGCCGGGGTGGACTCCGTCCGGAAGCTGAAGATGGCAGACCAGTCGCCCGGTACGGGCTCCAGCGCCATAACGCGCCAGTAGTAGGCTTGATCGTATTCCAGCTGCCCCTGATAGATATAGGCGGTGGTGCTTGTGGTGTCCTCTATAACCACCTGCGTCATAGCGGCGTCCCTGGCGAGTACGAAAGTATACCTGGTAGTATCGGTCATGGGTGACCAGCTAAAAGATGGGGACGTTACGGGACAGCCCACCCGGCCGTTGTTCGGGTACATCGGTTGAATTCCGTACGACGTGGTGGTTACAGGAGTGCCGGCTTTTACCGTGAAGCTCGATACTTCGGACCAGGGGCTGAGCATGTGCTGGCCGGTAGCCGCCTCTCGGACTCTGGCCCTCCAGTAGTAGGTGTGGCCCGCTTCCAGATTTCCAAACATATTTAACGAAGATGGAGAGGCTGTCCGGCCACCTGACGGAATATAAGCGCCCGGCGAGCCGGAGGAAGCCGGTTCGAAGGCGCCGGTATCAAGGACAATGATGGTAAAGTTCGGGTCTTTGGCGATTTGCACCTGATATTCGCTGGACATGCACAGCTCCTGCCAGCGTAAATCTACTTCTTCGCTTTGACCGGATACGGGGTCGCTGCTTATTGCATTGTCGCCGATTGGTACATTCGGCGCTGCAACGGGATTGTTGGAAGGTTCCACGCTTGGTACCGTAGTATCGGCGCCGGCGGTATTACCTGGCGAAGCCGTTTCACGCTCGGAAGTCGACGGCAGGCAGCTCAGCGTGGCCAGCAGTGCAATGAGCGCAATAATTATCGAGAACCGATAATAGCTCTTCATTTTTTAGCAATATTTAGTTTAGGTCGGTAAAAAATCTTTGTCAAGCTTCAATGCCTGGATGCCCTATTTGCGATGACGGCTGAACAATACCGTTAGCGCGGCGACGCCAACGAAGCTGAATACGTTAATGAGCACGCTGATTTGCAGCCATTGCAAGAGCTGTTGGTAAAGGGGTGTCGGTGCTTGTGGGGGAGGTGGTTCGGCGACAGTAGTGAAACTGAATACCGGGCTAGGTTCGCTTGGCAGCGGCTTGCTGCCTGTAACCTGCCAGAAATAGCCGGTTTCATAATCGAGTCGACCGTTGTATTTATAAGCCGTAGTAGGCAGTTCTTCTTCTACGATTATTTCACTCAAGGCTGAATCTCCGGCCAGCACGAATCGGTATGCAGTGGTCTCTTTGAAGGGCGTCCAGGAAAAGGCTACGAACGAAACGGGGACGTTACAGGCGCCATGTTCCGGCCTCAAGGCTTGAGCGCCCGGATAAGGAGCAGCTACCGGTAGTCCGGCCTTAATATTGAAGCTGCCAGTATCCGACCAGTAGCTACGAATTACCTGGCCCGTGGCGGCTTGTCTGACCCTTACCCGCCAGTAGTAGGTAGTATTCGCTTCCGGCAGTACGCCAGGTAGTATTCTGTACGCCGGGTTCGTCACTGACGGCGGACCATAATAAGGGTTGGTGGCCGGCTCTGCCTCCGATATACGGAGATTGAAGTCTTCATCTTTGGCTATTTCAAATTCATAAGCATCTGCCAGTGACAGCTGCTCCCAGGCGAGGTCGATATCCTGATTCCTGCCGCTCACAGGGTCGCAACCGAGAGAGGTACCGTAAGCCGGTGAAAGCAGGTGCAGGCCGGATCCGGCGAGCGTATCGGTGAACGCCCACAGCCGGCCAACTCCGGTCAAAATATTATAGTCGCGGGCGTCAATGGCCCACAGCGTATTTTTAGACACGTCCATGGCATCGGGTTCACTGGAAAATCGGACGTTTGCCGCCAAACCCACCGACAGGGAGTCCCAGTTTACCCCCGGTTTGGGCACGCCACTTCGAGGATAAAGGGCCCGGTCGACGCCGCTATCCGGGAAACTGAAGGCTCCGTAAATTGGCCCGTCGCCGGACAGATGAATACTGTAGAAACTGTGGTCGGGCGGCGCCAAATCGTCCCAGGCTGAGCTTCTGCCCAGACTCCATCGATATATTCCGCCCGCGTCGTCGGCAACGTAAATTATCTGGTCCGTCTCGAAATAGGTATCGAAAGCAACGTGCCTGTTACCTGTGGTCGGCGTTTGAGTGGTTATTTTCAGCCAGCTCTGCCCTTTATCAGAAGAATATGCGATGGGTGACGATTCATTAATCGATGCGCCGACCAGGACAAAGTCACCATTGGCAGCGATGGTGTGTGCTACGTTAAGTCCTGTATCGAAGATGGGGGACCACGTCCATCCCGCTAAGCAGGTTCCATGGCGCACATCGCCGTTAGCCTGAAGTATATAGAGATTGCCGGCATCCTGGAGGGCTATGTCTTCAACGATTAGGTCAGGCAGGCACTCGTGCCACGTCTGGCCGAAATCCGTTGAACTGCGCGCCTGGCTGGTGCCTTGATTGGCCCAGAAAACGTTGGACCCGTCCTCTGCATCCGGCGATAGTTTTACCAGAGAGGATTCACCGCTAAAGCACATCACCCGCTGCCAGACCTCACCCAGGACCGGACTTTGACTTCGCCACAGGCTATCGAAGCCATGGTCGTTAACAGAACCCAGGAAAATGTTTGTTTGGTCATTGGCTACAGCCAGGCCCCTTAAGCGGCTGATCTCCGTGTCTATCAGGCCTACCTGGTTCCATGAAAAACCATCGTCCACCGAAACGGATATTGCTGACTCGTCCAAGGGCTGACCGTTCCAGGCCGGATTAGTCGGGTCTGCCCACTTTTGCGGGGTGTTTCTATTTCCTGAGCCGGTACCGCAATAGGCAGTTGAGCCGTCAGCCGACCAGGCGAGCCTGGCATTGGCAAAACCGTCTTTACCGCCGCCGGTCGGCGGCTTTAGAGAAAGTTGCCAGGTAGGACAGAGCGGTAGCGGGTCCAGGCAAATCCATGTCCGGGCTGAAGCCTGGGATAAATCAGCGGCTACTTCGCCGGCGATCAGCTTGCCGGAATCATTATCTCCGGCGTAAGCAATGCTGCTGACCCGGACGGTATTGCCCGCTCCCGGAAGCCTGAGCCTGGTGACGATGGTGTTGTTTAAGCGATAGACATCATCTAAAATCTGGTTCTCGCCCTTAGATATATTGTTCGAGTCGTAGGCGGCGAAAATAAGGCGCTGGCTCTCCAAGGTACCCATGAAATTTACTGGCAGGGCGATATTGCCGGTAATAATCCTGTCCTCGCCGCTGAAGATGCCGCCAGTCTGGGCTGGCTCGCATAATTCTACCGGCCAGCCAGCATCTATATTCCAGGCGCAAGAATTGGCAGCAGAGTCTCTATAGCCGAGGCTGATATAAGTTCGCTGCGTGGTAGATGCCATAACTACGAGGCTGAAGTCCTCTGCATAATTTGGGGATACGTTAATCGCAATGGCATCGCCTACCAAAGAATCCTGAGCCTCCCAACCGTAAAAACCAGGATAGCTCCAGGCATATATTTCGCCGTCAGCCACCCCGCTGGCGGGGTTGCGACTGCCGATAATGATATCGTGAGCTATCTCCTGATTGGAGGGGTAGCCGGGGGAAATGGCAATATCGCCGATTTGTTCTCCTCCGCCGTATACCCAGGGGACAACACCGGTATAAAACCAATTTGTTCCGCCGTCGTCTGTAAAATAGACTTCTGTGCGAAGCGTGTGTAAATTGTTAAGACAAACCGCGGCTACAAAGTCAGGATTATCCGGAGCCACAGCGATGTCCATGACGGGCAGGTTGACAACTGGTATTGCTTGACACAGGTGCATTGTGGCCCTGGGGCTCCAGTTTATACCGCCATCCATGCTTTTCCAGATGCCAGGTCTAATCACAGGCAGGCCCCCGGCATATGGTATATCGATGGCGTATATAGTTTTTAGATCGGAAGCAACCGCAATGTCATTTACTTCGCAGGGGGTACGGATATCATTTTTATCGGGAATACTGCCCGGTGTCTCAGTAACAGCCCAGCGCAGGACTGCGGTTTCCGTGGTTTGAGCGGTCGTTAGCGACGGAAGTAACAGGGTGGTTATCACCATCAAAAAGACGGCGACGATATAGATATACATGCCAGTAGTCTACCTGAGCATGTAGCCCCCAGGCTACATCAATGGTTCCATAAAAATAAGTGCCGGGAAGATAGGCACAAGCTTGTGGCATTATAAAAAACAAAATGTTAAAAATCAACAGGTTTCGAGTTTGCCAGGAAAAGAAAGAGGGCGGGATTTTTTCAATCCCACCCTCTTGTTCGCAGCATTGGCTATTTGTTTACAGCTGTCCCTGGACCTTGACGGTTATCTGCGGTGACTGCCACCTCACGCAGGTGCCTTCGGGTGAGCCATTAGCCTGAACCCAGAGCACGAACTGGGTGCGCTTCCCGGCCAGGCTGCTGAGGTCAACGTTATAGTCGTGCATTTGCCCGTCACTCTGGACGTTCAGCTTATCGAAGAATACGAGGTTGCCCATGAGGTCGTAGTAACCAAGGGCGACCGTAACTCCATCCGGCGAATTAACGCCCGGTGCGAAGCCTACCTTCGATGTAAATTGAGCCAGTATTGGTATCTCAATATCGCGAACGTTGGCGGCATGCGATACGGGGTCAACGAAGAATTCGCCGTATTTGCCGATTATCCAGCCCATGCTAACATCCTGCGGCGGGCACAGTACCATGACCGGATTGTAAGTAATCATGGAAACGGAGCCGTTGGTATCAAGAATGCTCATAGGCCAGTATAGCTGTCCCTCACTGGTGGTCCATTTGGCCCGATTGGCATTTATTAAGAAATCGTACTTAAAGGTCTGGCCCCAGACCACGATCAGACAGTTATTGGCGGAGTTACTTTCCGGGATAGGATTCTCCGCATTGGCGCAGACACGGACATTGTATGTTTCGAATTTAGCCTCGATGGGGTTGGCGGATATAAGCCTCCAGTCATAGTTGGAAAAATGCTGTACCCTCGACTCACCAGGAGCCAGAATCTGTACATAGTCATCGGACTCTTTAATCCACTTGACCGTTTGTGTAGACTGGTCGATATGGCCCAGATAAAGATCAGACCTGGTCGGGCTTGATGCGGCTGTGCCCTGATTCATTATGGTGTAATCTACCTCGCTGCCGACAAGGGTGATGTCGGTTATCACCAGGTCAGGCAGGCCGGCAACCACCGGTGTAACATTTATGGTAGTAGAACTGGTGACGCTGCCGGCTGAGTTGCTGGCAGTCAGTGTATAGGTCACGGTAGCACCTGGCGCCAGTGTCAGAGAACCGCTCAGACCTACCTTGCCTATATCAGGCTGTATAGAAGATGCGGTAGCACCCACTATATTCCAGCTAAGCATAGTCTGTTCTCCCTGATTGATGCTTGAGGGGCTGGCGGCAAAGGAACTGATGGTCGGTTGTGTAACCGGTGCCGCAGCCGGCGCAGTAGTGCAGCCGGCAGCTGTGCCGACCACTGCCATCAAAGATAAAGCTGTTAGTATAAGAAACCATTTTCGCGAATTCACGTTCACCTCCATTTTTTATGTTTTTCCGTTAATTTAGCGATATCCGGGGGATGAGCCAGTTAGATTTACGACAGTTACCTGCAAAAATTCTCACCTCCTTCTGGTGTGCCGAACTCAATCTCTTATAGGATAACGAAATACGGCGCCAATTTGTTTATTTAAGTACGATACTTTAGTACTGAAATTCTATAAACTTTAGTACCGTTTCGTCACATCCGACCGCTCTTTTAGCTTCGATCCTATATAAAAAGCATACACTTGGCCGCAGATAATGTCAACAAAACCTGCATTACATAAGCGGAGAATCCCAGAGATATATCGATATTTATGGAGATTAAGGGCGATTAACGTAGAAAGGCTTAAAAACACACAACCACGTTGCCTTGAGGTATTCGCAAATCGCCTGCCAGTAAATGCCGGGCAATATCAAATTTGAAATTGACCAATTATTTACCGGTTTCCATAATTTGAATTTCCTGGAATTTGGATAGAATTTAATGCCTGGTATCCGGGGTGAATACGCAGCTTGGCCTGATAATGGTAAGGAAAAAGAAAGGGAGGTGGCCTAAGCCACCTCCCTTTTGCTTATCTCAAGCAGGTAGGGATTAGACCCGTCGCGTCTTGAAGATAAGGATTAAGGTGACGATGACGAGTATAGCGCCAATGGCGATCACAACCCAGACCCAGATAGGAGTAGGCTGTGATACCGGGGTTACCGGAGTGGTTACGGGAGCCGGTTCAGTTTGGAAGCTGAACGTCGCCGACCAATCGGATGGCGCTGGTTCCTCGGACATCACGCGCCAGAAGTAGTTGGTACCATAATCGAGAGTACCATCATACTCATAGGCGGTGGTAGTCACCTCGGCCTCTTTGACGACCTGGGTCATCTCGGAGTCTTTAGCCAGCACGAACTTGTACTTCGTGGTCTCCTTGTAAGGCGACCAGGAGAAGGATACTGGCCGAACGGGGCAGCCGAGGCAGCTGTTGTTCGGTGCCAGGAGTTGCGGGCCAAGGTAAGGGCTTACTACCGGTAAGCCGGCCTTGACGGTGAAGCTTCTGACCTCGGACCACGGGCTGCGGATAACCTGTGTAGTAGCGCAAGAGCGGGCCTTGACGCGCCAGTAATAGGTGTGGCCGCATTCAAGGTTGCCGAACGCAGCTATGGCTGAGCCAACGGTGGTTGATTCGCCGCCAGCCGGGAAGAAGACGCAAGGAGACGTCACATCGGTCGGCTGGAGGAAGCATGAAAGCGGATTCACTGCTGTTTCGCAGCAGGTGTCCTCTAGTGCCCAGTCGACGACCTTGATGGTGAAGTCAGCGTCCTTGGCGATCTCGATGTCATA
>CAZJQG010000024.1:0-34691 GCA_964548415.1 uncultured Dehalococcoidales bacterium | reverse complement strand
GAGCACCTGCTTTACACGCAGGGGGTCAGTGGTTCAAGTCCACTATCGCCCACCATGTTATAATATTCAAAAGGCAGCTTTCCGTGCCCTACGATCTCAACTTAGAACGAAAATTGGACAGGCTTTCCGCTAAATTGGGACCTTTTACTAAAAAGAATCTGTTCGGTGGAGTCGCCTACCTGTTGAACGGTAACATGGCATTCGGTGTAAATAAACAGTCGTCAATCGTCAGGACATCAAAGGAGCGCGCCAAGGAGTTGCTTACCAGGGATTTTATTAGCATTTTCGATATAACGGTGAGGCCGATGATGGGCTGGCTTTTGGTTTCTCCGGGAGGGCTGGGAACAGAAAATCAAATTTCGGACCTATTGCATATCGCTATCGACTACGTCAAAACCTTGCCGCGGAAATAAAGTGATCACTGGCTTGCATAGTTAGCATAAAACGGAGGAAAAGCAAATGGACGCTACAGAAAAATTATTGAGGGAATTAACGGAAGCCAGCGGCGTGTCCGGCTATGAGACGGAAGTGCGAGGCGTTGTCCATCGGTATCTCGAACCGCTCGGAGAAATTACTCAGGACAAGATTGGCAGCCTTATCTGCCGGGAAAAAGGCAGCTGCGATAAACCTAAGGTAGTTCTCGCCGCGCATATGGACGAGATTGGGTTTATGGTTAAGCTGATAACAAAGGAAGGGTTCATCAGGTTCACCGCCCTTGGAGGCTGGTGGGACCAGGTATTACTGGCCCAGAGGGTTGTCATCAAGACTCGAAAGGGTGATGTCGTTGGCGTTATCGGGGCAAAACCTCCCCACCTCTTATCCGAGGAAGAGCGCAAGAAAGTGGTAGAGAAGAAGGAGATGTATATTGATATAGGCGCTACGTTACAGGAGGAAGTAGAGGCAGCGGGGGTGTGCGTAGGAGACCCCATCATACCTATGAGTCAGTTCTCGATTTTAGCTAATTCGAAAGCATACCTGGCCAAAGCGCTGGACGATCGCCTGGGATGTGCCCTGATGATATCGACCATGCAAAAATTGGCGAATAAAAATCATCCCAACTGCCTTTTCGGCGTGGCTACTGTACAGGAGGAAGTCGGAACGAGGGGAGCTATTACAAGTGTAGAGGTAATTGACCCCGATGTGGCTATCGTAACCGAGGTAGAAATCGCCGGCGATGTTCCCGGTATCAAGCCCGAGGAATCGGCAGTTAAGCTGGGCTGCGGGCCCGTGCTTCTGGTCTACGATGCCAGAATGATACCCAATCTTAAACTGCGTGATCTGGTGATAGATACTGCAAAAAAGAATGACATACCGCTGCAGCTCTCGGCTATGGAAGGCGGCGCTACAGATGGTGGGCCGATTCACCTGCATAAGGCTGGTGTTCCGACTGTGGTACTTTCCATACCCACACGACATATTCATAGCCACAATGCCATCTTCCACAGAAATGATCTGGATAACGCTGTGAGACTTGCAACTGCGGTAATTCAGGAACTGGATGCAGAGACCGTTAAGAAATTAACGCAGTGGTAGCGAATCTCACACCTTCACATTAATAGGCGCTTAAGCTGGTACATCGCTACGGTTGGGAGCTAATAAATGGCTCGGACTCATATCGAAATCTTGATGAAACCGGCCTACCGGAAGTTCAATTATATCTATATCCCCGTATAGCACACACACTTTTTCCCATCCGGTAAACCGAAAACCAGAATGCCGGTCAGGATTGATACAGAGGCCGGTTCGTTACAAGCTGAGCTCCAATACAATAGCAAAGCACGCGTCTGATTCCTTAAATTGCGCGGCTGGTTTCAGTCGCACCCCGAGTTGAAGGCCGGAGACAAGATAAAGATAACCGAGATAGCGCCGGGGAAAAGATATCGATTCGAAATTATGACGTAGGTGCTTAAAACTTCGAACCACCTATCTCCTCCATCTTCCCGGTAATGACGAAAATTACCCGCTCACAAATATTGGTGACTCTATCAGCGGCGCGCTCCAGGTTGTGCGCTACCCAGATAAGTCGAGTGGCTCTCGTAACAGTCCTCGGGTCTTCTGCCATGAAGACCAACAACTCACGGAACACCTGATCGTATAGATGGTCTACGAGGTCGTCTTCGGTAATGATTTTCTTGGCGGCTTCAGCGTCCCGGTTTATGAAAGCATCCAGGCTGCGGCGGAGCATATCCGCGGTCCGTTCTGCCATACGCGGAATATCAATTAGCGGTTTGAGGGGCGGCTCGTCGCCTATCATAACGACAATGCGCGCAATGCCCACCGCGTAATCTCCTATCCGCTCAATCTCGGTGGTGATATTAAGGATGGCAATAATGATACGCAGGTCGCTGGCCATGGGTTGCTGCGTAGCTATTAGCTCGATGCACTTCTCTTCAATCTCAAACCTTTTATTGTTAACGTTCTGGTCGTCGTCTATTATGTGACTGGCTGAATCCAGGTCCCGGTTCTTAAGAGCTTCGACAGAACGAAGGATGGCTTTGCTGGCCATACTGCCCATCGCCAGGATATCGTCCTGGATTTCGCGTAGTCTCTTGTGAAAAGCTGTTCTCATTTCCATTTTTCATTCTCCTGCGGAACGTTTATCCGAAGCGACCGGTTATGTAGTCCTCGGTACGCTTGTCTTTAGGCTTGGTAAAAATCTCTGACGTCTTGCCGTATTCGATTAATGTACCGGCGCGGTCATCCTCCGTTAGAAAGAAAGCCGTCATATCCGATACACGTGCTGCCTGCTGCATATTGTGAGTGACGATGACAATTGTATATTTTTCGGCCAGATTTCTCATCAAGTCTTCGATTTTGAGCGTGGCTGCCGGGTCGAGTGCGCTGCAGGGCTCGTCCAAAAGTATTATCTCCGGCTCCACAGCCAGTGCCCGGGCGATGCAAAGGCGCTGTTGCTGCCCGCCGGAGAGAGAAGCTCCAGACTGATGGAGCTTGTCCTTGACTTCGTCCCACAGTGCTGCCTGCTTCAGACTGCGTTCCACAATTTGTTCCAGTTCCCATCGCCGGCTCCAGAACCGTGTCAATTTTATGCCGGCCGCCGCATTATCGAAAACCGACATCGTGGGGAAAGAGGTTGGTTTTTGGAAAACCATGCCGATTCGTCGCCGGATAACCACAGGGTCAACGTCCCTGGCATAAATGTCCTTGCCATCGAACATGACGCAGCCTTCTACCCTGGCTGCGGGCGCGGTCTCATGCATTCGATTAAGGCATCGAATAAATGTCGACTTGCCGCAGCCGGAGGGCCCGATGATAGCTGTGATCGCCTCTGATTTGATCGTCAGACTGATATGTTTAACGGCGAGCGTGTTACCATACCACGCGCTCACGTCCTGGATATCGAGTATGCCCTTTTTGTCTTCGAGTACGGCCAGATTTTCTTTAGTTCTGTTCCATGTATTGCCGTTAACCAGGTCGTATGTTATAGTCATTTTTTATTTCCCTCCTAGTATTCTTTGCCGGTCACATTTTCCTCCGGCTGCTTGTCCAGCGTACCAGTATACTTATGCCCAGGACCAGCATTATAAGCAGGAAAGCTCCGGCCCATGCCTGGTGCTGCCAGTCCGGATAAGGCGATAAGGCGTAGTTGTAAATTTGAAGCGGCAGCGCTCCAATGGGCTTGAGCAAGCCCTGAAAGCCGAACTGGCTGCCGAGCGCCGTGAAAATCAACGGAGCCGTTTCCCCGGCAATGCGGGCGACGGCCAGCGTTATACCTGTGACTATTCCTGTCAGTGCGCCGGGAATTATTACACCGACCAACGACCGCCACCGGGTAATTCCCAGAGCCAGTGCCGCTTCGCGCATCGAGTTCGGCACCAGACGCAGTGACTCCTCGGCTGTACGTGCTACGACGGGAATCATGATGATGGCCAGCGCCACGCCAGCCGATAGCGCGGAATAGGAATGCATCGGACGGACCAGTATGGCATAAGCGAACACGCCGACCACTATTGATGGGACCCCGGCCAGTATATCGGCCACGAATCGAACGGTGGTAGCTGCTTTCGGGCCGGCGAATTCAACCAGAAAAACACCCGCCATCAGACCTATCGGCACAGCTATAATGGAGCCCAGTACTACCAGTATGAGTGTACCGATGATCTCGTTGCGCATACCTCCGCCGACTTCACCCACCGGCTTGGCTGCCTGGGTAAGAAAGTTCAGATTGAGGTAGGCGATGCCTTGCACCAGCGTATAACCCATGATGATAGCCAGAATCAAAATGCCAAGGCCGGCGGCTCCGCTGCTGAGGCCGAGCATCGTTCGGTTTAACCATTTGCGTCGCAAATAACCTGGTTCAGCCATTTACTAATCCTGCGCCTTTACGAAGGTAAAACGCCACACTAGCAATCGGGCAATAACATTAACCAGCAATGTAACCACAAAAAGTATTAGTGCCAGCTCTACCAGACTGCCGATAAAGACATAGCCGGTGGCCTCGCTGAACTCACCGGCTATCTTGCTGGCAATGGTAGCACCCGGTGAGAAAAGCGAAGTTGTTAGCTTATAGCCGTTTCCGATAACCATGGTAACAGCCATGGTCTCACCGAGGGCACGGCCCAGCCCCAGGATTATGGCCCCGATTAAACCCGAGCGACAGTACGGTAGAACGGCACTGCGGATTGTCTCCCAGTGTGTGGCACCCAGGGCAAACATTGCCTCCCGCTGTTCGTTAGGAACGGCTCGCATTGCATCCCGGCTTACTGCCGTGATGATAGGGATAACCATTATAGCCAGTATAAAACCGGCGGCGAGAAAACCGACACCGAATGGAGGGCCCTGGAAGAATGGCAGAAATCCCAGCTTGCTTCCCAGCCAGCTCTCAATAGGATTTCGAACGAACGGTACCAGAACGAAGAGCCCCCAAAGTCCGATGATTACGCTGGGTATGGCGGCCAGCAACTCGATAAGGAAAGAGGCCGGACCTCGAAGCCACGATGGCGCCAGTTCAACCAGAAAGATTGCCGCCCCCAGACTTATCGGTACGGCGATGATAAGCCCGATTAAGGAACTCAAGAGCGTACCGTAGATGGCCGGCAGGGCCCCGAATTCTTCTTTAACGGGGTCCCAGGATGTACCGGTCAGAAAAGAAAGGCCAAACTTGGTGGTCGCGGGAAAGGCATCTATATTCAGGACGACAAGCAGTGCCAACAAAATGGCAACCACCAGCAAGGCACACACAAGCGTCAAATTGGAGAAAATACTGTCGCCGAAATTTGATCGGCGACTAAATCTCCGGTTCTTCGCCTGTATAGCCGGCGAAGTATTCACCCGGTTGTCCCCGTTTCACGTAAAGCTCTCATTTAGTTATGGCAAAGCGGAAATATAGGATGAGGGTCACCCTTCCTATATTTCAGAAACTTGTCCGATTTATATCTAATTAGCGTTGCAACAGGGGTTGTCCCTGATACTTTATTGAGAGTATCTCGTTTTCCGCCCTGGTTACAGCATCGGCCGGCAGCGGTGCGTAGTCAAGCGGGGTGGTGTACTGTTGACCGGTATGTATTGCCCACCATAGCGTGTTCACCAGGGCTGTGCCCTTGTCTTTGTCCGTCTGATTAACGTATGCCAGTATCCAGGTGAAACCGACAATAGGATAAGCATCCGGGTTGGTTGAGTTCGTAAGCAGCACCTTCATGTCATCGGGCAGAGTGATGCCTTCGGCAGCCTTGGTGGTTGATGCCAGCGAAGGAGCGATGTAGTTGCCGGAAGCATTCTCTAGAGTGGCGAAGGGGATATTGTTTTGTAGCGCGTAGGCCAACTCCACGTAGCCGGTGGCTCCCGGTATCTGCTTCACCTGACCGGCAACTCCCGCGTTGCCCTGGCCACCGATATCGCCAGGCCAGTTAACGGAAGTGGCGTTGCCTACCTTGTCCTTCCATTCGGCGCTGACTTTAGACAGGTAGTTCGTAAAGATAAAGGTTGTTCCGGAACCATCGGACCTGTGCACTACAGCTATGTCCGTATTTGGCAGAGTCAATCCCGTATTGAGCGCAGCAATTGCGGGGTCATTCCATTTGGTAATCTTCTTCAAATATATGTTTGCCAGTACATCACCGGTGAGCTTAAGCTGACCCGTAGAGATACCGGTCAAGTTGTAAACCACAGCAACCGCACCGCTGGTCATGGGTATGTGCAAAATAGGCCCGTGGGCGGCTTCGGCTTTAGCTTGCTGGTCGGCCGTCATGATGCCATCGCTGGCACCGAAGTCAACCGTTCCTTCCGTAATCTGGCTGATACCGCCGCCGGAACCGATGGGCTGGTAGTTTATCTTGACTCCGGTAAGCTTGTTATACTCATCGAACCACTTGGTATAAAGTGGCGCGGGGAAGGTAGCTCCGGCCCCGTTCAGGGTGAGCGACTGGGGTGGCGGAGTAGTAGTCGGAATTTGCGTGGTACAAGCGGTGAACACGACGACGACCAAAAGTACCGCCGCCGTTATAGACCACTTTTTTACTGATGTTCTCAAGTTATCATTCTCCTTTATTATTAAATCTTTTATTAGACGTTATGCTGTCATTAGTTGCATCTTAAGCTGAAAAGGCCTCCTTCTTATCGATTCTTTTCTTTTGACTTGGATACGGCTGGCCCGCCGCTTAACGGCAACTGGACCGTTGTACGGATAAAGCGCTTCGTTGTCATACCGTCGTCTTCGCATTTTTCACCTCAGTATTTGCTATAGTCTCCTCAACTAACCTCCTCACCTTCTTTTCAATTTCATCTCTGATTATCCTGACCTTGTCTATGGACTGCCCTTCGGGGTCTTCTAATTGCCAGTCCACTGTGGGTACAAAAGAAGCGGGGCAAACGCCTTCAGTGCCACAACCCATGGTTACAACCATATCGGCGCTGTCCAGCATTTCAGAAGTCAGCGCCTTAGCCCGCCGGGAGCTTATATCGATACCTATTTCTTTCATAGCTTTAATTATGGTTTGGTCGATATGGCTTGCCGGCTGAGTTCCAGCGGAAATAGCTTCGGCTTTACCTGCGGCATAGCGATTGAAAAAGGCTTCGGCCATCTGGCTGCGACCCGAATTGTGCACACATACGAATAGAGCTTTCTTCATTGTGTTTACAGGAGCTCCACCCCTTGCTCCTATTGATAGGATAGCAGGCGCAGTTTAAGGAAGGCTTAAGGCTTTGTTAAAAATTTGTTAAATTTTAGAGTGCGCTCGTGAGCGGTCCTTTAGTGGCAGGTTAAAACTGAAGGTCGAGCCCTCACCCTGGCGGCTCTGAGCCCAAATTTCGCCGCCGTGGGCCTGAATGGTATGCTTGGCGATAGCCAGTCCCAGCCCGCTGCCGCCCTCCGACCTGGCTTTATCGGCTTTGTAAAACCGCTCGAAAACGTGAGGCAGGTCGTCTTTTGAAATTCCTATGCCGGTGTCTGAAACGCTCACGACGGCGGAGTCGTTTTCGGTTTTTGTGGAAATCGATATTTTCCCACCGGGATGGTTAAATTTTATGGCATTGTGTACCAAATTAACTATTGTTTGCCGGATTCTTTCCTTATCGGCTTCTACTTCAGGCAAATCCCGGTCCAGGGAGGTCGATATGGTTACTTTTTGTTTATGCGCCAGCGAGTTCAACTGGGCTACGGCCTCTTCCACCAGGAGGTTGATATTCAGCGAAGCCAATCTGAGTTCCGCCTTGCCGCTTTCAATGCGCGATAGCTCCGTGAGTTCTGATACCATCTGCACCAGCCGGTCTACCTCGTTATCGATTCTGGCCAGTAAATCCGTTGTTTTTTCCTTATTACCTCTGGCGCTGCCCATCAGAGTCTCTACCATGACCTTGATTCCGGCAATCGGGGTTCTTAGCTCGTGAGATATATTTCCTACTAGTTCCCGCCGCATAGTCTGTAAGTTTCTCAGTTCAGTGAGGTCCTGGAATAGTATTAAAGCTGCAGTTGACCTGGCGGCAACCACCGGCACCACGATGACTCTCAAAAACTTTCCCGTTGGCGAATCGAGCAAGGCAGTCTGCTCGGTGTAAGTCTTTAAGCATTTCTTCACCGTATTATCTATCTCATAGTCCAGGACGGCTTCTATCAGGGGTCGGCCCGTTACCTTTGACTGTTTGAAGTTGAAAAGCCGCTCTGCAGCGGGATTAACGAGTATGATATTTTCTTCGGCATCTGTCATAACAACCCCATCGGTCAGGCTGGAAAGAACGGTCACCAGCTTACTTCTTTCGTCGGTAATTGTTGCCACGGTTGTTTTAAGGCTCGATGACATTTCATTGAATGCGCGGCCCAGCCTGCCGATCTCGTCGTTAGTTCGTACCGGAATTTGCTGGTCGAAGTTTCCGGCTGCGATGCCTTCCGCTGCCCGCGTAATTTGCCGCACGGGTCGAGTTATCATTCTGGCCAGCAATGCTGCGGCCAGTACCACCAGGACCGTCACGGCCGCCATTACCGGAACAATGATCTTGACTGCATCATCTATGGAGCTTTGCACAGTTGTCAGAGGAAGCGCCACGCGCGCTATACCAAATACCTGCCCCTGGTTCATTACCGGTACAGCTACGTACATCATAGACTCATGGAGAGTGGCACTGTAGCGAATCGACTGGCCGATACCCGTAGACAATGCCTGGATTACTTCGGGGCGGGTAGCGTGATTTTCCATAGTCAGGGGGTTCTGCTCTGTATCTCCCAGGACGGTCCCATCTTTAGCGATAATGGTAATTCTAGCCTCGATTTGTTGCCCTGTTGCTTTGGCAATACTGTCAAGCTCATTCTGTCTGGTCGAGTCCGCTAAAAATGGCAGGCTTATATCCGCCACGAGTTTGGCTTCATTCGTGAGTTGAGCCTGAAGCTGGTTGCTCTGGTTATCTCTGGTGAAATTAACCGTGTAGAATCCCAAAACGACCATGCCGACAATGACAAGCAGACTCAACGGAATCGTGATTTTCCAGTATATACTGCGTGACACTTTCATGCCTCCAGCTTATACCCGACGCCTCTCACAGTGCGCAGCAGTTTGGGCTGGTTTGGGTTGTCCTCAATCTTCCCCCGAAGCCATCGTACATGAACGTCTACCGTACGGGTGTCACCGGCAAAATCATAGCCCCATACTTTTTCCAGAAGCTGATCGCGGCTGAAGACAAGGCCTTTGTTTTTGGCCAGAAAGGCCAGTAAATCAAACTCCTTGGGCGTTAGCTCAAGTGTACTGGCTCCTTTTAAAACCTGATGGCGCGCAGTATCAATCTCCAGGTCGTCGATTTTCAGAGGAGCAACCGGCCTTCCCGTTTGTGCCGGCGTCACCTTAGCCCGGCGAAGCAGCGCTCTCACGCGAGCCATAAACTCTCTCAAGCTGAACGGCTTTGTCATGTAATCATCGGCGCCGATTTCAAGGCCGACTATCTTATCGACCTCATCCGCCCGGGCGGTCAGCATCATAACCGGGACAGACATTTCCTTACGGAGAATACGGCAGACTTCGAAGCCGCTCAACTTGGGCAACATTATGTCCAGGATGATAAGGTCCGGTTTCTCTCTGCGGGCGATATCAAGGGCTTCCGCACCATCAACAGCGGTGACGACTTCGTAACCTTCCTGCCGAAGATTGTATTGGAGCGTGTCCAGCAGGTTTCGGTCGTCTTCGACTACCAGAATCTTGTTGTCAGCCCCTGTGACCATCACTCATAGTATAGAATGAACACCGCAGCCTATCAAATGAGAGCATTTTGATTAATATTTTTCTAGTAGTCGTTGCATATTACGTATGGCGGCACTGAGGCCGACCACTAATGACGCCGTCGGGTAGTAAAATAAAGAGAGACCCCAGGTTATATGTTATCTGGGGTCTCCCAACAGTCAGACCAAAACGAATTACTATAATGTTAGAGATTACAGTATTTCTCTAAATTATAGTTATTTTGGTGCCGCAGTTTCGGCCTTCAACTTGTCCGATAGCGGCAGAAGGCGTCATCCACCTGACGATGCCGGGATAATCCACAGTGCCCCAGGCGGCGTCATAGCCAGCAGCGACATAAGCGGCGGCGTAAGCCGGATTCGGCCAGACGCCCTTCATTACTCCATCCTGCCACTGCGTGGCTATACCCGTGTCCTTTCCGGGGCCCCAGTTCACATCGTGAGGATTTGAAGTATCATTACCTGTAAAGCTAAATTCCGGAGCCACGGTGTCCATCATTTTCGTCTGTTCGAGTGAGGTAACCATGACGTCTGAATCAAATGTCCCGTTGCTTTTAACAGCTGCTGCTCCGGCTCTTTCAAGAGCTGCTTTCAGGATATATATGGCACCGTAAGTGCCAGCGTTATACGCAGGTACATTACCGCCATTTATAGCCATAATACTATCAATGAAATGTTTTGTCAGCGGAGTCTCTTCTACTCCCGGACAATATGCATTCGTTGTAGTATCGTAGTTACCCAACCCGTTGGTATTTTTCCAGTAGCCGGGGGCGGTTGCGGACTCAACGTTAATGCCCACCGAAGCTGCCGGGATTTTCAGCTCACCGTATGATCTGCCATAAGGGATACCCACCGGGCCTGAGATAGTAGTAGCTATAATGTCGGTATTGGCAGCTTGCATAGCGGTCATTTCTGCAGTCAGTTCGGTGGCTGTGGGCGACGGTCGCCAGACACCTGCCAGCACCATACCCAACTTTTTAGGGGCAAGGGCGCTCAGGATCCCGGTGATGGAGTCGGCCCACTGAGCTCCTTCAGTACAGACAGCCACTCTTAACGGCCTCGTTGCGCCCGTATCTTCTCTAATTTGGGCTTGGGCCATGGCTAAACACATCAGCACTTCATCGACCAATTTACCGCTGGAGAACGGCGTGGCCCTGAACCAATACTTGTAGCGGTCATAATCTGCTTTTACCTTTGCACACAATATTTGATCAGCGGGGCCACAGCCCAGGAAAATAACTTTATTGTCCATGGCTATGTCCTGCATGGGTAACACCGCCTCAGTCCTGAACCCGCCAATAATAAAATCGGCCTTATCTACCGTTATCAACTTTTCCATGGCTGAGGTAGCGTCGGTGACGCTGTTTATTTCATTCGAGTCGGCCTCGATTAATTCAATCTGATAGGCGTCGCTGCCGATCATAATACCACCGGCTGCGTTAATCTCATCGCGGGCTAATCTGGCGCCCCACAAATGGTTCTGCCCCTGTAAATATTGCAGGGGTCCGATGACGCCGATCTTTACAACCTTGCCCGCAGGTGTACCGCCGCCGCCACAGGCAGGAAGAACCATCGCTACAAGTAAAAGACAACTGAATAATAAGAAAAGAACCTTTTTCACTTGGACTAACCTCCTAAAATGTTTACTAATCGACCATTGCTTGCTAGGCATGTTAAATCTCACTCAATAGATACAACCACCTCCTTACATGGTTATTAATCTACAACATATTTAACCCAGATGCAACTGAAAGTTTGGGAAACATTATATCAGAAATGTGGGCGGCGTGGACTAAAGGCTACGGTACCGGGAATAACTAAATTTCGAGCTCCCTATCCTGAGCAATATCAGTCAAAATTCAATATTAAAGATCAACGAGCAGTTATTTATTGGGATTTGAGTGCAGGAAGTTGTTTATGGCGGCTGCTACCTGTTCGGGCTGGTCAAGGTTGTCGAAGTGACTGGCATCGGTGATCCACTCCAATTGAACATTTGGACAGGCGGTTGAAATGTTGTCGAAAAGAGATTTGGGCTGAGCGGGGTCCGAATCAGCCTGCAACTGTAGGACTGGAAACAGAAAGTTGTTCCCGCAAATTTTGGTGGTAACTGCCTCAAGGTCCCAGTTGCTGCGCTGAAAGTAGAGCGGATTTATCCGGGCTACGCCCGGACGTGAAAATTCATATACAAAATAATTCCGGTCGGTCTGGTTTAATGGGGTGGTCATGCGTTGGGGGTAAACCATATCAATGAACCGGCCCGGGTCATCCATGATAAAGGTGGCAATCCAGCGGCTTTGAAACAGCAGCCACTGCGGTTTTTGCCGATAAAAGCTCCATGAACTGCCGGAGCCTCTTGGTATGAGATCCGCTTCCATGCGCACGTAACCCAGTATGTGCTCGGGGTGGTCGCTGACCATAACGCTGCTGATAACGGCGCCCCAGTCGTGGCCGACCACGTAGAATTTGTCCACTCCCAGGTTGGTCATCAGGTCCAGGGTCTGAGACGCCACCGTGTGCCAGTTGTAATCGACATCCTGCAAATCGGAGCGCCCGTAACCCTTCATGTCGATAGCGATCAAACGGTAGTTGTGGTCCACCAGCGGCAGCACTTTACTCCAGGAATACCAGCCTTCGGGAAGGCCGTGCATGAACAAAACCACCTGTCCGTCTCGGGCGCCTTCATCCACGTAGTGCCATTTAATACCGTTCACCACCGTATCTTGCTGGTTGAATCCGACATCGATGGCATCGTGTTCCGTTTGAAAATCAGCCCTGAAGGCGGCATATTTAGCGTCAAGCTGCCGGGCGCGCAGAGGCGTAAATACCCAAATAAAAACCGAAACCAGAACCGCCAGAGCCAGTACGATGCCAACAACAATTTTCCAGGTTCTGGACATAGATACCCCTCAAAAAGCCTGTCGGATAAAGCTTACCACAACATTTGCATGAGTTCCCTGAGGCGGGGGTTGAGCTCCTTTTTCTTTTCCCAGGTATCCCGCAGCGGAGTGTAGAGCAGCTTACCCGCCACCATGCCCACCATATGCCCCTTTTTACCTTCGGTCAAAGCCTCGACTGCGGCGGCGCCCAGCACCGTGCCCAGAACGCGGTCGGCGGCCGTAGGATTGCCACCTCTCTGGACATGCCCCAGAACGCATACCCTGGATTCAAAACCGGTGATTCTGGTAACTTCCTGAGCAATCTGGTAGCTGTAACCGGGATTTTCTTTCTCGGCAACCACCACGATGGCGCTCTTTTTTCCCAGCCGGTGTCCTTCTATAAGCCGGCGGCAAATATCCTCTACACCTAAAGGCTCCTCCGGGATTACCAGGCTGTCGGCGCCACCGGCCATGCCGGCGTGCAGCGCTATGAAACCGGAACGACGGCCCATGACCTCCACGAAGAAGACCCGTTCGAAGGTGCGTGCTGTATCCCGTATGCGGTCTATGGCTTGCAGGGCGCAGTTGACGGCGGTATCGAAGCCTATAGTAAAGTCGGTGCCGTAAACATCGTTGTCTATAGTGCCGGGCACACCGATGATATCAATTTCGGTCTGCTCGGCCAGCAGGGCCCCGCCGCGGAAAGTACCATCGCCGCCTATCAGTATCAGCCCCTCTATCCCCTGATGGGCCAGACTTTCAGCTGCTTTCCGCCTGCCGAGCTCGGTCTCGAACTCGGGACAGCGGCTGCTTTCAAGTATGCTGCCTCCCGTGTGAACGATATTGGATACCTCGTCCCTGGTCAGCGGCAGCACGTCGATGTTGATGAGCCCCGTGTAGCCGCGCCTGATGCCGATAATTTCAATGCCGTTACCGAGGGCCACGCGTACGGCCGCCCGTATCACCGCGTTCATTCCCGGGGCATCGCCGCCGCTGGTCAGTATACCTATTCTCATCACGGGGACCTCCTTATCTTTTATACCATAGTATCTTTGCTGACTCCAGCGGTATCGAGGCGCTTTCGAAATAAGGAATTATGCGCGGCGTATAGTGTTCGACCGGACGCCGTGCCGGAATACGCACCCGGTAAAGGTAACTGTTTACGGTGCTGGCTTCCTTTCCGACCATCTCCATGTCATGGATTTCAACAGGGGCCTCACCTGCTGCCTCAGCGTAAAGTTGCACCTTAATGGATTTGGCGTCGATGCCCTCTATAAAAACGGTCACGGTTGCCAAATAATCCTGGCTCTGGCTCTGTATATCCAGACTGCCGAAGCGAAGCTTATACCAGTTGTCCCAAATCGCGTCTTGCCATTGGCTTAATTTAACCGCCTGGCGGTATCCGTCGGCGGTTCTCCGTCTATAATTTTGCGCGGCCGGTGCATACAGCCTGTCCACGTACTCGCGCAACATCCGGTTGGAGCTGAACTGCGGCGTCAGTTCGGCAAGGCTGGCCCTCATTTTTGACACCCATGTTGAAGAGATGCCCCTGCCACCTCGCTCATAGAAAGCTGGAATTATATCTTCCTCCAGGAGCCGGTAAAGCTGCTCTGCCTCCCGGGCGTCCCAGTCAGGGTCATCACCGTGCTCCCGGCAGTCCCCGATGGACCAGCTCACGTCCGGCCGGTAAGCCTCCGCCCACCATCCATCCAGCTCGGAAACGTTCAAGCCGCCGTTGACCAGCACCTTCATTCCGCTGGTGCCACAAGCCTCCCAGGGACGTCGCGGCGTATTAATCCACAGGTCTACGCCGCGCACCAGTTGCTCGGCCAGGCTCATGTCATAGTCGGCCAGGAAAACGACCCTGCCCCTTACGGCGGGACGGATAGAGAATTGCCACCATTCCTTGACCAGAGCTTTGCCCTCCGTGTCTAACGGATGCGACTTGCCGGCTACCACAAACTGCACCGGTCGCCGGGGATGGTTGATTATCTTTTCCAGGCGTCGAGGATTTTGAAGCAGCAGGTTAGGGCGCTTATAGGTGGTAAAGCGGCGGGCAAAGCCAACAGTAAGCACGTTCGGGTCGAACAGCCGACCGCACTCCGTCTGGAGTTCGGTGGGCGCCCGGTTAGCTGCCAGCTGCCGATCGAGTCGTTCACGAATATAAACCAACAAATCACTGGTCTGCCTCATGCGCAACTGCCAGAGAGATTCATCTGAGACCTTTTTGAAGTCCTCGACAAGGTTGTCCAGCGTGGACAGCCAGCGTTCCTTGCCACAAGCTTTCGTCCACAATTCATCGGCCGCCGCCGAGTCCCACGAGGGCATATGGACTCCGTTAGTTACGTAGGTGACCGGTACTTCAGACTCGGGCCATCTCGGGTAGAGCGGCTGAAAGATACGCTGGCTGACTTCGGCATGTAGCCGGCTTACCGCGTTAACAGTGCCGGAGCCGCGGGTCGCCAGGAACGCCATGTTCAACGGCTCCTGCGAGTTGCCGGGGTCCTGGCGTCCCAGACCCATGAAGCCCTCCAGGTTCAGACCCATGGTGTCTAAATAGTCCGTGTGGTAACGGTCAATAAGCTCTTTTGAGAATCGGTCGAAGCCAGCCTCGACCGGCGTGTGCGTGGTAAAGACGTTACCAGGCCGTGTGGCTGCCAGCGCCGTGGCGAAAGGCTGATGCATATTTGCCATGAATTCCCTCGCCCGCTCGATAACCGCCAGTGCGGCGTGGCCTTCATTAAGATGGCAGATTTCCGGATGAATATCGATGGCGCCCAGCATGCGCCAGCCGCCGATGCCCAGAATTATCTCCTGCTTAAGGCGCAGCTCCGGACCGCCGCCGTACAGTTCGCTGGTAATGCCGCGGTCGGTGGGGTCATTTTCGGGGTCGTTGCTGTCCAGAAGGTAGAGTTTGACCCGGCCCACGGTGGCCTGCCAGCAGCGCAGCCACAGGCTGCGTCCCGGGAAGTTTAACTTAATTCTGAGCCATTCGCCGCCGCTTTCCCGAACTGGCATTATGGGTAGCAGGCTTGGGTTGTTATACGGGTAAAACTCGGTCTGGTCGCCGTAAGAATCGATGACCTGCCGAAAATAGCCCTGTTGATAAAGTAAGCCGACGCCCGTCACGGGCACGCCCAGGTCGCTGGCCGTCTTAAGATAATCGCCGGCCAAAATCCCTAGCCCCCCCGAATAGACCGGCAGGGCTTCGCTAAGGCCGTATTCCATACTGAAGTAGGCGATGCTAAACGGCTCGTGAGGGTAAGCCTGCTGGAACCAGGTCGGCGCCCGCAGCGCCTCACGGTATTCGGCCAGAGAGGCTTTAACCAGCTTTAGCAACTCTTCGTCGGCAGCGAGGCCTCGCCAACGGTCGGCAGCGATAGTCTGCAGGATTAGCCAGGGATTGCCGGTCCTATCCCAGAGGTCGGGGTCGATTTTACGCCACAGTTCATCGGCGGCATGGTTCCATGACCAGCGCAGGTCGAGTGCCAGGTCGATTAACCCTTCCAGGCCTTTGGGAATCGACGGTTGAAAATAACTGGTCGGCATCTTATATTTTCTTTATCGTTGTCTTCAGCACTTTTAGTCTAGGACTTTCGCGACCGGCCTGTCAGAGCTAGCAAAGCTGTGTGTACGGTGAACGGTACTTGTAGATGCGCCTCGACATCTTCCAGCGCCTGTCTTACGGGCAGCAATGTCTTCCCCATGTTCCCCATGTCAATCCCGTGCAGGAAATGATGGGCGCCTTCCCGCAGCCACAGCGAGTCTGGCTTTTTAACCAGTGCTTCGAGCAGCGGCACAATGGCTTTATCTCCGATAGCTATGAGCCCTTCTGCAGCCAGCCAGCGCACATCAAACATATCATCTTCCAGCGCTCGAATCAAGGCGTCGGTGGCTTCCGGGTCTCCGATTTGTCCCAGCGCCTTGGCTGCTTCCCAGCGCCGACGTTGGTCCTTACTTAACAGCGCCTCTTTCAGCGGGGTTACCGCCCTTTTACGCATGCTTACCAGCACCTGTCGTGCCGTCACGCGTGCCATCCCATCGGAGCTGCCGAGTGCCTGAATCAGGCTGCTAATGGTTTGTCCGTCGTCGTAACTGCTCCAGTCCACAGCTATCTCGTCTAATATTTTACCAGCTTCCGAGCGTACCCGTTCATTCTGGTTAGACAGCGCTTCGGCCAGTTGTCGAACTGCGGCTTTACCCACGTCAGCAAGCGACCGATGTGCGTTGCCGCGCACAATGGCGTCCTTACTGCCCAGGTTAGCAACGAGCGACTTTATCTCATCCGGCCCCGGTTTCGAATGATTTTTTACGTGACCTGGAATTTCCATCTGTTTCAATTTTTTATACCTCCTTTTATTCTATGTTATTGGCTTCGGACGGACATGCCGTCTGAAGTTATCCGAATATTTCCTGTAACATCATATATTTGGGTCAAGCCTCGTTAGGAAACAGTCCAGAGTGCTCTCGGCTAAGAATCTTGTTTGCTATCAACTTCACTCGGTCCGTAATGAGAAACCAAATAATGGCATATCCCCAGACAAAACCTGCCCAGCCCCATCCTATAGGCGCCACAAATAATCCGTAAACAGTAATCAAAGTCGCCAGCGTTTGTGCCGTACCTGTAGCAATCAGCAAAGCATTCGCCGGCTTTATAGACCAGAACGGACCTCTAGTTCGGGTAAGAAAGATAGTCAATTGTCCGGCTACAGAAAGCTTAAGATACATCAAAGACTGAATTATCTCTCGACTCAGATGGAAGACGCGCTCTCCCAAGTAAAAAAGCCCGAAAGAGGCAATTACTCCGGTTACACCCAGTACTGTAGCCAAGCCCAACACATCCCTCATATTCCAGATTTGTGGTTGCTTCGAGTAAGTCACATTATCATAAGCGATAGTTAAGACGGCGCCGTCATTCAGTATTGCCAGCAGCACTATCATAATCGCGGTCACTGGATAGAAGTTGAATATCAAGATTGACAATGTCATAAACAGCAGTACCCGTATCGTCTCGGCAATGCGATATGTCGCGTAATTTGTCATGCGTTGAAAAATTTTGCGGCTCTCTTTTATGGCATCAATAATCGTGGAAAGACCGGGAAGCATTAACACGATATCGGCTGCTGCTCGGGCAGCATCGGTTGCTCCGGATACGGCAATGCCTGCATCTGCTTTTTTAAGTGCCGGGGCGTCGTTTACGCCATCTCCTGTCATACCAACTATATGTCCGTGTTGTTGAAGTATCTCCACTATGTGATACTTGTGTTCCGGAAATACCTGGGCAAAACCGTCGGCCCGTTCAATAGCTTCAATCACCTGACCCATTTCATGCTGTTTACTCTCTTCCAAGGAGCTGGCATCCATAATATTGGTCCCCAAATCCAGCTGGTGTCCTATCTCCTTGGCAATGGCTATCTGGTCCCCCGTAAGCATTTTAACTTTTATGCCCATATCCCTGGCAGTGTCAATTGTAGTCTTGGAATCTTCTCTTAGAGGGTCGAACAGCGGAATTACACCCATAAACTGCCACTGCCCTTTCCCCTCAGCGCTGGCTACTCCTAATGAACGGAAGCCCCTGGCGGCAAACTCGTTCACAGCTTTGTCAACCTCCGCTTGTATCGTCGAGGCGTTAGGGTCCAGGGCTAATATTACCTGAGGCGCACCTTTGGTCACTTTGAAGGTATGTCCGTCTTTTTCAACTACTGTAGCTTCGGTGCGCTTATGGACTGGATCGAAAGGCTGGAAATGCTTTATTTCATATGATTGAAGCTTCGATTTATCTTTCAATCCGCTCAGTACTGCAAGGTCAATCGGGTCCTGGTTCTCGGCACGCGAGGCCAGTGACCCGCTGAGAACAAGTTGTTCTGATGTTATACCGCTTAAAGTGAAGGGGGCTCCTATCGTAAGTTTGCTTTGCGTGAGTGTACCAGTCTTGTCGGAACACAGTACATCAACACCTGCCAACTCCTCAATAGAAGCCAGACGAGTAACAATTGCCTCCTTTAACACCAAAAGTCGAGCCCCCACGGCCATAGTAACGGATAATACAGCTGGCAATGCTACCGGAACAGAGGCTATAGTCAAAACCAGTACAAATTGCAGCACAACTAAAATTACATCGCCACGGAAAAGGGCTACCGCCAGTATTATCACGGCGAGTGCTATAGCTATAAAAATAAGATAATCGGCAATCTTCATGACGGCTAGTTGCAGGTGACTTCGCGTCTCAGCGCTCTCAACAAGTTCGGCGGTCTTGCCATAGTAAGTATATTGGCCGGTAGCATAAACCAGGGCATCCATTTCACCCTGTTTCAGAATTGAGCCTGAATACACGACATCGCCAGATTTGTGCTCCACAGGTAATGATTCGCCAGTGAGAGCTGATTGGTCCACCTGCACAGGGTCACCATCAAGCAATCGAGCGTCGGCCGGTATAATATCGCCTATGCGAAGGCGGATAATATCGCCTGGGACCAACTCACGCGCAGCTATCTGTATCCAGTTGCCACCTCGTTTTACTCTGGCCTTGACGGCCAGTTTTTCCTTTAGAGCTGCTATGGCATTACCTGCCTGGTACTCTTCCCTGAAGCCTACAACGGCGTTCATTAGCAGTAAGACTAAGATGATACCCAGGTCAGGCCAGTGGCGTAGAATTCCCGAGAGTATTGCCGCCACGATAATCATGCCAGGAATGGGGCCCCAGAAATAAGAGAGGAATTTCAATACAGGATTTACTTTTTTCTCAGGAAGTTCGTTGTACCCATATTTTATTATGTATTCCTGCGCTTCAGTCTCACTGAGGCCGTTGGGAGAGGACCCCAATTGTTTCATTAGTTCGGGGACGGGCAAATCTTTTGCTCTGGCCACCAGAGGTCTCAATGTGTCTGTATACTCCCCGGACTTATCTTGCCTGTTGGTCATTACATTTCTGAGCATAAAACCCTGCACGTAGGAGTGAACTTCCAATTATATTTTACGTTTGGGCGGCTGTAATAGTCATAAAAAACGAACTGGAAAAGTTACAAATTCGTTACATTTTAGCCTGCGATACTGTACCGGACTGACGTGCTATTAGTAAGATTACAGGTTACGATTGTTGTAGTCTGAACTTGGATGGTTTACAATTCGATTCAAATGGAGACCAAGAAGCGTGTTCTGGTGGTGGATGATGAGCCTGGAATACTCCGATTTGTCAGCATCAGCCTGCGCCTGGCCGGCTATGATGTAACAACAACCACCAGTGGTGAAGAAGCGCTTCAACTGGTACGGTCCGCGAAACCCGATGTTATGCTGCTCGACATTCTGATGCAGCCTATGTCCGGATTCAATGTGCTGGAGCAACTGCGTGCTTTTTCGAAGATGCCGGTTATTGTATTTACGGCCCGGAGGGAAATAGCTGAGCACGCAGTAAAGCGGGGTGCTAACGGCTTTGTAGCCAAGCCATTCATCCCCGAAGACTTAGTTCAGAAACTGAAGGACGTTTTTAAAACGGGCGAGGAGACCGAAGGCTAGTTTGTTTAGAAACCTCCAGACCTAGACGGGTATCCTGACCGGTGCAGATATTTCTCAATTCAATCACTCGAAATCGTAAAATAGTTTTTTCCAGGATGCCATCCGAAATACTTCCGCTGACTTTGTCATCGCTGAAATGTTCCGGTCTTAGAACGTGTCACTCACTGGGTACCTTAAGACGGTATGCCGCTAAAAAATAAAAGGCCAGCAGGCCTCGGAACGGCCGGAAAGGCTTCAGCCTGGCTGCAGTTTCCTCGGCCGTAGTGCGGGCGCCGTTTCCCAGGTACCTGCCCACGACTTCCCTGACTCCAAGGTCGTCGACCGGGATACAGTCCGGCCTGGCTAACCCGCGGATGAGTATGTAGTCGGCCGACCATCGCCCGAAACCTTTTATGTTCATAATTGTCTCTCTGGCCTTATCGGTATCCATGGATTTGAGGCCTTCCAGGTCAAGCTCACCGGCCACAATTTTACCGGCAAGCCCCCGGATATATTCGGATTTCTGGCGCGATAGCCCGCAGACGCGGAGGTCGTCGAGTGAGGCTTTGGCCAGGACCCGTGGTTCCGGAAACACCGATAGGTCTTCAACTGCTTCACCGAAGCGTTGAACTACCCGGTTTCTGATCTGGTAAGCGGCCAACAGGGAGATTTGCTGTTCGGTGATGGCGGTTACGGCCATTTCGAATAGAGACGCCGGGCGTGAAGGTTTGAGTCCATAGAGCTTCTGTATCAGCCAGGCCAGTTCTGGATTCCCCTCAATTTGTCGATAAAAAGGCTTGAGATCGAGTTCAGCAAACAAGACCCACTCTACTACAGCCTGGACCTGTTCGATGTCTGCCCCGGGTCCGGTGGTTGCCTTTAGCCTGTTCACCTCGTCCTCGCTTACTTCTATTGCCACCGGTTTATCGTTAATCCTGACTGCTATCCGCAACCGGGGTTCAGGCTGTACAGCGGCGGGTTGGAAAGACCTGATGGCCCGCAGCGACAAGGCGAAATCGTACGGCTGCACGATGGTTATATAGATATTGGATTTTGTGTCAGTTGCCTGATTGCTCACAATTTCATTATAGCATCAGCTCAGGATAATAATCGGATATTTTTAAAATGTTACAGTTTTTCAACGTTGGGCTCGGCGAATTTATAACTTTTTAATGATAGGCGGGGTAGAATTTTCTTAAACACTAAAGGAGGGACATCATGTTAGGTTGGGTTCAGTACTTGGTTTATATCCTGTCCTTCTTCTTCCCGCCAATCGGTTTTATCACCTTCTGGGTTTTTTCGGGTAGGGATGAAGAACTGGCCATGGTGGCTAAGTGGTCATTGCTGGCGGCCTTTATCGGTGTGGTTATCTGGTGTTTGGTGGCCGCGTTTGGCCTGGCGCCGCACCGATTCCTGTGGCCTGGCATGGGCGCCTGGCGATAAAACGGCACAGAAGTCTAGGTGAAAGCAACCTGGCACCGGCAAGAGTTTTGGTTCTTGCCGGTGCTCGATGTTGTTTGCTGCCGGAGAAGGCTTTTTATCAGGCTTTGATTTTGCGCAGCCTGAAGCTCAGGACAATAAGTAATATACCGGCCAGCACCGCGTAAGCGCCGACGACTATAGCGATAACCAGTGCCCCTGTCAACGGTTTAACAAACATTAGAATACCGAGGATTATGGACAGGATGCCGCTTACGGCAAACAGCCACCTAATGGTGGTGTCCTGGTTAGCCTGGAAGGCATAGACCAGTTCCATAACGCCGGTAATCAGCGCCCAGGCGGCGATTAGATATACCAGTAACAAAATCAATAACGGAATCGCTACCACCGGCAGGAAAAATATAATGAGACCGACAATGATGCCGGCTATTGCACTCACATATAACCAGACACGTCGGCCGCCGCCCGACTTGTAGTTGATGGCGGCCACCAGGGTAAATATGCCGTCCACGAAGACGAAAGCGCCGAAGAGTATGGCGAAGATTATGATGGCCGCGGTGGGCCAGGCCAGGACTACGATGCCGAATATCAGCGCGATTATGCCTCGCACTAATATCTGCCACCAATGTTTATCTCCCAGTACAGGTATCGAACCAGCCTTCGCACTCATACTACACCTCCTTGATTCACAGATTGTATTGGCTCGGACGCCGAGTGTCAATAGGGATTAGTAGTACTTTATGATTATCGAAGACGGTACTCAATCGAGTTTGCGGAGATCTCGCTTGAGTATCTTGCCAACAGCGCTCTTGGGCAGCGCTTCCATCAATTGTATGGATTTTGGCCTTTTATAAGCTGGTAGATGCTGCTTGCAGAAATTTAAAAGCTCGGCTTCATCGCATGAGCCGGCTGTCTTCAGAACCACAAAGGCCTTTACTTCCTCGCCGTAGACAGCATCGGGAATACCGATGACTCCTGCCTCCAGCACCCCGGGGTGGCGGTGAAGGACATCCTCGACCTCTTTGGGGTAAACGTTTTCCCCTCCGCGGATGATCAGGTCTTTCTTGCGTTCCGTCAGGTAGATATAGCCGTCTTCATCGATGTAGCCGATGTCTCCCGTATGAAGCCAGCCGTTCCGGATTACTTTTGCCGTTTCCTCGGGTTTGTTCCAGTAGCCTTTCATAACGCCAGGGCCCTTAATAGAGATTTCTCCAATCTTCCCCGCCGGTAGTTCTTTGTCATCGTCATCGAATATCTTTATGGTGTTGCATTTCTGATAGCACTTGCCGATGGAGCCGTATTTCGGCGGCCGCCGGCCGGCGACGTTGCCGCAATTGACGGTAGTAGCCTCGGTCAGGCCGTAACCTTCCCAGATATCCATACCGTATCGTTCCTTCCACTTGCGGGCTACCTCCAGCGGCATGGGCGCCGAACCGCAGATGCAGGTCTGCAGGGAGCTTAAATCGTATTTAGACGCCTGCGGATGGTTCAGCAGTTGGATATACATGGTGGGCACGCCGCGGAACTCGGTGACCTTGAAATGCTGGATCGACCGCATGGCTTCTTCCGTATCCCACCGCGCCAGCACCACCATTTTGCCGCCGGTCAGGAATTCCAGGTTTACGGCGAATATTCCATAACCGTGAAACAAAGGCAGGGTGATAAGCGAAACGCGGTTCCGCTTTACGCCGAAGACCTCCACCTGTTTCTCGCCCGTTTTTCTTTTTCCGCCTATCGGTTCCCTAACCGTTCCTGTGACGTCCAAGCCCCAGGTATCAAGGAGCACCAGCTCATAATATCCCGAGACATGCGTGTACCAGTTATAGTGGGTTAGCATGACTCCCTTGGGACGTCCGGTGGTACCTGCCGTGTACAGGATGACGGCCACATCGTCGTTGTCGGTCTCCGCCATAACCAGAATATCAGATGACTTCCTCACGATTTCATCGTAGGACAAGGCCTTCTTTGGGATGTCATCTCCGACCAGAATTATATGCTTAAGGTCAGGCGCCTGACGGCGGGCTTCTGAAATCCTGTCCATACCATCCGGGCTGCTGATCAAAGCTTTGATGCCGGCGTCCCGGTAGATATACGCCAGTTCATCGGCTCGCAGCGCCGGATTTACTGATACCAGCGTGGCTCCGATTTTGAAGGCAGCGAAAAACGACTGCAGCAGCTGGGGGCAGTTGAGTAGTTGAACGCCGACTCGGTCGCCTTTTTTAACGCCGAGCTTTTTCAGGGCGTTGCCCAGCCGGTTGGCCTTCCGGTTCATCTCGACGTTCGTATACCATTTATCGTCGAAGTGAAGAAAATCGTATTCGCCGAACCGTGTTATGTTGTCTTCTATAAGCCTTGCCAGATTCATGATTCATCAAGCTACTATTGGATTTATACTGCAGCTTTTTGGCGCGGGACCAGTTTCATGGCATCAGTGGGGCAGACGTAGGCGCAGACGCCGCAGCCGATGCAGCGGTTAAAATCGCGGACGGCCACGTCACCGTCCATTTTCAGGGCTTCCATCCAGCAGCGTTCGATGCATGCCTCGCAGCCCATGCAGGCACCGCTATCAACGGTCATAACCCAGTTGGCAATTACGGCCTGGCTGGGAACGGGTGACCGCTTGACCCCCCTCAGTATCAGGCAGTGGCAGCCGCAGCAATTACACAGTAGGTCGATGTACCTGTCCTGGGTGTTGGCATAGTTATGTACCAGTCCGGCCTCCTCCGCCTCATCGATTCTAAGACGGGCTTCCTCTTTGGAAATCAGGCGGACAAAGCCGTGGCTCTGGGCGAATTTCGCCGAAGGACCTACAATCATACACAGATTCTCTTTAGGTTTATCGCAAGGCCTGTCTAATAAGTCGCCCTGGTGACGGCAAACGCAGGTCCCCACGGCTACATATTCGGTATTATCAATCAATCTCATTACCTCGTCGTAAGGTAAAATAGTCGGCCGATTATCTATTTCCTGTTCCACCGATATTTTTCTGGCAGGAGCCGGTTCTCCGACGGCAACAGGAGGAGACGCGGTCAGCATTAGGTTTTTCATTGCTTTACCATAGCTTTTGAAGAGTCGTACCACATGTTTGGTATGTTCATCAGTGCGTCCGTGCATTATCTGTAGTTCGCAAATTCCAGGGATAAATGGCAGGAACTCATAGAGCTTCTCGCCGGATTTTTCTTTAATGCGCACCAGGCCTCTAGCCGCCATTTCATCGAGCTGTTTAGCCAATCTGGCAGAGTCGGTGCCTTTGATTTTTTTGGAAAGGTCCTGTGCCGAAACCGGCTCAAGTGGCATATGCGTAGCGATGTCAGCCTGGTCTGGTGTAAATAGCTCGTCAATCAGAGCGTAAAATTCGTCGCAGGGCACGGAAGGGTAGGTCATGCTTCGCGCATTCAATGCAGCAGCCAGTTTGTCGTAGGTCTTGTTTTTCATGGCACGTACCTCCTTTGATACCTGTTATTGCGCGGGCGGCGCCAGCATTATATATGCCAGATAACAAGCAGGTCAAAACCGTCAAAAGCATAAAATAAAAGTTCGTGAATGTGGCAGCGCGAAGTATATTGCACAATTCCATCGATTAGTTTATATTGAGTCGACCATCTCATGAATGCTACCGACCATCCCGCAAAACGTTCCCACCAAGGGTTGGTCCTGCTGCTCATTTCCCTGGCAGCGTTCATGTGTGCCCTTGATACAACTATCGTTAATATTTCTCTACCCTCTATTGCCAAGTATTTTGACTCCGATATTGCCACGGTTTCCTGGGTGTCAATCGCTTACCTGCTGATCCTTTCCAGCACGCTTATAACCTTCGGCAGAGTAGCCGATATCCGCGGCTACAAGAAAATTTATTTTGCCGGGTTTGCTGTCTTTACGGTTGGTTCGCTGGCCTGTGGTCTGTCATCTTCTGTCATGATGCTCATCGGGTTCCGCGTGCTCGAGGGTGTCGGGGCGGCTATGCTGCAGGCCATCGGCGGCGCCATGGTAGTCAGGTACCTGCCCGAAAGAATACGGGGCACCGCCTTCGGAATATTGACCACGTCCGCGGCGGTAGGTCTGGCTGCGGGCACACCGCTGGGCGGTTTTCTATCGCAGTTCTATAGCTGGCACTGGATATTTTTCGTAAATATTCCAGTTGGCATATTTGCCGTAGTCCTGGCGCTTACCATATTACCGCGTGACAGTGGAGAGGTGGCCGAGGGGAAGTTCGACCTATCTGGAGCCGGGATGCTGCTGATAGCCCTGGTCAGCCTTATTTTCTTCTTGAGTATGGGGAGCAAACTCGGCTGGTTGTCACTGGGAATTCTGGCGACCATAGCTGTTTCAGCGGCGGCATGGATCGGTTTTATATTTAACGAAAGAAAAGCTCAGACGCCTTTAATAAACCTCGACTTTTTCCGCAGTAAAAATTTTGCTATGGCTGTTGTTGTAGCCATGCTAGTGCTTCTCATATGCCAGGGGTCGTGGTATGCCTTCCCGTTCTACCTGGAATTGGAGAAGGGGTTTGCGGCCAGTACGGCCGGTCTTATATTGCTGGTACCTACTTTGCTGATGATGGTATGCGGACCCATAGCCGGATTTCTGTCAGATAGGATCGGCCCTCGCCTCATCTCTGTTCTCGGGTCGCTGGCGCTTATTGCCGCTTTTTTGATATTTACCATAATGGGTGCTAAAACTACTCTGACGCTTATCATTGTGGCGCTGGCTATAGAAGGCGTAGGTATCGGCCTGGTCATGCCGGCGAACTTCAACCTGATTATGGGTACGAGCACCAAGGGTGACGAGGCGGTGATTAGCAGTCTGGTGAATACCGTAAGAAACGTGGGGGCGGTTATGGGCATCGCCGTGGTCACGCTTATCTTTCTTTCGGTTCTGGCGGCCGCCGGTATTTCCGCAGCCAACATTGATCCTCAAGCTTTGCCGATGAAAGCTTTCACCTACGGCTTCCATGCAGTGTTCCTTTTCGGCGCCGTAATTGGAGGCGTCATCCTGGTGCTCAGCCTGGCGACAAAGAACATAAAACATTCCGGATAGCCGATAGCCGCTTATTTTCCTCTCGAGGTCTTCCACGGAGACCCAAGATAGTATCATTGCATGTTCACGATAAACAATCGTAAAAACTTGTAATTGAGACCTTTTCCCAATACAATTATACGGGCGAAAATTGCCCGCCGATTTTCAGCACAACGCAAACAAAGTCCAATAACATGGCTACGGTAAAAGGGTCTATCGAAATTTCTCCGGAACTGTGCAAAGGTTGCGCGCTCTGCGTTTCATTCTGTCCTAAGAGTTTAATATCGACATCTTCGAAGTTGAACGCTGGCGGCTATTTACCGGCGGTTTTCAACGATGACGGGGAATGTACCGGCTGTGCCATTTGCGCGCTGGTCTGCCCCGAAGTGGCCATAGAGGTGTACCGTGGCTAAGGTACTCATGACCGGCAATGCCGCTATCGGAGAAGCTGCCATCCGGGCCGGCTGCCGCTGCTACTTCGGATATCCCATAACGCCTCAGAACGAACTGACCGAATATATGGCAACCAACCTCAGCCGGAGAAAGGGCTGCTCTTTTATCCAGGCGGAAAGCGAAGTCGCCGCTATTAACATGGTCTATGGCGCCAGCCTGGTTGGGGCTAGGGCCATGACATCGTCTTCGAGTCCCGGCATTAGCCTGAAGCAGGAGGGAATTTCCTACCTGGCTGCCTGCGAACTGCCGGCGGTTATCGTCAATATGTCGCGCGGCGGTCCGGGCCTGGGCAGCATCGTGGCTGCTCAATCCGACTACTTCCAAGCTACGCGCGGCGGCGGGCACGGAGATTACCGGACAATCGTTTTAGGACCGTCATCGGTGCAGGAATTGGCTGACCTGACGCATGAGGCCTTCGAGCTTAGCGACAAGTATAAGATTCCTGTTATTATTCTCGGCGATGGTGTATTGGGCCAGATGATGGAGCCTGTTGAATTTAAATATGAGGCTCCGGAAAAGCTGCCCATCAGGAGCGATTCACTCAGGGGAGCTAAAGACCGGCCGAGCAGATATATAAAGACATTTACGTCCAATCCTGCCGAACTTGAAGAGCTTAACTGGAGTCTCTTCCGCAGATACGAACTGATTAAGAAAGAGGAGACCGCCTTCGAAACCTTCCTGGCAGAAGACGCCGAGCTTATAGTAGTGGCTTTTGGCATCGCTGCTCGAATCGCTAAGGGCGCCATCAGGTCGGTGCGGGCATCGGGGTTAAAGGTAGGGCTACTAAGACCCATCACACTGTGGCCGTATCCCAGCGAAGCGGTCAAAGACCTGGCCAAGAAGATCAAAAACTATCTTGTCTTTGAAATGAACATGGGACAGATGCTGGAAGACGTGCAGCTGGCGCTGGAAGGACAAGGCGACATATCGTTCTATGGCAGGCCCGGCGGCGTCATCCCTACTCCCAGCGAGGTCTCCAGGGTGATTTCCCGGTTCTATTATCAAAAAGGTCTAAAGTAATAATGAATAAGATATATTCGCGACCTAAATCACTGAAGAAAGCCGTTTTCCACTATTGCCCGGGTTGCGGACACTCGATCATTCACCGGTTAATCTGCGAGGTCATCGATGAGCTGAATATTCAGGACAAGACAATCGGCGTGCCGCCGCCCGGCTGCGCCGTATTTGCTTATTATTATTTCGATGTCGACATGGCGGAATCGGCGCACGGCAGGGGCGCGGCTGTGGCTACCGGCATTAAACGCGCTTTTCCCGAGTCGATCGTTTTCACTTATCAGGGAGACGGCGACCTGGCGGCTATCGGCACTGCCGAAACGATACATGCCGCCAACAGGAAAGAGAATATCACCAGCATCTTTATCAATAACGCCGTCTACGGCATGACCGGCGGCCAGATGGCACCGACCACGCTTTCCGGCCAGAAAACGACTACTACTCCCTATGGGCGGTCAGATAACCTTGAGGGTTATCCGCTGAAGATGAGCGATCTGGTGGCGCTGGTTAAGGGTTCGGTCTATGTCGAGCGCTGCGCTGTGAACTCGCCGGCCAATATCAGGAAGGCAAAGAAAGCTATCCACAAGGCTTTCCAGAACCAGATCGACGGCCTTGGTTTCTCGCTGGTGGAAATCCTATCTCCGTGTCCCACCAACTGGAAGATGACGCCTTTGGAAGCCTGGCACTGGATCGACAACGTGATGTCCAAGGAATTTCCGTTGGGCGTATTGAAAGATGCCACGGGTGCAAAAGATGCTGATTAGAACGGTTATCGCGGGATTCGGCGGCCAGGGCGTAATGTCCATGGGACTAAGCCTGGCACAGGCAGCCATGCTGGAAGGTAAAAATGTCACCTATCTGCCCTCGTACGGCGCAGAGGTCCGCGGCGGCACCGCGAACTGCACCGTAGTCATATCCGACGAGGAAATTGCATCACCGGTGGCTTCATCTCCTGAGTTCGTCATTGCCATGAACCAGCCCTCCGTGGTGCGGTTTCAAAATCAGATTCAGTCGGGTGGCCTTTTCTTCATCAATTCATCGCTGGTGGAATCGGAGATTTTGAGAGGGGATATCATTATAATTAAAGTCCCGGCAAACGCCATCGCCGAGGAGCTGGACAGCCCGAAGTCGGCCAACATGGTAATGTTGGGCGCCTTCACCAAGAAGTTTGGGCTGATATCGCTGGATAGCGTTATCAAGGCATTAAAACCTACGCTGGGTAAGAAGCAGAAATTGCTGGAGCTTAATGAAAAAGCTTTAAAAGCGGGTTATGACATATTATAAAGATATAAAAATCTAGCCGGGGGGTAGTTATGAGTGTAATACAGATTTCACTGACACTGGAAAATGAGCCGGGAAAGTTCCTGGCGGTGAGCGAATGTCTCGGACGTGAGGGCATAAACATCAGGGCCATTTCGGTAGCGGACACATCCGATTTCAGCACGGTGAGATTCGTGACCGATAACCCGGAAAAAACGGCCAACGTATTGCGGAGCGCCGGCTACGCGGTCCACCAAACTGACGTTATTGCCGTGGAGGTTCCCGACCATCCCGGCGGCCTTCAGGCGGTGCTCAAGCCGCTACGCGATTCCAAGGTCAATGTCCTGTACTTTTACACCTATCTTGGCCGTGGAGAAAGCGGACAGCCGGTGGTGATCATCGGTGTGGATAAGACTAAAGAAGCCATAGCAGCGCTGGAGAAGAACTGGGTCCACACACTGGGCAAAGAAGTTTATACGCTCTAAACGTTTACTTGGCGGATATATCCGGCTTCAGAATACCGAAGGTATTTCCCTCTGTGTCCAGGCAGTAAGCAAAATATCCGATCTTGGGTATTGGCATCTTGGGTTGTATTACTTTACCTCCGGCTTTTTCAACGGCTTTGATGGCGTCGTCCACCGAATTTACGCTGATAGTATTGACCGTGGTCAGGTTACCGTTTCTGGGCATTATGGCGCCATTGATGCCGGGTTCGCCTTCCGGTCCTGCGGTAACCAGCCAGTAATCCATCTGACCGCCCCCCATATTTGTCGATCTTCCAGCCGAAGGCGCTGGAATAGAACTTTACCGCCCTCTGCGGATTGTCTACGTTGATTTCGAAATGAATTACTTTTGACATGCTTAAACCTCCTCCATTCGTCGATTGTATCAACGAAACTGTTAAAAAGTCAGTAAATAGGTCATATAAAAGATATAAAAAATATAAACTATTTGAATTTATGCTATATTGAGTATAAAGGCGTTTCTGTTGCCGGTTGTTACCATTTGCCTATTGACGTTTGATTCAAATATAAATAGACTTTAAGCAAATACAAAAAGCGGGGTACGAGATGCGTATTTATTTGACGATCAGTTTATTATTGATGGTTTTAGTGGCGGGATGCGTAGCGCCTCCGGCTCTTACCGTAAGTTTGGCTTCGCCGGCCAATGGCAGTACGGTATTATCGCTAACGCCCACTTTTACCTGGGGAGGAGGCGCCGGAGGAGCTGTCTACCGGCTGCAGGTAGCTTCGGACATCAACTTCCAGAATATAGTGCTTGACGCCAACAATATCGGCGACCTCAGCTATACCATGCCCCCGGGCAAACTAACCGGTGGCAATATATACTATTGGAAGGCGCTGGCACAGCAGGGCAACCGCGTATCCAGCTGGACGCTGGCCTGGTCGTTCTATACACCTGCCAGTCCATCGGCTACGGGAAACGTTAGAGTCAGCGCTACCTTGAATGGCTCTCCTTGGTCGGGCTCGGTAAACTACAGAATCAGTGGACCTTATTCAGATACCGACAATTCTGTACCCTGGGATTTCAAAACCGTGCCGGTGGGTACTTATACCGTGACCTATAATTACGGTGGCCCCCAGGGGGCCTCGTTGACCAGCATTACTCCGCAGCCAACTCTGGAATTGCCGGCCAGCGGCACGGTGCATTTCGTCTTGAATTTCGAGAGCCAGACCGGTTCAAGTATTCAGGTCACGGCGATGCTTAATGGCTCACCGTGGACGGGAAACGTAAACTATTCCATCTCCGGTCCGTTCCGTGATGCCGATGTCGTGGTGCCAAAGACCTTCGGCAACCTGCCCGGCGGGACCTACACCTTAACTTATAACTCGGGCGGCCCTTCAGGCGCCGTATTGACCAATATTTCACCCGCGCCGATACAAACCTTGGCGGCAAACGGAAGTGTTACCTACACGCTTAATTTCTCTACGGCAATCTCATCGAACTTATCGGTGACTGCATCGTACAACGGAGCCATATGGACGGGTCCGGTCCAGTATACCATCACCGGACCGGTCAACAATACCTACACGTCAGTGCCCTTACAGCTGAATAATGCTCCTCCAGGTACATATTATATAAGCTACAAATCTGGTGGACCTCCGGGAGCGACACTGGGCAATATAGCGCCCGGTCAATCGTTGGTATTGTCCAGCGGCAGTTCCGCCGGTTTTATTCTCAACTATTATGCGCAGCAACAGACCGGGAATCTCTTAGTGAATGCCACCCTCAATGGCTCGCCCTGGTCCGGCCAGGTTACATACAGCGTAACGGGTACTTTCCGCAGCGACGATAATCAGGTGCCTCGCACATATAATGGAATACCGACAGGCGTCTATACTCTGACTTATTTAGGCGGCGGACCTGCGGGTGCCATACTGACTAATATCAGCCCGTCACCGACCCAGTCACTGGCGAGCGGCCGTACCATAGGATTTAATTTAAACTTTACAGCTCAACCGGTAACCGGCTCGATTAATGTGAGCGCCATAGTGGATGGCCAGCCATGGGTTACCCAACCGGGCTCAGGCGCGATCAGCTATACGATATCCGGGCCGGCCTTCGATTCGGGCAATACTATCCCCGGTAGCTTCGGTAACAAACCATCCGGCTTGTACACTCTGAACTATAATTCCGGCGGCCCCATCGGCGCCACTTTGACCGGCATTTCGCCGTCGCCGACGCAGAATCTGCCGGCGGGCGGTTCCATTCAGTACGTGCTGCAATTTACCGGACAACCAAAGGGACAGGTCTCAGTCATAGCTACGCTGGATGGAGAGCAATGGACCGGTTCGGTAGGGTATGTGCTTAACGGGCCCTATGTTGAATCGGCCGATTCAACGCCACGTAGTTTCAGCAATGCGCCGCAGGGAAGCTACAGCGTCCAGTACAACGGCGGAGGCCCGCCCCAATCAACATTTATCGGCGTTTCACCGCAATCGCAGATGTTGCCGCTGGGCGGCTCCATAACGTTTACTCTTATGTTTAAATTCCAGGGCGGAATACAACCGGGGCCTATGCCGGGGCCGCTGCCTGGACCTGAACCCTTCCCACCGGCACCGGCGCCCGAACCCCAGCCTGAGCCACTTAAGGATGGCTTGCCGCCGCTTCAAGATAACAAATGATGGGAGAACATAATTTCACAGGAGAATAAAATAATGAAGATAAGGTTTTCAATAGCTGTTCTGCTTATTGTGACGACGTTACTAATTGGCTGCGGTACCACCGCAACGACGCCACCGGCTACCGGCGGGTTGAGAATCATTACTGAGATATATCCACCCTACAATTTCGTCGATAAGAACGACAATATAACCGGCCAGAGTACCGATATCGTTCGGGCCATTATGGAAAAAACGGGCACCCAGGCTAACATAGAAGTTATGCCGTTAAGCCAGGGGTTGGCCCTGGCTGAGAAAGGGCCGAACGTGGTGATTTATTCTCTGAACAGGACGCCCCAACGCGAAAATCTCTTTAAATGGGTAGGGCCTATCGGCAGCTACGAGCAGGCGTTTTATGCCAGGGCAGGCTCTGCAACTGCCGCGAAGGCACTGTTTTATAGTCAGCTCGAGGACTTTAAAAAAGTGGGAAGTATAGGCGTATATCAGGGTGATGCCGGAGCACAGTTCCTGGCGTCCCAGGGTTTTACCAATTTGGACTACAGCCTCACCGATGCCGATGCTCTCAAGAAGCTGATGGACGGAACGGTTGATTTATGGTTGGGGAACAAGGACGGTCTGGCAATTACCGCAGCGCAGGCTGGCGTAAATCCGGAAGACCTGTTCATGGTACCTACCGTTGTCATTCAGGCTGACCTGTATATTGCCTTCAGTAAGGATGTACCGGACAGTACGGTAACTGCCTGGCAGACTGCGCTTGACGAACTGAAGCAGGAAAGGGATATCGATTACAAAACCGCTTACGAAAAGATAATGGCTAAGTGGAGCGATCCTGAATACGTAAACAGCCTGCTACAATAGGCCTACGCAAGGTAGCTATGCGTTTCTTCTCTTGATCTTCTCTACTTCTTTGTCCACGGCCTCGCGTTCAGACCACATGTCTTCTTTGCCGAAGGCGGCGATGGCATTGAAAATCACGCCTATCCCCCAGCCTCCGAGCACCCAGCCCGGCCAGAAATAACTGTGGGGGCCGCTCGTAAAATACCAGATACCTATCAGGAATAGGTTGATAACCACATATGCCGTCAGGTTCCAGTAGAATCCTCTCCTGGCCCGTACCCTTTTGGTGGCTATTTCGCGGATTTCATCATCGGACATTTTCTTTGACATATTCAACTCCTTTATTCCAATGGTCTAGTCTATGCGCTTGAACATACTGCTGGGCTTGCCGCAAATCGGGCATTTATCAGGTGGCTCTCCTTCCACTGTGTTTCCGCAATGCTGGCAGACGTACATTGGTTTCTCCGGTATGTTTTGACCTTTTTCCAGCGAGGTCAATGCAGACTCATACAGGCTGTGGTGAACCTGCTCCACCTTATTCGCGAGCCAGAAGCTGTTATTTGCCTCTTTGTTTCCGTCGGCTTCCGCCTGCTTCATGAAATCGGGGTACATCCTGGAAAACTCGTAGTGTTCACCGCTAATTGCGGTCTTTAGATTTTCAGCGGTAGATTTTACTCCCTGCATTACGTTCAGATGGTTACGGGCATGGACCGTTTCCGCATCTGAAGCGGCCCGGAATAAGCGAGCAATTTGTTTATATCCTTCCTCATCAGCCTTATCGGCGAAGTAGTGATATTTGCGGCTGGCCTGGCTTTCGCCAGCAAATGCAGCTTGAAGGTTATCATTGGTCTGGCCCATGGTGCACCTCCTACACCATATTCTAAATGAAATGCCACGGTAATTGAAGTCGGTCTCGGCCGCTAGAGGTTTATTATCGATATGGCTATTTATCTCATCTTATTAAGTGGTATCATATCAGGCTGGAAGATGTTGCCGACGCGGTTCTAAGCCTGGCAGCATAAATTGGCGAAAATTGGCTACAGAGGAGGTGTCTCAAATGACGGTCACTATTATCAATCTGGTCCTGACCACCGTAATACTAATTTTGGGCGTCTGGGCGTTTTTAAAGAGGAGATCTGACATCGCTAGCGGAACTAGCAGGGCACTTGCTATTCCTGAAGTATCTCTTTACTTGGGTATTGCCTTCGGTTTATTCGCCGTTTCTCACGCCCTGACGCTGGCAGGGCTGGCAGCGAGTTTACAAACCGTGATCATTATCATCAGGGTAATCGGTTATCTGTTGGTAATGGTGGCACCGGTCCGGATATTAATGAAACGGTAGCTCGCACCAGCCTCCAGGGATAAAGCCTCGGCTATCATAAAGCCCAACCGCTTGTTAACAAGCTATACGTGTAGGTATAATATTTTGCTAACGGGGCTGTAGCTCAATTGGGAGAGCGCCTCCCTTGCACGGAGGAGGTCAGGGGT
>CAZJQG010000023.1:0-36343 GCA_964548415.1 uncultured Dehalococcoidales bacterium | reverse complement strand
TAATGTGGGCAACCAGGGATTGGAACTCCTTACTCTCATCTAGCCCTCCTTTACTCTGAATTAAGGAACGATTGTTCTATCATAATACATTTGTTTTTATAATGTCTGGCTTATTTGTCTTCTAGTCAGTAAACAATAATAATGATAATCAGGAACACAACGCAAGGACTTTACCTAAGTGCGTATAACAATATGTAATCATTATAAAACAAAAAACCAACCATAAAAGTGGTCGGTTTCACTATTGGCTCGGCAGCAACCTCAGTGACCTCCTCACAGCCGCTACGTCTTAGCCCCCACTGAAATAAAATTCTGATATGTTTTTCGTAACTGCCCTGAGAATGATTATACACCATATGTCAAGGTCATCTCATATTAGGTCTAATATTGCCCCTGCTCAGGGCAAGGTGCTAAAATCTCGATGGTTTTCCACATTCAAAAGGCAGTTTCATATGGCTGGAGCTTTAGACGGAATCCGGGTATTAGATTTGGGACGCGTGCTGGCGGGTCCTTTCTGCGCCACGCTGCTGGCCGATTTGGGCGCTGAAGTCATTCGCATAGAACCCGATGACGTGGAAGACAGGCGGCCCGAAGACTGGCAGAATTTTCAGAAGAAATACCCGGAACGGCTGACGCCGTACGGCGATGTCTGGAGCTACGCCTACCTGCACCGAAACAAGAAGGCCGTCTCCCTGAATTTCATGGGCCGGAAGGAATGCAATGTGAAGGCCAGGGAGATTTTATGGCAACTGGTGAAGCACGCCGACGTGGCGGTACATAACTTCAGCCTGGCGGCCGCCCAGGACATGGGCATTACCTACGAAAACTTCAAGAAGCTAAAACATGACATAATCTTCGCCCACGTGACCGGCTTCGGCTCCACTGGACCGTATAAGAACCGGGTGGGCTACGACCCGGTGGCCAAGGCGATGGCCGGTATCATGCTGTTGAGCGGGCCACCCGGACCGCCGGTGCGCGATGCCGTTTCTACCGTCGACTTCGGCACTGCCATGCTGACCGCCATCGGCGTGGTTTCGGCGCTGTACCACCGGGAAAAGACGGGCGAGGGGCAGATGATAGAGACGGCGCTGCTGCGGACGGCGGTGCAGTATTCATCGATGTATTTATCGACATGGGAAACCGCGCACCTGCCGCACGAAAGGGCGGGCAATCAGCCGTTCGGCATCGGGCCTTCGAATACATTCCAGGCTAAAGACGGCCGCTGGGTCTATATCAGCATGCTGGGCAACCGGATGTGGCGCCGTTTTTGCCGGTTTATCGGCAGGGAGGACCTGGCCACCGACCCCAGGCTGCAGAACGACTGGGACCGCTGGCTGAACCGCGACATAACCTATCCGGTGGTCACGGAATGGGTGGCCTCACAGACGGCCCAGGAGGTATTTGATGCGGCTCAGAAAATACCGATTCCCTGCGGCATCTGCTACGACATAACCGAGGTGGCGAGCGACCCACACATAAAGGAAACGGGGATGCTGACCGAGGTTCGCGGGCCTGAAGGGCATAAGTTCGTGGTGGTCAATCCGCCGCTGAAGATGTCGGCCACGCCGCCGAAAATCGAGCGGCCGTCACCGGGCAGGGGCGAACACAATAAAGAGATCTACTGCGGGCTGCTGGGCTATAGCCCCAAAGATTTGAAGAGCTGGGAAAAAGAGGGCGTAATCTAGACCCGGACAACCCAATACGCGGGAGTACAGTCATGGCTTTGGCGCTGCAGGGCATAAGAGTTGTAACCGTCGAAGAGAAGCTGCCGGTAACCTACTGCTCCATGCTGCTGGGAGACCTGGGGGCCGACGTCATCATACTTGAGCAACCAGTGAAGGGCAATCCGGCGCGGGTGCTGCCCAACTTTCTGGAGATAACCAACCGCAACAAGCGTAGCCTGACCGTTAATCTGAAATCAAAAGACGGTAAGGAGATTTTCAATAAGGTAGCGAAAAAGTGCGACGTCATCATCGAGTGCATGCGGCCGGGCGTGGTGGACAGGCTGGGCATCGGCTACAAGACTGTCAAAAAGATAAATCCGAAAATTATCTACTGCTCGCTTTCCGGCTACGGCCAGGAGGGACCTTACCGCGGCTGGCCGGCGCACGATTCCAGCTACCAGGGAATCGCCGGTGTGTTGAATTTTACACCCAAAGACGCGGACGGTGTGCCGCAGCTACCGGGGATTCTGGTCGCCGACCTCTCGGCGGGGATGTTCGCCGCCATCAGCATACTCGGCGCTTTAATGGCTAGGGAGAAGCATGGGAAGGGGCAGTATATCGATGTTTCCATGACCGACGGGCTGGTGTCGTGGTTGAGCGTACCGTTGGGACAGTATTTCGCCACCGGCGTACCGCCCGAGCGGGGCGGGGGCGAGCCGGCCATGGGCGTGTTCGCCACCGGCGACGGTAAGTTTCTGACGCTCAGCATCGCCCACGAGGACTATTTCTGGCGCAATCTGTGCCAGGCTATAGGGCAACCTGAGCTGGGTGAAATCAATCGCGAGCAGCGATGGCAGATGCGGGACGAGCTGGCGGCGGTGCTGAAAAAGGTACTGCTTACCAGGCTCAGAGACGAATGGGTGAAGATACTGACCGGGGCCAACGTCCCGTGCGCGCCGGTGCTCAGCCTGGAAGAGGTCATGCAGGATAAACATCTGAAATTCCGCGGTGTGTTTCCGGAAGTTGAGTCCGGCGGAAAAAAGGCCAGGCAGGTGGCTTATCCGGCGCGGTTTTCGGAGACGCAGCCCGATATCAGGAGGCTGCCGCCGGCGCTGGGCGAGCACACCGACGAGATACTGAAATGGCTCGGTTACAACAAAACCGAGATTAAAAAGCTTCGTAAACAGGGCGATATCTAAATAACGGAGGCGATATATGGACTTCGAGCTTAGCGAAGACCAGAAGATGCTCAAGAAAAACGCGCATGATTTCTGGCAGAAGGAAATCGACCCCATCGTCGACGAGCGTGAAAAAGGCGATACCTTCACCAGGGAAGAGTACCATCGCTATCTCAATAAGCTGCTGCCGCTGGGCTACGTTACCGGCACCTCGTCCGAGGAGTACGGCGGCATGGGGCTCAGCCATTCCAGCTATGCCGTGCTGCTGGAGGAATCGGGGTACTGGTGGCCTAGCCTGAGCTCGGTCATCGCCACCATCGGCGGCGGCGAGAACATCGTCTCCCGTTTGAGCGATAAACTCAAGGCCAAGTACGACAAGCGCATCACCTCGCTGGAGATGCTGGGCTGCTCGGGCATATCCGAGCCCAACGTCGGGTCGGCGGCGCCGCGCGGCATTGAGTTCAAGGCGGTGCTGAACGGCGATAGCTGGATACTTAACGGCACCAAGACCTGGACCAGCAACGGCTGCGTTTCCGACTATATAACCGTTTTGTGCCTGCTGGACAGGGGCAAGGGCGTGGAGTCGGTGGGCACCATCTTCGTTGATAGGGCCGAATCGCCGTATGAAACTCGTGAGATGCACAAGATAGGCTGGAGGTGCAGCTCGTTTTCGGAGACGACCTTTGCCGACTGCCCGGTGCCGAAAGATAATTTGATGGCGGGGGCGGGCGACCTGGAGTTTGCCCGGACGATAAATCACGGCCGGGCCGGCCTGTCCGTGAGGTCTGTTGGTCTGGCGCAGGCGGCGTTCGATGCCTCGTTGACGTATGCGCAGGACAGAAAACAGTTCGGCAAGCCCATCGCCGGTTTCCAGATGATTCAGGAGATGCTGGTGGACATGATAACCGAAATCGACTGCGGGCGTTTTCTGGCTTACAGGGCGTTCAATGTGCTGGACAAGGAGCTGTCGCTGGGCGAGACCCGGAAATACGTGTCCATGGCCAAGGCGTTTAATACGGAAATGGTGAACCGGGTGACATACAAGGCGGTACAGATACACGGCGCGGTCGGCGTGCAGACTGACGCGAGGATCGAGAGATATTACCGTGATGCCAGGCCGTTCACCATACCCGACGGCACCACGCAGATACAAAAGCTGGTGGTGGGTAGGGAGCTGACGGGCATCAACGCCTTGAGATAAATAAGGTAAGGAGGCACTAAAATGGATTTCGATTTGAAAGGAAAAGTGGCTATAGTGACCGGCTCGGGAGAAGGCATCGGGCGGATGACGGTGCTGACGCTGGCCGGAGAGGGCGCCAACGTGGTGGTCAACGACATCGACCTGGCCAGAGCGGAGAAGACCGCGGATGAGGCCAGAGCGCTGGGGGTGAAGGCACTGGCGATTAAGGCCGCCGTCGACAGTCCGGAAGAGGTCAATGCCATGGTCAAGAAGGCCATAGACGAGCTGGGCCAGGTAGATATCTTGATAAACAATGCCGGCCGCGGCGTGAACTGGGAAGCCGGCAGGGCGCCGCGACCGTTCGTCGAAACCGAGAGAGAGGACTGGGACTACACCATAAACCTGTGCCTTTACGGCGTGCTCAACTGCACCAGGGCTGTGCTGCCGGGAATGATAGAGAGGAAATACGGGAAAATTGTGAATATGATTTCCGATGCCGGCCGGATAGGAGAGCCGTTCATGGCGGCTTATTCGGCAGCCAAGGGCGGGATTGTTGCCTTCCAGAAAGCGCTGGCTAAAGAGGTGGGGCGCTACAATATAAATGTAAACGGCGTTTCTGCCGGCGCCACGCTGACCGAGAGGGCCATCAGGTCCAGCGAAGCCCAGAAGGAAAAGCTGGGCGAGGAAGCATTTCAAAAACGTCGCGAGGAAACGTTGAAGGTATATCCCATCCGCCGGTTGGGCGAGCCGGTTGATTTGGCCAGGATGTGCGTATTTCTGTCGTCCGATGTATCAAAACATATTACAGGCCAGACAATCAGCGTCAGCGGCGGCTTCAGCATGGTGTCGTAATTACTTTTGAGGAGGACCCGGTCATGACATACGAAACTTTGCTGTACGATAAGGGACTTGGAGTTGCCGTTATAACTTTGAACCGGCCTGATAGGCTGAACACCGTTAATACTAAAATGCAGGCGGAGATGAAGGAGGTCTGGGAAGATATCGAAAAGGACAAAAGCGTGCGGGTGGCAATTATCACCGGCGGGGAAAGTTGCTTCAGCGCCGGAGCCGATATCAGGGAGCAGTTTCCGCCGGGGGTGAGCCGCCCCAGCTCACGCGACCAGTTCAAGAAAATCGATGACTTCGACCGGCCGACGATAGCGGCCATAAGCGGCTACTGTCTGGGTGGTGGGCTGGAGCTGGCGCTGTGCTGCGATCTGAGAATCGCCTCGGTAACAGCGCAGTTCGGGCTGGTGGAGTTGAAGGTGGGAGTAGTTCCTGGCGCCGGCGGCATGCAGCGGCTGCCGCGGACGATAGGTATAACCAGGGCCAAGCAGATACTGTATCTGGCCGAGAGAATCGATGCGGCAGAGGCTTACCGCATCGGCCTGGTCAACAAGGTGGTGCGGGTATCGGAGCTGATGGCCGAGGCCAAGAAAATGGCCAGCGCCATGCTGGAAATGCCGCCTCACGGTTTGAAGATAGCCAAGAAATGCGTCAACCAGGGCATGCAGATGGACCTCGAGTCAGCTTTGAAGTTCGATGTCGAAACCGCAGCTAAGGAGATGGCTACGCCGCTGGCCAAAGAAAACATGGCCGAAGGGCGCCGGGCTTTCGCTGAGAAAAGGAAGCCGATATTCAGGGTACAGTAAGGAGCGGAACATGACGACTAACGAGAAGAAACAGGTGCCGGTCAGGCCCGGGCTGTGGACTACCGATGAGCCGCCGTCTTTGATAGGCAGCAAATGCCCTGTGTGCGGAGAGGTTTTCTTTCCCAAGAGGGAAAGAGGAATCTGTATTCGCTGCCAGCATCGCGGGCTGGAGGAGGTCAAGCTGAGCCGGAGAGGTAAGATACACAGCTTCAGCGTCATCATGCAGCAGCCGACGCAGTTTTTTGTGGGGAAGGTGCCTTATGCCTACGGTATCATCATGCTGCCGGAGGTCAGGGTGCAGGCCCACTTCACCGGCTGCGATTTCAAAGACCTCAAGATAGGCATGCCCGTGGAGTTCGTTATCGAGAAGCTGGGCGAGGACGAGCAGGGCAACGAGGTCATGGCCCACAAGTTCCGTCCGGTTAAAGAATAAGGAAAGGTTTTAGCACCATGAAATCGATAAAAGAGCTGCAGGCACTGCGCAAGGTTTACATCGGCGGGGTCGGCATCGTCCGGTTCCAAAGATACGACGACCAGGAATATTACGATTTCGGCAGCCAGGCGATATTGAACTGCCTGGACGACGCCGAAATGGAATGGAAAGATATACAGTCGGCGTTCTGCGGCAACGTTTACGCCGGTACTGGTAAGGGACACCAGGTAATTGCCGAAGTCGGGCTGACGGGAATACCGATTATCAACATCGAGCAGGCCTGCTCCAGCTCTTCGGCGGCGTTCAGGATCGGCTACCAGATGGTGGCCACGGAACTATACGATGTCGTGATTGCCTGTGGCTTCGAGAAGATGGGTCGGGGACTACTGGCCAGCACGGCCTTTAAGCCGTGGGAGCTGGCGCTGGGGTTCAATGTGCAGCCGGCCAACTATGCGCAGGGTGTTATCAGATATATGACCGATTACGGGGCTACCGAGGAGGACTTCGCTAGGGTGGTGGTCATGGAGAGAAAAAACGCCAATCTTAATCCTTATGCCAGGTGGTATCAGGGCGGCGAGGTGACGGTTGAGGAAGTGCTTAACTCACGCGTAGTGGCGGCGCCCGTACGGCTGCTGCATGCAGCGGCCATGGTGGATGGTGCCGTAGCTATTATACTTTGCAGCGAGGACAAGCTGAGGTCGAATATTTCGAAGCAGAAAAAGATTCAGGTGGCGGCGGCGGTGCATACCACCGGATTTTACGGTGAGGACAGCGTTAAATTTAAGTCAGCAACCAATCTGACCAAGGAAGCCGCCAAACAGGCTTACGAAGTTTCAGGTTATGGGCCTGAGGACATGGACGTAATCGAGGCCTACGAAGCCATGGCGCCGGCATTCCTCTCGGATGTCGAAGACCTTGGTTTTTGTAAGCCGGGTGAGGCTCCTCACCTATTGAAGGAAGGATATTTCGACATAGGCGGCAAGATGCCGGCGAATACTGGTGGCGGGCTGGTGGGCTGCGGGCATCCGCTGGGTGCCACCGGCGGGCGGCAAATTATTGAGATAATCAATCAGCTGTGGGAGACGGCTGGTCCGAGGCAGGTGCAGGGGGCTAAAATAGGTTTGTGCCACAGCAGCGGCGCCGGACCAAATGCGGTGGTAACCATATTAAAAAGGTAGCTTATGTGTCATTGCTCGGCAATCTCGGCATTATTGCCGCGTCTGTCATGGAAGATGAGATCGCCACGTTGTCCTTCCTGAATAGGAAGGACTCCTCGCAATGACAGGGGGTCCGCTCATGGTTCGACAGGCTCACCACGAGCGACGCTTTATCATAATGGCACCAAACCTCTCCCTTTCGTAAAGGGAGAATGAGAGGGATTTAAAATCCCCCTTAATCCCCCTTTTTCTGAGGGGGAGATTATGGATCTTTTCCTCACAGGACATTAACAAAAACCACAAATGAAATGTTGATGAAGACGTGGATAATAAAAGCCGGCCAGAAGGAATTGCCGCGGTAGGCCATCCAGCCGAAATAGATGCCCATGATTATAGTGCTCAGGGTTTCTATTTCCGGCTTTCCCAGGTGAAGCAGCACGAAAGGGACCATCTGCATCAGAATGCTGGCATCTTTAAATTTATCTTTTAAGCCGAAGAGAAGGAAGCCACGGAAAATATATTCCCAGGCAAGTAAATAGATAATCGTTTGCATGCCATACGTGGCGAAGTTGAAGTTGGACACCGTGTAGTAACGCGCCAGAGCAGAGTTGCGGGAAGAGAAATAAAGTATCGGCACCGCCACGATGACGGTGATTACCACATAAAAGCCACATACTTTGACATTGCCCGGGCGCAAACCGAAATCAAGGGGGTTCTTCCGCAGAATTAGCACAATCGTTAATATCGGCAGTACGGCGAAATAAATTAAGGAGCTTATCCATGGGGAGCCCAGGGGGTGATAGCCAGCAACGGTAAGGAAAAGAGTGGCCAGGCCGAGGATGGCTATCTCTTTGTAGTTCTTTACAAAAAATGAAGCGATTTCCCTTAGTTCGCGTCTGGTCAATACGAGCAGATTGTTTGCCACGGACTACGACAGTCTAACGCGGTTACCTTAGCAATGGCAACATCAAATCGGGTAGTACTAAGGTACTACATGTATACCCGTATCCAGCGTTGACACGTTCTGGAGCCCCCTGCTATTATTCTCGTTCAGCAGCATTAGCACAAATAGATTACTGGCGAAAGCGGATTTAGTGTGCTGGGTGCAGTAGAAACGACCCTCATTTATACTTTCCTGTTAGGTTCTCTATATCTGCTTGTTTCCCTCGGCTTCTCTCTGATCTGCGGCGTCTTAAGAATTTTCCACCTCGGCTATGCCTATATTTTTACCGCCACGATCTATTTAACGTGGATGTTTATGACGCTGTTCGGCACGCCGCCGTATTCTCAAACTGTTCTGATTGTAGCCATACTCTGCATGCTGGCAGTGCAGGCCGGAATCGCCATAGCCATCTACAAGGGATTAATCGTACGCTATATCAGGCACGAGGAAATCATCATTCTGGGGCTTCTCTTTGTGGCCATCATCGTGGAACAATCGGCACTGCGTTTCTATCCGATACAGACCGGAGTCTATCTGGAGACAACAGTAATAAAGGGTGTCAGCGTTATAGGCCAGGTAACCATATCCAACCAGCTGATATTCGCAGCTATACTGGGCATAGTAATAACGGGATTGTTTGTCCTTTTCTTCCTGAAAACGAAATTAGGCCTGGCGGTGCGGGCCATATCCTATGATATTAACAGCAGCCGGTTGATGGGCATACAAGTGCAGAGGGTATTTATGTTTGTCATGGTGCTAACGCTCATACCGGTGATAGCGGCTACACTGGCAATCGCTCCCATCTGGGCAGTTGACCCGTATATGGGTTGGGGATACATGTCCATTGCCATACTGGTCAGCGTGCTCGGCGGACTGGGTAACATAAAGGGCACCATAATCGCCAGCTACATAATAGGATTTGTTCATTCTATTGTGGGCTTTGTCTTTAACCAACCTGTATATATGGGCCTGGCGGCACTGGTCGTGGTGCTGGTGATGTTGATTGTCAGGCCCCAGGGAATAGCCAAAAGCGAGACTGTGTGGTGAACTAAATGGAATTTGAAGTTAAGCGAGAGCGACTGGTACTGCGTGCCGGCGGTGGCAAATGGGAATGGCATATTGAGCCCAGATACTGGCGGAATCCCTTAATTTTCGTCGGCGCATTAATCGTGCTTCCATTGGTGGTATATTTTGTCTATCCACAGGGGCTGCCTACAATTATCGAGGCTAACCTACTGGCTGCCATAGCCATTCCGCTGGCGTTGATGACCATAAGCACCGGTCGTATGAATTTTGGACCTCAGTTCTACATAGCTATAGGCGGCTTTACTGCAGCGCTGCTAAGTATTCATGTCCATCTCAATCCCGGTTTGACCATGATAGCCGCAGCCCTGGGAGGACTTGTTTTTGGTTTCATTATGAGCCCTCTCAGTATAATTGCCGGCGGCCTTTATTACAGCCTTTTAACGTTGCTTTTTCCCCTGTTGTTCCTGGAAGCCACTCTTATTTTCAGTGACCTGTTCAAGGGGGATACGGGGCTTTCTAATATAGCGCCGATGATATCCACGGGCAATTTCAAACTGAACTACCTTTTTTACGCACTTATTTCGCTAACTATAATGCTGGTCTACCTTTTTGTCATGGATAAAATTTTCCGGTCCAGATACGCCATACAAATGGCGGCCATAAACGATGATGAGGAAGTAGCCAACAGCATCGGTGTTAACGTAAACAAAGTGAAAATACTAGGTTTTACTATCGCCGCCACTCTGGTGGCCGTAGTCGGCTGGTTCTATGCGCACTACTACCAGGCATTTTCCGGACAGGTTTTTCTGCCGCTGTCATTCATGCTGAAGATATTCATGGTGACGATGCTGGGAGGGCGGACCCAGATATATGGATGCGTCATCGGTGGCTATTTCATCGCGATTCTAGAAACGGTACTTATACGGACCACCGGGGATATGTCGCCGGTCCTGTTCCCGGTAATACTGTTGATACTGCTTCTGGTGTTACCCGAAGGATTGTTCGGCCTGTATCGCAAGCGCCATTACAGGGAATATATGCCGACCCTGCGTTTCAGGAGATAATTTAGTGGCTGAAATACTAAGAGTTTCAAATATTTCAAAGCACTTCGGCGGCTTAACTGCGGTCAATGACGTCAGCTTCTCCATTAATGAAGGAGAAACTGTGGGATTGATGGGACCCAACGGCGCCGGTAAGACGACGCTGGTAAATATGATATGCGGCAGCTACCCGGTTGACTCCGGCAAAATAGAATTTCTGGGCAAAAATATAACCAAGTTGCCGCCCTGGAAGCGGTGCAAGATGGGAATATGCAGAACTTACCAGATACCGAGGCCGTTTCCAGAGCTGACCACTTTAGCCAGTGTCTGTGTTAGCGCACTCTACGGCAAAGACAGGCCGAACCGGAGCCTGGAAGATGCCATGACCGAAGCCACCCATTACCTGGAATTTGTCGGTCTATTCGGCAAAAGGAATGTTCTGGCCCGTGACCTTACATTGTTTGAGATGAGAGGTCTGGAGCTGGCCAGGGCGCTGGCCACGCAGCCGAAGCTCATCTTTGTTGATGAGGTTATGGCCGGATTGAATCCGGTTGAGGCGGAAAAGGCGGTAAGGTTAATCGAGCACGCTAAAGACCAGTTCGGCGTGACCGTGCTGTGGATAGAGCACGTTATGGCTGTTTTGATGAGGGCAGCCGAACGAGTGATAGTATTACATTACGGCGAAAAGATTGCTGAGGGTCCGCCGAAAGAGGTGGCAGATAACCCGATGGTTATCGAGTCCTATCTGGGCAGAGGTTAACATGCTTGAAGTAATAAACCTCAATGTGTCTTACGGTGTCACTCCCATACTGCGTGATGTGAGCTTGACCGTTAAACAGGGGGAAGTAATAGCTCTCCTCGGTTCAAACGGAGCCGGTAAAACGACGCTGGTGAATACAATGATGGGGATGCTGAAGGCAGTCTCGGGAGAAATTGTGTTCGAGGGGGAGCACATCGAGAACATGTCGCCGCATGAAATCGTAAAGCGGGGTATTGCCCAGGTACCGGAAGGCAGAAAGATATTTCCGTATATCAGTGTGCGTGACAACCTGTTTCTGGGGGCCTATTCCAACGATGCCTGGCATAAGAAAAGCGAATCAATGGAATGGGTCTATAATCTGTTTCCTCTATTGAGAGAGAGACAGAACATGCCGGCAAGGACTTTAAGCGGCGGCGAGCAACAAATGCTGGTTATCGGTCGCGGTTTGATGTCCCGCCCCAAATTGTTGCTAGTAGATGAGCCGTCTCTGGGTCTGGCCCCCAAGTTGCTATCGGAAGTGTACGGCATCCTGGGTAAATTGAGTGAAGAGAAAATCACCACTTTGCTTTCAGAGCAAAATGCCCGCCAGGCACTGACCATTTCCAACAGGGGTTATGTGATGGAAAACGGAAGAGTAGTCCTGGCGGATTCGAGCGATAAATTATTAAATAGCGAGCTGATAAAAGAGGCGTATCTTGGCAGATAAGACTGAAGATTATTTCTCCTACACCAAAAAGCTGTTCGACCCGTCCAGGATAAACGCAAAGCCAGAGGTGTTCAAGGGGATTAAGGTCCTCGACTTCTCGCACGTAATATACGGCCCGGTTGCGGCCAGGATACTGGCGCAGTACGGCGCCGAAGTATTTAAAATAGAGATGCCTTTTGTGGGCGACCTGTGGAGGTTCGGCGTGTACTGGGGCAAATTCTGGAAACATTCCAGCGTGTGTTTCCATTTCGTTCACTTTAACAAATATTTCCTTTCCATAAATTTGAAATCGCCTAAAGCCAAGGAGCTGATTTATAAACTCGCGGAACAGGCAGACATCGTGGTGGAGAATTTTGCTGCCGGCACAGCTGAAGCCTGGGGAGTCGGGTATAGCCAGCTAAGCAAAGTCAATCCCAAGATAATCTACCTGAGTTGCGCCACATACGGACAATACGGCCCGTTGAGGTTTTTCCCCGGCTGGGACCTGCTGGCTCAAGCTGCCAGCGGTGCCATAAGTCTGACAGGTTATCCCGGCACTGATAAATATTACAAACTGCCCGATTATCTTGGAGACTATTTCCCCGGCAACGTAGGTGCGCTGTCACTGGTTATGGCTTTATATCACAGAAAAAAGACGGGCAAGGGACAGTACATAGACCTGGCGCAGTCCGAAGCGCTGATGAGGACACTGCCTAATTTTACATACTTCAGCATAACTAACCAGGAACTGGAGCGCGTGGGAAATACCGATCCCACCATGGCGCCGTCAGGCATATTTAAATCCCGTGACGGCAAGTTTGTGGCACTGGCAGCAGCCACCGACGAACAACTCAAAGCGTTGTTTTCAGCCATGGGCCAGAAAAAGCTGATTACGGAGTATAAAGACACTTTTGACAGGTTACACCCTCGGACTGCCAGGGAGCTCCATAGAATTGCTGAGGAATGGGTCAGTAATAAATCTAGCGCCGAAATAGTGGACCTGGCCAAGGAGTATGGCTTCCCGGTGGCGGAGGTGATGGACGATTTCCAGATAGCCAACGATGGATGGCGGAGACAGAGGGGAAGCGTAGTATCTTTCAAGGATGACATTTATCGCCAGTTCGTCTTGCCCGGCCCATCAGCTATGTTAAGCAAGACTCCAGGTCGGGTAAAATGGCTTGCCAGGCCGCTTGGTTATCATAACCGCTATATCCTGAAGACATTCTTTGGACTATCGGAAGAAGAAATCAGGAAGCTGGCAAAAGAGAGGGTCATAGGGTACTGGGATGACAGGCCCGGCATTAAGCCTCCGGTATACTATGACATCGAAAAAGACCCGATATTTAATTACCAGGGTGATGGCAGAGGCCAGACATAATGAGTAAAGCCAAAGATAAACAGCAAGAGCAAGTGCTCGTCAGATACGGCATTTCCCGGCGCGAACGGGAACAGTTTTTAGCCGGCATGATGAACCCGGAAGGAAAACCGGAAGTTTTGAGCGGCATCGTGGTGCTGGACTGTAGCAATGCCAATTTCTCGGGAATTATCTCTGCCAGCTTGTTCGCTGAATTCGGCGCCGAGGTCATTAAAGTCGAACCGCCTGAAGGTGACCCGTCACGAAAAATGACGCCGTATGGAGCTAGAGCCAACAGCGTGGGCATTCCTTTTCTTATGGAAGCCAGAAACAAACGGTATTTGAAGCTGGATGTCAGGACGGCCCAGGGCCAGAAAGATTTCAAGAAGCTGGCGGCTAAGGCTGATATCCTAATTGAAACTTATCCGGCCGGGCAGATGGATGATTGGGGTATCGGTTACCGGCAATTGAGCAAGGACAATCCCGGCCTTATTTATATAGCTATAACTCCTTACGGTCAATATACGGATAAGGCTAAGCAATTTCGAAGTATGCCCGACTCGGATATAACCTCACAGGCTGCCTCAGGCCTGGCGGCCAATATAGGGGACCCGGACCTGTCACCTGAACCGTATAACTGGCCTTTTAGGGCCGGAGCCTGGATAGGGTGGTACATATCAGGACTGGAAGCCGCCCTGGGTGGGGCTATCGCTCTAACCTATAAGGCGGACACAGGCGAAGGCCAGATGATAGATGTGGCTACCGCGGATGCTTATGCATCGCTCGTTGGATATCCGGTGTTTATCGGCTACACCTGGGAAAAAGCGCGGCCCCGCCTCGGCAAACACGACTTCACCCTGTATCCATACGGCTTCTGGAAGAGTAAAGACGGCATCGTGGCTATAGCTGCACCGAGGGACCACGACTTCAGAGCACTGCTAAAAATTTTAAAGTTGTGGAAAATTGAGGATGACTGGAGATTCACTTTCGACCGCATAACCGACATATTGGAGCAAATAGAAAAGCTGTACGACTTAATAGAAGCTGAGACAGTTAAGTATACTTCAGATGAGTTAATCACCAAGGCATTACAATACAGCATTAAGGCAGCACGCTCTAAGTGGAGAGGTGGCGGCGTGCCTATTATCATGAAGGTGCTGACGCCGTCCGAGGCAATGCAAAATCCGCACTGGAAGATACGCCAGTCTTTCCAGGAGATAGATGACAGGAAACTGGGGAAATTTATCATTCCAGCCAACTTCATTAAAATGTCCGAGTCACCACCGAGGGTAAAGTGGATATCCTACGACATCGGCCAGGATAATGACTATATCCGCAAAAAATATCTGAGTGATTGAGCGCCGCTAACAACCGAAAATGAAGAAAGAGCCTCGAATGAGGCTCTTTCTTTTTGGCGTCAAATTGAGGCAGTGCTACTGGCCGGCTTCCTGGCGCAATTGAGCCGGAGTCTTATAAAGCTCAGGGTGTGCGTTCTCTCCCTTATATCTAGGTGGATTCTCTCCGCTCTTAAATCCCGTGGCCATCATAACTACGTTGTCCTTTCCCTGGAACTGGCCGATTGGGTCAATGAACTTGTCAGGCAATAAGAGTGGGTTTATCGCCGTAGCATCATTGGGATCGGAGTCAATGCGTGAATGGAAGAACGGCGCCACTTTATCCCCACATATTCCATGGAAAGCTGCAGGACCCACGTTCTCAACATAGAGTCCTTCCAGCGCCGGAATCAGTTTCTCGACGTCGGTACTGCCGGCATTCTCTATTGCCTTCTTGATAAGGAAAATGTCGGCGTAAGCGAAGATAACGTTGCTTTGTACCGGGATCCCCTTCGCCTGGCACTTCTGTAACCATGCCACCGCATCCGGAGTTACCGGATCCTGCTTCTCATAGAACGGGCTAATTGCACCCAGGCACTTGCCGCCGGTCAAATCCCAGAAGTCATAGGTCTGCGATGTGCCGCCATAGAAGCATACCGGTATGTCCTTGGCTGAAGATTCAGACCACTGCTTGGCAAAAACGTCGGTGTCGGTAAACCAGCTGGAGCACATGAAAATTACATCGGCTCCGCTGTTGGCTATGCTTTCCAGTACGGGTAAATACATACCCATCTTGGGTCTGGTCCCCTGGTTGTAGACCGTCTCCAGCCCGTAGGTCTGCTTGGCATAGTCGGGCCATGTTGGCAGGTTTTTGTCGGGGATGCCATTGCGCCACAATTTGGTCCAGGCCAGGTCTTCCCAGAGCCAGGCGACCTTACTGGCTCCTAACACCTCTTTCCATAAGGCGAAATAAACCGGAATACTGGAATAGTGGCCGTCTTCCGGGTCATAGTCCCGGAAGATGAATTTGTACTTATCATATTCGTCGACAATAGGCAATGTCAGCTCTCTGCCCATGGCACCCTGGAAAAACAATAGATGTGGCTGTTGCTGATATAGTTCCACCGACTTCGGCATGACAGCAAGGCATATCTCGGTCCTGCCTTCTACAAAGTAAATCAGGGCTTTGTCGTCGATCACCGCTCTGGTAGCGGCTTGTACAGATAGCGCAGCATCGCCTTTACTATCCTCAGTCACAAATTTGATTTGCCTGCCCTCAATACCGCCGGCGGCGTTTATCTCATCGCAGGCCATCTGCATGGCATCCATAGCCGGCTTGGTTCCGGGAGAGGCTACATTGCCGACGTAGGCGATAACGATGGGTCCGGTTTCTACCTGCTGTTTCGGCCCGCAGCCGATCATTAGCATCGAAGCGATCAGCGCTACAGTAAATACGGCAAATAAAATTCTTCTCACTGGAAATCACCTCCTTGTAATATTTGCTGCCCCTTGGTGACGATATCGCTTAAAATTTGGATAAAGTCTGCCCCCATTGACCTTGTGTTTTAACTAGTTTTTGTGATTCACCCCCCTTCTAAAACAAAAAAGACAACGGCATCGCTAAATCATCTAGCAATTGCCGTGCCTTTTTTTCATGGCTGCGATACTCTCGGGCTAGTCGGCTAATTGGAGTGGTGGTGTTTTGGTTTTTCGCGAACCAGTCTACCCTGTGGATCTATATTTTGTCAATACTCGGAGCAGCATATAAGCCGGCCAGCGATGAAAGCTCTGTATTGTGCTTTCAAAGCTGCAGGCGGTAAGCCATAACGGTGATGCCGGGGGCGGGGTGAAAATCGTATTCCGGTACGCGGACGAAGCCCATGCGCTCGTACATACCGCGGGCGACTTCCATTATTTCAGTGGTATGCAAGCCAATTACTTTTATGTTCGCTTGTCGGCAGCGGTTTACGCATTCTTTCATAAGCGCATGGCCGACACACTTGCCCCGGAAGTCCGGATGAACAGCCAGCAAACGGACGACTGCCCAGCCTTCGGGCCAGGCATCGGCAAATGATTTTGATCCATCCATATACAACGTGACGCAACCTGCCAGCCTGTGGTCCAGTTCCGCCACTATTAAATCGGATTCACCAATCCGGCTTTGTACGTCCATTATGTCTTCCAGATAGAGTTTCCAGCGTTTAGTGGGGATGAAGTTCTGGTACTGCTGATAGGAATCCCGGAGCAGAAGCGATATATCATCTAACTCTTCAGGTTGGCTATCGCGTATAACGAGACTGCTGTTTGGCGACATCAGGTTTTATCGTCCAGTCAACGAGTACCACAGGGCGCGGAACGGTTTCAGCCCAATGACAGGTGGAGATACTTCCAGCTGGATTTTCTCGGCTACGGGGAAGGCGTTAATCCTGTCCACCTCGGGTTTCAGCCGTTCGATGCCTTCGATATCGTTTTTAGCCAGTAAATCATCTATGCGATGGGACATTTCCCAGGCGGCTTTGAGCCGGCGGTCGGACATATCGGCGAGCTTCTTAGGGATGATAGCGTATTTAACTCGAAGCCGGTTCAGGCGCAGTATGGCGTCGTAAGAGCTGTCCACATTCTGCTGACGGGTCAGCCAGTCGGTCTCATAGTTCATTGAATATTTCCAGCTGGGCGAGATAAGTGCCTGGCGATATTCTTCAAATTTGTGAAACAGCAAGTGGTAGCCGAAGCGCTCGGGATGTTCAAAGCCCAGACTGCCCGGGTCGAGAAACGGCGCCAGCGGTGAGATAAATAAAGACAGGCGCTTATCACCCTTGAATCTCTGGAACAGGTGGTCGCAGTAGTCGATGGTGTCGCTGACCGATTTCGGTGTTTGCTTCGATAAGCCGATCATGTAGAACACATCGAGGCGACGGCAGCCCGCTTCCAGGGCGCCGCTCAGCGTTTGTTCCAGGTCTTCGTCTGAATACGGACGGCCCATTATCTTTCTGATGGCCGGGTCGTGCGATTCGGGGGAGATTTCCAGGCAGAAGCCCGGGCAAGCCTGAGCTACCCGTTTGAGGAAATCCTTCGAAGCCGGGTAGAACAGCTCCAGTATAAAACGGTTCTTTACCGGGTTACGCTGAAGTAAATCCAATACCTGACGAGCGTAGTCTTCACCGGGCTGGTTAAGGTCGCCAAGTATGAATATAGGCCCGTTGCTGAAGCGGGATATCTGCTGGATATCGCGGAGTACCGTTTCCGGCGAACGGAAGGCAGGCCTGGTGCGGTTATAGCATTTTCTGAAGGCGGCGGCGGAACCGCCACAGATAACGCAGTTCTCTTTGCAGCCGCGACAGGTAAGCACCGCGGTTATGGGATAGCGGGCCCAGTCTTTGACCGGCAGATAACTGGCAAAATCCCGGAACCTGATGACCGAACGTATCACGTTGCCGAAGTGGTTGACCATGACATTATCGATGCTGTCCGGAACGTAGGTGAAGGGATTTTCGTGCACCTTGCCGTTTCCGTCCTTCCAGACGAGGTTGGGTACTTTGACCGGGTCTTTGTGGTCTTTAATGCAGTCCATAAGCTGGCTGAAGGGTTCCTCGGTGGAGTCGCCGCGCAGGACGTAGTCAATTTCCGGATATTGAATTAGATCTTTATAGAAGTAGGAGGAGGAGAAGCCGCCGAAGATGAGCTTGGATTGGGGATGCCATTTTTTGACCAGCCTGGCTATTTCGATAGCGCCGTGGCAGTGCAGCATCCAGTGAAGGTCTATGCCGAAGACCGGAGCTTCGAGTTTCTTGATAAAACCCTCGGCATCGAATTTCCAGTCCCTTAGCATACGTACGGCGAGGTTGACGATTCGGACCCGGTAGCCTCGACGCTCCAGGTATTCGGCGATGCTGGTGAGACCGATGGGATACATCTCGAAGGCGTATGAGGGCGGAATCAGGTCACTGACCGGCCCGTAGAGGATCGTCTTTTTACGGAAGTCGTAGACGCTCGGCGCGTGAAACAAGATTAAATCAGTATCCACGGTTGTTTCCCAAAACTTCTATTCTTATTTTATCACTGTCGAGCGTCACTCTGAGGGAGTCCTTATGAAGAACGACTGAAGAATCCTGATTGGCAACGGACACGAGATTCTTTGCTTCGCTCAGAATGACACAGCGAAAAGGTTCAGAATTAGATTTAATATCGAGTAATATTTCTAGGATATTACGGCCAAAATATAACCGATTCCCAGCAGCAGCTGAGTTAGTAAAACCACCAGCACGTTGTTGCCCAGGGCCGGCATCAGTTTGGCCGGGTTGTCAGGATTCAGTGCGCCTCTGATTGCCAGTACCGCAAATGGAATTGTAAGCAGCGCGATGAGACAGAAAACGGGCATGAACCCAAGCACCACCCAGGCGATTATCCACAGATACATTATTATGGTCAGCGCAGAATAGAAAATTCCGGCCCCCTTGTTGCCTATGCTTATGGGCAGCGTTCTCCTGCCGGCTGACTTATCGGCTTCGACATCGGGGAACTCATTCAACAGGAGCAGGTTGTGCACCAGTATGCCGGACGGAATCGAGGCGATAACGGCCGGCAGCGTATATTCGCCCGTCTGGACGAAGTAGGCTCCTAGTACGGGCAGCGCCCCCAGACCAATTCCCGGTGCCCATTCGGGCCAGCCGATTTTGGTCAGCAGCGGCGTATATAGCAGAATGCATATGGCGGCAACAATTAGAAGCGGGAGAAGGAGCCAGCCGCTGGTAAATACGAAGTAAACGCCTATGGGTACTGCCAGCAGAAAACAGGCGATACCGAACCAGAATACCTGTCTTGGTTTTAAGGCGGCTTCCGGAAGAAAACCGCTGCCGCCGCTGAAGGGCGTTCGCTTGGTCTTGAGGTCGATGCCGCTTCTATAGTCGTAGTAGTCGTTTAAGACATTGACGCTGATATGGCACAGCAGCAGGCCGACAAAGGCCAGAACGGCGTATCCCAAGTAAAAGGCACCGTCGAAATTGGCGATGCAGGTGCCCAGGAAAGCCAGCACTACGGAGAGCAGTAGAAACTGCGGCCTGGTCTCAAGGAACCATACTTTTAGCTTCACGAGTTTTTGAGTATAGCAGACGGGCGGAGGACGTGTCCAGAGCCTTAAATATCAGGCGTGCCTTCGGCGCCTTAGTAGTAAGTAGGCAATAATAGCCAGGGCTGCTAGAGGTAAGCCGATGATGCTGGCCAAAATAATCTGCCGGGTGTCTATAGCTCCGGTTGTTTCATTTTGTTGTTGTACAGCCGGTGCTGGGTAGATGCCCTCAATCGGAGACACGGCAATTACAGAGTCAAGATTCTTTATTTGTTCAGCGGCCTGTTCATTTGCATAAATGGCTATGGCGGGATATTCTTCATTATCGGTACCGGTATAAACCGCATCCTGGATATATTCTACGCCGCTGACGGTCAGCACATTATTTTTATTCTGCGCTGACTCGATATTTAAAACTACCAGGTAATCCTGCTTATCCTGTGTTACCTCGGTAGCTGATGTTACATCAATGTCGCCCACGGTTGAATACGATTGCTCCCCTATCCATCTTACGAAGCTCAAATCTATGATATCCTGTATTCTGTTACCCGGAACGGTGCCGTAGACAGTATCCAATATGCTATAGTAATTGGAATTGAATTGCATTATATCCCCTAATTGATTCATCTGAGATGAGTCCGGATTATCAAAAAGTTGTACTATAATCTGGAATGACTTATCAGGGTTTGCCTGCATCTTAGATAGCAGTTCCGGCCTGATTTTGGCTTCGATTGGTATACGTCCCAGGTATCTGACTTTTCCACTGTTGACCAGTGAGATAACCGTATCCAGCGCTTCCGGCGGGATTTTGGCGTAGAAAGCATTTTCTGTGCCTGGATAGAGGATGCAGCCTATTTGGTTAAGCGTATCGCGGGTTTCTTTGTCCAGATCAGCCATATCGGTGTAGAATTGAATCAGGTAATAATCATTGCCGGACGTTTTCCCATTAGCGAGTATGTCAGCATCTACAGTTCCTGCTGTTGCCGTAATGATATGGCCTGATCCAAATCTTATGCGATTTGGGTCCTGAGAATACTTCTTTTCATACTCTTCTATCAGCCTGTCTGCTTCCGCCAGTTGCTCTGGCGTCAGCGTAATTACGTTGGACCCGTCTTCTATCATATTGCCATTCTTATCATAACCAAGTATCAGTATTGTACGGGTTATATTGTCGGATTGACTGTCGTCCGGCGTGCAATTATTTTGATATTCCGGCCTGGAAAGCTGGCTGACCGGAGAATTTGCATTCGCGGGATTACTGTTTTTGGCCATTCCCAGGGAGATGGCCATGGTTAATATAATTACTAAGGCTTGAAATAATTTTCTCATTAACTTACTGGCTGGCAAGCGCCGGTTTACTCATCGCAGCACCTGCCTTTACTCCCTTGCACTTAAGATGATTATATACCAGATGTCAAGGTGGGGGAGCAGCAACATGAGTTATTTCCGCTCATGGTTCGACAGGCTCACCACGAGCGAAATGTTTAGTGGCTTAGCAATGGTATATATGTATCCGTGTCATTGCGAGGCCATTCGGAGAAGGCCGTGGCAATCTCATCATTAATGCCGAAGTTTGTCTTGAAAGATGAGATCGCCACGCTTCGCTCGCGATGACAGAGGGTGGCCGCTCATGGTTCGACAGGCTCACCACGAGCGGAATAAAAGAAGCTAACCGCGTGGGAATTTTCACCATGCAGCGAAGTAATAGACGAGATTCTTCGCTTCGCTCAGAATGACACGCGGAGCGGATGCTCCGCGGTACCCAAGTTTATTTATTTCTTCGGTTTGCTGAAGCCGAAGATGTAGATTATCTCCAGTATGCCCAGTGTGTTGAATATAAGGAGACATATAAACCATACCAGCTGCTTATTCCCGGCGGCCCTCCACAGGGCTACGCCTTTCCACGCCGTAGACCAGACGACGAGCAGTAGAATTACTATCGCACCCAGTGGTGTCTGTAGAAACGCATTTAATGATTCCATTTATTCCTCCCTGACTAAATCTTTATTGCCGAGATTATTGTGCCATGCCAGTCCCTGAATTCGGGCTGACTTATGTTGTCTATATATGCCTGCAATTTGTGAATTCCATCCTCGAATTCTGTCTGGCTCATAAGATGGTAGGTAGAAACATATTTGTTTTTCACCTTTTGCAGGTATTCGAGGTCTATGGGAATGTTGTCCACGGTCACCTCTTCGTGCCCGATTTTCTGGAAACCAAGCGACGTTAACATCGAATTTACCTGGTCTACAGCGGGAAATCTGGCTTTATCGATGTCTACATAGCTGGGGAAGAAATTCTTGATGATGGGGTGCTGGTTTTCGATCTGTCTGTGGCTGGAGGTGAGCAGAACCAGAGCACCTCTCTTCAATACGCGATAGCACTCTGAAAATAGAAGATTCAGGTTTTTGATTTGATGGATGACATAGGCACAGATTATTGTATCGAATGCCCTGTCCACGAAGGGTAAGTGCAGACCATCTGTGTTGCTGCAGACCAGTTCCAGTGATTTGCGCCTGGCAATCTTCAGCATGTCCGGCGACACATCGACACCGACCAGGTCTGCGTTGATTTTACCTTTTATCTGGTATGAGATATTTCCGGTGCCGCAGCCGACGTCGAGGACTCTTTTACCCGCACCGATTTGTCCCAGCTCAACAACTCTCTTTATTAAATCGTCGGAATACGAGCGGTAGCTGTCATAGGTTTTGGAAATACCGGTGTAGTCGACCTGCACGTCCTTTGCGGCTGTCATAAATTGATATTTGAATACTTACGCCAGGGTTTGGCTACGGTCTTATTCTGCAAAGCGTCAAGAGCCTTACATATCATCTTCCTGGTGTCGCCGGGCATGATGATGTCATCGATGTAGCCACGCTCGGCGGCCATGTACGGGTTCTCGTAAAGGTCCCTGTACTCTTTTACCCGCTTATCCTTCGTCTCCTTGGGATTTGCCGCCTCTTTAATCTCCTTGGCGAAGATAACGCTGGCTGCGGTCTCCGCGCCGACTATTGTCACCAGGGCGGTGGGCCAGGCGAATACCAGGTCGGCGCCGATCGACTTATCCAGCATGCCGTAGTGAGCGCCGGCGTAGGATTTTCTGACCATAATCGAAATCAATGGCACGGTAGCATCGGCCCAGGCGTACAGCAGCTTGGCGCCATGGCGGAGAATGCCCTTCCAGTCTTGCTCTGAGCCTATCATGTAGCCGGGGCAGTCCTGGAAGCTAATTAACGGAATATTGAACAGGTCGCAGAACCTGATGAACCTGGCCATTTTATCGGCGGCATCCGTGTCGATGACACCGCCGATATGGGACGGCCGGTTGGCCACGATGCCCACGGAGCGGCCGTCGAACCGGCCGAAGCCAATAATGCAGTTTTGCGCGTGATAAGCCAGCAGCTCGTAGAAATAGCCATCGTCTACGAGCAGCGTGATTAACTTGAGCATGTCGAAGGCAAGATTCGGATGGTCGGGTATTATAGTATCAAGTTCAGGGACAACTCTATCCGGCGGGTCGTCCGTTTTCACACGGGGAGGCGTTTTATCCTTGTTATTAGAGGGCATAAAAGACAGGAGCTGTTTACAGGCATCGAGAGCCTCCTGGTCGTTTTCGACAACTATATGGGTCTGGCCTGACTTAACGGCGTGGGCCTCCCAGCCGGAAAGCTCTTCCAGACTGATTTCCTCACCTATTTGAGTCTTGACAAAGGCGGGACCGGCGATGCCCATGAAGCCGGTATGGCGACACTGAATGAGGAAGTCCTGCATCACTGGATGGTAGGCCTGCCCGCCGAGGCAGGGACCCATAAGCAGAGATATCTGGGGCACGATGCCTGAGGCCTCTATTTGAGAGCGGAACAGCCAGCCGTAGGCTTCCAGTGTGTCCATGCCTTCCTGCAGACGAGCACCGCCGGAATCGTTCATGCTGACGCAGGGCCAGCCCATGTCTTTGGCAAACTGGAGAGCCCGGGCAAATTTCTTACCGTGGTACTCGCCGAAGGTGCCGGCCATGGCGGTGAAGTCTTCCGCGATGGCGACCACAGCGCGGCCGTTTACCTTGCCGTAGCCGGTGATGACGCCTTCGGCCGCAATCTCACGTTTGTCCATGCCGAAGTTCGTAGTGCGGTGCTTGACGAAGAGACCTATTTCGGTGAAGGTGCCAGGGTCGAAAAAGTAATCGATCCGCTCCCTAGCAGACCATTGCCCGGCCTTGTGGCGCTGCTCGAGGGTTTTGGGGTCGATGGCCTTTATCTTTTCCCTTTTCGCCTTATAGTCATTGATTGTCTCTTTCGTCGACATGTGCTTCACCTTTCAGTCAGGGCCTTATTCTTTTCCGGGCCACGGAGCAGTGATACAAGTCTTTAGTATCGCAGGCCTATTTCACGAGAAATAACCAGTTGCTGAATTTCTGAAGTACCCTCGGTGATGGTTGACATGCGGGAGTCCCTGAAATATCGCTGCACCACCGCCTCCTCAACCAGTCCGTAGCCGCCGTGAATTTGCATAGCTTCCGTGGTGACTCTGACGGCGGTTTCGCTGGCGAACAACTTGGCCATGGCGGCTTCCTTGGTATGCGGCTTATTCTGGTCGTAGAGCCAGGCAGCGTGGAAGATGAGCCATCGGGCAGCCTCAATGTCCAGCGCCATGCGGGCCAATTTGAAGGAGTTGGTCTGAAACTTGGCTATCGGCTGGCCGAACTGGATCCTTTCCTGGGCGTATTTCAGCGTGGCATCGTAAGCCGCTCGCGCCAGTCCCAGGCTGCGAGAGGCGTGGGAAATCCTGCCGCCCATGAGCGATTCCATGACGTAGGGGAAGCCCCTGCCTTCTTCACCGATGAGGTTGGCTTCCGGTACGGCGCAGTCTTCGAAGGTAAGTTCACCGGTCTCACCGGAACGGCCGCAGAACTTGTGAAGTTTGGCTCGATTAAACCCGGGGGTGCCTTTTTCAACTATGAATAAACTGACCCCGCCCCTGGAGCCTTTGCTTTTATCGGTGTAGGCGGCTACCAGTACGAAGTCACAGATATTTCCGTTGGTGATGAATATTTTGGTGCCGTTGAGCACGTACTTGCCGTTCTTCCTGACGGCTGTGGTCTGTATCGAGGCAGCATCGGAGCCGGCGTTTGGTTCGGTAAGACCGAAGGCAGCTATTTTATCTCCTCGAATGGCCGGCACCAGATATTTCTTTTTCTGTTCTTCGTTGCCCCGGGCATATACGGCCGTGGTGCCGATGCCGCTCTGGACCATGATACCGGCGCAAATACCTACACTCTGGTAGGCGACCTCTTCGACTGAAATACAGTCGCCCAACTTGCCCATGCCGGCGCCGCCATATTCAGCAGGATATCTGACGCAGAGATAGCCCAATTTACCCATCTTGGGGAATAACTGAAGCGGAAAAGTTGCTGTTTTTTCGGCTTCATCGACGAGCGGCGCGATCTCTTTCTGCGCAAAGTTGGTCATCGCTTCCTTGAACATTTTGTGCTCTTCTGAGAGCTCGAACTCCATGTGTAGGTCCTCCTCATATTTGAAAGTAGTGATTTAAAGCTTTAATATTGTATAGCAAATTGGCCCAAATTTAAACGTCGGTTGAGTTTAAGATGGAAATAATTCCAGCGGTTGACATAAAAGATGGAAAGTGCGTCCGGCTGTATCAGGGAGACTATCGGAAGGAGACCGTTTTCTCGGAGAACCCGGTAGATGTAGCTTTAGGTTGGAAGACCCAGGGCGCCAGGAAGCTGCATGTCATCGACCTGGACGGTGCGGCCAAGGGTGAGCCTCGGAACATGGAGACCATTAAAGCTATTGTGAAAAAGGTGAAGTTGCCGGTACAGCTTGGCGGTGGCATCCGAGATGAGGCCACGGCAGCTAAGATTTTAGACATGGGTATTAGCCGGGTGATTTTAGGTACCGTTGCGGTAGAAAAGCCCGAACTTGTAAAAAAACTTTGCCGAAAGTATAGTGAGGGGATCGTTGTTGGCATCGATGCCCGCGACGGATTCGTGGCGACACATGGCTGGAAGCAGGCAACTGAAGTCAGGGCTTTAGAGATGGGATTGCGAATGGTGGACCTGGGAGTGAAGCGAATTATTTATACGGACATTAAACGGGACGGTACCCTCACAGAGCCCGGCTTTGAAGCCATAGCCGACATGGTGAAAGGTTTGAAGGTTCCGATTATAGCGGCCGGGGGCATCTCCAATCTAGACCATTTAAAGAGGCTGAAGGAGCTTGGAGCAGAGGCAGCCATCTTAGGCAGGGCGATTTATACGGGCGACATAAATTTGAAAGAAGCGCTGAGATTAAATGATTGACGGCGAATATATCCTGGCAATTGAGGTGAGCGATGTTGAAATTCGATAATAAAGGTTTAATACCTGTAATAATTCAGGATGCCGACAATGGCGACGTGCTGATGTTGGGTTATGCCGATAAAGAGGCGTTAAAACGAACGGTTAAAAGCGGTGAAGTCTGGTTTTATAGCCGCAGCCGGCAGGAGCTATGGCACAAGGGAGAGACCTCCGGGAGCATTCTGAAGGTAAAATCAATGGCTAAAGACTGTGACGCCGATACCATATTGATTAAGGCCAAACCAACGGGGCCGGTGTGCCACACCGGCAATCAGAGCTGTTTCTTCCAGGGATTCGATAAGAAAGATTTGGACTAAACTGCCGAATCATCCGGGGGCTGATCCCCAACCGTCGGCGCAGGTAATAACGCGGCACCTGTATCTGTTTCAACAACTTTTTTCAAGGCGGTTATGGCAGTTTCCAGCTGCCCTTCGTTCGGTTCTCCTGTGGTCAATGACTGAAGCATCAATCCTGGAACCAGTAGAGCGCGGATCAGGACATTCCCGTGATGGGAGGCACCGAATCGAACGAATTCATAACCGATGGCGGCGATGACGGGAATGAGGACTACCCTCGACAGGATGCTGAGCCATATCGAGGGGCGTCCCAGCAGGGCAAAGACGACTATCGAAATAACCAGGACGGCGAGCAGGAAGCTGGTACCGCAGCGGGTGTGCGCGGTGGAATATTTCTTAACATGGTCCACCTCCAGGGGCTCTCCCGCCTCGTAGGCATTGACCACCTTGTGTTCGGCGCCGTGATACGTAAAGAGCCTCTTGACGTCAGGCATAAAGGCAATAATTTTTAGATAGGCGATGAAAACGCCGATCCGTATAACGCCTTCGATTACGTTGCTTAGAAGAGACGACGTGATATACGGGTCGACCAGATACCTGGTTAGAAGCAGGGGAGCGATAAAGAAAAGGGCGACGGCAAAGGCCACAGCTATGACCACGCTGCCCCATAGCACGGATGGGGAGATGTTTTCTTCCTCTTCGGCAGCAGCAATTTGAGCCGAATGGAGCAGGGACTGTGTTCCGAGGGCGAGCGTCTCGATAAGCACGATAATGCCCCTGACGAATGGCCAGTTTCTGGCTCGTCCTTTATACATACTGGCCAGCGGCTGGCTGGTCAGGCTGATTTCACCATTGGGTTTGCGGACGGCCACAGCGATGCTCTTGCGACCCCGCATCATCACACCTTCCATAACCGCCTGGCCACCGTAGTAAAAGGTGTCCGGTTTTTGCGCTTTATTCTTTACCAAATTATAAGTCCTGATTTCGGAATCACAAACAACAGTGAGATTTTAGTCCATTAAATTACAAACAGCAAACGCCTCGAGGCTTGTTTTGGTTTTGATAACACCGGTGCGCCGCTATAGCTGCCGTTAATTGAATGAGCTATTAATCCTCTTCTGGTGGTAAACCATAAATGCGTACCACGGGCTCACTGGTGAGTAACGGCTCAATCAAATGAGTAATCTCAAGCCTGTGTCGGCTATCCGCCCAAGCCTGCCAGGTATTCAATCCTGTCCAGGTGCTGATGACCAAAAATGACGTCGGGTCGTTTATCTCGACCAGGGTTTCACCTGATATATAACCCGGCTGGTGTAATGATTCAGCCCTGAGATCGTGGAGTAAGCCGTCCAGAGCGTGTTCTTTACCTGGCTTGCAACGCCGTTCAATTAGTACCCTTATCATATTTACCCCTCCTCTACTATACTACCACTATGTTAGAATCGGGTAGTATTTGTGTCAAGAGCCAGTGCACTCATACAGCTGTACTGTGGTTGTTTCTTCTGCCAATGCGTTCCAGAGGTCTTACTTTAAAGATATTCAATTGATATAGAATCCTGGAACGTTATTCGTGGCGTGCAGTGACAGGCATGGGGTTAAGGTAGTTGGAAATTTTGCAATGAGAATACGGTTGGATCTTCAGTCTTTTATCTTGTACTTGCGCTTGAAGCGTTCCACCCTACCAGCCGTATCGACTATCTTCTGCTCACCGGTGAAGAAGGGGTGGCATTTACTGCACAGTTCCACTCTGAGTGTCTTCCTGGTGGAACCCGTAGTGAAGGTATTGCCGCAAGAGCAAATTACCTGGGCTTCCGGATAGTACTCGGGATGTATCTTGGGTCTCATTTGGATTTCTCGCTGTAAACGCTTACTTTTTTGCGGTCCTTGGTCGCCTGTTCGTATTTTACGCTGCCGTCAATCAGAGCAAATAGAGTATGGTCTCTGCCCACGCCCACATTGTTACCCGGCTGAATTTGTGTTCCCCGCTGCCGGACAAGTATGGTGCCGGCGTTAACCTGCTGACCACCGTATCTTTTTACGCCCAGCCTTTTCGACTTACTGTCACGTCCGTATCTTGAGCTGCCGCCGCCCTTCTTATGTGCCATTAGTTATTACCTCCGCGGCTGGCGCCTTTTTTCTGGGAGCCTTCTTCGGTGCTGCCTCCTGGCCTGGTTTAAGGATTTCCTTTATCTCGAGCTTAGCAAGTATTTGTCGATGCCCTTTTTTCCGGCGGTAGCGGACCTTAGGTTTGTATTTGAATACGATGACCTTGTCTCCTTTAGCTTCACCGAGGCAGGTGGCAACTACTTTGGCGCCGTCAATTGTGGGACTGCCTATAACGGTGTCCTTGTCATCGGCAATAAGCAATACTCGGGACAGCTCGATATCTTCGCCTTCCGCGCAGGGCAGGCGGTCGACATTGATTTTTTGTCCCGGTGCAACCTTATATTGTTTGCCGCCGGTTTCTACTATAGCGTAATTCTGTGTCATTTTTAAGGCGAAAGATAATGTACCAGATTTAACGGCCGAATGTCAAATATGCCGCTGTTAGCCACGTAGCTTAATCCCAGAGGGCTTTAGCTACGTCGTCAAGGCCGAGCTCGAGCAGTTTTTCTTTGCCTGGCTTTCCGGTAACAGTGTCCCAGCCCCTGGCCACGCAGTAGTCTTTAAGCAGGGTGGCAACTTCAGCCGATTTGCCGGCGGTTGGGCCGGCTTCGGGTGGCGGGTTTCCGGATACCCTGCCCGGAACCTTGAAATCGGATACGTTAATTTCCTCCCGCGAGTTGAAGGCTTGACGGATGTTGGCTACGCGGTCTCCAACCTTCAACAGGTCATCCATGGTATAGTTCCAGCCGGTGATCAAATTAACGAAATCGGTGAGCGCGGCTGCCGACATAAAGCCATAGCCGAACTGGCACAGACCGGCACAGCTAATCGCATTCATCAGGTCGTTACCCATCTTATTGGCTTCCCCGCGGCCGGCCTGGGATTTACGGTCATAAACCGGAAATTCGAAGCCGGTAGCAGGCTTGGTGCTGTAATTACCTGTGGTATGCCGCCCCGGCGTACTATCGAGATAAGTAGTTGTATAATGCAAAAAGCGCTTGGGGTCATGCATCGGCACTTCCTGCCCGTGAATATGCATGGCAAAATCTTCGGCGCCCTTCCCAATCTGCTCGGCCGCTTTTTTAACGCCGTTGGCCAGCACCTCTCCGAAACCCTGACGCTTGGCCAGCTTATCGGTCATATCTACGATAGCTTTGTGGTTGCCCCATTTAAGCTGGATACCCTCGGTGTCTTTATCATTGATAAGGCCCTTTTCGTAGCATTCGATAGCAAAGGCTATGGTGACGCCGGTGGAAATGGTGTCCAGGCCGTAGCTATTGCAGATTTCGTTGACCTTGATTATGGATTCCAGGTTGTCGTTCAAACACATAGAACCGAAGGCGGCCAGCGTTTCGTATTCGGGCTTGTGTACCAAGGCCGGGTAGGTATACTCTCCCGTGCTGGCTTTCATAAGGCCGCCGCAAGCAGCGGGGCAACGCCAGCAGCCGTAGCGCCGCTCCTGCAAATCTACCACCTTCTGGTCGCTGATTAGGGGAGCCGTGGTGAAGTCTAAAGCGGTCCCCTTCCAGTTTTTAACGGGCGTATCTCCGGCTTGCACCAGAATATTCAGACCGGAGCAGGTGCCGAATTTGCGGAAGGCTTCAATGGCACCGCCGAGCTGGCTGATGTGCGTTGTCCGGGCGGCTTTTAACTCCAACTCGTGGGCGATCGGAACCGGAACTTCGCCCTTTACCATAATGGCTTTTAATTTCTTGGAGCCCATGACGGCTCCCAAACCCGAACGCCCGGCAGCGCGGCCGCGGTCGTTGATAATGCAGGAAATAAGCGATTGGCTTTCGCCTGCGGGGCCGATGCAGGTGACGCGAGCTTCTTTGCCATATTTTGCCTGCAAAATCGCCTCGGTTTCCCAGGTGTCCTTGCCCCACAAGTCATCTGCGGGATTAAGCGATGCCTTGCAGTTGTCTATCGACAGGTAAACGGGGCTGGGTGAAATGCCGCTGAAGAAGACGGCGTCGTAGCCGGAGAATTTCAGGTAGGGGCCGAAATCGCCCCCCGAGTTAGCGTCTCCCCAGGTGCCGGTCAGCGGAGATTTACCGACCACGACGTATCTGGAGCCAAACAGCGCTGGCGTGCCGGTGAGCAGGCCGGCCACGAATCCAAGCATGGCATCCGGTCCGAGTGGGTCGACCTTGGCTTTCTGGCGGCTAAACAAGACTCTGGCACCGATGCCGTGTCCGCCGAAGAAATTTTGATATAAATCGTCTACCACGACCTCGTCGGATATTTTCCCTTGCGAAAGATCGACAAACAGGAACCTGCCCATGTAGCCACCGGCCATGATTGCCTCCTCAAGAAATAGTACACCACAACTGCATTAACAGCGGGATATACTGATTATCATATGTTGGGAGGTTAGATGTCAACACATCTTGGTGGTATTTCTCGTTTGACACTATATCAGCATTTTTGTTAAACTGCGTTCGAGGTGGCTAGGGAATCGGCCGAGGCCTTATCCGCTGAAACTTCAACCAAAGGCCTGGTTGAGATATTTACCGGTAAGGGCAAAGGCAAGACATCGGCAGCTCTTGGAGCCATCATCCGTGCCCTGGGACATGGCCTTCGTGTTTATATCGTTTTCTTCATGAAGGGTGATTTCCCATACGGGGAACAGAAAATCCTGTGCCAACTTCCGAATTGCACCGTGGAAAGGTTCGGATTTCAGGAATTCACTGACCCGGCCAATGTTAAGCCCGAAGAAAAAAAAGAGGCCAGAAAAGCTCTGGAAGCTGCCCGGAAAGCGATGATGAGCTTGAAATACGATGTTGTCATACTTGACGAAGTTAACGTGGCCGCAGCGTGGAAATTGATAGATGTGGACGATGTGGTTAAGTTGATAAAGGACAAGCCCGAAAAGGTGGAACTTCTCCTCACCGGGCGTTATGCCGACCCGAGGTTAATAGAGCTGGCCGACCTGGTCACAGACATGGTCAAAGTAAAGCACCCATATGACAAAGGGATTTTGTCACGCAAGGGCATCGAGTACTAGAGGTTAACCGATGAGCAAAGCTGAACCGCGAAAACCCGATGATTTGCAGAAAAAAGCGTCAGAATGGCGAGCCCGAACCCGGCGTTTACCTGAAAGACAGGAGTCGTTTACCACGACTTCAGGCGTTCCCATCGAGCCTCTTTATACGCCGGCTGATATAGCTGGCACCGACTACCTTCGTGGCCTTGGTTTTCCTGGCGAATTTCCGTATACCCGCGGCGTCCACAACACCGGCTACCGGGGAAAGCTGTGGACGATGCGCATGTTTGCCGGCTTCGGCTGCGCCGAAGAGACCAATGCCCGCTATAAGTATCTGCTTGGTCATGGAGAGACCGGGCTCAGCGTGGCCTTCGATTTTCCGACTTTAAACGGCTACGACACCGATGCGCCTGAGGCAAAGGGTGAGTTTGGCAAGTGCGGCGTGGCGGTTTCTTCCCTGGCCGATATGGAGCTATTGTTCGCCGGTATCCCTGTGGACGAGATAACAACGTCTATGACTATAAACGGCCCGGCGGCTGTTATCTGGGCTATGTACCTGGCCAATGCTCAAAAGCGGGGTATTACACTAGAGAAACTGGGTGGCACCATACAGAACGATATCCTCAAAGAGTATATGGCGCAGAACGCTTTCATTTTCCCGCCGAAGCCTTCCATGCGCCTGATCGTCGATACTTTCGAATTTGGCATGAAAAAAATACCGCGCTGGAACACGGTTAGCATCAGCGGCTACCATATCCGTGAGGCTGGTGCCACTGCTGTCCAGGAGCTGGCCTTTACTCTGGCCGATGGGCTGGCTTATGTTCAGGCAGGTATCGGCCGCGGGCTTAATGTAGATGATTTCGTTCCCCGGCTCAGTTTCTTTTTTAACTGCCATAACGATTTCTTTGAAGAGATAGCCAAGTTTCGTGCTGCACGGCGCATCTGGGCGCGGGAAATCAAAGAGAGATTCGGCGGAGGGGAGCGGTCACAGTGGCTCCGCTTTCACACTCAGACCGCTGGCTGCTCGCTTAGCGCTCAACAGCCGGAAAACAACATTGTCCGGACAACGATTCAGGCTCTGGCGGCGGCCCTCGGCGGAACCCAGTCCTTGCATACCAACTCTATGGATGAAGCGCTGGCATTGCCTTCGGAGAAGGCGGTAACCATTGCCCTGAGGACGCAGCAAATAATTGCTAATGAAAGCGGCGTGGCCAATACCATTGACCCTCTGGGAGGCAGCTATTTCATCGAAAATCTGACCAACAGAACCGAAAAAGCAGTGTATGACTATTTTGCTAAAATAGATGCACTAGGAGGAGTGATACCGGCCATTGAGGCGGGGTTTTTCCATCGTGAGATTGCCGACTCGGCGTATCGATATCAACAGGAGATAGACAGCCATAAGAGAATTGTCGTCGGCGTAAACGAGTATGTTTCAGATGTACCCATAACAATTCCGATTTTAGAAATGGATAAAGAAGGAGAGAAAAGGCAACTGGACCGGCTGAGCCGGTTACGTCGGGAGCGTGATAATGAGGCTGTTTCATCCAGGCTCGAGGCGCTACGACAAGCCGCCAGGGGCAACCAGAATCTTATGCCCTATATTCTGGAAGCCGTGAGCGCTTATGCCACGCTGGGGGAGACTTGCGATGTGCTGCGGAGGGTGTTTGGAGAATATAGGCTACCGGCGCTTGTTTAGCCGATACAGATAGTTACGGACAGGTCTAAAGACCTGTCCCTGCGTTAGAGTATATAATATAAAATAGAGAAGGGGCGAAATGAAACTAACCTTAAGCGTGATCAAGGCTGACATCGGCGGTTACGTCGGTCACTCCAGCATGCATCCGGAGTTACCGGAGGCGGCTGAAAAAAGTATGGTCAAAGCCAAAAAGTCCGGGTTCCTGATAGACTATCATGTTACCCGGTGCGGCGATGACTTGCAGCTCATAATGACGCATAAACACGGCGAAGATAGCCAGAAAGTTCACAAGCTGGCTTGGGATACCTTTGTCGAGGGCACAAAAATAGCTAAAAAACTGAAACTGCACGGCGCCGGCCAGGACATGCTGTCCGATGCATTCTCGGGAAACGTGAAAGGTATGGGGCCAGGCGTAGCCGAAATGGAGATAGAAGAACGGGAGGCGGAGACTATCATTATCTTTATGGCGGATAAGACAGCCTCGGGCGCCTGGAACCTGCCGCTTTATAAGATGTTTGCCGACCCATTTAATACCATCGGCCTGGTTATCGCTTCAAATATGCACGGTGGTTTTTCTTTTGAGGTCCATGATGTCAAGGAAAGCAAGAAAATAATTTTTAATGCACCGGAAGAGATTTACGATATGCTGGTTTTCATCGGTGCTCCCAGCCGCTTCGCTGTTAAAAACGTTTATCATCGGGAGAGCGGCCAAATAGCGGCAGCCTCGTCGACGCAGAGACTATCACGTATGGCTGGCAGATATGTGGGCAAAGACGACCCGGTGTGTATAGTCCGCTCCCAGGGTCATTTCCCGGCGGTTGGTGAGATTTTGGAACCTTTTGCCCATCCTCATATTGTCGAAGGCTGGATGAGGGGATCACACAACGGTCCTTTGATGCCGGTACCTGTAGCCCAGAGTAATCCCTCACGCTTCGATGGACCGCCCAGGGTGATTGCTGCAGGCTTTCAGCTTGCAGAAGGGAAGCTAATCGGGCCCAGGGATATGTTCGATGACCCGGCTTTTGATAATGCCCGTTCCGAGGCAAACGTAATCGCGGACATACTCCGGCATCACGGGCCGTTTGAACCGCATCGCCTGCCGCTCGAGGAGATGGAATACACCACCATGCCCGAGGTGATGAAAAAGCTCAAGGGCAGGTTCAAGAATATTTAGCCGCGTACTGCCTCAGCCAGACGTCTCCTGCAAACAAGATAAGCTATAATATGGCTATGGCCCGGCTGCTGCTGGCGACTACCAATCGCGGTAAAATTCGCGAATATCAAGACCTGCTTGGTGGTTTGCCTTTTGAACTGGTTACTCCCATCGATTTAGGCAAGGTGATTGATGTGGAGGAGACCTATCCCAGCTATGCCGAGAACGCCAGTATCAAGGCCACTACCTATACCAGAGCCACGGGCTTGATAACGTTAGCTGATGATTCCGGGCTGGAAGTCGACATACTGGGAGGTGAGCCGGGTATACGTTCGGCTCGTGCGGCCGGTGAGGCTGCCACGGACAAAGACAGGATTGAACATCTTCTAGCGAGACTGCAGGGCGTACCACTGGAAAAGAGGACGGCCCGCTTCATATGCGTTATAGCTATAGCTGACCCTGCGGGCAGAACAGAGTTCTGCCACGGAGAATGTCCGGGCTTGATTGCCTTAGAGCCGAGGGGTGACAACGGTTTCGGCTACGATCCTATTTTCTACCTCCCTGAATTGGACAAGACCATTGCCGAACTGCCTCTGGAAATAAAGAATCGGGTAAGCCACCGTGGTAAAGCAGCGCGCCAGGCGTATCAGGTGCTTCAAAAACTTGCGGAAAAGGTGAAGTCGTGACCGGCCTTTCGGATACCTTTCACCGTCCCATAAATTATCTCCGTATATCGGTGACTGATCGTTGCAACCTGCGCTGCATTTACTGTCTTCCCCCTGAAGGCATTGACCTTCTCCCGCAGGGAGATATATTAACGTATGAAGAGATTGCACGGATTGCGTGTCTGGCAACTGAAATGGGTATCAATAAGGTCAGGTTAACCGGGGGCGAACCTCTCGTCCGAGCGGGACTTAATAGGCTGGTCAGCTTGCTGGCCGAAATCCCTGGTATAGATGACATATCTTTGACTACCAACGGAATCCTATTGAAGGATTATGCGGCCGAACTAAAACAGGCCGGGCTAAAGCGGGTAAATGTCAGCCTTGATTCACTGAGACGGGATGTATTTAAGCGCATTACCCGTCACGATAAGCTTAACGATGTGCTCCGCGGTATCGAAGCGGCTAAAGACGCTGGGCTGAACCCTGTCAAAGTCAACATGGTGGTAATGAAGGGCGTAAACGATAATGAGGTAGTTGATTTTGCCCGGCTGTCCGTTAACCAGGGGTGGCACGTCCGGTTTATCGAGCTTATGCCTTTCGTCAGGGACAATCCTCCTGACGGCCATTCCGTCGGAGGCAAAGCAAATCATAGTCCGGCTTTTGTTTCAGTAGCAGAAATAAAGCAGCGCCTTAAGGAACTGGGAACCTTGGAGCCGAGCTTGGCCATTGCCGGAAACGGTCCAGCCAGATATTTCCGATTACCCCATGCCACCGGCACTATTGGCTTTATCGCACCTGTCAGCCAGCACTTCTGCTTTAGCTGCAACCGACTGCGGCTTACCGCAGAGGGCAAGCTTCGTCCTTGTCTTCTCAGTGACCGCGAGGTTGACTTGCTCGGGCCGCTGCGGAGCGGAGCCTCGGCGGAAGATATGAAAAAAATTATAACCGAAGCCATTAAGTCCAAACCGAGGAAGCATGAATTAAGTTGCGGTCGGGGCTCAAAAAAGCGACTGATGTCCCAGCTTGGAGGTTGAAATGAGCGGATCAGATATTCGAATGATAGACGTGGGCGGCAAGGCAGTTACGGTTAGAGCAGCCACCGCCCGGGGTAGCGTGGTAATGCAGAAAAAAACCCTGAGCCTGCTGGAGGAAGGCAAGATGCCTAAGGGAGACGTTCTAGCGGCAGCGCGAGTTGCCGGCATTATGGCAGCCAAAGAGACGTACCGGTTGATACCTTTATGCCACCCGCTGTTAATAGATAATGTGACCATTGACTTCGTACTAAATAAGAAGACACCAGGGGTCGACATTACGGCAACGGTTAAAGGCACGGGAAAGACAGGATTTGAGATGGAGGCCTTAACCGCTGTTGCCGTAACCGGTCTGACCATATACGATATGTGCAAAACGGTGGACCAGACATTGCGGCTGGAAAGCATTCGCCTGATTGAAAAGAGCGGTGGCAAAAGCGGCGCAGTTAATTTTGAGTAGCAACCGGGAAGGGTCCGTAACACGTCGAAAATAACCGCACAAATTATGTCTAAGCGGGCATAAAAACCGGGCTGTATAACGAAAGTTGTGGAAAATGGTAAGGTGGTAAGAACTCCAGGACACG
>CAZJQG010000022.1:0-36524 GCA_964548415.1 uncultured Dehalococcoidales bacterium | reverse complement strand
ACCCTGCCAAACCTTCCTAACCCAAAGTGTCCAGTCTCAGGGGTTCACTCCAAACCTTGTGAATAAGGCTGAAGAATTTGCCCGGAGACTTGGCTGCGGTTTAGTACTTACATCTCGGAAAATATCAGCTATTCGAGAGTTGTTAGCGCCATTTGAACATTATGAGCTTCTGCCTTTTGAATATGAACAAGCCGCGAGACTGCTGGAACGGTTAGTTCAAGACCAAGAGCTACTAAATATACTAAAAGAAGGACTGCAACGAGAGGACCTGAAGCTATCATTGACTCCCATGTCGCTGGAGTTATTAATAGAAATAGCCACTGTTGAAAAGGAAATTCCAGCATCAACGGCGGAAATCTACGATATGTATACAGATATAGTTTTAGGTAGGTATGACCGTGTTAGGGGTATTCAGTCAGTATTCGAATACGTTGTAAAGAAGTCATTTTTAGCTGAATTGGCTTGGGAAGAATTCTACTGTAAGAAATTACTTCAAATTCCCAAATCTGATTTTGATAAGTTTGTGAACAAATATATAGAAGTTTATGGGTACGACCGTGCACAATTCAATCAGTTCGTCGCCGAAATTGAAAGAGCGGGGTTATTGCGAATCGGAGAAATAGTGTACTTTAGACACCGTTCATTCCTTGACTATTTTAGCGCATTGAGGGTACATAAGAGACCAGAACAGTATGATAAGCTGAATGATACTATTGTGAGTATCTATTTTGATGATATCTGGACAGACGTTGCTTTCTATTACGTTGGGATTCGACGAGAAATACCATTAGAGATGGCCCAAGCTATTTTAGAGTTCAAAAGAGATGACTTCGACTCGAATGTACGGAAGCTGCTGGTAGGACGTTTATTACAAGCTGGGTGGAACAGTCCGTCAACATTGAAAACTTGGGCTATATCATCTGGCATCAAGTATGCTGAACCTGTACGTAACAATTTGATATCCGAAATCGAATCGCAAGCTGTACCTGTCCCACTAATCCTTTCAGACGTTTTCATTATGGCCCTCGTCGATTACTCTTTCGGTAGCAAGACTTTTTTGAGGGAAATTCTAACGATTTGTGAGCAGCTGCACAAAGATATATCGTCATGGCGAGAGTGTTTATTGTTGCTCTTCGCCAACCGAAACCGAATGCCGCCCAGTGATATAACTTTACATGTCAGCTGCGCCTTGGAATCATTATCGGCTCTGGAAAAGGACGGGCTGTTGAATGCCAGAGATAAGTACATAGGTCTTTTCATGCTGCAACAGATAGAGAAACAGGATACTGAGCAGATGAAAAGTATACAGCGCAAATTAAGACGCACAAGAGAGCTATATTCAAATGATTTGAAAAAATTTCTGCCAATGCCTAAAAAGATGAGGCGGAGATCGCACTATATGCGACTAAAAGCTTAGTGCACAATATTCTTACAACAAGAAGTCATTTGTTCAGTTCAAATATAGTTATTTGCATACGTATTGAACATCAACGCTGAAAGCAATACTTTAATAAGAGACCACGTTTACTCTGGTTATACTCTCATTTTGCACGAGCTGAAATCTTTTATTCTGCATTTACTCTGGCTTTGAACTCGGCACATATGGATTTACGTGTCATTTACTCTCGAATTACACTCGCTTAAATAATGCTGGGTCTCGTTTATCCACCGGTCCAGATTAACATTTGGCCGTTTTGTATGGTTGACCGCGGATTATAGCCGAACCCAATAAGTAACCAGGTAATTCCCTCGAATCATAAGTAAACTCAGAGTATTAGATTAACGATGGATTAAATAGGACTTCACCTTCATAGAGTATGAACACAATGAATTAACGATCAGTTTTAGTGATAATAGTTATGAGACCGGGATTATCACACTCGTTTCACGTATAAGGTTACAAATTTGTGTTGCACCGTTTTGTAACTTTAGTTACAACATAGTGATACACCGATTTGTAACCTCACGTGTAAATGGAGTGTAAACGAATCAAACGGACAGAATATATCTTTTAACTACTATGTAATGACTTTTAGGCTTTTTCATCACCTAGGTAAATGCCAAGTAATCGCCCAGGTAATTCACAGGTAATGCTTTCTGGAATGTCTATTTTACAGGTATTCCACAGCTAAACGCACGTGTAATCCATAGGTAATCGATTTTGGCACCGGCAATTTCATGAGTAATCCACAGCTATTCACAGGTAACATAGGTAATTAGATGGAAATCGTAGCTAATAGAGAGTCAAATAACAGCCTTTGTACAAAACGATGAATTGTTCCATAGGCTGAGATGAGAAGTCTATTAATGTGTTATCGCGACAATAGTTCAAATCTTCGCAGGTAATTGGCGCACCCGTAATTCGCATTGGTAGAACTTGTCGAAAAACTTAAACAAACCTATTGATTTTGAGATTGCCCAGTGATATATTATACCAGTTTAACCTTCAAGCGGGGCAAATTTAAAAACGGCAGAACTCCTATGTATCGGTGGAAGTTCGGTTTCAGGGTAGAGGTAGTAACTCCTCTAGTCATGTCCGGCGCAGACCGGGCCGATTGTGAGATGCGTCCCCCTTCTATCAAAGGCGACCTCAGGTTTTGGTTCCGAGCTATGATGGGTGGTATTTTAGGAGATACATCGGACGGTAAATTAGAAAAACTAAGATACCTTGAGGGCAACCTGTTTGGTTCCAGTAGTGCGGAGAGGGCGTCTGGTATAAAGATTAGCGTTAAGGATTTCTCCAAAGCGGAGCAGCGTTACTTCGATTCCACAAATATTCGGGATTTTCCTATACGTTATCTTGGTTACGGATTAGGGGACCCTAAGCCGGGCCGGAAATACTTAACGCCGGGCCAATCATGTTTTACCGTGGAAATCGAGGCAATCAATAAATCAGCTAGTGAACTGTCTCTTGGAACTATGTGGCTTTTATGTAATTTGGGTGGGTTAGGAGCAAGAACCAGGCGGGGGTTTGGTTCAGTAAAAATAACAGACGTAAGCATTACAGTTGATGCTAAAGCAGTACCCATATTTCCTGAATTTGAGCAATTATTTGCCACGATAAATGAAAAACAACAATTAAGCAGTTATCTGAGCAATGGCATCAAGCAAATCGCAGGATTATACTGTCGAACCGCGGGTATTTCGCAACCTGCTCAATTCACTCATATCCCTAAGTTCACCGTGATCGCACCCCAGTACCTTGACTTAAGAATAGTCTCTGAAAAAAATAAATCAGAAATTAGATGCTTTGACAGCTGGAATCGTGCGCTGTCGTTCATGGGCGAAAGTTACAAGTATGTCAGGACGATGCCGCAGGCCAACAAAACTGGAAGAGTTACCAGGGATTATAATGTCATTAGAGAACACAGTGGCAAAAATAACGTAGAACTGACTTTGCCCGTATTGGGCTTACCATTACCATATAAGCTTGGTAAAAACCGGGAACGCGATATAGTAATTGCCGGTGCCACCCATACGCGGCGGGCTTCACCTCTTATGTTCCGGGTTTTCAAGTTAGCGGCGAATAGTTATGCCCTTTTAATGCTCGGCTTTAAAGCTGAGTTCTTACCCGAGAATGAGAACCTCTGTATCACCGAGAGAAATACTAAGACCCCGGCTATGTTACCAACTGGTCACGAATGGGAAGTCATAGACAAATTTATGGATGAAAACGGAATAAAGGTTCCGCTATGAATCAGGACGAATTGTGGAAAACTAAACTGCTGGCATATTTGTGGAACCCGCCATATTACGCCTTAGCTGCCGGAAACGAGGTGGAGAACTGGCGCCAGCAAATAATCGATAAGCTTAAACCGGATGATGGTACGATTAAGAAGGTAGAAAAGGCAAATGGTATAGCTATTAGCGGCCAGATTCCCTCGTTTGCCACTAAGATTAACGTAGATTTTGTTAAGTCACCCGTATTTAAACATCCTTTATCCGGTCAGGAACTGAAGCTTTCTAACGTTAAAGAATCAAACTTCGATAGTGCAAGCCGGATAGCACGGGATGTAACGGATAAACTACTTAATAAATGGGACCAGCCACAAAGTCAGTTCTTAGGTTTGTGGCGTATTCTGGAAGAAGAAATTATTGCCGCCGACCAGGGTTCTACCGGTTTAAGGTTCGATTGGCAGAATCTACCGGCAAACTCTACTTGCCCGAGCTTCTCCATATGGGATAATCAATCAATTGTCTCGGCAATCGCTTCAGCCTTGCCTGAACCAGCCCTACTGCTATTCACTATTGCGTCTACACAACCTTTCATAGCTACAGCCAGACGTACGCAGGACTTCTGGCTAGGAAGTTTTATCATATCTTATCTGGTTTGGCAGGGGATAAAGCTAATCGGGGATGAATATGGTCCCGACTGTTTCATTTACCCCTCTGTAAAAGGGCAACCCCTGGCTGACCTTTGGTTAAGAAACGAGAAAAAGATTAGTCGGGGAAGCCAATTGGATTCAAATCGCAAATCCATCTCCAGCTTTCCAAATTCCTTTACGGCTATTGTACCGCGTGCTCAAGGGATAGAGATTGCCAAAAGAGCTGTTGATAAGATGAATCAAGCCTGGAAGGAGATCGCCTCAAGTGTTAAAGAGAGAGTTGAAACTGCATGCCAGGCAGCCAAAATTGAGCCTTCTCTATCACAAGATAAACAGTGGAACCAGATCTGGCAAAGGCAGATTGAGCATTTTCTCGATTACCTGGGAGTTTTTTATGTCATTTGCCCCTGGGACTGGCTACCAAAGACAACTGATGATACCAGCAAAATAGATGCCGTAGTAAAAGACTACAAGGCTCTTTTTAATACAAAGGTAGATGAAGGGTTTGAAAACTGGCAGAAACTATATAGCTACTCAAAGGGAAATAAGCTTGATTCGAACCTGTCGGTAGCCTATCCGCTGCTTTCTACGCTAACGGCTCGAGTATTGTCGGCCAGGAAAAACCTTCGAGATTTCAGGCAAACGGAGGAACCAGGAGACAAATGCACCCTTTGCGGAGTAAGAGAAGCCCTTCATCCAAATTTCGGCGGCGGTGGTTACAGGCAATTACGCGAATTCTGGGATAGACTGGGGAACACGTCCGTAGGACGCGGACCAGACAAAATTAAACTAAAGGGGCGGCTACGTCGAGGCGAAAGACTGTGCGCCACGTGCCTGACCAAGCGATTAGCCGTTGAGGCATATTTTGAGGATGAGGAAAAACTTGGTCTTGATCACCATCTCTTCCCATCAACTTCCAGTATGGCAACGGCTTCCTTCAAATATGACGTTATCCAACAGCTAGGCAGTGACATTACGGTTCAAAACTATGCCAGGGCAATGCAAAATTTGTTACGTAAAAAAGAGATATTCTACCCCGCCGCTGTGGTTCCCAAAATGACTGGCTGGATTGAGGGTGGTGACGTAGAGACGTTCCTTCGACTGGACGGAGACTGGCTATATGAAGAATCGTTTAATCCCGATTCGATTGAGCTGGAACAAAAGGTTGCGGTCACGAAAGCGGAACTATCGGAGCCCGCTTCGGCTTTAACTTTGCTTATAAAAAAAGCAAATGATAAAAAAATAAAGCCTCCCTCCAGATACTATGCCATCGTGTATCTCGATGGCGACAACATGGGGAAATGGGTATCCGGCACAAGCGCACCAGAATTAGAAACTATTTTCCATCACGCTGCCCTGTCGGACAGTAATGTAGCTAAGGCACTGCAGCGGCTGGCCGAGGTCAGAAGACCTCTTGGTGTTTCTGTCCACCAGGCGTTGACGACCGCCCAGGGCAATTTCGCGCTGGAGATAGCCCCCCGGATAGTTGAGCAAGAATGCTGCGGCCGGCTGATTTACGCTGGGGGCGATGACCTTTTATCCTTCGTCCCTGTGCGGGACGTTGTTGATATGCTCAGAAAGCTTCGCTGGCTGTTCAGTGGTGATACTATTCCTGCAGGAACAGTGGAAGGATTAGGAAATGGCTTTGCCCAGGTAGATAATAAGGATGTATACATGCTTATGGGGAACAAGGCAACCTGCTCTGCAGGGGCTGTCATAGTTCATCATAGCTATCCCCTATCACAAGCCTTGCAAGAAGGCTGGAAGGTATTAAAGACTAAGGCCAAGAAAGAGCCCGATAAAGATGCATTCGCCTTCACGTTGATGAAACGTGGAGGAGCACCCGTAGAGATTTCAGCCAAGTGGAGATATGGTAATGCGGATGTATTGTCCATTGTCAAACACATAGTTGAGCTAATTCAAACGAATGTCCTCTCATCTCGTCTGGCCTATGATATGCAGTTGGAAGCAGACGCGTTATCCTTTTTGGGAGATATTGAAGGACAGCAGAGAGAGTTCCAGCGCCTGTTAGACAGGCATCTCCTCAAGGAAAGGAAGCATCTGACAACCACCCAACTGCAACACGTTGATGAACTGACATCCTTATTTGTAGAAGTTAGAGATTGGTTCCTACGGCAGGCAAAAAAGGAATGGCAACCGCAGCAAACATGGGTACAGCTAACAAACCTGCTCTTGTTAGCACGCTTCCTCTCGGAGGAGGTATGATATGTGGCTATTCATTAAGCCGATAGACGTACTTATTTTCCGGGAAGCAAAATCATTTACAGCCGGCGAAGCAAGCGTCGCCAGAAGCATCTTCCCACCAAGTCCGAACCCATTCGTCGGTGCCCTACGCACCCAAATGCTTTCAGAACTGCTACCCAAACATGGCTTGACTTTTGACGACTTCCGCTCGGATGACGGCAGGAACGGCAAATTAGCTGAGATAAGAAAGATGATCGGCGGAGTCGAAGACTACGGTCAACTACAGATAGCAGGACCCCTGCTAGGCTACAGTACAGCCGAAAAGATTGAGCCCTTCTTCCAGCCTCCTCTCGATCTGCTCAAATACGGGGATGACGTAGTCATTCTAAAACCAGTGCGGTCGAATTGCTTGCGACAATTTGATTACAAAGATAAGGCAAATCTAAGTCTGCTATGGACACCTGAGACAGCTGAAGCCGTTGAAGAAGCTAAGCTGGTACCCGGGGAATGGTTTCACAATTACCTGGCTGATTTCCCGGCCGTTACTTCAGAAACCAGGGTACATTTAAAAGAATTATGGGGCAGCCAGATTCGGTTCGGTATCAAGCTGTCACCAGAACAAAAAACCGCTCAAGCTGGCATGTTTTATCAGGCTGAGTTCACCTGCCTCAAGGAAGAAAACGGGCAATGGCCAGGTTTCCTGATTGAGATTAATCAGGAAATTGTCGACTGGATTAACCACGATATTGAAGACTGGGCTTTGACTTCAAAAATCATAGCCCTTGGTGGTGAAGGTAGAGCCGCAATATTGGAACCAATACCGGAAACCAGGTTGTCCGAGCTTAATCGACTGAAAGAAGGGGCTGAAATACGAGAAAGAGTGAAAAGGGACGGTAGATTTAAACTATATCTGGCCACTCCGGCAATCTTCGAAAATTATGGAAAAAACGGCTGGCTACCGAATTTTATCGGGGAAAATGACCTCACGTTGGACATAGGCGCCGTAAAGTTTAAGCTGGTGAGCGCTGCCGTCGGCAAGGCTGTTCCTGTAGGAGGCTGGGACCTGGCTAACAACCGGCCAAAACCACTGTTAAGAGCCGTGCCGCCGGGCAGCATATACTTCTTCGAGCGCGCCGACAGCAATGCCTCGCCGTTAGACGACCAAACGATTGATAAGCTATTCTCGATATTCCATTTTAGGAATCTTCACCAAACAGCAGAAGGTAATGACTATGAACCATCTTCACGCAGCAGGTCCGGTTTTGGATTAAGCTTTATCGGCGCCTGGAACTACCTGGAGGAGGAAAATAATGTTTAAAAGTGTCGGTGCCCTATTTCTTTATACTGAGACCCCTCTTCACGTTGGAAGTGGTACAAGCTTCGGTGTAGCAGATCTGCCAATTCAACGAGAAAAACACACCTATTTCCCCATAGTGCAATCTTCTGGTCTAAAAGGCGTGATGAGACAGTTCATTAAGGAATCCCTTTATAAAAACGCCGAGGAAGTCATTAACGAAACGCTGTCTATAATCTTCGGGCCTGAAGGTGAGCGTGCATCTGACCACGGTGGAGCGCTTTCATTCTCTGACGCCCGTATCGTTCTTTTCCCGGTTCGGTCATTGAACGGGGTCTTTACCTGGATTACGTGCCCGCTAGCGTTGGAAAGATTTAAGCGGGACATGGGATTATTAGGACAACAGATCAATTGGCAGTTACCCTCGGATTTAAAACACGGGGCTCTGACTTCAGAGAACTGTGTCGTGCTGGTAGATGAGGATAATATCGTTCTTGAAGAATATACTTTTAAAACGAGTAAATCGGATTCGGTATCGGCGGTTGCAAAGTTCTTGAGCCTGAGTGCCTTACCGGATGACAAAGAGCATTCGTACTGGAGAGAAAAGCTATACAATGAGACAGGCAACTCATCCAGCCTGGTAATACTGAGTGACACCGACTTCGCCGATTTTGTCAGGCTATCTACGGAGTTAATCACCAGGACAAGGATTGACCACGAGAAAGGCACGGTTGCCTCCGGCGCTTTGTGGACGGAGGAGCATCTACCAATGGACAGCCTGCTCTACTGTATGCTCCTTTGCGCCGATCCAAAATCGAACAAAACGCAGCCGCCTGCAGAACTTGCCAACGCAGAGAAAATACTTCAATTCATGAAATCTAAGCTGACCAACAAAAACCTCATTCAGCTCGGTGGCGATGAGACAGTAGGACGTGGGCTGGTCAAGGTCAGATACATGACGGGAGGTGCCTGATGGAAGATAGCAGTCTAAGGCGCGATCTGGAGCGTGACAGGGCCAGCTTCGCTTGGCAGCAGGTCAAAGGAGTTGCCGAGGGACTACGCAAAGATTATAGAAGCGTTGTTAATAAATTTCCCACCCAAATAGTGAATAACGGGCTTGGACCATCACTAGCGTTTCTTCTAGCCAAAAGCGGAGGCAAACAGGAGGGCGCACACTGGAACCTGTACGCTCAACTTCAGGAATGGCTATGCACCAGGCAGAATGTTTGCCAAGCCGCCGCCAGCTCAAAGAATCAGCTTATCGACTGGTTAACTGCGCCGGAAACGAAGAGTAGCCATTACCGGCGTGCCACGGAGGAGGCACTATCGTTGGCAGAATGGCTTAAGCGTTTTGCCGAAGCGCTGGCACCATAACCGGAGAAAGATGAGAGCACAGGAACCGGGATATTCACGAAAACCGAGCATGCCTGGCAGGCAAACACCAGCCAGATTCGACCTGCTGGACATTTTATTAGAACGGCGGCTGGATCTGCCGGGGGACACTTTAGATATCCTTATAAAAAGGGGACAAGCATCCAGAAGCTTCCAGGTAAGTAATCCTAGCTTGCTCTGGAACAAGATCTTCCCATCGTCGTGGAAGGCAAAAGATATCAAAAAGGGTGAGTTTATTGACTACTTTATAAGATCTTTTGGCAGTGGTACTGCCGGGCAATGGTTAAACAACTTCAACGCGAGACTGGCCCACTGCATTGAATCGCTTAACGGCTATTATATAGATAGAGTTCAAGGTGAAGTTCTGTGGCGTCTGGCAATCGGGATGGGGGCTTCACAGCCATTTACCGAGACAGGCATTACTCTGCATAATCTTTATGGATTTCCCTACATTCCCGGGTCAGCTGCCAAGGGCGCCACTCGCAGTTTCGCCCTATCCGACGTAGCAAGTAAGCTTGGCATAGAACCACTCGATCCGGTGGAATACGATAAACTCAAAGCGTTTAATCCACCCCGTAAAACACCGCTGGAAGCTTTTGAAACCTGGTTAGACGACGAAAATGATCGTGCACTTACTAAACTACCTGAAGAATCGAAAAAGTTACTAAGCAACGAAGATATCCGTAGGGAGATAAACCTGTTCCGCAAGATATTTGGTACCACAAATCTGTCCGGGCAGGTGCTATTCTTCGATGCACCGCCGTTAGTGCAGCCCAAGCTGGACAAAGATATCATGAACGTTCACTACCAGGAATATTATCAAAATAAAGGATTGCCCGCCGATTATTCAGAGCCAACACTAATTTACTTTCTAACCGTAGGAAAGGGCACAGTCTTCGTCTTTCACCTGGCTTCTAAAGAACAGCATCTGTTGGAAACAACAAAGAGCTGGCTCAGCCAGGCAGTCACTCAGGTAGGCATAGGGGCCAAGACTCGTGTCGGATATGGAGAGCTCCGGCCACGATGAAAGTACTGGTAGCCAACATAGGCGAGCGTGACGTCTATTACAACGTTGGCACCGATGAAAAACCAGACTTCTGTCACTTCGAATTTAACACTCCAGATTGTATTGCAGTATCCACTTACCTTAATTGCCCTCCAGGTGCCCGTTATATAGGCGAACAAATTTTGAACCGGCTGGCTGGCGGAGCGGAAACAGAGTACGACCGCCTCCGTTTCCCCATACTTTATCCTGTATTGAAACAAATGGATTCTGAAGATGGAAAGCTGCGCATTTTCCTCACAGTTACAGATCAACCAGGTGATGTTAAGGACGAGTACCGTAGAAAGGACACGATATATAGCGGGCAAGTGTTAAGGAAACTGATACCCAGGTACTTCGATATTACCGAAAATGAAATATTTGTTAAACAGTATACGGAGAACCCTTCGGCGCGAAGCACGGCATACGATTTTTACAAATCTGAACTGATTAAATGGGTACCGCCGGATTCAGCACTAGTAGTCTACCTCTCATTATCGGGAGGAGTGCCGGCGCTTAACGATGCGCTCCTGTACCGAGCCCTCCAGATATACAAACAATCGCTGCGGCCATTCACAACCATCTCGGCTGACACCGACCAGATGAGACTCGGCATTTCAGAAGGCTCACTTGAAACCGTAGCCATTTCTCCTTTTCTCAGAGATATGTCCGTGCAGATAATAGATGCGCTTCTAGACCGATACGATTACAGCGGTGCCCTGGATGTTCTCAATGCCCTGCGCGCAGTTAGATTCTGGTCCGTACGCGTCGAAGCAGTAATAAGGCATGCCAATTATCGGCTCAACTTAAAATTTGCCCAGGCTGCTGAATGTCTCCAGCTTCACCGGGACAAAGATGCGTCAATTGAGAGATGGTGGAGACAATGTTGCTCATTAGACCTGTCCGAGAAGCTAAAGGAGCTATATTTCCAGATAGAATCTTGTTATAACTGTGAGGATTACACAGGTATGATCTGGAGGATAGCCACAGTTTATGAAAATGCACGGTTCCTGGTAGGTATCCTGGCTATGGGTTTGGACACAAGGAATTTGCCAAAAGGTCGAAAGCTTTATCGTCAAGCTCTGGGAAAGCATTGGGCTCCCTTAATAAAAAAATTAAACGCCAGCCAGATCAAGACATCCCCGGATCTTGACTACATTGAGTTCAAAAACAATGTGCAGCTATCGGCCCTGATAGACTACGCCACTGGTTTGACGGGGGGAAGTAAGTACGGTCGAATACAGCACGAGATAGATTCGCTGAAACAGTTGGCCGAGTTACGCAATCAGGTTATACACAATATATCGGGAATAGGCATTAATAACCTGCGTGATAATTTCAAAGGTGACGATAAAAAAATAATTCCACAGATCTCAAAAATAATAGGCCTGGTTGCTCTTACTGGAGAGGCAAGTACCTGGGCGAATCCTTATAAAGATATAAATGAATGGTTGCGTAAGGAGCTGTCAGGCCAAACCGCGATCAGTCTATGAAAGGTTGCGGTTGCCGCTTAAGTTTATATTATTATAATAAAGCTGTATTGATAACATGTCACTAAACCTGGAAGGTATTACGCCGGAAATAATCAAAGAGTGGAAGATGTGCTCTCCCCGGGCCTGGCAAAAGGTCTGGATAGACAGCCAGCTCTACGATTCTTTTAGAGCTAAGGGCACAAGATTGGCTTTCGCCTGGTATAAGCGACATTATTGGTGGAATCCGAAATTGAGTCTGGACGCTGTTGAGATCGAGTCCTGTGCATTGGGAGCTCTGGACGATGTTCAACTCGAACTCAAGAACAACGAAGATGAATTCAAAAACATAGAGCATTTGATGGGCCGGTTTGATTGGCAGTATAAAAAACGAATAACCGACTACATTAAAGAATTTATGCTGCCGGAGGGCAAGTTCCTTACTGAAAAGAAAGATGATGACGAGCAGTCAGACGACCCTAAACCGGTTGCAAATACGAAGACGCAACCGGTCCATTTCTCGGACCTGACTGACGGAAATTTGCCAGCGCCGGAAGATAACGAAGGTGAGGATATTTCGGACCTGCTAGAAACGGAAACAAGAGGTTTCGCCCTCAGGTTGCTTGGCGAGTTTGAAATGACTCTAGCCAGGGGAGGCCCGGAGATGGGCCATTTCAATAACTTGAAAATCGCATTTCTATCCAAGAAACAGGAATTTCAGGAACTTATCGATCTCATTGTCTTCCTGTCCCGCTCGAAACAGGAGCACAATACAGATATTACTCTAAAATTAATGCAGTCTTGCTGCCACAACAACAACACCTATCATACCCACAACAAAAGATTGCGCAAGGCATGGAGCCAGTTCGTGAAATCGGATACAGCCAGGGATATCCTGGCAAAAATCGAGGGATTCTATGGACAGAAATACAGCTCATGAAGCATTGACAACAGAACTGGGGCAAATTATCGATAAAGAAGAGCACTTATATCTTCTTGGCCGCCCGGTTTGGGGCCCGCCTTCATTCGACCCGCGGCAACTGACCGAACAGGAATATGACATGGCATCTGTCGCGGATAAACTGCTCAAGCAAGGTGGCGGCATAATCATTCTGTTACATGACGAAGCATCGGAAAAATCGGCTTATTTGCTGATGCTGCGGCTGTTTTCAAGGTTCAAGACTCAAAAACGGAAAGTGCAGTTTATAAACAACCAGGGTTCTGGCTTGGTTACCGAGGAAAAGATTCAGAAACAGTCCTCTTTTATATTTATGCCCAATGCTCCCAGATTGGCTGATATCAATGAATTTCTAGACCGGAACTGGCACAGCAAAGTGATACTGGCGAGCGGGCTGGAAAACGAATGGCAGGAGCTTTTCTTCGATTTTCAGATGCCTTATTTTATCCACGTCATGAGGGAACCTGATATCAGGACCGGCCACTTTGAAAATGAGCTGCGGAAAATTATGGCCGAAGAGCAAACAAGATTACGGCGTTCGGATAATCTGTTAAGCGAGGCCCACTTTTTGACCACAGTTTTCGATGCCTTAGCCGTACCCATGCCTTTTCCTCTAATGGCACGCGTTCTCGGCGTCACAGAGGTAGAGTTGGCACGGCTGCTCACATCTGCGAGCGGCATTCTGTACCTCATAGAACAGGAAAAACCCCCCGCTCTTTTAGTTACCACTAAAGGAACCGCGGTCGCCAAATCGTTTGTAGATAGCTTCTGGGGCCAGAATGAAGAACGCATACTGGATATATATTCCGGAGTAATCGAATCGTCCGATAGCCGTCAAGCTATGGAGCGCCATACCGTAATCAACCTTCTCAGGGCGCTTATCCAGAGGGGACGGTCCATACAGGCCCGAAAAACCATCGACGCGTCCGAAGCAAAGATTAACGATTTGCTCCGGTATCCCAGGGCAAACGCCCCGGAGTTATTGTCCTGGGGAAGAATTTTCCACCACCTGTACAAGTTTCAAAAGGCCCGCCTTATATTTGAACGAGCCTTAAATCGCTATCCGGATAACCTGTACCTTATGCATGCCCTGGCACATATGCTCGGGCAGTGGGCGGCAGATAGCGGAGAAGAAATCCAGAGAGAAGCCAGGCGCCGGTTTAACGAAGCCCTGGCAATCGACAAAAAAAACATTCCGGTATGGCATTCCTACGCCAACATGGAGCGAAGGCTCGGTAACTACGATGAAGCCCGCAGCCTGTTCACCAGGGCACTAGAAGAAGCTCCTGAAAACCTTTACTTAACTGTCTCGCTGGCGGCGCTGGAAATAGAAGCCGACAACCTCGGCCGGGCTGAAAAATTGCTGGCCTGGGCTACCGCCAGAGAGCCGCTTCACCTGTACGCTAATCATCTCTCGGCGGTACTGCACAGTAAAAAGTGTGAATATGACAGCGCGGAAAAATATTTCCTTAAGGTCACCCAGCTCGATCCGCAAAACACAGCCACCTTCAACGCCCGGGCGAAAATGTATTTGGATAGAGGCCAATGGAGAAAGGCGGAACATCTGGCAAATAGCGCCCAGAAAATTAAACCTGACAGCATTCCTAACCTGCACATTATGGGAAAGCTACGCTATGAACAGAACGACCTGAATAAAGCAAAAGACATCTTTGAGATTATTCTGTCTATTGAGAACGGTAACGTCGCTGCATTAACGGCGCTATCTCAGACCGAACTCAAACTCGGAAATAGGGAACGTTCGAATCAGCTTTTTGAACAGGCCTCTAAGATTCAACCCAACAATCCGATTGTGTATTCTGCCTGGGCTGAAGCAATGCTTGACTCAGAACCGCAGAAAGCCCTCGACAAGCTGAATATGGCTTTGCTCCATGGCGGCGGCGTCCCTACACGCAATATCCTGGCCAAATACTGGGCTGCGCAGGGCGACCTGGAACATTCCCGGCAAATTTTCAGAAATTGCCTGAAATCGGCGGTAGGTCACGAGAAAATAGAAACACTGAACACCTGGGCGGAAGTAGAAGCCAGAGCCAGGCAATTCGATCGTGCGTTAAGACGAGTGGACGAAGCACTCGGAATGGACGATGAAAATAGTTATACTTTGCTCACTAAGGCTTTCGTGCTCCAATCACAGGGTAATCATCAGGAGTCCGATAGGCTGCAAAACAAAGCACAGGAGGTGCGCAACCGTCCTTTAGGTTGATAGGTACTTTAAGGTGATTGAAATGCATTCTATTTTCCCGGGGTATATCCTATGCTGGTTAGCTTTGTTCTGATTATTAGCCCAAAATCTTCTGCCATTATGCCACTTACTCTCGGTCGTGCTTTGCAGGCACTGTTCCTAAAACTGGTTTCGACACAGAACAGCCGGCTTGCCGAGGAGCTTCATGCCCCGGCCAGGTTCAAGCCGTACACAATTTCTCCGCTGCGCGGTCAATTATTAGCAGAAAATGGCGGTCTTCTTGCACGGGCTGGACAGAGATACTGGCTCCGTATTACCAGTATAGACGAGAAGCTATCTCAAACCATTCTGACACTGGACAGGCATCTGCCAGACAGGATAAATATCTTGAAAAATATATTCGATGTGTCAGGCACGGCTTTAAACCCGGTGCAGCATCCCTGGGCGGTTACTACCACGTACGGCTCACTATACAACCAGGCGGGTACTGCAGAATCTGACATTGATTTCGAATTTTCGTCACCGACTACTTTTCGCTCCGGCAAAATAAATACTCCTTTCCCCCTGCCTGGTCTCGTTTTTGGCAGTCTAATCAAGAAATGGAATTTCTTCGCTCCTTCACCGGTTTCTATAGATTTAATCAGTCTGGTTGAAGAGCAGGTATTGTTATCCCGATACGAACTCAAGACACACATGCTGGATTACAATGACAAGAGACAGGTTGGTTTTGAGGGTAAATGTAAATTTGTATTACCTGACTCCGGGGACAACGGTTTGAGCGCGGTAATTAATCTGCTGGCTGACTTTGCATTTTTTGCCGGCGTCGGCGCCAAGACTACTATGGGCATGGGGCAGGCAAGAAGATTGGTACAGAATTATTAACATGCCCGTTGAAAGAGAGGTGAATGTAATGGACAAAACCGAAGTAAGCGCAGCGCCAGTAAAAATCCTGGTAGCCACCATAGGTAACCAGGACCCGATATCGCCTAAAACTCAGCAACCCATGGCGGCTCTTACATTGTTTATGGAGCACAGGCCGTCACTGGTTTACCTGATACCAAGCGCCAAACGCGATGATGTTAAATCCAGCACCTACCCGCAGGCTGTAGCAACCAGAGATGAAATGCTGAGGTGGGGCGCCGGCCAGGGCTTTAAACCCGAGGTACGAGTACTGTCTCTCGACGTCTCCAACGCCACGAATACAGGCGAGGTTTTTCGCGAGACGGAGCGACACCTGAAGTGGATAGAGGATGAGACCAGGTCGTTCCCCGAGAGACAGTTCCTGGTAACCTGGACGTCCGGCACATATCAGATGAGTCAGGCTATGGAGAGCCTGATAGCCTCCGGAAGGCTACCGGGAGCATCCGCATATTACGTGGCTAATCCCGAATATCTCAAAGAAGGGGAACCGAGAATTCGTCTGATTGAGTATCCCCCGCCGCGCAGGAGACGCCCCAGAATAGCTATTTTCGTTGATCATGAAAATGTTGATCCGAAAGACTTACAGGGTTTGCCTGAGCGTCTTCGGGGTAGAGCGGAAAAGATTGGTGACGTGGCTGTGGCGTATGTTGGTGCAGCTTACTGGAAACACAAAGCTGATCAGGATGAATATTCCAAGGCTAATTTTACGGCTCTTTCATTTCCGAAAGGGCCGGAGGCAGCTGATTTTAGCTTGCTATCACTGGCTGACTTAATTGCAAAAGCCAGGCCCGATATCGATACGTATATCATCGTGACGGACGACGAACACTTTTTTCACGGCATGGTTTCGGTGCTCGATATGGGTAAGAAGGTACTTTACTGGAAACGCCGGGATGCCATACATAGAAGCTGGGATACACTGCAGCAAAAATACGGAGACAGCATTAAGATTGAGTCTGTCCAGGAGATATTTAGAGCTGCTCAACAGAATAAAACGCCTACAAAAGCGGGGTCTCTTATCAAGAGAAAGAAGAGATCAGGTAAAAAAACTTATTTTGAAATTCTAACCGCGGATGAAGACTCCCTGCGTGACATTCTATTAGAGGAAATCCCTGAAATGAAAGACGGCACCGTCGAAATAAAATCTATCGCGCGGGCCAAGGGTAAGATGAGCAAAATAGCCGTGCGTTCGTCTAAAGAGGGGTTGGATCCTGTGGCTTGCTGCTATGGCAATGGAGATGTGAATATATCAAAGATAAAAGGCAAGATAAACAATGAACCGATATTTTTTATTCAATGGTACGAGCAACCTGAACAACTAATCGCCAGAGCTTTCGGCGAAGTCGATATAAGAGTCGGGGATATTGATACAAAAACCGGAACGGCGTGCGTATTTGTCCCTCCTGCCCAGATGGGCAAAGCCATTGGTTATGGCGCCGTTAATGTCAAAACAGCCGGCAGATTAACAGGACTCCAGATAGTGGTAAAGGAAGAAACTGCTTGAGCTCTCTAGAATAGCGGCTGTAGATACAACTTTTAGCTTCAATCAGTAAAGGGAGCCACCCTTGTTGGGTGGCTCCCTTTTACATGGGTTCCATCCCTAAAAGGGATTCAATAGGTTTCCACCGAATCTTAAAAGGACTGGAGGGGAAATGAAACCGTTTCCATCCCTTACAGGGATTCAATAGGTTTCCACACATATAGTAACTCCATCGCTCTGAACTTAAATGTCTTGTTTCCATCCCTAAAAGGGATTCAATAGGTTTCCACGGCACAATGCCCTTGCTATCCTCAATGTCCGTGTCCGTTTCCATCCCTAAAAGGGATTCACCTGTACCAGCAAGCCAAGAATAGTACAAGACAACAACCCTGTCAATTCCGGGTCATTCTTCGGTGGTGCGGTTTGGTGGCCGCTTCCTTCGACAGGTTCAGGATGAGCGGCCAGGATAAAAGGTATTAGCAAAAATGCAGGGACGGACCTTCAGGTCTGTCCGCCTTGGGTCATCCCTAAAAGGGATTCAATAGGTTTCCACCTGGACCAATGTACTCCAAAACAGAGTTGAAACTTATTGAGTTTCCATTCCTAAAAGGGATTCAATAGGTTTCCACCGACCCCCTTCCTCAGCTTCAGCCCTTAGCTTCGGAGAGAGCCGTTTTCCGCTAACCTCGAACGTAGCACCATAATAAAACAGGGTTAGCGGATTTGTCAACGTGGACCCTGATGGGCGGCTGAACGTGAACTTCCGCTAACCTCACGTTCAAGCCTCAGCAAAATAGAGGTTAGCGGAATTTTTACTGCCAGTGGCAACACGGCGCCTTAAAACTGAAGAAGCCGGCCGGCGGCGACTTCTCTATCCCGTCACCAAAAGCATTACCGGAGCGGTTCGGGGAGACCAAGACAAATATGTAAAATCAGCAGCGGCGGTTTTCAAATGGTTGGTTTAACCATAATCTTCTTCTTCGTCATCTCGCATCCCAATGCTGAGTTGAATAGCTTCTTCCACAGCTCTTCGTGGCTTTCCATGCCGTTTCCTGCTTTGCTTTATTACCTGCTGGCGAACCCTCTGCTGGTATTCGAGTTCGGGGAACGGCTCAAGCAGGGTGCGCATAGAGAAAGGCGGTGAAAGCAGGCCATTGACCTGGAGTCGCATATAAGCATAATGGTTGGGCTGGTCGGTTAAGGCTTCTTTGGTTAACGCCGGCGTGAAATATCCCTTAAGCAGCTCTGCATCTCTCAAGCCCACTCTAAAGACCGCCAGCGAGCCCACGTTGCCCAGAATAGCAGTCATGACTTTATCTCCCAGTTGAGCCATGTATTGATTACAAAGCATGAGGTTGAGGCGAAATTTCCTGGCTTCAGAGAGGATATGTGCGAATGTATCGGTGGCCAGGTTCTGAAACTCATCCACATAAACAAAGAAATCCCTGCGTTCTCCTATCGGCATGCTGATGCGGCGCATGGCCGCAGCATAAAGCTTGGCGATGATAATCATTCCCAGCAAAGACGAATTCATCTCTCCAAGCTTTCCTTTAGCCAGATTAACCAGCAATATTTTCCCCTGATTAATCAGCGAGTCGAAATTAATGCCGCTTTTCACCTGGCCGATAATGTTTCGCATCAAGGGGTGAGTTATGAACGGGTCGAATTTGCTGACAACGTATTGCAGATAGGCTTCGCGTTTGTAGTCGGTCATGGGAAATTCTTCTTCCCAGAACCGAAGGACCAGAGGGTCTTTTACATATTTAAGCCAGCGTTTATGGAAATACTGGTTTGAGAAAAGGCAGGGAAACTCTATCAACGTACCGGGGTCATCGCGGTTTGCCATAGCCAGTAGCAGACCGTAGCGGACATTGTGCCAGAACATAGGGCCAATCTCATCGCGTAGATACAACAACTGCAGCATGGCCAGCATCTCATCCACCAGAAAACCCCGCTGGTCTTCCGTCTGCCATTCCAGCATATTAAGCCCGATGGGAAAATCCGTATCGCCGGGGTCCAAAAGAATAACATCGTCAACCCGTTCTTCGGGGATGCGTATCAGTATGTGTTCGATCAGGTCTCCGTGTGGGTCCAGAACAGCCACGCCCTGACCATTTTTGATGTTTTCCATAGCCATCTTGACAATCAACGTAGTCTTACCGGTACCCGTTTGCCCGATAGCATAGACGTGACGGCGGTGGTCATCCAGCATCAAGCGCACGTCCACGGGTCTATTCTGAATAAATGCCTGTCCCATAAGCGTGCCACTACCGGGCAATGCCAGCGGCGCATCCAATACGCGGGCAACCTGTACGGAAAAACCGGGGAAGGTGACGTCGTCAGCCGTGGGCAATAGCAGGGCGCGATTGGCGCTGTGGCTGTCGAACAGGTGAGGAAGGATACCCGGACCGGGCGTGTCGTCATCCAGGCGGGTGAGTACACCGAAAATGCCACCGTCTTCGATAGAAGATATTTGAAACCCGCCTGCCAGGTAGGGAGAATTTACCGCCGATACCCGCACTGGAGTCGTTAGCGTGTTCCCTAAAGCGCTGACCACATCGGTGGGCACACGAGCGGGGGATGCCAGCCGTATTCGGAGGAGAAAAGAGTTCTCCGGAGCCATCAGTAGCTGTGTCTGAGCAAACAGCCATTCTCTTATCATTCTGGCCCTGAGTTCAAATACCGTCTCGCGCTCCAGGCTGGCCGATTTCAGCTCGTCGTCATCAGGACGCTTGCCCTGTAAATATTCTTCACAACGTCGCAAAAACATCTCCAGGCTGTGGATGACTTCAGTTGTTCCTGCGGAATGGAAAGGTGTCAAGCTGAAGTCTATCATGCAGGGCTCGGGCTGGAGCGCCAGTGTTTCGCATAGCTTTCGCAGGGAACCAGGTTGAGTTATCCAGGGAAGGATATAAGGGAAGTCTTCTGTGTTTCCCACTTCCTTTACCTGAGACTCACCGGGACCTGTCGGAGTGGAAAATCCGATGGGCGTCCGGTAATGCACTTCGCAGGTAGCCACAGTGATATTGGCGGCCTGTCGGCTTATCTCAACCACATGAGCTATGGGGAAAGGGTCGAGGAAATTTTTGTAATCCATTATGGGCTGAAAATTGTATTCCTTGAAATTGACGTCCAGATAGGCATGCATCTCATGGAGGGTTTTTTCCGCCTGGCTTCTTAGTGCGGCTTCATCGGCACCTTTGAGGCGGACCAGGAGAGCAACATCGACCTTTCCAGGTTGGCGTGACACGTAGCGGAGGCTGAATCTGCCCGCCGGCGCCAGTCTGGACAGAAACTGTGGCAGATTGGCAAGGCCACCATCCTGTTCTTCCTGACGAAGATTAAACGTGTAAACCAGGCGTTGAAGTTCCATACCGGCTACGGCTCGGCATTCACCGTCCTGCTGCCATAGATATACGCCACTCATAATATGTTAGTTCGTGCGAGGTGATTGGTACCCGGGCGGACCTACCCGGTTTCCATCCCTAAAAAGGATTCATCAGACCAGAAAACAAGAATATTACAAAGTTTCCGACCTGTCAATATCGTACTGAGGGAGGCCCTTCCCTTCGGGGAAGGACGACCGAAGAATCTCGGTGGTGAGGTGTCGTGGTAGCCGCTTCCTTCGACAGGCTCAGGATGAGCGGCGCATGCTAAGTTACGAGAAACGTAGGGACGGACCTTCAGATCGGTCTGCCGCGGCCATTCCTAAAATGGATTCAATAGGTTTCCACGTAGCACCCTGTATGCTTCCAGAATGCCGGGTCGATCCGTATCCATCCCTAAAAGGGATTCAACTGAGCTTTTCTATTTTATTAGCTTCAACCTTCGCAAATCGTCGATTGACCAGCCGATATCGTCGAGCAGAGCTTTCAGCAGGCCTTTGTTATAGCAATCGCTGCCTTTGTGATAATGAATGGAAACCCGTCGTCCATCCGGATGCCGGTAGATACGTTCAGTCTTAAGTTGCACATCCGGTAAAAATTCATCTTTTTGAAGGGCGGAAATTAGCTCACGAACCGTTATACCTTTGAGTTGATCCCAGACATTCTTAGGATAACTCATGTTTCATTAACACGCCGGGTCGAAAACTAAACTTTCAACTCTGTGTCTTGGATACGGCTTCCCGCGAACTCTCCCCGTTTTATCTGTCCGGGCGATGATTCCTATGGGAATCGGATCTCCGTGCTTTATTAGTGAACGCAGGTAGGCTATGGCGGCTATTTTGGCGTTTTGAATAGCTTCACCTTCAGTATCACCGCAGGTATGTAATCCCTTAAAAGCCGGACAATATGCATGATAAATTCCATCATCATGTTCAACTATTATTTCTATACGAAACTCAAATTGGGATTTACCGTTGCCGCTCATCCTGCCTCCTTTCCGTGCGCCGTGGCACAGAACCTGGCGACATTCCAACCATACCAGCTAGAGGTATTATAACAAAATTCACTCAAAGTCAATAATTTCCACGGTGTCATTCTTAGCGAGGTCTTTCCCGTCCGGGAAGGATGACCCAAGAATCTCGGTGATGGGGACGGAGGTGGCGGCCGCTTCCTTCGACAGGCTCAGGATGAGCGGCCAGGGATTAAGGTATTACCAGAAATGTAGGGACGGACCTTCAGGTCCGTCCGCCTCAGCATCCTAGAAGGGATTCAATCGATTTCCACGATTCCCGGATAAAACGAGAATAAATTGCATTATTACGTTTTCATCCCTAAAAGGGATTCAATTGATTTCCACAAACTTCTAGATAGAATCTGCTCACTCCAACTTGAGTTTCCATCCCTAAAAGGGATTCAATAGGTTTCCACTGCTCAAGAAGGCAGGGATCGCAACGAGTCTCTTGGTTTCCATCCCTAAAAGGGATTCAATTGATTTCCACCCTATGAAGCTACAGAATATTATACCGATTATGAATAGTTTCCATCCCTAAAAGGGATTCAATTGATTTCCACTCCCACTCCTGCAATCGCAGATTATCGTCACTCTCCGTTTCCATCCCTAAAAGGGATTCAATTGATTTCCACGGTGCGGGAGAGGGTGACCCGTCTAGAGCGTCAACGTTTCCATCCCTAAAAGGGATTCAATTGATTTCCACCGACCCCCTTCCTCAGCTTCAGCCCTTAGCTTCGGAGAGGGCCGTTTTCCGCTAGCCTCGAACGTAGCACCATAATAAAACAGGGTTAGCGGATTTGTCAACGTGGGCCCTGATGTAGAGCTGAACGTGGAATTCCGCTAACCTCACGTTTAATCTCCATCAAAGCACAGGTTAGCGGAATTTTCCTCTGCAACTGCGGGAAACCCGGATCTGCGGCGTTTATAAGGGCGAAGTGAAAGATTCCAGCCTTCAAAACAGTTTATATAAGCAAGACGTCTATATTGCCCGATACCCAGATAATGCGTGTAGGAGACGGTATCACCAAATAATGAATAGTAAAGAAAAAGCAGCTATATCCATTGACCGCTCCGCTGATTACGAGCGGAAAAGATGGCCGTATATCCTGAGCCCGCCCTGGATGCACCTGCTCACCGGCTGGGTAGCTTTCAAGAAACTCATCGGTCTGAAACCGGAAACCCACACCTTCTGGGTGGACGGCATCAGCCCGCCCTGCCGGGGAATAAAAGAAGGTTCCGGCTCATGGAGAGCGCTGGACATTATCTACAACTATCAGTTCGGCATCGACACCAGCTTTGCCGGGAAAATAGGCGATTACTGGCTCAGGATTCAAAACGCCCAGGCGGTGCGCAACCGGCTGAAGCTGGTGAAGCGCGAATTGGTCAGCGCTATCAGAGACATAGCTCAGCGGGAAAAGGAAGTCCGATTGCTGTCGCTGGCTAGCGGCTCGGCGCAGGGCGTTATCGAAGCCTTAATCAAAACAAGAGATATAGATGTGAAGGTTACATTGGTCGATCTGGACGCCACAGCCATAGAATACAGCCAAAAGCTGGCCGCCCGATACGGCGTCAGCAGACGTATCAAATTCGTGGTCGGCAGTACAAGCCGTTTCGAGAAAATCTGCGGTGGCGTACGGCCGCATATAATCGAGATGGTCGGCTTCCTGGATTACCGACCGAGGAACAAGGCGATTAACCTGGTCAAACGGATTTATGGCTTTCTGCCTCCGGGGGGCCTGTTTGTGACCGCCAATATCATCCCCAATCCGGAACGCCACTTCCTGCTGTGGATGTTGAACTGGTCTATGATTTACCGAAAACCAGAAGACCTGCGGGATATCATGGTCGAAGCCGGTTTCCCACCGGAAGAATGCCGGATTGTCTGCGAGCCGCTCTAAATTCACGCCGTGGCCGTTTGCCGCAAGAGCTAAAAGGTGAATTCAGAATTGCAGAAAATTGTTCGTTGTACCGCGTTTCTGACCCTGAATCTCTTTCTGCGATGGCCGGTATGGGCGGCGCTCTGGCTGGCCGGGCCGTTTTATCTATTCCAGTACCTGTTCCTGGTATATCCCGGTTCGGACAGCAACCTGGACGGCTACTACCCCAGAAGGTTGGCCAAATCGTGGCTCTTTTCCAAAAAACCAACGATAGGGGGAATCATCTCGAAGGGTCCGGGCGGTCGCGGCCTGGTGCTAGTGGTTCCAGATACGGTTAGAGATTTCAGCCGCAGCCCGCTTACCAGGACTGCAGTTTTGAACCGTTTGCGCCGCACCAGCCGCTCCATAGGGGCCGGAACCATAGACCTGGCCGGTCAGCTGCCGGGCATTTACTCTCGAAGCGGAATCTCCCTCAGCCAGCCGTTTGTCACCGATGACAAGGGCACCGTTTTCTGCGTCATGGAAACGCTCAACGAGGCGATTAAAAAGAACTGCCTCGACAGGAAAGGGCTGAAGATTGCCATAGTCGGCGTGGGCTACGTCGGCGGGTTACTTTTCAAAGCCCTTAAGCATGACGGCTTCGATGTTACCGGCATAGACATCGCCCGAACCCGAAGGGAAATAGCCCTGGGTAAGACGGGCAGAGCCGTGCTGGGCGCAGCGGACATTGTTATCGCGCTGACGCCGAATGGAAGCGATTTGCTGCCCTACCTTCCGTATCTGAAAAGGGGTGTAATTATTATCGATTACACCCGCCCCCGGATAAGGCCGGAAAGCCAGCCGCCAAATATGGCTTTCTACAAGGTGGCAGTAGGCGTTGGCGCGGTGCACTTCCAGCCTCGCTTATGGGGGTACCTTCAGAACTGGATCCCGGGCTGCGCTGTTGAGGCCATGGTTACAGCTGCCACGGGCGATTTCAATATCCGTTCCAAGGAAGAATTTAACCGGCAGGCAAAAGAACTGGGTTTCTTCGCCCACCTGGTAAGGTAGCTTTAGCGGTGCTGTTATCGTTTCAAACCACGAAGAAACCAGGTTGATTATCTGTCCCCTTCGAAATTTGAAGCGTTTTTACAGAAGCATTTCCACGTCTGTTGAGCCGAGTATGCTCCAGTTTCAATGCGGTATTGCAGCAGCTCTGACACAGACTGTACACACGCAGGCTGTCATCGGTCCCGTTCAAAAACGGAGCAGCTTTTTTCAACATTTCAGTCAGTTCAGCAGGTTCTAATTCGCATTCAAAAACACTGTACTGCACGCGGGCGCCGTAATCCTTTAACAACCGGCACATCTTGTTCCTCATTTTGTTATCTGTTATATCGTAAGATATGATATGAAACATGTTCATTCCATTGTGAAAGGCTCGTAACTCGTATTACATTTCACTGCGCCGGCCAGCTTGTCCACCTGAATCCTAAAGAGCTCCCTAAAGCAGAGCTTCCTGTCCAATTTCCTGACGAAGAACCGGCGCGTCAGATAATCCTCATAGAGAACGATATAGCGTTTGAAGGATTCGTCTTTAAGGTATGCCTCTTTACGACTTCCTTTGCCAAAATCAGCCTGAGACAGAGTGCCGGTGTTCAATATTTTTAATGTGAGTCTATCCACCAATGGGTGTCTGAACTCTTCCAGCACATCCAGCGCCAGCGATTGCCTGCCATGTTTGGCCGTGTGGTAGAATCCCATGAACGGGTCCAATCCGCGGTACTCGATCAAACCGGCCAGTTCTCCACCGGTCAGTGCATACCCCAGGCTCAGCAGCCCGTTCACCGGGTCGAGGGGCGGACGCCGGCTTCTTTTGACAAACCCTGGTTCAAAATAAACCATGCGGCTAAAAGCGCTAAAATAAGCGGCAGCGGCCATACCTTCAACAGCTCGAACCGCGTCCACATCAGCCTGTTGTGGTAACAGCTTCAAAGCATTGTCCGATACTGAAAGTTCCTGTGTGAAACCTGTATCATTGTGATTGCGCATAAATCGCTTCATTATGGACTGCTGGCTCTTGATTTTAGCCTCCACTATATTTATGTCGAAGTTAAGTTTAAACTTCTCGTCTTGCAGCCTGCTGTGCTGTGCCAGCCGCAGTTGAATATTTTTTGATAGTCCCGCGGACAGCTTGCCTCTGAACCTGCCGTGAACGCTGAGCAGGTTGAGATCGATACCTTTTTCCAGCAAAAGGCCGAGTGCCTGGGTGGTAACCTGCACGGCGCCGAATATCACCACTCTGTCTACGTCCTTTACCGGTAGTTCCAGCAATTTTTCATCATGTTTCCTGACGACAAGGCGTTGTGACAGCCGCTCCAGTCGGGCACCCTGTTCTGTAATATACAAGTCAGGCATGAGACAAAATCCTCCGCAGGTAAAACTTGGCTGCTATATTATCTTTCCAGTTAGCACGCATATGGGTTTCAATCCTGCGTACCTCCGCGTTGGCCTCTGCCAGCCTCTTTTTAGCCGTGAGGTAAACTGCCACCTCGTCTCTCAATTCTTCAGGCAAACGATAGTGGCTGGCTCTGTTTTCCAGCTCCAGCTTCGTCTGTCTAAACACCAAGAAACCAAGGCGATCGTTCACCGTTATGTTTGTGCCGGTACCGAAGTAGTTCAGCCAGCCGCGTATCATTTGCCTCAGCTTTTCAACTTTTTTATGTATACGCATAGCTCTGTCCTGGTTTATTTGCTCTATTCTCCTGTTCAACCTGGCTACGGCATTTGCTCCCGGCATCCTGCCGCCGGCGTCTATTGCAAAGCCCAAGAACTCGATGCCACGGCTGATATGTGTAGTTGTAGTCTTGGTTTCGTTTAATTCCAGCCCAAAATCAGTCAGCAGTTTACCGTCTAATAAGGCAGCCCGGCTCACCAGTGCTTTGGTTGGCACCAGCGCCAGTATATCATCGGCATACCTGAGCATATGGTAGCCGGCATTCATCATGGCGGTATCAAACGGTCTGAGGTAAACATTACTCAGCAGTGGAGACAGGCAGCTTCCCTGGGCTATGCCTTTATCCGGAAAAGTTATGCTGCTGTTCTCCTTTGTCCCTGCGTTAAGGAACTTGTTTATCAGGCGCAGTATCCTTTCGTCCGGAATAATTTCTGTTAGATGCTCCATAAGGCGGGCGCGTTCAATGCTGCCAAAAAAATTCCTTATGTCTGAGCGGAAGGCCCATATATTGCCTTCACCTATTAGTTGTTCGGCTTTTTTCACAGCCGCCTGGGCTCCCATGCCGTATCTGTAGCCGAATACATTGATTGGCGTGTGTTTGTCGATTTCCGCAGCCAGTGTCATAAGCAATGCCTTCAATACTATGCGGTCCCTAACGCATGGTATATCGAGTGCTCTCTTCTTTCCATTACCGGCCTCTATGTAAATTCTGAGATACGGCAGCGGCTGATAGTGATGCAGGTGAGATTGAATGAAACTCAGATTGCGTTCGAGATGCGTTTCAAACCTGTGTATGGTGATTCCATCCACGCCCGGTGAGCCGCCGTTTTGCTTTACCTTGAGCCACGCGAGCCTGAGAGTATTTGAATCGCACAGCCGGTCCCAGAAATTGTAATTTTCCTGTCCTGCGTAGTGAAGTATCGCTTCCACAGGTGGTATCCCGGTTACAGCAGATTGGCTGTTTATCATATTCTTTTCTCTAGTAAATAAAACTTGCTAATAGCTGCAGTTCTTTCATTTTCCCCTGTGGCACGGGAAAATTCCGCTAACCCCTGTTTTACTGAGGCTTGAACGTGAGGTTAGCGGAATTTCACGTTCAGGGCCGCGTCCGTGCCCACGTTGACAAATCCGCTAACCCTGTTTTATTATGGTGCTACGTTCGAGGTTAGCGGAAAACGGCCTTATCCGAAGCTAAGGGCTGAAGCTACGGAAGGGGGTCGGTGGAAACCTATTGAATCCCTTTTAGGGATGGAAACCTTACGTTCTTTATGCTGATGCAGACTTTTTTTCGACACGTGGAAACCTATTGAATCCCTTTTAGGGATGGAAAGTATTTGCTGTCTTTTTGAATGTACATCAGCTTTTCCGTGGAAACCTATTGAATCCCTTTTAGGGATGGAAACTGCAAAAATTGAGGCAAACTAAGAGGGTTTCAAGTAAAGTGGAAATCAATTGAATCCCTTTTAGGGATGGAAACTGGGATTGGGTAAATCCTCTCTCGTCATTTTCTAAAAGTGGAAACCTATTGAATCCCTTTTAGGGATGGAAACTGCAAAAATTGAGGCAAACTAAGAGGGTTTCAAGTAAAGTGGAAATCAATTGAATCCCTTTTAGGGATGGAAACTCTTTGACGATGGCTCAAAATGGTCCCCAGCGTCCGTGGAAACCTATTGAATCCCTTTTAGGGATGGAAACTTGCCACTCTGCCTCATTGGCAGCTGCGATACGTTGGTGGAAACCTATTGAATCCCTTTTAGGGATGGAAACGTTTCTTCCACACGGTCATTACGCCGTTTTCTTCCAGGTGGAAACCTATTGAATCCCTTTTAGGGATGGAAACGGACATGGGCAAATAACACACCCGCAAGATCTACCGCGTGGAAACCTATTGAATCCCTTTTAGGGATGGAAACCCAGGACGTAACGGATTGGTACAGGTCATTTATTCGGTGGAAACCTATTGAATCCCTTTTAGGGATGGAAACAGAGCAGTGACCCGAAGACTGGTATTACAGTTCGTACAGTGGAAACCGATTGAATCCCTTTTAGGGATGGAAACCGTACTAGCAACAATTCCTGCCGTCCGGTCTTTTGCGGGTGGAATCAAATGAATCCCTATAAGGGGATGGCTGAGTGAAGAAGCCCCGGCTAGGGGGCTTCTCTTTTTTATAGAGACTACTTCGGCGTGCTAACCAGCGATAAAAAACTCCGCACATATCACTTCGCCTGTTATCCTGCTATTCCTGTCCTGCCCAACACAGCGCTAATGAAAGATCTCAGTCCTTAATACCGTTTATCTTAATGGAGGATTAAAGGCATATCAGCATTGCCAAAGACAGGCGAGATATAAATAAGATGAGTATATTTGTCTGGCTACTGGAGAAAGCAGTACTGGGTTTCATCGGCTTCTGGCTATATGAAACAAGCCTGATTCTTTTCTGGGCATATGTGGTTATTGCCGGCTTGTTCCTTATCCTGGACGTGAGACGCCAGATTGAAATCTCAAGTTGCCTGCGGGATGTAAAACAGGAATTTAGGGAAGGTTATCGTAAACGGTTTATTCTGTCACAGCTGAGCGCTGAACGAGCTCGAACAACCTTCTGGTTCTGGACTTTAAAAAACGTCTGGAACGGCTGGGGAAATCCGCCAAAAAGGATACAACCACCCTGCGAGCTCATGGATGACGGGCCCCGCTGGGTCAGGAGGAAAATCCAGCGGAGCCTGTGGCTCACGGAACAAAGACTATTCCCCTTCATTCTCAATGGCTTTGTACCGTCCCTGGCAGAAGAGGTGGATAAATTTCGGAATGTGGAAGTCCTTACGGTTTTAGAGCCCGGCTGCGGCAGCTGCAGCCTGATAGCCAAAATCGCCAGCATCTGCCACGATAGAGACATCCCTGCGGTATTTGTGGGAGTTGATGTTGAACCATGGGCAATAGAGAACGGGATAAAGTGGTTGAAGAAAAAGGGAATCTACGTTGTCCCTTCATTAGGCCAGTTGGGCAATAAAGAATGGAGTGTATTACTCGAAAATGCCTCCATCAAAAGAACACAGATGGTCAGGCTTATTGCAGCGGATTTTCGAGCGGCTGAAGATCAACTTGGTGATGCGGTGCATTTCAAGCTAGCCTGGTTGCATCACTTTATTCATCATTTTGATTGTGAAGCCTCCGAGAAGTTAGTCAGGCAAGTAAACTCCTTGGCCAAGAAGTGCTACGTTTTAGAGGAGTTCCGGAGTTGGTTGCCTTTATTCCTCATCCATTTGTTCATCTGGTACTTCCCTTGTCACCTGGAGACGGCCGTCAACTCTATATTGAGCAACAGAACCTTGGCCGAATGGAAACGTGATTTCGGCAGCGCCGCCAGGGTAAAGAAGAAGGGATTTCTGGCTATAGCCCAGTTGAATTCCAAATAGACCTGAATCTACAGGCTTTTTTGATAACACTGCTTTTCAAAAGCGAAATCCATCACATATTTTTAAGAGATAGAAACAAATCAACGCAAGCGCTATAATATGTGGCTGGGGCACCGAAATTGATTGAATCCCTTTTAGGGATGAAAACCATTCGTCGCTGCCGGAAGAGCAAGGAAAATTGTAAGTGGAAATCGATTGAATCCCTTTTAGGAATGAAAACGCATATTCAATTTTCTGGGAATTAAGCTGTCGCTGGGTGGAAATCGAATGAATCCCTTTTAGGGATGGAAACCGATCTGGAACCGGATTAGCAAAGCATGAATTTGGCGGTGGAAATCGATTGAAGCCCTTTTAGGGATGGCCAAGTGGACGGACGTTCAGGTCCGTCCTTACATTTCTGGTAATACCTTAATCCCTGGCCGCTCATCCTGAGCCTGTCGAAGGAAGCGGCCGCCACCTACGCCCCCACCACCGAGATTCTTCGGTCGTCCTTCCCGAGCGGGAAGAAACTCCCTCAGAATGACACGAGTTTTGCAATCTGACAACCTTGTAATATTCCCGGCTTTGCTGTCCGCCCGAATTAAAATGAGCTTGTGAAGCTAACATTCGGTGGATTCCTTGCTTACATATCCTTCCAGAGGCTCTCTACCATTTAAACCCCCGGTATTGGTCCGCTTTAACTGATTGCCTGAAAGATATCCGCAAAAAATGGCGTATATATATTCAGGTATGAAACACATTTCAGCGGAATTAATCCTCGAATTATTAAGGTACGAATAAAATGCTGGCAGCTATCTGGAGATTTTTCGTGGCCCTGCTCGACTGGAAGACCAACTGGCGTATTTTTACCGGAAAACCAGCCGTCGATGCCGTTTTTATAACGAACATGCGAGATAAGGTCGATCGAGTCCGGTTTCTGGGGAAATGGCGGCCGAAAGAAGGGCACTTTAACGGCCCGCGTTACTGGCTAAACGGCTCCATTGCCGGCCGCACGCGGGCTCTGGATATTACCACCGATGAAATGGCAACCAGCGAGGGGCGGCTGAAGGCAAAGACACAGTTTGCCTCTGCAACTCGCTGGGCGGCGGCCCACGGCGCCAGGGTAATAGTGCTCGCCGCCGCCACCAAGAGACTGTTCACTGATTTCGAACTTGAGGAACTAAAAGCCCGCTTTCCCGGCATAGTTTTTACAATCGGTGACAACGGCACGGTTCTTTTATTGCTGCAGGAAACTTTCCGGGCATTACACAACTCCAGATTAAGTCACGGTTCAAAGGTTGCCGTGCTGGGACCTTACGGGCTTATCGGCGATGTCATGACACGAGCTCTTACCAGTACCGGTTACAGAGTGGTGGGAGTCGGCCCGAACAGGACTGGACTCAAACTGGCGGCACAAAAATACGGCATCGCGACATGCGCAACTTTCTCCCAAACTGAAGAGGTGGATGCCGTAGTCGCCTGTACGCACAGCCGGGAAGTAAGGTTGAACGCTGACATAATAAATTCCAACCTGATTAGGCGGAAAGGTAAAAAACTCCTGTTAATCGACGTGGCGGAACCGTCTAACCTGGGTTATAAAGAGTGGCTAAAATGTAAAAATAATGTCATCAGGCAGGACGCCGGCAATGGATACGCAGCCGGTTTAAAATACGTTCTCGGTGCAATCTCTTACAGGATGTTCCGTCTCACCAGAGGTATCACCTTCGGCTGTTTTGCGGAGGGTCTGTGTCTGGCTGCGGCATTAAAGCGTGGCGATAATATAGATGGTGACTGGATGTCAGTGCACGACGAAAATATGGACCGCATATCCAGGCTGCTCAGGTATGAAGGATTTGAAATGCCGTCTCCCCGCTGTTTTGGCCGGAAAATAGAATCGTTCGACCTTGGCACAGGCCAGGGCGGACGGACCTGAAGGTCCATCCCCACTTCTTTGCTAATAAATTGCGTCCTGGCGGCTCATGCTGAGCACTGTCGAAGGAAGCGTCCGCCAGCTCACCCCCACCACCGGGATTCTTCGGTCGTCCTTACCGTACGGGAAGGACTTTCCTCAGAATGACACGAGTTTAACAACCTGACCACCTTGTAATATTCCCGGCTTGCTGTCCAATTGAATAAAATTAGTTTGTGAAGCCAACACCCGGTGGCTTCTTTGCTTGCATGTCCTTTCAGGAGCCCCCTACCGTTCAAACCCCCGGTATTAGTCCGCATTAACTGATTGCCGTGAAAGATATCCATTGAAAACTCCGTATATATTTACGGAGATGGAAAACGGATTTACGAGCAGCGTCATTCAGATAGTCCTCATCGGGCTGGCCACACTGCTGGGTATCTGGATCATCAGGAGAATCTGGGTGTGGCTGCTCATCGGCGCGCTGGTTTTCCTGCTTGCTTTCCACGGTTCCTGCCCGCCGGCTACTTCCACTATAGGAGTAACGGGGTAAACATGATGAAACATAAGAAAACCGAACAACAGACGCTGGACTTCGGCTGGCTGGAAGAGATACTGGCCAAGCGTGTGTCCAACTACAGCACCGTGGCCTGCGTGGCTACGTCCGACCCCAAACGTTTGCTGCAGCTCAAAGCCTATGTGGCCGTCTGCCGTGACTTTGCCGGTTCCGATATATACAGTTTCAATCCCTGGAACGGACTCGAACAGATGAAGAGAGGCGATAGGGGGCACGTGTACTTCGAGCCGGTGAAAATACAGGCGACTGAGCCGCCCCGGCGCGACGACTCGATCAACCGGATATTAAATTTGCATCTGGCCCTGCGCTGCATGGATGAAATCCTCCGCCAGCGCCGCACCGTGCTCATTATCGAGTACGTCGATAATCCGCGGGACGAGGAGAAGGAACGCGTCCTGTTGTACGCGCTGCGCGCCTGGGCACACGAGCCGCAGCTTCTCCGGCACGGCTCCTTCATCGTGGTGGTGGCCGGCAGCTTTTCCAAGGTGCTGGACGAGCTTACCAGGGAGTGCGCCATACTGTCCTGCCCGCCGCTGCCCCATGCCGGCGAGAGGAGCTACATCATTAATGACACGGCACGAGAGCTGTCACTCGATTTGAAGGGGCAAGAAGAGGGGCTGGTTACCGCCACATCGGGTTTAAACCTGCACCAGCTGGAAAGCGCATTACGGGAGGGACAGCAGCGCGCAGGCGAGGTATCCATCGAGCGGGTCAGGGAACTGAAAAACGATTTCATCAAAAACTCGGAAATACTGGAGATGCTGGAGCCGGTATCGGGAGGATTTGCCAGCCTCGGCGGCTACCAGTCGGTGAAGGACTTCGTGCTGCAGAATATCGTCCAGGTATTGAAGGAGGAGGAACGTGCCCGCAGGCTGTCGCTGTCTTTGCCGCGAGGTTTCATACTGTTCGGCCCTCCGGGAACGGGAAAGAGCCTGTTCGCCAGGTGCCTGGCAACTGAGGTGAACCTGCCGGTTATCAACTTCCGCACCGAGCCGCTGATTTCAAAGTGGCTGGGAGAATCCGGACACCGCTTCGACGATGCCATACGCATTGCCGAGCAGATGAGCCCGGCCATACTGTTCGTGGACGAAGTGGACAAGCTGCTTATAAAGAGGAGCGGCGACGGCGGCGACGGCGCAGCCGGCGAGATGCGGCGGGTGACCAACCAGGTACTGGGCTGGCTGGGCGATAAGAACCGTAAGTCCATATTCGTCGGCGCTACCAATCGACCGCAGGACCTGGACGAGGCCGCCATACGCGCCGGGCGCATCGATTACATGATACCCATGCTGTATCCGGATACCGAGGCGCGCAAGCAAATCCTGAGGGTCCATCTGGAAAGCGCCGGCGGTTCCGATTCGGTGCCGCTGCAGCTGTCAGCACAGGGTAAAGACGAGCTGCTGGATTACATTGCCCGCGAAAGCGGCAGCTTTTCCGGTGCCGAGCTGGAAAGTCTGGTAGACCGGGCCAAGCGTTACGCCTTTATGGACGGCAGCGAGACCGTGGCCACGTCACATTTCATGAGAGCGCTGAACACCTTCCACATCGACCTTGAAAGCAGGCGGCAGCAGGAGGAGGTTTATCTGCAGCTGGCACGGGAATACGCCACCAACATAGAGTTCCTGCATGAAAGATTTGTACAGCCGCAGTCGTATTAATAAGTAGGAGAGTAAAAAAATGCCACAGTTTTTTATCGATGGGATTAAGGTGCAGGTCCCGGACAGCACGGTGACCACCGAGGAACTCCTGGAAATGGCTCACGCTGATAACAGAGACGTGCCCTACCTGATCGACGGTGAAGATAACCATGTCGTGCTGGCTCCTGGCCAGGAGGTGGATGTGGAGGACGGCATCCGCTTCGGCACCGTAACCCGCTTCATCTCCGGAGGAGAAAGAGCAGGTTCCCTGGATGAAATATTTCGCCAGCCGCCGTCGTATTAATAAGCAGGAGAGTAAAAATGGCAAGAATTAAGGTCAACGGAATCGACATGGAAATCCCGGACAGCGTCACTACCACCGAGGAGCTGCTGCAAATGAGCCAGGCGGACCCTGAGGACGTGGGCTATCAGCTCGATAACTACGGCAGCCAGACGGTCCTGGCCCCCGGCCAGGAGGTGGAGGTCAAGGACGGCGACCGTTTCGGCACGGTGTCGCGCTTTCGTACCGGAGGGCATTAATAATGCGGGACAGGCAGCGAATTCAGGCCGAATGTCAGCTTCTGGAGCGCAACTACGGCGCCGACCGCGCTTTCTGGTCTTCCAACTACGACTGGATGTTGATTGATAACTTCAGACTGCCGCCAAACTATAACCAGCAATTCTGCCGTGTTCTGGTACTGGTGCCCGAGCACTACGGCTACGGGCAGCCCTACCGGGACCTGTTTACCACTACCGGTTTGCGGCTGCGGCATGGTGGAGGCTGGCGACAACTGCCTCACTATTTCGAAAGTTTCCCTTACGACAGCCTCAGCGCCGAGCTCGTTAAAGAGCTGCGGGATAAAAAATGGAGCTATCTCTGCCTCCACCCGGACAACTGGAAGGTTACCGATAACATACTGACCTTTATGGTCCAGGTCTACACCTTCCTCAGCAACCCATTCTATGACTGGGACCATACGGGACAGCGGGACGACGGATATGAAGACGACGATAACTAAGAAAATAACCAAACGCCGGATTACCATGACCTCTGTCGACGACTGCAAAGTCAGGCTGGTGCTCAAGGAATCAGATTACGAGGCGCTCCGCGGTCACCTGCTCCGGGCAGATGGCAAGGAACGGGTTGTCTTTCTGTTGCTTGGAGAAAGAGAGACAGATGGAGCACAGGAGTTATACGGGCACCGATGTCTGTTCCCGTTCGATAGTGACTATACGGAGCAGCACGAGATGATGGTGGAGCCAACGGCGGAATACGTGCTGAAAACGCTGTCAGCCCTGGCCGACAGCCGTGTACCGGGATATCTGCACATCCACAGTCATCCTTTCTCGGAAAGAGCGTCTTTCAGCGATATCGATGACCGCCACCTGAGCGGCATGCGGCGCAGTCTTGAAAACTACTTTAAAGCCCTGGGCAAGCGGGACGGGCATATCTTTGCCAGAATGGTGTGGGGACAAGCGGAAGAGGGATTTACCGGGGAATGCCATGCGGGTGATGGCTCGCGCTCACCGATCGAGGAGGTCAGAGTTGTGGGAGAACGCGGCATCCGGGCTATTAGCTGTTTTCGGACGGAGAATGAGAATGCCCGGAATAAAGACCTCATCGGCGAAAGGTTTCAACGCCAGGTGAGGTTTCTGGGCGAAGACGGGCAGCGTGCCATTCAGGCAACGCGGCTTGTCATCTGCGGCGTGGGCGGGCTGGGCAGCTCGGTGGTGGCCGCAGCCAAAGGAATGGGGTTCAAGAATATCGCCATAATCGATCCGGACGTAATAGAAGAAAGCAATCTGAACCGGTTTCAGGGGGCTGGTAAAGGAGACATCGGGAAGGCCAAGGTCCAGGCAATTGCCGAAGCAGTGAAGCAATTCGACCCTGATATGAAATTAAAACCGGTGCAGGCCAGAGTCCAGGACAAAGAAGCTCGAGAAACGATAGTCAACGCGGATTTCATTATCAGCTGCGTGGACAACGACAGCGCGCGCATGGAGGTCCAGCTTCTGGCGGCAAGATATCTGAAACCGCTGCTTGACCTGGGCTCGGGGATTATTCTGGAATCCGGAACCAGAAAAGTGAAGCGGATGGGTGGCCAGGCAATTTTTTACTACCCCGGAGGCCCGTGCCTGCTGTGCCAGGGACTGGATCCGGCAGGAGTTATATCCGATGAAATCAGGCAGGTCCAGCGAGCCACAGGGTACATCCAGGGGACCACAGAAACTCCGGCCTCCGTCGTTACCATTAATTCGGTTATGGCCGGTGTCGGGCTGCAAATCGCCCTCAGCTATCTTGCTGGATTCGCTGAGGTGCCCGTGTTCCTGCACTATGACCTGCTGCGGTATCAGGTGGAACAGTATAGATTTGTCAGCAGACCGGAGTGCCCCATCTGCGGTCACAACGGGATCGAAGGCAGAGGCGACGAACCGGCTGAAATTTCGGTGGGCAAGCGGCCGGGAAGATCTTCTAAGGTTAAATCACTACCCCCGGCAGTCATAGCCGGCAAGGAGAGATTAGCTCACAGGATAAGGCTGAAGGCAGCCCATTTGGTTAATACTTTAATTGAGAGGATACAAAATGCCTGAAGTAAGAGATAGCCGTATACCGCCGGGCTCCTTCGACCAGCCACCTTATGCCTACGGTCCGGAGCCCGAAAATGCCGCCTACCCGATTTATCCGATTAACCGGCCTGAGTCCAGGTCCTCCGGCAGCAACTGGGGCTGG
>CAZJQG010000021.1:0-37346 GCA_964548415.1 uncultured Dehalococcoidales bacterium | reverse complement strand
GGTGCAAAAGCAGCTGTCATTGCCAGTAAAGCGATGGTTGCCAGAAGCAGCTTATTGGTGTCCTTGGACCAGATATGTATCAAGCCGATTACCAGTCCAATGACCACCAATACCAGAGCCACAATGGCGTGTTCGGGGAAGACTAAACCACCAATGACAGCGAGAGCCAGACCGATGAAGAAAAGTATGTAACTAATCATACCCCAGGGTTTTTTCATATTTTGAATATCTCCTTTCTAATTGTTTTTCTTTTAATTACTGCCTTGATACTTTAACCGGTTTCTTTACTGGCTAAAACAGAATAGTCTGCCGCACGCATAGCTTAAATAACATGTGGTTGTAATCAGCGCTTCCGGTATGAATCTCAGGGCATGCTATCACCTCCCTCAGTGCCATTTTTAATAAAAATTGCGGGCTCAGTCCTGTATGAGTCCGCAGCTATCCAGTCTATTTAAAAGTAACCTTCACAAAACCCAGGCGCTGGACAGCTCGAGCCTCACAAAAGTCACCTGTTTATTTATCTAACGGTTACGCCCTATCTCCTTTCCTCAATGCCATTTTTAATAAAAATTGCGGGCTCAATCCTGTGTGAGTCCGCAGCTATCCAGTCTATTCAAAAGTAACCTTCACAAAACCCAGGCACCGGATAGCTCGAGCCTCACAAAAGTCACCTGTCTATTTATCTAACGGCTAAGCCCGCTCTCCTTTCCTCATAGCCAAAATCGCTTTTATTCCCTCTACGTTGATACCCTCGTCCTCCAGGCTGGCAATCTTTTTTATCAATTCGATATCTTCGGAAGAAAAAACCCGCTGGTGGCCTCTAGTTCTTTCCGGCGTCAGTAAACCCCCTTCTTCGTATCTCCGGATACGATGAGATTCAACACCGGTTAATTTAACTGCTATAGCCATAGTATAGTTGCTGCCACCTGGAAGGCTATCTCTACCCTTCCCCTTTTTGTTAACTGGCACTAAACTCACCTTTCACGCCAATCCACCCAGAACTGATAAATATTTTAGCATATCTAACTGAATTGTCAAGTACTATGACACATAAATTACTATAGTTAATAAAATAATTAACAATATTATTATTTGATACTATCGCTGAGTGAATAAATGAATAGTTTGTCAATCTCACAAAGGAAATGAGAAGCTGTAGTAAAGCTGGGGCCATGATAGGCTGTGGAGTATACTAGTGTGTGAACGCGGCCAGCATGGCCGAGAACTCTTCGATTCTCTCCCGGTAGACGCTGTGGCCGGCGCCGTGGAAAATCTTCAGCTGGCAGTCCGGAATCAGCTCGGCGGCCAGGAAAGCCTGGTGAGCCGGCACGACCGGATCGTTGGAGCCCCAGACCAATAGCGTGGGCACGAACAGTTGCGACAGCTTGTTGAGCAGCACGGTGGTCTGGCCTCTTATATTGGTCATCGTCCGGCCGATGTCCATGTTGACATGGCTGAACGGGTTATCGAATTTAGTCGAGGAATGAAACTGGCGGGCCACCCATTCGACGCCGTTGGAACAGGCCAGAATGGCCTCACCGAAATACTTACAGAATACAGGTTGGGATAAAAAGCGGACCCACAGCGCCGTCTCCGGGCCCAGGCACCAGCTGCTGATGAGCACCAGCCCTTTTACCTTTTTCTGGAATTTGAGCGCGTAGTGAAGGGCAATGCCGCCGCCGATGGAGTGTCCGATAAGGTAGAAGCTATCGAGACCTAACGCAGTGGTAAAGTTATCGACGAAGTCGACGAACTCCCACAAACGGAATCGGTCGTTTACGGAATCGCTGTATCCGAATCCGGGGAGGTCGGGAATATATACTCTATAATTGTTGGAAAGGGCTTCCGCGTTCCGGCGCCAGGCTTCGGCACCGTTGCCTCCGCCGTGGACTACCACCAGCGGCTTGCCCTGTCCTCCAGTCAGATAGCGTATCTTGAGTTCGCCAACCCTGATTGACTTACTGTGAATATTACTCGTCGGGTTGTTCCTTGTTTAAGTAATATCTATTAATACCTTCTGCCGCCTCCGCTTCTGCCGCCACCACCGCCTCTGCCTCCGCTTCTGCCGCCTCTACCGCCACCGCCACCGTAGCCGCCGCGGCCGCCACCACCACCGCCGCCGCCGCTCCGACTGTCGGTGCGGGGCCGGGCTCCGCTTACAGCGATTTGCCGGTTATGCAGCGATTTACCGTTCAGGCCGTTAATGGCGGCCTGGCCGGCGGATAGCAGCGGCATTTCCACAAAGCCGAAGCCCTTGGACTGACCGCTGTATTTATCTTTTATTATGCTGACCGTTGATACTTCACCAAATGCGGCAAATTCCTCTCGCAGCTCCTCCTCTGTCACTTCGTATGACAGGTTTCCCACATAAATATTCACTTAGTCCCCTCCTTCTTAATCTGAAAATAGCAAGCATAGGCCGGTATTACCGGCCTATGCACTTTGTCTAACGGAGCAGTTTTATCTGCCTGGTTTGACCTTACTGTAGCAGTCGCTACAATAAACGGGTCTACCTTCGCGGGGTTCGAACGGCACCTGGGTTTCTTTACCGCACTGTGCGCAGGTGGCTGGGAACATCTGCCGCTGAGGCCTGTTGCCAAAACGCTGTGATTTCCTTGCCTGACGGCACGGCTCGCATCGCTTCGGCTCGTTAGTGTAGCCTCTCTGGGCGAAGAGCTCTTGCTCTTCAGCAGTGAAGGTGAAGGTGGTTCCGCAATCGGAACACTGGATTTCCTTATCCTGATAGCTCATAGGATGACCTCCTCTCTTATATAGTTGGTTGAGCCTGGGTCATCCTGCACTTGAGTTGATATGCGTACATACACTAAGTTGTGATAACCTTGACTGAAACCACTGATGCGGAATTATACACCATGGTGTCAAGCTTAGCAAGAAAGCCTATCTATAACGTGTCATTCTGAGTCCTTCCGTAGAAGGACTCAGAATCCCGGTGGTGGGCGGGAATGCTGAGATTACCACGTCCTTCCTATGCAGGAAGGACAGTGGGGAAGCTAAAATAGCTATGACACCCGTTTCAGGGTATAATAATGGGTCTCACCGACGCTCCAGCTTCAAATTCAAGTGTAAATTGGGGGTTTTTAATGGGTAAAACGATAGTCGTCGCCGGTAAAGGCGGAGTGGGCAAGACCGCTATATCCGCCCTGCTCATAGATTTGCTGTCCCAGAAGGGGATTGTCCTGGCCATAGACGCCGATCCCAGCACCAATCTGAACGCCGCCCTGGGCCTGCCGCTGGGCGCCACCGTGGGTAAAGGCCGCGAGGATGTCACCGAGGATATTCAGAAAGGCCGGCTGTCGCCCACCATTTCCAAACAGGACATCATAGACGCCAAGATACGAGAGGCCCTGGTGGAGTCGAAGAAGGTAGACCTGCTGGCGATGGGCCGCCCCGAGGGGCCGGGATGTTACTGCGCCGCCAACCACATGCTTCGACTGTCCATAGACCGGCTGGCTAAAAATTACGATTATACAGTTATCGATTCCGAGGCCGGCATGGAGCATATCAGCCGGCAGACTACCCGGGATGTCGACTTCCTGCTGATTGTATCGGATGTTACCATCCGGGGCATAACCGCCGCCGCCCGGATGAAGGACCTGATAAAGGAAATGAGAGCCAAGATAGGCAAGGTGGCTCTGGCCGTAAACCGGGTCAAGAACGGCCTGCCGCCGGAGATAGGCAAAGCCGCCGGCGATTTCGGGCTTGACGTGGTAGCCACCGTGGCCGAAGACTCGAACCTGCCCGACCTGGAGATACAGGGCAAACCTATCACCGAGTTGCCGGAGAATTCGCCGCTCCGCGCCGGCGCCAAAGAAATAATATCCAAATTCGGACTTTAAATATCTTACGGGGGCAAGAGAATGGCACTTAAGGACTCAAAGCTGATCAGCCTCAGTGAAATAGAGGGAGCCGATAGCCCTCATCGGAAACAGATCGACCGGGCTTTGCAAGCCAGGAAAGAAGCGCTTAAATATGTAAAAGATGTCTCTCAACTGGCCGAGTTTATGGGAGGCCGTGTCGAGAAGCTGGGAATAGGCGAGGATTGGGCGGTAAGCAAGGAGATATTCCCCGGAGTCCGGGTCTATTTCGTGTTTAACCGCGCCGATGCCGAGTTACCCGGAAACCTTAAGGTGCTGTTCTCCGGCGACAGATTACGGATGATGAAGGGCGAAGACCTGGCCAGCTTCATCATACTTTATTTGATTCATATGCTGAGGTTTGTCAGAGACAGCAACCCGGATACCAAGCTGCCAGAGGTCTGCTATCGGGTGTAGTTGCGGACAGGCTCCGCTTGACCCGGCCACCTGACTCCTCGACGCGGGGAGTCCAACCAGAAACATTTAAAAGGAGACATCGATAAGCCATGCCGCATAAAAACGCTTCCGCACTGTTCACACCGTTTAGAGTCAAGGACCTGGAAATCCGAAACCGCATCGTCATGGCACCCATGCAGTTGAGCCTGGGATTTCGCAGCCAGAGAGCACATGCCTTCTATCTGGAGCGGGCGAGGGGTGGTGTCGGCGCCATTGTCTTGGCAGCCACGGCAGTCGATATACTGGCCTCTGACGAAGCCTGGGGGAAGCCGGGAGCACTGGATTTGTTCCTGCAGGGCATGGGCAAGCTGGTCAAAGACGTTCAGGATACCGGGGCTAAAATCGGTATCCAGCTGTGGCACGGCACCAACTATCCGGCGGGGCTTAGCGGAAATGCCGGAGAATTGATAGCTCCTTCGGCGGCGGGCGGCGCCCGCGAGTTGGAAGGCGAGGAAATCAAGTCTATCGCGGGCAAGTTCGCGGCAGCGGCGGCCAACGCTAAAAAAGCCGGCCTCGACTTTGTGGATATTCACGGCGCGCATGCCTACCTGCTGCACCGCTTCTTCTCACCGCTGGACAACCATCGCACCGATAAATACGGCGGCAGCGTGACCAAACGGATGACTTTCCACCTGGAGGTGGCCAAGGCGGTCAGAAAGGCCGTTGGTGACGAATACCCCGTATTCTGGCGGCTATCCGCGGAAGAAGGCGTGGTCGGCGGCATCATGCTGGAGGACAGCATAAAGCTGGCTCAAGCGCTGAAAAAAGCGGGAATCGACGTCATAGATGTTTCCTGCGGCCGGCAGGCCCGGCAAATCATGCCGTCGAAGCGGCAGCCGATGGGCACTTTCGTTGCTCAGGCCGAGGCCATAAAGAAGGCGGCAAATATATCGGTCATTACCGTGGGCCGGATCAACTCGCCGGAGCTGGCCGAGGAGATAATCTCGCAAAACCGGGCCGACCTGGTGGCTTTGGGTCGGCAGCTTATCACCGACCCCGATTGGGCTAACAAGGCGCAGGCTGGCCAGGCCGAAGATATTCTGGCCTGCGATTCGTGCAACCGGAACTGCTGCAAGTCCATCCCCGAAAACCGCAAGCGCCTCCGCTACGAGGACCTGTCCCTGTGCAGCGTCAACCCGAGGGCGGGCAAGGAACACTTAATAAACTAAAGACCAAAATGTCAGAGTTTCCGCTCGTGGTGAGCTTGTCGAACCATGGCGGAAGCTGGCTCTCACATTTGTTCACATCAAGCTTTACTGGGTTTACGTTAGATGGTTATTTTAACTGGCTCGTGAAAATCCCGTACACGTGCTGGCCAGATGCCCAGATTCCAACAGCGTAGGTGCCGAAGGCAAATATGCCAACTGAGTACACCCCGGCTGAAAAAATGCCGATAGAGAAAAGCCCTGCCGAGTAGACGCCGGCTGAGAATAGCCCCGCCGTAAGCACCCCCACACTAAACAATCCGGCCGATAGCCAGCCGAGCGATGCCCCAAAGGCACTATTTGTAATTTGAGGCACCACCAGGCCGATAACAAGAAGTATTATAATCGGTATCCAGATAATAATATTGATGATGGCAGGCGAAAGATTTTTCACAGCTAACCTCCTTATCAGGTGTCTGAATCCATTATAATGTACTTCAAGGTTTCTTCAATGTCAGCCGCAACCAAACTGCTAAATTGTTAAAAAAGAAACGGCACTGAACGAAATGAAGAATCTCATCCCACCACCTACATTATCTTCGGTCTTCGATTTTGAATTGATTATCGCCTCTCCCTTAGGAAAAGGGAGATTGAGAAGGATTTTAATTGTTTCACCCTCACCTTAATCCTCTCCCATCGAGGGAGAGGAAGGGGTGAAATATCCTCTGCAGAGTGAAGAGGTAGGGCTTTGATCCCTCCTGTCGAGGTATAGGAATCAAAAAATAATACTCCCTCCACTGGAGGGAGGGAGTTAGAGGGAGGGGGAAATACAAACTAAAAACAAAAAACCAAAAACCAATTAAATCCCACGTCATCACGAGCGAAGCTTGGCGATCTAAGCAATAAATAAACCTTGGTAATCAGGACGAGATTGCCACGGTCGCGACCATATCGGGACCTCGCAATGACAGGAAAGCGATTTACGTCGTTCTGCCGAATTCCTTGGCCAGCTGGTGGGAGCTGAGGTGTATCATGGTGGGGCGTCCGTGGGGGCAGGTGCGCGGCTGCTTGGTTGACTCGAGCTGCTTTATCAGCGCCCTCATTTCCTCCGAGCTTAAGGTCAGTCCGGCACGGACTGCGCTGTGGCAGGCCACCGACTGGGCGATCTTTTCGTCGCGTTTGGCCGCCTCGGTTTCCGCGGCAACCGTGTCTAGCATTTCGGTGACGCCCTCGATTAAGTTGCCGCCGGCCATCATGGCTGGCACGGCTTTCAATAAGTAGCTTCTGCCGCCGAAGTGCTCCAGGCCGAAGCCGAACTCGGCCAGCAACTCGCCCCGATTTTTCAGTGCCTCTTCCTGCGCCGGCGTCAGCTCCAGAGTTACCGGTTCCAGCAATCCCTGTACTTCAACCGCGTGCTGGGCACGCTGCGACTGGATTTTTTCGAACAGCACGCGCTCGTGCGCTGCATGCTGGTCGACAAGGTACAGGCCCTCCGGCCCCTCCGCCAGTATGTAGTTATTGGCCAGCTGGCCTAAAACTCTGAGGACCGGCAACTGGAAACCTTCGGCTTTAACCGACCACAGGCTCGGCGCGGCCGCCAGCTCGGGGGCCACGGCCTTAAGCTCCGGCGGCGCTGTTTTTACCAGCACCTTCTCGATGGCTTTTTGCACTGCCGAGTAGACGGTTTGCGTATTTCGGAACTTGACATCTCGCTTGGTGGGGTGGACGTTTATGTCCAAGTCCTGCGGCGGCAGCGACACGTTAATGACGGCGATGGGGTGCTTGCCGGTCATTAGCAGTCCGTGATAGGCGTCCTCTGCGGCGCGCGCCAGCAGGCTGCTGCTGACCCAGCGGCCGTTGACGAAGAAGCTGAGGTAGGCGCGGCTGGAGCGGTTCAGCGACGGTGGGCTGACCAGTCCGGTTACGCCGGGCTTCGCTTCCATTTCGTTGACCTCCAGCAGCTGCTGTGCGATTTCCAGTCCGTAGACCTCGGCCACCACGTCCCTCAGGCTGCCGCTGCCGGACGTCTGCAGCGTCAGTTTCCCGTCCAACATCAGGTGGAAACGCACCAACGGAAACGCCAGCGCGTACTGGCTGACAAGATTGGCGATATGTCCGCCTTCGGTATTTGCCGACTTTAAAAATTTGAGCCGTGCCGGCACGTCGCGGAACAGGTGGTGCACGGTTACTGTGGTGCCGCGCGGCCGGCTTCGCTTGTCTTTTCTAGCAATGGCGCCGTTACGGAGAAGCAGGTAGCTGCCCGCTTCTTCGCCATCCGTGCGTGTTAGTATTTCCACATCGGCGGCGGTGGCGATGCTGGGGAGGGCTTCGCCGCGGAAGCCAAGCGTAGCGATTTTCTCGAGGTCGGTGACGGTTTCTATCTTGCTGGTGGCGTAACGGTGAAAGGCGCGTTCCACTTCGTAGGCGGGTATGCCGCTGCCGTTGTCGGTGACCCTGATGAGGCGGACGCCTCCGTCCTGCGTTTCGATGGAAATCTGGTTGGTGCCGGCGTCGAGCGAGTTCTCCACCAGCTCCTTGACCACCGAAGCCGGCCTGTCCACCACCTCCCCAGCGGCGATCTTGGAGACAACCTCACCGGCTAGTATTCTAATGGGCATAACGGTTTATTGTACAGCTAGGCTTAGGGGAAATAAAGAATAGAACGGGAATAGAGAGAAATACTACTTTTTATTATTCGTTTTCTTGTTATTTTTACTGCCGCTAACGAATTGTACCAGCTTTTCCCAATCTATTTTGCCATTATCGAAACAGAAATTGTCAATAAATTCACGAGTGAACCTATTTATTGCAGCATCCCAGGCAGGGGCGTATTTTCGTTTGTGTTTGGCTGGTTCCTCTTTCATTAATCTTATTAATTTTAAGTAGAAATCCGAATCGCCCGTGATTTCAGTCCAAAAATCCTGTCCCGATCGACGTCTATATATAGTGTCCTTAGTTGGTTCAGACCGCGCCTGCCCATAACCGGCTGCAAGCATCGGGTCGAATTGCTTGTGGATCTTGTAAAGTCGACTTCGTAAAGCAAGAAATTCTTGAGTCTGTCGTTTTTTCTGACTCGCGTTATAGATATTAGGTCCCGATTTCATCGCTATAGCGATTTGTCTATCATTAGTTTCAATTACAAAATCAGCTCCTTCTGCATGTGAAACCCCGGCTCCTGAAGCAATCCTAGCGATAGGTTCAAAAAAAGCTTCACCGAATATCGTTTCATCCGAAGAACCAATATATGCAGTCAGTACTTGCTCGACAATTTCAGAAGCTTTTTGTGTACCAAGTGCCCTGAATAGATAAGGATTCTTTCTCCTTAGAATATTTTTCAACTTAAGTTGTTCTAATTTACGTACACGCCGCTCATAGAAGTCTTGGAGACATTTGCTTATCAGGCTTTGTAATTCCTCTGCGTTTACCATTGCTTCTCCTTACCGACGTTACTAATCGGCGATGACCAGAAATAGATTCTAGAGCTAAACTATAATAGTCTTCCATTAATTCTATTCCAATGTAATGCCTATTTAGTTCTATGCATGCCAGCGCAGTAGTCCCGGAACCGATGAAAGGATCTAAAACGATGTCCCCACGCTCAGTAAACAATTTTATAAACCAGGAAGGCAATGATATTGGAAATGCCGCGCTATGATTACGGTTGGAACATTCTGTAGCTAAATGTAAAACATTTGTGGGGTAGACATACTTCTTGCCAATCCAGTTGGACACATTCTTGCCAAAACCACTTAGTGAACGTGATTCATCTCGAATGCGGTCGACATCGCTCAATCTTGCCAATCGTTTTTCCGCCCAACTACCCATTGGTACCATTACAGATTGCTGGAACATCTTGAAGTTTTTTTGTTTAGTAAAATGTAAACAGCGCTCCCAAGCATCTCGGAAACGGTTTGGCCATTTGCCTGGATAGCAGTTCTTTTTGTGCCAAATATATTCCTCTGTCCACAGCCAACCTTGTTTCCTCATCTCAAGTATGAGTTCTAATACGTAAGTCTGTCTTTCTCCATCGGCAGTTCGTTCTTTAATATTAAGAACGAAGGAACCTTGTGGTTTGAGTACTCGGAATAGTTCGTCAGAGATAGGTAGAAACCACTGCACATATTTCTCGGTAGGAACGCCTTTATAGCTCTTTTTTCGATTGTCCGCGTAAGGTGGCGAGGTAATTATGAGATCAATACTATTCGGGGGAAAGGTTCTTAGAATCTCCAAGCAATCTCCGTGAACAATTTTGTCTAACTGCACGGTGAAGCCTTTGAGTACACGTCTCTTGTTTAAATTTGTAATTCGAGCCACGTTGTGCTCACTTTAATCTTACACGGTTACGTGTATATTGTCAATAGACTTGGCTATAAAATAACAGTATTTCTAAATTTTTTCCAGCGGGGCCAGGCTGGCCAGCAAGTGCCTGACGCCGGCCTCGTCAAAGGCGACGGTTATCTCCTGGTCGTCACGGTTGGAAGATAGATTAATGACCACGCCCTGGCCGAACATGGAGTGCTGGACACGGTCGCCGATCTCCAGCTTCAGGCTGCTCAACGGCTTGACCGCCGACTTGGAATAAAGCGTGGTTACGGGAGTATACTCATCGGACTTATCGGCGTCCTCCCAGATGCCCCTGCCCTCGATGAGCTGGCGGGGTATGTCCTGTAGAAATCTGGACGGCAGCGTGGCCGAGCTGCCGCCGAACAAATTGCGGCGATAGGTATGCAGTAAATACACACGCTGCTGAGCCCGGGTAATGCCCACGTAGCACAACCGGCGCTCCTCTTCCAACTGATCCGGGTCGTCCATTGACCGGCGGTGCGGCAGCAGGCCCTCCTCCATGCCCACAATGAATACCACCGGAAACTCCAGTCCCTTGGCCTGGTGCAGCGTAATCAAGGTGGTGGCGTCAACCTTTTCATCGAGCTCGTCGACGTCCGAGACCAGGCTGACCTTTTCCAGGAAAGCCGACAGCGCCTCGGCCGGTTCCATCTGCTCGAAGTCCTTGGCTACGTTGAAAAGCTCGCCGATGTTCTCCCAGCGCTCCTCGCCGTTCTCCTCATTTAGTATGAACCCCTTGTAGCCGGTCTTGTCCAGCACCTCGGTGAGCAGCTCGGTCAGGCCAAGCTTCTTGCTGCCGGCGATAAGCCCTTTGATCAAGTTATAGAAATTGGTCAGTAGCGAACTGGCGCGCGTGGGAAACTGCGGCCCGGCCTTGTCGGCCACCTTCTCCAGTGCGGCGTATAACGATATGTCCTGGTACTTGGCCCAGCCGGAAAGGTCGGCCAGCGTCTTGGGGCCGATGCCCCTGCCGGGGACATTGATAATCCGCGCCGCGCTGATGCTGTCAGACGGATTGTGTATCAGCCGCATGTAGGCGATGACGTCCTTGATCTCACGCCGCTGGTAGAACCGGGTGCCGCCGACCAGCTTATAAGGCAGGCCGTAGCGGACGTAGGCCTCTTCCAGGGCGCGGGACTGGGCGTTGACGCGGTACATGACGGCGCAGCCGCCGGCCGTGGCCACATCTTCGCCCACCAGCTTGTCTATCTCGTTGATGACGAACTGCGCCTCCTCGTCTTCGTTGTAGGTCTGAACGATGGTAACGGGTACGCCGGCCTCGTTTTCGGTCCACAGCTTTTTCGGCTTGCGTCTTGAGTTGACGGTAATGATGCTGGAGGCCACGTCGAGTATGGTCCTGGTGGAGCGGTAGTTCTGCTCCAGGAAGGCCACCTTGGCGTCGGGGAAGTCCTTCTCGAATGAGAGTATGTTGCGCAGGTCGGCAAACCTCCAGGAATAAATCGACTGGTCGGGGTCGCCGACGACGCAGACGTTGCGGTGCTTCCCTGCCAGCTGCTTTATCAGCATGTACTGGGTGATGTTGGTGTCCTGGAACTCATCTACCAGTATGTGCTGATATCGCGACTGGTATTTGGCCAGTACCTTGGGATTGTCCTCGAACAGCTGGACGGTCCTCATCAGCAGGTCGTCGAAGTCGACGCCGTGGTTCCGTGTTAGCGACTGCTGGTATCTCTCGTAGACGCGTTGGACGATGCCCTCGAAGTAGCTGTTGGCCTCCTCGGCGTAGCCGGAAGGAGTCAGCAGCCGGCTCTTGGCGTATTTGATGGCCGACTGGACGGCCTTGGGAGCGTACTGCTTTGGGTCGAGGTCGAGCTCCTGCAGGCTGTGTTTTACCAGGCTGAGCTGGTCTTCCTCGTCGTAGATAACGAACCTGGAATCGAGCCCGATAGCCTTGCCCTCAAAGCGGAGTATGCGGGCGCAGATGGCGTGAAAGGTGCCCAGCGTCAGGTCGCCGGCGGTCTGTCCCAGCAGCTTTTCCAGCCGCTCCTTCATCTCTTTGGCCGCCTTGTTGGTGAAGGTGACGGCCATGATTCGGTGGGGATTTATGCCGCAGACCTTTATCAGGTAGGCGACGCGGTGGGTAATGACCCGTGTCTTGCCGCTGCCGGGCCCGGCGACGATTAGCAGCGGGCCGTCGATGGTTTCAACGGCCTGCTTCTGTGCCGGGTTGAGTCCAGCCAGGACGTCCATAAACTATTTCTCTTGCCCCGGCCATTGAATTTGCACCTGGTCGGGTTCCACGCCGGTGAAGCTGGTGCCGCTGGGACCGGTAACGATGGTGGCGTTCGACGGGCTGAGCTTGATGGTGGTCTGCCCGCCGCTGGAGCTTATGTTTATCTGCCTGGCGTCGACCTTGAGGACGATGTTAACCGTCTGCGATGGCAGTCCGGTAACAGGTTTTCCCTCGACGGTTACCGAGCCGAGGGTCACGTTTTCCAGGTAAACATCGGCGCCGGAACTGGTGCAGCCGAGGCTGCCGAAAAGTCCCAGAGAGAGCAGCCCCAGGGCGGCAAGCGATAGAGTCAGCTTCGATTTCATGTTATTTCCTCCTGATTGGCGGTTAATCTTCGATGGAAAACGAGTCGTTCGAGGATGTGCATGAGGCCTGGCGTAATTATAGCATTGGGGGTGAGGGCGCTTCAAAATTACAGCATTAATCCGCGTTGCCAACGGGTATCGTTTTCCATATAATGGTGAGAACGAATTAAAGCGGAAAACTGTTTAGAAATGCAGGTGGTATCAATCGTGGGTATGGCCGGCTCGGGCAAGTCCGAGGTGGCTAAAATATTCGAGAAAAACGGCTTTAAAAAGATAAGGTTCGGGGATATCACCGACGAGGAAATAAAAAAACGGGGGCTAAAGTTAAACGAGGAGAATGAGCGCCAGGTGCGGCAGGAACTGAGGCAGGAGCACGGCATGGCTGCCTACGCCAAGCTGAACCTGCCCAAAATAGATGCCGCGCTAAAGTCGGCCAGCGTTGTTGTCGACGGGCTTTATTCCTGGGAGGAGTACACCTTACTGAAAAATCGCTACGGCGATAACTTTTTGGTAGTCGCCGTCTGGGCCTCTCCGGCAACCAGATATTTAAGGCTGGCAACACGGCAGGTCCGTCCGCTGACCGCCCAAGAAGCCGCCAGCCGAGATGTCGCGGAGCTGGAGAACACGAATAAGGGCGGGCCCATCTCCATGGCCGACTTTACCATCATTAATGAATCGGCGCTGAAAGACCTTCAAAAAGAGACCGGGAAAATACTGGCAGCTTTAGGAAAGAAATAGCATCCTTCGACAGGCTCAGGATGAGCGGGTTTTATTCGGTACTGAAATGAACAAAGTGACCAGGCCCAATATCGACGAATATTTTCTGAAGATAGCTTCGGTAGTGGCGGAGCGGGCTACCTGCCGCCGGCATCACGTCGGCGCCGTGGCGGTGAAGGACAAGCACATACTGGCTACCGGTTACAACGGCGCACCGGCCGGGCTTAAGGACTGCTTGGAGCTCGGCTGCCTGCGTGACGAAATGAAAATACCATCCGGAACCAGGCACGAGATTTGTCGCGGCATACACGCCGAGCAGAACGCCATCATCCAGGCGTCTCTCCACGGCGTCAGCGTTGAGGGGGCCACGGTTTACGTCACACACAGCCCGTGCGTACTCTGCGCCAAGATGCTGGTGAACGCCAAGATAAAGCGGTTTGTCACTTTCGGCAAGTACGCAGATAACGCCTTTATAGATTTGTTTCAAGAGGCCGGCATAACCTTCGAAGTAAAAGACAAGCCGTCTGCCAAAATAACCTACCTGGATTGAATCAGCTTCCGTTTTAGTTTACACTGAAACAAAACCGGTTCCGTTTGCTAGGAGTTTGAAGGAGACGATAGGGTAAATGTTTCGCAAGATTATGATACCCAACCGCGGCGAAATTGCGGTCAGGATCATACGCACCTGCAAAGAGCTGGGCATAGCCACGGTGGTGGTTTATTCCGACGTGGATGCCAACTCTCTCCACGTTAAGCTGGCGGATGAGGCTTATCCCATCGGACCCGCCGAGGCGACCAAGAGCTATCTCAACACTGAGAAAATAATCGAGGTAGCCATCCGCAGCCGGTCCGATGCCCTTCATCCAGGCTATGGCTTTCTGGCCGAGAATCCCGAGTTTGCCGAGATGTGCGAAAAGCAGGGCATCGTTTTTATCGGCCCCACCAGCGAGTGCATGTATAAGGTCAAGCCCAAGCACCGGGCACGGCAGCTGATGAGGATGCTGAACATACCCATAATTCCCGGTTCCGACGAGCCTTTTTCCGGTGCTTCGAGCGCCACGGTAAGCGAAGTCGAGCAGGTGGCCGAAGGCATCGGCTATCCTGTCATCATCAAACCTTCCGGCGGCGGCGGCGGCATCGGTATGGTCGTGGCTAGAAACAAGGAAGAAATAGAAGGCGCCATACGGTTCGTCAAGGAAAGGGGCAAGAAGGCCTTCGGAGTGCCGTCGTTCTACGTGGAAAAACTGCTCACCGGAGTCAAACATATTGAGGTCCAGGTACTGGCCGATAAATACGGCAACGTGATTCACCTGGGAGAAAGGGACTGTTCCGTTCAGCGACGATTTCAGAAGCTGATTGAAGAAGCCCCGTGCCAGATACTATCGCCACATCTGAGAATGAAAATATACGTCACAGCCCTGGACGTGGCCGTAGCCCTGCAGTATGTCAACGCGCTGACTGTCGAGTTCTTCTACGTGCCGGACACGCAGGAATTTTACTTTAACGAGGTGAACTCGCGTCTGCAGGTGGAGCACTGCGTTACCGAACTGGCGGCCAACGTCGATATCGTCAAGGAGCAGATAAGGATCGCCGCCGGAGAGCGGTTGAGCTACAACCAGGAAGATATCAGACTGGATGCCCCTTCTATTAATTTGCGCATAACCGCCGAGGATCCCACGCGCAACTTTTTCCCCTGCCCGGGTAAAATAACCGGCCTCCGCTTTCCGCACGGCCTGGGGGTGAGAATCGATGAGGGTATATATGAAGGCTACGAGCTTCCCCATGACTACGATTCATTGCTGTTCAAGCTGCTGGTCCGAGGTAAGACCAGGGAGGAAGCCATCATCCGCGCACAGAGGGCACTTAGCGAGATAAGAGTCGAGGGCATAGAGTCAACAACTTTGTTCCATCAGGTGACGCTGGATGACGAAGTGTTCCGCTCAGGAAAGTACACCACCGATTTCATCGAGAACCGCAACATAATCAAAAAGGTACAGGAGCGGGCCAGGATTATGCGGCGCCTGGATAACCGCTAGTTTCAGCGCCTTTCGGAAGTTGTTTTTTCTCCACCGCCACCAGCTGGGCATACTTGGCCTTATCGCCGTTCAACAGCCGGCACGGCGAATACACGATACCGAAGTAGCTCGCCATATCGCTGTAGCTGGCAAACTTCTGTATCAGCAATCCGATCCGCTGGTTGGTGTGGTTTTTACCGTTGTATTCGCTGACAACCCTGGCGGTTAGTACGATGGCCGGCTTGCTGAATGTCTCCAGCTGTTGCTTATTGCACACATCCAGCAGGGGCGTTTTGTTGTTGATAATGAGTTTCAACTGGGCGCCAAGCTGCAGGTGCGGCCCCATGTTTTCCAGCCCGATGCCCGTGGCACTGAAGTCAATGGAGCGCGCCGGATACCAGCCATCATCACCGATAACCTGCCAGTAAGATTGGTTATTGGTGGGGATACGATAATTAGCCCGGCGGCTGACTTTTCTCAAAAGCATGACGCAAGATGTCAGCATGGCTAGGTTAAACGACGCCCAGCCTATAGCCACCAGCGTGGGGAACAGGTCCGGTTGGTACCACATAGGATGTACCAGGTTAGCCACACCGATGACGATGGCGGCGAAGGAGAGCCCCATAACGATCCAGTGGGGCGTGACCAACCGCTGAAATGGCGACCGGTTATCATCGCCGGCTACCTTGGACGTCACCTGGAAGGGCCGGGCGCGCCCGGTTATCAGCGTGGGCAGCGCTGATATGAAGGTGAACATCTTGATAGAGTCGTAGCGCAAGACGTCCCATATGTTATATAGTCCGCGTCCCAGCAGCCACAGCGCGCTAAATGTCAATATCATGTAGGGCGTGAACCGCAGCCAGAACGGCCAGGTGAGCGTGCTTATGGGCAATGCCCCGGTTAGCAGCACCAGTATCGGTATGAGGAGCAGCACCAGCTTTTGTATCGAGTCGAAGTACGTCTCCATCGAGGCGAAGAAGCTGAGCCGCTGACGCCAGCTGAGGCCTTTAGCGAACAGGGGGTTGTCTATTCGGAAAGTCTGCATGGCTCCCTGTGCCCAGCGAAACCGTTGTACCAGGAAATCGTGGACGGTCGCCGGCGCCAGACCGACCGCCATTGGCCGGTCGACGTAGACGACGTGGTAACCATGCTCGGCCAGTCGGATGGAAGTATGCAGGTCCTCGGTTACGGTCTCCTCGGCAACTCCTCCGATGCTTTCTATGGCAGAGCGTCTCAGCACCGCCGGACTGCCGCACCAAAAAGCGGAGTCGGTCCGGTTCTTACCGGGAAGAATTACATGGAAGAAGAGCTTCTGCTCGTGCCAGTCGGGGCCTTCGTGCTCGAACGAATCCACGTTGTAGAACAACTGCGGTCCCTGGACCACGGCGACCCTGGGGTCGTTAAAGAAGCCCAGGACTTCATCCAGAAAATCGGGCAGCGGTATATGGTCGGCATCCAGTGTAACGATAAGTTCGGCGTTGGTCCGCTGAATAGCGTAGTTTAAATTACCGGCCTTGGCCGCCTCGTGCGTGGGCCGGGCCATGTAGACGCATTTGAAATCGGATGCCAGCCGCTTTACTTCCAGGCGGTCTCCATCGTCCAGCACGTAGGTCTGATGGGGATAACTGATGGCGGAACACCCGGCTAAAGTGGCGCTGAGCACATCGATAGGCTCGTTGTAGGTCGGGATAAGAACGTCAACGGTATAGTTACGGTTCGGCGGAGGAGCAGTGGGATAAACGAGGCGCCAGCTCATGAAAGCGTGCAGCATGAAGACCATAAGACCGTAGGCTTCGGCCAGCCACAGCAGCCAGGAGAAGGCGACGGCCGAAGGGTTAATGGTAGATAAACGCCAGATTAGATAGTAAAGGGTATAAACGGCGGCGATGACGGTGACCGCCAGTATGCCGACTTCGCTCACCCGTTTGACCTGCCCGTTAGCGGAGTGCCCGTTTTTGCGGGACTTCCGGGTTAGCAGGCGCACCAGTAAATAAGTGCACAGGGCTACGAAGATGAATGCAATAAGTTCAATAGACCATCCGGGCATATAAACACCTCTAATTTCGTTAGCCTAAGGTTAGATTAGGCCTGCCCGGGCGTCTACCTACTTATGAGCTAGTTTGCACGGCGACTTTACGGCTAGTGGGTAACCGGTACTTATGGTCGGCTTGGGCACGTCAGAGGTAGCATAAGACAATAAATTTAACGCCTGTTATAAACAATATGGCGTTTATGCTAAACTACCGGGCAGCCAGAAATTACGGGAGGACAAGCTATGAACGAAATACCAGATTGTGAAAAGTATCCGGTTAGTGACGAGGTGATGGGCAAACGCTACAAGAACTGGACGGAAGCCCTGGCCAGGCAGATGGTCACTTTATATCGGGTGGGCAAAGAAGTTGGTGGGGAAAAATTCGTTGAGCGCCTCAAGGAAGTGTATTATAAGGACGGCCAGAAGGGCGCGGATATGTGGATGGCCCTGAGCGGGACCAAGCTGGAAGATTTTCATGACTGCATGGCCCTGCCCAAGGTGCACGACCTGATCGACGATACCTTTGCCAATTACTGGGACGGGTACGTGGAACATACACCGAAGGCCTTTGAGAAGGAACTGAAAACCTGCCCGGTGGCGAGGATATGGTCCAGGGAACCGGATTTATGCGAAGTCCTGCTGGGTGAATCGCTCAGAGGCATGGCCCGGAAACTGAACCCGAAATTCAAAACCAAGGGATTCACCAAATTGCTGACCAAGGGCGATAAGGTTTGCCGGTTCCGCGTAGCCTTAGAAGATTAGTTGTGGCGTATCACACCGGCCTGATACGGGTTGATACCCATTAAAAGCCTTATTATTTTTCTACTCTAAGAAACCTGGCATTGATAGCTACGATTATGGTGCTGATGGCCATAAGGGCCGCCCCTGCCGCCGGATCGAGTAGAATACCGGCCCTATAGGCAACTCCTGCCGCCAGAGGGATGGCAACTACGTTGTACCCGGTTGCCCACGCCAGATTCTGAATCATTTTTCGGTACGTGGCACGGGACAGCTTGATAATGGATACCACGTCTAAAGGATTGCTTTTAACCAGGACTACATCCGCCGTAGCCACAGCTACGTCGGTGCCGGCGCCGATAGCAATACCGACGTCGGCCTGGGCCAGCGCCGGAGCATCGTTTACCCCGTCACCGGTCATAGCCACCATCAGACCACGGGATTGAACTTCTTTTACCTTCTCGGCTTTCTTCTCCGGCAGTACCTCCGCAAAGTATTCGTCTAATCCTATTTCATCAGCGACCCATCCGGCTACGCGCTTGTTATCACCGGTTATCATCATGCACCTGACGCCCATTTCCCTGAGCTTTGATATAGCTTCTTTAGACTCCGGCCTTATAATGTCGGCGAGTGCAATAGCTCCTGCTAACTTCCCATCGATCAGGACGAATATCACTGTCTTACCCTGAGAGGACAGGCGCTCAATCCTTTCGTCATTCACTTCAATATTATTCTCCTTCAAATATCCCGGACTGACGGTCTTGACCGCTTTACCGTTTACTTTACCTTCGGCGCCTTTGCCCGGGATGGACTTGAACCCTTCCACCGGAAACGTTTCTTTCGTCGACGACGCGATGCCCCTGGCAATAGGATGCTCCGAATGGGTCTCGAGTGAGGCGGCATACTTTAGTATTTCTTTATTGTCCATCTTGTCGTTGAAAAGTATAACGTCGGTAATGCCAAATTTGCCCTGGGTCAGGGTGCCGGTCTTATCGAACAGTATTGCGGAAATCTTACGTGCTTGCTCGAAGCCATCGCGGTTTTTAATCAACAGGCCATTCTTCGCTGACAGTGCCGTGGAAACGGCTACTACCAGCGGTATGGCCAGTCCAAGTGCGTGCGGGCACGTTATGACCATAACCGTAACCATACGAGCCAGGGCAAATACAAACTCCTTATGAAATATGCCAAGCCAGACAAACAGGGTGACGGCTCCAACGGTAAGGGCGATAACGGTCAGAGCCAGAGCCGCCCTGTCAGCCAGGTTCTGGGTTCTCGACTTGCTTTCCTGTGCCTGCCTCACCAGCTCCGTCATCTGGGAAAGGTATGAGTCCTTGCCTGTCTTTTGCACCTCCACGGTGATAGAACCTTCACCGTTGACGGAACCACCGATGACCGCAGCAGACGCCTGCTTGGCCACCGGGGTCGATTCGCCGGTGAGCATCGACTCGTCGACCGACGTTTCTCCATCGATGACCATACCGTCCGCCGGTATCTTCTCGCCCGGCTTTACCAGGACTTTGTCACCCGCGTTGAGCTCATCAAGCGGCATATCCATAAGGCTGCCGTCCGGCATAAACATGTGCGCCTCGGACGGCATAAGTCTGGCAAGCTCTTCGAGCGCCGAGGAAGCGGCCATTATGGAACGCATCTCCAGCCAGTGTCCGAGCAACATCACATCGATAAGAGTCGCCAGTTCCCAGAAGAAAACCTCGCCACTCACACCAAAAACTACAGCACTGCTGTAAACGTAAGCGACCGTAATGGCCAGGGCAATAAGCGTCATCATGCCTGGGGACCTGGATTTCAGCTCGTCGTAGATTCCCTTGAGAAACGGCCAGCCACCGTAAAAATAAACGGCCGAACATAATAAAAAGAGCACGTAGGTATCGCCGGGAAACTTTATTATGCCTTCGAGGCCCAGTAATTGCTGAATCAGCGGCGACAGTAAAAGAATTGGTATGGTTAAGATCAGAGATATCCAGAACCGCTTCCTGAAATCGGCAACCATCATGGCATGATCACCGTGAGCCGCGTGGCCACTCATTTGACCGTGTCCGGCATGCAAGGAGTCCATATTATGATCCATACTTTGGTTTTGCTTCATGTCGCTAGCCATACTAGGCGGCTCACTTTTTATCTGCCAGGACGATATAGTAGTTCCGGGACCAATCGGAATATTCAACGTTAATAAAGCTGGCTTGCCGCATAAGATTTTCAACCTTGTCTTGAGACAGGCGCCGCCTCTGGGAAGGGCCCGGTGAGTCCAGTTCGGCTTTCCAATCCATCGCTAAAACCCTACCGCCGGGCTTAAGCAATCTGAACGCCTCCGCTACAAGATTGTCTGGCCGGTCTACCTCGTGCAGTATGGAGGACATGAGACAGAGATCGGCGATACCATCGGCAAGTCCGGTGCGGGTAACGTCGCTATGGACGAATATCAAATTGGGGGGTGGGTTCTTGGCTTTGATGCGGGCCAGCATTTGGTCGTTGTCGTCGACGGCGTAGACGGTGCCTTTATCGCCGACGCAACTAAGCATGCGCAGCGAAAAGGTCCCCGTGCCGGATCCGAGGTCGATACAGGTCCAACCTGGTTTAATGCCGGACTTGTCTTTCAGCAATTTATAAGGGCGTAGTTCTTTGATGCGCTCATCGGCATCAAGGTAAGGCGCCCTTTTGGGATCGAAATGACCTTCTCGCATATAATGGCCTTCTATCTTCATTATAGTTAATCCTGATGCATTCGGACAGGTCCGCGTATTGACCCTCGAGCCATAGTTTCTTAGAATAATGCATCATGGTGATGCCTCAGTTTGGTGTGGGGGTGGATATCGAGGCCATCAGCCGGTTTAAAAAGTCTGATGCTGGCGGTGACAGCGCGTTTCTAAAGAAGGTATTTACCAGCCTGGAGCTGGACTATTGTTTGTCTTACAAGGCACCGGCGCAGCACCTGGCGGCCCGATTTGCAGCCAAGGAAGCTATCATAAAGGCGTTCGGAAGTCTCAAAAGAGCCGGGCCCGACTACCGCGATATCGAAATAACCAACGACAGCAGCGGCGTCCCTTCGGCCAGGATTCTAAGGCCCGGTTTCGAGGACCTGGAAATAAAGCTCAGCCTGTCCCACAGTAGAAGCGAAGCCATCGCCTTTGCGGTGGTTACCCGGACGAAGTGAAGTATTATTTGGTGAATTTTTCAATGTATTTAACGAAATCGTCGACCGTGGTCAGCTGGGACATGCGCTCTTTATCTATGTCTACCTCGATATTAAGGGCGTTTTCCACGCCGACGATTATCTGCACCCAGTGAAGAGAATCGGCCTTTATATCTTTTAATTTCGTTTCCGGTTTAATATCCGCCTCGCTAATCCTGGCCACCCGGGCTATGTTGTGTGTCAGCTCAGACAATACCGACATGTCATTTCTCCTTTACTCTGCTTACTGAGTACCCGCCGACTCTCTCTTGTCCTGGACTTTCTTTAACTCGGCTTTTAGCTGGCCTACAAAGCCGCTTTCCACCGCGATTTTGGCCTGCTTGATGGTGCCGGCGATCTGCGGTGCGCGGCTGCTGCCGTGGGCTATGGCTACCACGCCGTCGACGCCCCACATCGGCCCGCCGCCCATGGCCACGCCCGGGCTGAGCAGCCCGTACAGCTTGGAAGTAACTTTTTCCAGGTCTTCGCGGTTCATTTTATCTTTTAGCTCGCGGCCGAGCCAGTTGCTAACGCTTTTGCCCAGGCTCTCGCAGAACTTGACCAGTATGTTGCCCACGAAGCCGTCGCAGACGATAACGTTGGCTTTGCCCAGCGGTATGTCCGTGCCCTCGACGTTGCCGATGAAGTTCAGCCCGCTGTTCTTGAGGAGCCCGAAAGCCTCCTTCGCCTGGGGGTTGCCTTTACCCTCCTCGGCGCCTACATTGAGTAATCCTACCGTTGGGTTTTCCACGCCCATGAACGTACGGACAAAGACCGTTCCCGCTACCGCGAAATCAACCAGATGGTACGGCTGGCAGCCGACATTGGCACCCAGGTCCAGCACGACGGTCTTCGGAGCCAGCCCGAGGAAAGCGCCGCCGGCCATCGGTCTTTCGATTCCAGACAGAACTCCGACGTGCTGAAACGCGGCCACCATGCAGGCTCCGGTGGAACCGGCGCTGACCATGGCATCGGCGTCTCCGCTCTTGACCAGCCTGGCCGCCACCGCCACCGAGCTGTTGGGCTTGCGCATTACGGCAAAAGCTGGCTCCTCGCCGTCCTTGATCATCTCTGTTGCCTCGACCTGCTGGACCGGTAGCCTGACAGTACTGAAGGTGGCGACTGACTTTTCCAGCGCCGATTTGGTGCCCACTAAAATGATATCCACACCCAGGTCTTTGGCGGCCTGCGCGGCTCCCTTAACAATTTCGTCGGGCGCGAAGTCGCCGCCCATAATATCGACGGCTATCTTTAATTTCTTACCCATTCAACCCTCCTCTACATTATGAAAATATTACCAGCTGTGACTGATGGCGTTGTTAACGCAGGCGCTATGACAGTTCAGCTTATTAGTCCGGCTGCATACCTCAAATCCGGGGCACAGAAAGCCAAGTTTCTTTCTGGCTTCATCTTTTACCTTGACCTTTATCAAGCCCTGTTCGCCCATTTGGGCCACCAGAATTCCCGCCGGGCAGGCTTCCACGCACTTCCCGCAGCCGTCGCATAATTCGGTATCGACGGTTATAAAGTAATCTCCGGTACCATCCGAATAACCGTATTGAACTTTGAGAGTCTTTGTAGTTAAGCCCAGCAGCCGTTCCCTGGCGAACAGCGCCGCGCCCAGGGCCCCGGCCAGCTGCGGGTCTTCACACATGAGCGGCTGCAGGCCGATTTTATCGGTCAGCTTCTTAACCAGCCCGCTGTTTTTGGAAATACCTCCTGTGATGGTGAAGTCCTTCTCGATGGAGACACGCCGCAGCAGATTAACCGACCTGACGGCTATGGCTTCGTGCAGCCCGGCTAATATATCGCTCTTGGCCACGCCTTTTCTCAGGTAGTTTATGGCCTCGGTCTTGGCGAAGACGGCACAAATGGTGTTGAAGGGGATGGCGTTATCGGATGACAGCGAGACCTCGCCGATATTATTCAAAGGAACGTTGAGTACGTCGGCTATCATTTCCAGAAACCGGCCGGTGCCTCCGGCGCATTTGTCGTTCATGACGAAGTTGGTTACCGTTCCGGAGCCGTTGCAGTTGATGGCCTTGCAGTCCTGGCCGCCCATATCGAGTATGGTCTTCACCGAAGGGAAGTACCAGGTGATGCCCCTGGCATGGCAGCTTATCTCGGAGATGTTTTCGTTGGCGAAGGGAACCAGCACTCTGCCGTAGCCGGTGGCCACGACATAGTCAATGCTGTCCAGTGCCAGCCCGGTGCCGTCTAGCGCCGCAGCCAATGCCATATAAGCCGTTTTGGCGCTTTCGGGTCCGGTATCGCGAATAGCCGAGGCGATGATTTTGTCATCTTTCATGATAACTACCTTGGCGGCCCTGGAACCGATATCGATTCCGGTCACTATTACGGATTTACCGGTCAATGTTCTCTCCTGCGATTATGGCGGCTCCGAGCGCAGCCACGAGCTGCGGCTGCTCCGGCACTAGGATTTTAAAACCGAGTTCTTTCTCCAGCGTGGTGAGTAGGCCAATATTGAGTGCGACTCCTCCGGAAACTGCCACGTCTTTTTCAATGCCGACCCTTTTGGCCAGCGCCATAACGCGGCTGACCAGTGAAGAATATATACCGGCCACAATGTCTTCTCTAGGGGTCGGCGGGTCGCGATGTACGTGGGAGATGACCTCCGATTCGGCGAACACGGCACAGGTGCTGGAGATTTCGGCGGGCGATTTAGCGTTTAATGAAATTTTAGCCATTTCCTCTAAAGGCATCTGCATAAGTTTGGCCATCTGTTGTAGGAAAATGCCGGTGCCGGCGGCGCACTTATCGTGTCCCAGCCAGTCGGACACGCGGCCACGCTCGTTCAGTTTAACAATAGTGATACTCTCGGCGCCCATGTCTATCAGAAGGCGTGCCGTCGGGAAAAGTCGCGATATACCTCGAGCCAGGCAGGTGGTAATCGACTTCTGCTGTTGGGCGAAAGAGATAGATTTCCCGCCGATTCCCGTGGAGACGATATAAAGGTCTCCATTCGAGTCGATATGTGCACGCATACTGACTTGCGCTAGGGCTTCTCGTGCAGTCGACTCGGCCTCTTCGCCCGATGGAATGACCCCGGAAGAAGCGATCGTATCGTCCTCTATAACGACCACTTTAGTGGTCAGGCTACCTATATCCAGTCCTGCCACGTTCATAGCCGAAATCAGCGTTCCTCCAGAAGCTCGAAGAATCGCTCGAGTTTTTCCCTGAATTCTTCTTCCGATGTTATGGTGGGATCTACCACATCGCAGTCCAGCGTCAGCATGGGTATGTCAATCCTGTTCAGGGAGTCTTTAAACAGCTTAATGGTGGCGCAGCTGTGCCGGCAGCCTACGTCGGCATAGAAGATGGCGCCGTCCACCTTGTACTGTTGCGCGCAGTCGACTATGGCGTCCAATGCCAGATCGTCCATAGGACGGTACATTCGCATCTCCGGAATCATATACGACTTTTTGGCCACGCTTTCCAGCGGATGTGCAGGATCAAGCCTGCCCTCGCCCCAGAAAGTAAAGAACGGCTCGATGACCGATACGGCGCCGTATTCCTGCGAGATTTTCTCCAGAAATGCAATCAGGTACATGGGCGGAATAAATAAGCTCATAACGCGGAAGCGCTCCCGGCTGACGGCGCCTTCGCCTTTTTTCACCATCTCCGACAGCTCGGCAAGCAATGTCTCCAGATATTCTATGGCCTCGGGCTGGCCCGGAAATAGATAGTCTACAGACAGCAGTTCCAGGAAACCCGTCGCCCGGAACGGCGTGGGCACGCTTTTGCGGAGCTCGTTTATCTGCCTGATTAGCTCAATCTGCTTGTCCATACGGGCCACGATTTCGGACAGCTTATCCCAATTCATCTTTCTGCCGGACTTATCTTCCAGAAACTTGACCAGATCCTGTAATTCCCCTACAAGATAATTAACCTCGTATTGACTGTCCTTGAAGGGGCGATCGATGAAGAAGCCCGGGCAATCGCACAGCTCCATGACCAGTTCCCCGCTCTTGGCCGTGTTATCGCAGACCATGTTAGACCATAGCATGACGTCCGGCCGGGGCAGTGCGCCAATGGCAAAGGCGCCGGCCAGCCCGCGATGGGGAGTGCATATCTCGGAGGCCATACCCAGGCTGGAGCCGGCGGCCAGTATATCGCTGCATTCGCCGGTAAACAGCGCCGTCATCCAGGTGGTTGTTTCGGTATGCATGGGCACCAGGTCCATGGCGTATATCACTTCGGCGGGGAAGAAGACCGTGTGCGCGGCTATAAAATCTCCGTTCTCTTTAGCCTGAAGCAGGCTCGAAAAATATTTAATCAACATTTTGTAGTACATCGTACGGCTGGGGCTCATGTCAGCCGTGCCCTGACCCATTTTCATGATCAGTCGGCAGGCCCGGAGAATGGACTCAATACTATTTTTACCCGTGGCCTTCATTTTTTCTTAGCCTCCAGCATTTCCAGGAAAGCCTGCACACGCGTTTGTATTTGACCGGAACCCGATGTGCCATACTCGACATCTAGAGAGAGAACGGGTATGTTGTGCTCTTTGAGCCTCCTGGTCAGCAGCGGTAAGTCATGGGCATAAGGCACGCAATATCTGATTGTCTGGCTGACGACGCCATCGACGTTAAACTTTAGAGCGGCGTCTACTATGCGATTAAAGCGCTCATCGGAGGGAAACATTCGGGCGCAGGGATAATTGTTCAGGTACCGTCTGGCTATAGCGTTGACCGGCGGCTCGTTACCGTCCAGCTTAACCCGGTCGCCCCAGTACCTGGTGCTGGTGCACAGCTCATCGGTCACTACCAGCCCGCCCTGGTCCTCGATGGCCTTGATGAAGTCTGTATTGGTCAGAACGCTGCCCACCAGCATCAGCCGAGCTCGGCCGGTATGCTCCCTGGATGAATGCTTCAGGTCGTCGAGCAGAGACTTGAGCCATTCGTTGAAAATTTCCTTGGGCATACGATAGCTCGCGTTCGAAATTTCCATGGTCTCGGTGCCGGTAATTGGAGGGCTGGGAGATTTTCGGAGCTCGTAGAGCTGCCACAGCAGGTCTCTCGATTGGTTGTACAGCTTTATGGACTGGTGGAGGGCTTTGTCGGTTACCTTGAAACCCATATATTCTTCGAGGTGTTCCTTGAATTGAATGACCTCGTTTAAATAAAGGGCATGCGCTTTCTCGGAGTACTTCCGGGGCACGGTAAGCACATGATAGAACGGTGTGCCGATATAATGTCGCCACAGGTCAAACAAGCGTCGGGCGCCGTCACAGGTGGAGCCGCCGACCACGCCATCGAGGAATTCGTACTCTTTCCTCAGCCCCATTTGCAGGCAGCTGCGCGAGAAAGAGCAGTTGTTGATGTACAGGTAGGCATTGCCGTCGTCCAGTTCCACTTCATTTGAGTAGCCGGTGATGCGGACGGGTAGTATGCCGGCTGCATGTAATATTTCCTCCGGTACGTAAGTGCACAGCCAGCCGAAAACTTTTTTACCGTCACGTTTTTGCTGCAAAATATGCTCGGTGTGGGGAAACGTGCGGTTGATATTCCGGAATTTTTCGAGGGTTGGCAACTCGACGTTCGTTTCTGGTTTAGAAATAGTCATTATTTGTTAGTCATGAAGTTTAAGTATAAAGCTACATTTTATGACAGGGTGGCTATTTGAGCAAATCCAGCTCCGGATGAAAGGCAACGAACAGGCATCCAGGGCCAGCCCCGTAACCCATGACCGGGCTGTAATCGCTTACCACCAGGCTCAAACAGTCGAAGTTTTCCTTTATCATGCCCGCAAATCGCTCCACCATTTCGGGAGCGGCGGCGTGGCTGAGCATGAAATGAAGGGACCTGGTGGTCGCTTCCTGAGAAACTAGCTCCAACAGTCGTTTGTAGCCGGCCTCTCTTTTGGTTACGGCATCCACGAATTCCACGGTGCCGTTGACTCCTATTTTATTGATCGGCTTGATGTTGGACTCAGCCGCCTTGAGAGCGTCCTCCTTGGACATGCGACCGGTGCGGTAAACGTAGCGCAGGGTATCGAGTATCATCAAGCCCTTCGTCTTCTGTCGCGCTTCCTGGGCTACTTCAACCACTCGTTCCAGCGTCATGCCCTTTTCCGCCGCCCTGGCCGCAGCCAGAACCACCATCCCCTGGCCTCCGGCGCAGCTATTAGAATCGAATATTTTTATTCTTTTTTGGGGAGAATTTTGGCAATATACATCGGCGGCTAAAGTGGCCACTTTATTAACCGCACTCAGCCCTGAAGATATGGTTATAAATAAAACATCCGTTACGTCGGCAGGAATCTGACTGTACTCCTCTACCAGATGAGCCGGTGTCAGTGGTGAGGTTACGAATCTGTCCGGGTCTTTAGTAATAAGGTTGTAGGCTTCGGTAGCGTTGAGGGTCCTGCCTTCTATATATTGACTGCCGTTGAAAGATATTATGGCTGCAGGTACCACCATTATGCCGTATCTGGCTGTTAATTCATCCGGCACCGAAGCTACCGTGTCGGTCATTATCATTACTTTAGACATTTTAAATCCCCCTTGCCATATTGATTTCGGGTCCGATGGCCAGGCCCATTATGAAATGAGATAGCCGCCATCTACGGTTATCAGTGTTCCGGTGATGTAGCTGGACATCTCCGATGCCAGGAAAAGAACCACCCTGGCCACCTCATCGGCTCTGCCCATTCGACCCAGCACCATGCGGGCCATGAATTTTTTCAGCTGGGCTTTGCCCTGCGTCGACGGTGCGTCGGTTACTAGAGATGCCAGGCTCTCGGTCAAAATACCGCCCGGCGCAATGGCATTCACCCGGATGTCGTGTTGACCGAGCTCCAGCGCCAGGCTCTTTGTCAGCGACAGGACAGCTCCCTTGGAGGCATCGTAGGCGGACATCCCCTTCTCGGAGGGATGCACGGCATCGATGGAAGCCAGGTTTATTATGGTGCCGCCGGTCCGCTGCTCGATCATCAGCCGGCATACTTCGCGGCTGCATAAAAAGGTGCCCTTCAGGTTGACGGAGATTACCCTGTCAAAGTCTTCCGCAGTCATTTCCTGCAGCGATATCCGGGGAAAGATGCCGGCATTGTTTACCAGGATATCGATGCCGCCCATTTGCCCGGCAGCCGTTTCCACCATTTTTTTCACCTCGTCTTCGCGGCTGACGTCGCACTGAAAAGGGATCGATTTGTATCCGGATTTACCCAGAACTTGTGCTGATTCCCTGGCCAGGTTGCCGTCGACATCGCCGATGACCACGGTAGCGCCGGCCTCTGAGAGACGGTAAGAAATGGCCAGACCCAGGCCCCTGGCACCGCCGGTGACAATAGCTCTCTTGTCTTTAAGTGACAGGAGTAGATTGAGTCCGGGGACGTCCTGAACTGAACTCATGTTAGCTCACTACCTAGAATCACTAGGTATAGATATATTTAATCATAACGCAGAGGCTTATGCAAGTTCGACGGGATATCGATTATGAATGGCAGCTTGAGTGGCAGTTACATTTATTCGAGTGGCATGTGGAGCACCATCTTAGCCAGGTCCCAGCAGTGTTCGTATAAGTGAAGCCCTTTGCTGAAGGCAATCAAAGAGCCGTCTTTGACGCCTATCTCCTGGGCAATGTACTCCTTCAAAAGCTGCAGGCCGCCGAGGTTGGTGGGCAAACCGCCCCACAGGTCCCAGCTCCTAAAATACAGAATGAAATTGAGTTTGCCTTCCTGGACGCGTGTGTCCACGACTCTCAAACAGGGTGGGTCTTTCAGTTTGATGCTTTTACGGTTACCGATGGTCATGCACATCTGGTTGGTATCGGCTCCCTTTTTATAGCGCCTGATAACCTCGTCGATTTGCGGCGCCAGGTCCTCGCCGTAGGTGTACTCCTCGTTCTCCTGCTTGGCACCGGTCATCAGGTATGACATGTAGTCGTGGATAACCTCGTCTGTAGTGGGTGCCGGTACGCCCGCGGGTACGTCCGGCCTTAGTGGCCTGACGCCCGGGTTGCGAATTATTATAGCCACCAGGGGTATCTCTTTACGGTGAGTGCCCTCGAAACTGCCCTGCTGGATACGATACGTCCGGCCGTGCAACAGGGCTTTGTCCAGGCACTGAAACCAGGCATCTCCGATAGTCAGCGCTTCAACTAGTGTTAAGTCCACAGGTACCTCCAGTGGAGTGGGGATTGTTGTTCAGCAGATTATCACGGAAGGTAATTACTGTCAATGTTCCGCCACGAATAAAACCCGGTCTGCTGGCGGTTATTTTTTAATCAGGAAACCCCGGATGGCTTTGCTGTGGCGCTGGATAAGATAGGCGCTGATTATAAGAAGCAGTCCGAGACCGACGAAGGCTACAATACGATATACCCGCTCCAGAGCAAACACGTCGTATACGAAAAGCTTGAGAATCGGTATGGCCAGCAGCACCAGAGCCCCTAGCCGCAATAACCGCCACCGTTTCACCACACCTATAACCAGCAGAATCACAGCGTAAAGCGTCCACAATATGGTAAGAGACAGGTTCTGGGCATTCCTGAGGGAGTTGGCGGCGGCGGATCCTGACCGCACCAGTAAGAGCTGGCTGCCGAAGTAATCCCATGACTCGAAGCTGAGTACCCAGAGCGTGAAGACGTTAGCGGCGATAATGAAGGCCCCGGCCGGCGCCTTCCACTGCCCGAAGTTGTCTCTTTCTCGCCACACCAGATACGCCGAAAGGTACATGGCGGCAATACCCGCCGCGAAAGCTAGAACTCGTTCGTTCAAAATCAGACGGAAATCGTGAAGGTTTACGGAAGTATCGAAAAACAGCAGGCGGCCAAGGAGGAAAGCGAAAACAGCGTAGCCGTAGTAGCGTAACTGCTGCATTTTAAGTCGGAACGACAGCCACACCAGGAGTACCATTTCGGCGGCCCAGCCAATCGTTGTCCACGCCGAATCGCCTGCCTGGACCGGTATAGCCACGCTGAATATGACGATGGCCGCGCCCAATGAGAAATAGCCAAGCCTGTTAAACTCGCTGCCTCTTCTGAAAGAAATGTAGGCCAGTCCGCCATAAAAGAGAGCGAGGACCAAAAAGAGGCCGCCCATCCATTGTCTTAGGTCGTCCCACAGCCACCAGCTGATGCCGAAATAAGATGCGGCGGTCATCACCGTTAAGACTAGGTCGAATACGCCGGGAACGCGCCGCCAAAACGCGTGGTACAGAATAGTGGCTCCGGCGAAGACGAGTAGCACGATGAGGCTCAGGCTTGCTGACAAGTTTGCCGGATCGTGCCTGAAACTGAGGACTTCGGCGGCCACTATCCATATGGAGAAGACGGCGGCGGCGACCACGAAGACCGGGTATCCGAGCTTTTTCCCTTTCTGCTGCTGTTGCCGCCATAGAAAATAGCCGGTTACGTACATAGCCGTGATGGCCGCGATAAAGGCCAGGAACCGTTCGTTGAATACCGGCAGGACGTGCCGTGTTGCCAGTGTGGTATTAAAGAACATGAGGCGGACAGCTACGAAGGCAAATACCGCATAGCCGTAAGCTCGAAAGTGGGAGATATTTAGTTTGAGGTATAGCCACATCAACACAGTTCCTTCAGCAGCGAGAGCCACCGTTGTCCAGGCCCTGTCCCCCAGTTGAATTGGTATGGCCAGGGTAAAAAATACAATAGCTATGCCGCGGGCGAACAGGCTGAGCCTGTAATTCTCGGCGCCCCTTTTCACGGCTAAGTACGCCAGGCTGCCATAGAGGACAGCGAACAGCATGGTGAAACCACCCATCCAGGCACGTAGCTCGTCGTGCATGATGGCGTAGCTTATACCGAAGAAGGCAATGGCATTAATTATCATTAGAGAGTAGTCGAATCCCCGCGCCGGACGCCGCCAGATGAGATGGAATAATGTCGTGGCTCCAAAAAAGATAATGAAAATGACGGTTATACCCAGTTGCTGTGTAGCCAGGCCGGCATTGGATCCGAACTGGTAAGACCAGGCCAGGTATGTTAATAACGAGCCGAAGAGGGCTAGAAGGTTAAACCAGCGCCAGTTGCGAAAAGTGGACAACGCCAGTACGCCGATGTCCACCACAATAACGTAGACGAGCAGCTGTATGCCGTGGCCTGTCTGCCCCGCGCCTGGAGCGGCGCTGCCCAGGATGAACGGAGCGCTGAAAGCGCCGATAATGCCTATGATAGCCAGCGCCATGGAATTGAGCCGCATGGCCAGCACCGCCGAGCCGATGCTCACCACAAGCAGCAGGCCAACCGCCGGGTAAAGAGGAATCAAGTTAAATATGTTGAAAGAAGCGAAGATAGATAGATAAAGGAGGCCGATACCGCCTCCGCATATAGCCTGTGACAGCGTGGGGTAGCGTTTTCGCCAGTAATAGCCGCCGCCTATCATAGCCAGGCCGGCCACTACGCCCAGGACAACGCGTGACAGCGGCCCCAACCAGTCGTTGTCGAAGGCGAACTTGAGGAAGAAAGCCACGCCGATAATTAGCGCTACCACGCCTACCCGTGCCAGCCAGTTTCCTCCCAGTATCTGCTCCCACTCCCTGGGTTTGGCGGGAGATTTGACCCTCATGGGAGCAGGCTGGACAGCAGCCGGAGCCTTTGATGGAGCTTGGGGAGCCTGTGATGAGGCCGGGACTGATTTTAATGGAGCAGGCTGTGTCGGAGATAACTGCGCTGGTTTTGCCGCTGGTGGCGCTGGGACCTTGGTGGGAATCGATCCCAGGGTGCGTTCGATCTCAGCGATGCGTTGGTTTACCGGCCCCACAATCTCCTTCAGACGGCGGATTTCCTCCTGGAGGGATTGCAGACGCTCAGCCAGATTATCCGGTGTGCTCTTGTCAGGCTCCACTGGTGGGCCGGCGTTCATTCTGCGTATGAGTGTATTCTGTGTCCTTTATATTGTCAATACCCACATCTTTACAGGTAGAGGTCTGGAAAAGAACGTACGGTGCCCGCAGTCTAGTCCGGGCCGACAACGTGGTTTTTAAGCGTGCCGATGTTTTGGATTTTGACTTCAACCAGGTCGCCGGGTTTCATCGGACCCACACCGGAGGGAGTGCCGGTGGCGATGATGTCGCCGGGAAGCAGTGTCATGATGCCGGAAATAAAATTAACGAGCTTTGGTATGCCAAAAAGAAGGTCGCTCGTGGAAGCCGACTGGCGCAGTTCGCCGTTGAGGTAAGTTTCAATTTTCAAATTGCCCGGTTCAACTTCGGTTTCTATCCAGGGACCGATGGGGGCGAAGGTGTCGTAACCCTTGGCTCTTGTCCACTGCCCGTCGGCAGCCTGGGCGCGGCGGTCAGACACATCATTAAAACAGGTGTAACCCAGGATATATTCCATCGCTGTTTCCTCGGGCGCATCTTTTGCCTTTTTACCCATGACTACTCCCAGTTCGCCCTCGTAGTCGATGCGGTCCCAATCGCGAGGTAAAACGATTTTATCTTCCGGGCCGATGATTGCGGTGGACGGTTTGAGGAAGATGAGAGGCACCGTAGGCATGGGTAATTTCATCTCTTCGATGTGGCTTCGATAGTTCAGCCCCAGGCAAACTATTTTGGATGGTAGGCAAGGGGAAAGCAATCTGACATCATCGAGTGTATATTTGTTCCCGTCCAGAACGGATGGACTGGAAAGATGGCCGAAATGTGAGCAAGGATTGCCGTATAGTCCGCGAATGATATTGCCGGCTAATATGCCATATCTGGCCCGACTACCGGCAGAAAAGCGTACGATGCGCATCTCTGCTTTTATTTTACCGCTATAGTCTGGCGGCGTCGAGAATCGCCGGCACTTTGGATTCAAGTCCGATAGCCATGATATGAGCGCCCTGGCACATGCCCTTCATCTCGTTTATCATTCGGGCGGCTATCTCTATGCCTTTATCCAGTTTGTTCTCGGCTTTGTCAATTTCGTTGATTAGCTCATCGGGGACGTGTATGCCGGCGACGTTTTTATTCATAAATTTAGCCATACCGGCTGACCTCAACACCACGATACCGACCATTACCGGTACGCCGAATTTTTTAGCCTCTTTCATGAAGGATTCAAAGGCTTTAGGCTCGTAGACTGCCTGTGTCTGGAAAAACTGGGCGCCCGCCTTCACTTTCCTCTCCATTTTGATAAGCTGTGGTTCCACGGGGTCGGCGCAGGGGGCCACACAGGCACCAAGGAAAAACTTGGGCGTGCCCTTCAACTCCTTGCCGGCCAGGTCTTTTCCTGCCTCCAGTTGCTTAGAAGCGTAGAGTAACGATACCGAGTCGAGGTCGAATACCGGCCTGGCATCGGGATGGTCTCCGAGCGTGGTGTAATCTCCGGTAAGGCAAAGAACATTCTCCACGCCCATAACGTATGCGCTGAGGAGGTCCGATTGCAGTGCTATACGGTTGCGGTCGCGGCAGGTCATCTGGAACACCGGCTCGATGCCTTTTTGCTTAAGCAGGTAGCAGGCGGCCAGCGAGCCCAATCTCATAACGGCGCTTTGCTGGTCGGTGCAGTTGACCGCGTCCACTCTACTTTTCAGCAGGTCGGCATTTTCATTAAACTCTTTTATATCAACGCCCTTGGCCGGGCCGATTTCAGCGGTGACCACAAATTTGCCGCTCTGGAGTTTCTCACGCAGACTCATCTCTGTTTTCCTCCTTCAAGAATAGCTAGACTTTTGTTTCCTGTTGCTCCAGCGCCCACATGATGCTGGACCTGAGCGCCTTTGGCGGCTGCATCTTGGCATAGTTTTTGACCTGAGGCGCCAGTGTTCGCATTTTGTCCAGCTGCCCCAGTTTCTTCAACCTTTCGTAAATCAGATGCCAGCCGCAATCGCGTACATCCGGTTCAACCTCACACTTCCCGTTCTTAGCGCCACCGCACGGCCCATTAATCAACCACTTGGTACAGGCGGTCAGGGGACATATTCCGCCGGTCAAGTCGAGAACGCAATCGCCGCACTCCCGGCAGCGCTCGCTGCCCCGCCAGGTACCGCCGACACCACCCACGTTAATGGTGTTAGCGGCGGGGTGGACCAGCTTGTTCACCACTGCGGCCGTAGCCTGAACTCCGATGCCGCAGGTCATTACCAGCAGTGAATCAGCGGCATCTATTTCAGCCTCGTGGGGTAACAGACGGGTTTTGATCAGGGCTTTGTCGCACAGAAAATCGACTACACAGTGGCCGGTAACCGTCTTGCCTTCTTTTTCCAGCTTCTGTTTCATATCGAGGACTTGAGGCTCATCACCGGTCTGGCATACCTCGGCACAGCCTTTGCAACCGGCTATAAATACCTTCTTGTCCTTTTCCAGATAACCTAAAACTTCCGGAAACGGCTTCAACTCGGATATTATCATCTGTTTACCTCCATAGCTGTGGTGTGCTTTATTTCCTGATTGACCAGGTCAATAATTTTAGGTAACTTTTCTTCCAATTCGGGGGAAAGCTCAAGCCCGAAATCTATCGTCTTGGGCTCGATACCGATAACGATGGTGGACTTCGGCTGTTTGTTGAATAAAGCCATCGTCCTCAAGCTGTCTACAACGCCTATGTCATGTAAGGAAAAGGGCGGCGCGCCCTCCAAATCTACAACATCGAAGCTAAACCGGTATATTGTTCCCGGCGCATCTCCGTTTTTAACGGCGTCCACTATGATTAACTTGTCCAGATTATCTTCTACCAGAAACAGAAAGTCCGGAGAGGTGCCGCCGTCGATAATATTGACACTAACGTCTTCTATAAGTTCAGCCAGTTTTTCAACAAGGTGTATGCCTACACCTTCATCTTTGAGCAACAGGTTGCCTATACCCAGGACGGAGATTCTGGGGCTGGTGTTACGCGTCCGCATCTTAACTGACTTTGTATATTCCAAGAGTTCTACCTTTCGGGGTAATAACGTGAATGGCGCAGGCCAGGCACGGGTCGAAAGAGCGCACGATTCGTCCGATCTCGTAAGGATTGCTTTCGTCTCTAATCTTGGTGCCGATGAGCGCCTGCTCCACCGGACCCGGCTGTCCTTTGTCGTCTCTGGGCCCCAGGTTCCAGGTGCTCGGAACCACGCACTGGTAGTTGGCGATTTTCTTGTCTTTTATCTCAACCCAGTGTCCTAGAGCGCCTCTGGCGGCGTCGACTAGTCCCATTCCTGTTGACTCTTCGGGAATCTGATAGTCTATATAAGCGGGCTCACCGGGTTTTAGCTGGAGCAGCCATCCGGGCATTGAGTCGGCCACAAATTTTGTATAAAGGGCTCGAGCAGCGTGGCGGCCGAGTACTGAGAAAAGAGCTTTGGGACTCGCCTTGAACTGTGAAAGGACCGAGTCGACCAGTTTCTTCACAGTCGGGTCACCGCCGGCATAAGTAGCAGCGACGCGGGCCAGGGGCCCGACCTCGTAGACTTTCCCGTCGTATCGCGGAGCTTTGGCCCACGAATAAGCGCCTTTCTTGTCATGCTGGGGCTCCGTCATTCCGTGTGACGGGTGCTTGCCGGTGCTGGAGTCGGCGTACCAGGAGTGTTTTACATACTCCATGATCTTGTTGGTATCCAGAGCACCAAGCTTGAGGTCCATTGACACGGTTCCCTGCTTCATAAGTCTCTTCCTCTTGGTGTAGTCCGGGTTAGTGCTTTCGAGGTCGAAGCTTCCGTAAGAAAGCAGGTTGCCGCAGCCGGCGCCGATTTCGAAATAGTCGGGGTAGGCTCCGGCCACTGCCAGTACATCGGGTATATAGACATTATCGATGAAGTCCCTTAGCTCATTGAGCCTCCACAAAAAAGAGGCTATTTTATCGACTGTTACGGTTTCGGTGACACCACCGGGCATGACCGCCATATTATGAGGCATCTTGCCGCCGAAGATAACCAGCATTTCCTGCCCCTTGCGCCGCATCTCCAGGGCTTTAACATAGTCGGCTGTAGCCGCTATGTTAATCTGGTCGCTAAGGCGATAGTCGCCTTCATAGCGGGGAACAAACGGTGCCAGTTCGCCCCTCTGTATGAATTGCTTTATCGAGTTGAGAGCCGGGTCATTGCCGTTATACCCGGCCACTTTGGTTACGTCCACATAATCGAGGGCCGCCAGGTGGTAAAAATGCAGTATGTGATCGGCTATATGAGCCGCTCCAAGAATCAGGTTGCGGACGATTCTGCCGTTGTCAGGTATCTTGTCTGAGATACCGAAAGCGCTGTCCAGGTTCAGAGTCGAGGCTATAGAATGGCTGGTGGGGCAGACGCCGCAGATGCGCTGAGTGTATCTCTGGGCGTCACGCGGGTCTCTACCTCGAAGTATTAGCTCAATACCTCTAAACATCATACCTGAGCTGTGAGCATCTTTAACTACACCGTTCTCGGTGGTAACTTCTATCTTGAGGTGCCCTTCAATTCGGGTAAGGGGATCAACAACAATCTTGCTCAATTTCTATTTCTCCTTTCCCTGGAGTTTACCTATCATGGGCAAATTGGCGTCGTTTAATTTCTGATAGAAAGGTGCTACTAGATCGGGGAATCCTGGTTCGCAGCAGCCGATACAGGGTGACCCGGCGCCGATGCACCAGCTCGTGCCGTGGTTCCATAGTCTAATCGGGCAATCTGCGTGTGTAACCGGACCCTTGCAGCCCAGTTCGTTTAGACAGCCAGGCTCGCCGAACTTCTTGGCGAATTTTCCTTCATCGAAATAGGCTCGTCTGGGGCAGTTCTCATGGACCAGGCCACCATAGAAAACTTTGGGGCGCTTTAGCTCATCAAGTTCTTCAGGCTTTGGTAGGCCGAGAAGCAGTACGGAGGCTACCGTGCCGATAAACCAGTCGGGGTGGGGTGGGCAACCGGGGATATTAATCAGCGGCTTATTTATCTTGCGTGATTTCAAGAATTTATCCGTGCCCTCGTAACCGCCGGGGTTTGGTTTCCCGGCAGCAATGCCGCCGAAGGTAGCGCATGTGCCCAGAGCTATGATTGCCAGAGCGTCTTTAGCCAGGGCTTCAACTCGCTCTGCCATGGGCACCGGTTTATCCTTTCTTTCACCCAGAGAACCATAGGCACCGCCGTCTTTGACGGGTATAGCGCCTTCTACTACCAGGACATAGCCGTTTTTATTCGTTTTCGGAGTATTTTCCAACACCTGAATGACGGCATCGCCTTCCCCGGCCATTACGGTTGCCTGGAATTTCAGGTTTACGTGTTTACCAGGGACAACTTCGTCTATAAGGACATTCTTGATGGTCGGGCTGACTGAATTGAGAACTGATACCGAACATCCGGTACAGGTTCCCGCCTGTATCCAGACAAGCGGAATTTCTTGAACGTTTGCCTTAGGCA
>CAZJQG010000020.1:0-37893 GCA_964548415.1 uncultured Dehalococcoidales bacterium | reverse complement strand
CTATTAAGATATTATAGAAGCGAATTGTTTCCTTATTATGCGGGATATGTAAAATCTGTGTAAACTCTGATTCAGTTTAATCTGACAAAGGCTCGGGCCCGACGGCGTATTTACCATCTTCATGATAGACGTACTTGCCGCCGCGAAGCCAGGATGCCCCGGCTGCGATAAGGCACATCACGATGGAAAAGATCAGGACTTCGGTCAGCCCTCGATGAAAGGCATCAGAAATTAGCTGGGGGAAAAATGTCCTGGAGGTGATAGTGGCTACCTCCGCCGGCGGCAGAGCGTGCAGCACAGTCGTAGGAATAAGTGTTGCCAGCGGGTTGTATCCTAGAAATGCCGCGAACAGGTACATTATTGCCGGCGCATCGGCCAGCCGCTGAGCAATCGGCCCGGGCATGCCCTGCTGCGTCAGGCCCCCATACATGCTCGCCGGCACCGTAGCATTCATGCCGAGTATCATGAAGGCGAAGAAGACACTGATAGACAGCGGCATGCCGGCGTTTATCAACGTGGCCCGCATGCCCGAACTCACTCCTCGATGTCGTGCTGGGACGCTGTTCATAATGGCTGCGGTATTAGGTGCGGCAAACATACCCATGGCCAGTCCATTGAGCAAAATCAATGCAGCGAAGGGTACATATGGAAAATCGACGGGAAGTACAATCAGGAGAGCAAAAGTGATTGCCGCCAGTACCATACCACCGGTGGCAAAGTACCTTGCTCCGTATATATCGGATAGCCTCCCGAAGAGCGGTCCGGCAATCAGAAAGCCGAGGCTCATGGGTATCATATAAATCCCTGCCCAGAGCGGCGTCACCTCGAAATTATAACCGTGCATCGGTAACCATATACCCTGCAGCCAGATAACCAGCATAAACATCAATCCGCCCCGCGCTACCGACGACAGGAATCCAGCCACATTGCCGGCGGCGAAGGCGCGGATGCGAAATAGATTCAACCGGAACATGGGTGCCGGTACCCACCGCTCAATGAAGACAAAGGCTATCAGAAGAGCAACTCCTCCAAGTATCATTCCCAGAACAAAAGGTGTAGTCCAGCTCATAAGAGAGTTGCCGGAGGGGTTGATGCCGTAAGTGATACCGGTTAAAAGCATGGTCAGGCCGGCAGCAAAGGTTATATTGCCCAGCCAGTCGATCGGCTCGCGGTGCCTGACACCAATTTCCTTAAGCGACATATAAGCCCAAACGGTGCCTATAATGCCAATGGGTACATTAAACAGGAAAACCCAGCGCCAGCCTATCTCGGCCAGCACGCCGCCGACCAGTATGCCCAGTAAAGTGCCGGCGATTCCGGCGACCTGATTCAATCCCAGCGCCATGCCCCGCTGATGGACGGGGAAGGCATCCGTGAGTATTGCCGCCGAATTGGCAAACAGTAAGGCGCTGCCGACGCCCTGCAAAACACGAAAGAGGATCAATTCTATGGCTCCGGCTGTGCCCGTGCTCCAGGTGATAGCGCACAATAACGAGCCCACGGTGAAAATGGCAAACCCGAGGTTATATATCCGCGTGCGGCCGAACAAATCACCTAAACGGCCGAAAGTGACCACCAGCACCGCCAGCACCAGCATGTAGCCGATAAGCAGCCATAGTAAGTAAGTGAAGCTGCCCGGGTCGAGCGGATTAATGCCGATACCCCGGAATATTACCGGCAGGGCCAGGATTAAACTGGAAGAGTTCAGAAAAGCCAGCAGGACCGCTAAAGTCGTATTAGATAGAGCGATCCACTTGTAGGCACCGGAAGGAGCGGGAGCAGGATTATTTTTCATCGGATAAGAAGATATCTTAATTACTTATTGGCAAAACCAAGCGGCCATTATCGTCTTTTTGACCGGACAAGTCAATGAGACAAAAATACAAGATATTCGCGCTTATGTGTACATGCGATGAAGCGCCGCTACTGTGCTATAAACTCGAATTTAATCGCACAGTTGCTGTCTGAACCAGGTCGCGATAACGGACAATATGATACTAAAAGCGCCGAATCCGAAAGCGGCGGAGGCTCTCGAGCCGCCGGGCAACATGAACAGCCCGATAAGGCCACCCAGCAAAGCCAAGCAGCCTACTACGAATAGTATCCACACCGATATGGTAACCAGCGCCAGCAACATTCTAGGCATATTTCGTTCCTCCTCTTATAATAGATGTCAGCCCGGTAATAAACGATTCGTACGGAATTCTTAGTTTGCGAATCTAATAGCTATATTATCCGACCTTCGATTACAAAGTCATAAAACAAGATATCAAATGCTTAAAAAATTATAACATTTGGCACTGGCATATTTTGCTGAACGTGATTTATTAATTGGAGGGGTGGCGGATTTTGGAAGCTGCCTGTAGAATGAATTCATAGAGATTAAGGACTCTGTGCTTTGGAAAGGAGAGACAGATGGGGATAGACAAAGATACCGATACGGGCAGCCCGAGGATTTTAATTGTTGGTGGGGTTGCCGGAGGGGCGTCATGCGCCACCCGGGCAAGAAGACTATCGGAGACAGCCAAGATAGTACTTATGGAACGCGGCCCTTATGTGTCGTTTGCGAATTGCGGCCTGCCGTACTACGTGGGCGATGTTATTACCGAAGAAGAAAAACTGATTGTGGCTACGCCCGAGTTGTTTAGAAATAGATTTAATATCGACGTGCGCCTCCAGAATAATGTTTTGTCTATCGACCGGGATAGACATGAGATCGAAGTGGAAGATTTGACTACCTCCACCAGCTATCGTGAGCCATATGACGCGCTGGTGCTGGCGCCCGGCGCTACACCGATACGACCCCCGCTACCGGGCATCGACCTTCCGGGCATATATTCCATCCGCACCATACCGGACAGCCAGGATATTAAGGATTGGATTGTCAGGAATAACGCACGCAAGGCAGTCATAGTCGGCGGCGGTTTTATAGGGCTGGAGATGGCGGATAACCTGGTCAGGCGCGGTATCGCGGTTACCATAATCGAAATGCAGAACCACGTCATGCCGGCGCTAGACTACGAAGTAGCAACGACAATCGGCTCTCATCTGGTGGCCAATGGGGTGACTCTCGTCCTGGAGGACGCGGTTGCCGGATTCGAACGGCATGGCAGCGGAAATCTGGTGGTCAATACTAAATCAGGCAAGAGCTTTGCGGCCGACATGGTAATAATGGCTATAGGCGTCCGGCCGGAAGTAAGCCTGGCTAAAAATGCCGGCCTTGAAATCGGGGGTCGGGGCGGTATTCGGGTTGACGACCGGATGAAAACGAGCGACGACCATATCTGGGCAGTCGGCGATGCGGTCGAGGTACGCGACTATGTCACTGGAGAATGGACTGTCATTCCTTTAGCCGGGCCGGCCAACCGGCAGGGAAGAATTGCGGCCGGGACCATCCTCGGTCGGGATTTTAAGTTCAGAGGGGTGCAGGCAACGGCGGTTTGCGGCGTGTTCGGACTGACCATCGCCTCCACAGGGGTGACCGAAAATACCATCATGCGGCTTAACAAAGCCGGACGAAAGATAGACTACGAGAAAGTATACCTGTACCCCGGTCACCACGTAAGCTACTATCCGGGGGCGAAAAATATGATGATGAAGCTGGTTTTCTCCACGGAAGACGGAAGGGTCCTCGGAGCTCAGGCGGTGGGTGAGGAGGGAGTGGATAAAAGAATCGATGTAATTTCAATGGCCATACAAAACCGGGCTACCGTATTTGACCTCGAAGAAGCCGAGCTGTGTTATGCGCCGCAGTATGGCGCCGCCAAGGACCCGGTAAATCTGGCGGGCATGATAGCCGCCAACGCCCTGCGCGGTGATTCCCCGCCATTTCACTGGGAGGACGTCAAGAAAACAAATGCCTTTATTCTCGATGTGCGCAACCAGTCTGAATATGCCGCCGGCCATATAGAAGGAGCGGTAAATATACCGCTTAATGATTTGCGCACCCGGATGCAAGAACTGCCGACTGACAGAGAAATTTTAACCTACTGTACCGTAGGCCAGAGGTCGTATTATGCTGCAAGGGCGCTAAGGCTTCATAAATTCAACGCCAGAAATATTTCGGGCGGAATTTACACCTATGAGAAATTGGAACGACCCCAAGCATAACAGGCTGATGAGGTCTGTATCAATTCAAGACCACTGAGTCTTCGGTCTCGGCTGCTCTTCACCGTCCACGATAAGCTTATCGACCCTCTCGTTATAGAAGGCTATCATCCCGGCAATCTTGGCCGCTTCCAAGGAAGGATACGTGTAGTACCAGGCGATATTCGGTATGAGCTTATCTCCGATTTTAACCGAATAGTAGTTTGCCTTGCCCTTATAGGCGCATCCGGTAACGCTGTCGCTGGGAATCATCACGTCCATACGAACATCAAGCTTCGGTAAATAGTAGCGGGTGGGCAAGCCGGTTTCGAATAACAGCGTCGGCCGGTGGCTGTCAGCTACTTTTTCGCCCCCAACAATAACCTCCACATGCCGGGTGCTCTGTAATATGTCGATTCTGTGGTGAGGATCGTGCGGATGGATGTAGACCTGCTCGGCCTCCTCGAACCAGGCGTCGACCTTTTCCCAGTCGAAGGTAACGTAATTGTTAAAGTCGAGTTCCGGTGTTTTTAATTCGGGATAAGTCCGGGCGGCATTCTGAGCCACCTTGTCTCCGAATCTGATATTCCAGTAAACTGCTTTTCCGAAGCGGCTCGACTGTTTAGAGTAGTCGCTGGGTTGAAGTAAATCGATACGTACATCGGCTTTCGGGAAAAAATAAATCGGCGGTCCGCCAGGCAACATCAGATACGCCCGTTTGCTGTCAGCAATAATCTGCCCGGCGAACATAACCCGGAGCCACTTACCGGTCGGCTCGAACGCTACTGCTGGTTTACTGGCAATTAAATCAGTGGTCATATCATCCCCCCTATTTAAGATTCAGGCATAGATATTCTAATAAAAGGCATATAACAAAGTCATAAAATACGGCCGGAATAAGATACAAAACCGTGAAATTTCTGCATTCTTTTATATGCCGCCGGCCACAGTCTCAAAATGTAATAAATATGTAATATCTTGCCCGAATATTTTATGACTTCTATAGCAGTCTGCGGTCACAATTGTAATTAAGGAGGTGAGAAATGAACAGAAGGATTAAGCTAAGCTGGCCGATATATGCTGTCGTGCTGATTTCTCTGATTGCGCTGGCTATCGGGGGCTGCACCAATGTTCCTACCCCACTGGAGGGCACCAGCTATAACGTTGGAATCGGGACGAAAGGCACCCTGGGAGACTATCTCATCGACGCCAACGGTAAGGCGCTCTACTATTTCGCTAAAGATACGGTCGGAATCAGTAATGCTACAGGCGTCCTGATCGACGTATGGCCTGTATTCTATGTAGAAACTCTGAATCTGCCGGCCGACCTGGACGCGGCTAACTTCGGTACTATCACCAGGCCTGACGGCAAGAAGCAGACAACCTACCATGGTTGGCCGCTTTATACCTATGCTGCGGACGTGGCATCTGGAGACACCCTTGGTGAAGGGTTTGAAGGCTTATGGTTCGTCGTCAAAGTACCGTTTTATACCGTTATGGTTGAATCCAAAGCCGATGTAGGCACTTATCTCGCGGACCCCAAGGGTATGGCGCTGTACCACGCTGCCTTCGACAGTAACGGTAAAAGTAATGCCACGAGTGCTATCCTGGGCTTATGGCCGATATTCAGTCAGTCGAATTTCATCGTCCCGTCAACGCTGAATCCCGCAGATTTCAATATCGCCACAACGGGTGGGCAGGTTCAGGCGACTTACAAAGGCTGGCCGCTTTATTACTTTATCAACGACAAAGCACCGGGAGACACCCTGGGGCAGGGGATAAAGAACGTGTGGTCTGTGACCGCTCCGGACGTTGCGCCGGCACCTTCTACTCCAACAGCACCTGTTCCGTAGGCAGAGTAAACAAGGCCACTAAACGTAGAAACAGTTTACTTAAATATAATTGAGGCCAGCAGCTTGACTGAAGGCGGCTAGAGCTAAAGGGAAACCTGGACACCTAGTCGGGCCATAACATGGATGTCTTGCTGCTGGCACAGACTAAAGGCGCGTCAGCGTAATTATCGTCAGCTACCAGGAGGATATCGCCGCCTATAACGGCGATCATGTAATGGGCTGCGAGCTATTCGAGGAAAATGAGCGGTGAATATACTGGAAAGTCTCAAGACTGCCTGGAGCTCTATATTCGCCAACAAGCTGCGGTCTTCGCTGACCATGCTGGGCATTGTCATCGGTGTCAGCGCCGTCGTTTTGCTAGTTGCCCTGGGGAACGGTTTTCAGAAAAGCATACAGCAGAACTTCGAGAGCCTGGGAGCCAACGCACTATATGTATCCAGCGTATCGGGTCAATCATCAGTCCCTGTTATACGCCCGCTTACAGTCGAGGACGCTCAGGCACTGCAAGATAAATCTTTAGCTCCCGATATAGCTGTAGTTTCACCCGCTGTCACTGCACCAGTCACCGCTACATATGGAAACAACACCGTAAGAGTACAGGCCACCGGCGTTACTCCTACAATAACCCAGATAAGAAATTACCCACTCGCCGCCGGTAGATTTATATCCGACGAGGACTTTACAGTACGGTCCAGTGTGGTTGTACTGGGTTATCAGACATACCAGGACTTGTTCGGGAACCAGCCAGCGGTTGGCGCAAACATACGCATAGCTGGTGCGGGCATGTATCAGGTCATTGGCGTAGTCGCACAGATGGGCGGTTTTGCTGGAGACGATTTTATTCTGATGCCTTTATCAACAATGCAGTCGACGATATCCGGCGGCAATGACGTCTCGCAGATTGCCGTACTTGCAACCGGTCCAAACCAGGTGGACAATGCGATTTCGGAAATAACGTCCATACTGGACGCCAGGCATTACATAACGGCCGGGGCAGCGCCGGATTTCCAGATCAGGGATTTTCGTCAGATCCTGGATACTTTCGAAGCGCAGCTGGCCACGTTCTCCATCTTCATGAGCGCCGTCGGGGCTATTTCACTCGTCGTCGGAGGCATCGGAATTATGAACATCATGCTGGTCTCGGTCTCGGAGCGCACGCGAGAGATAGGGATACGTAAAGCCATAGGCGCTAAGAGGCGTGATATACTGATCCAGTTCCTGATCGAGTCGGCTGCTCTTAGCCTTTCCGGGGGCCTTATGGGTCTCGCCCTGGCTGCGATCGTATCTGTATTCTTGAAAAGTGTCCAATTGGGAAATCTGACCGCTCAAGCTCAGATTTCAGCAGGAGTGGTTATCCTGGCGCTGACAGTGTCAATAGTAATAGGTGTTATATCCGGAACCTATCCGGCGTTCCGGGCTGCCCAGCTCGACCCCATCGAGTCGTTGCGGCACGAGTAAGCACCTGTTCAGTGAACGCAAACCAGCAATATTTTAAGGGCCAGCTATTTTTGTTAACTACCGGACCCATTTGTTTCTCTCCCACAACTATACTGGAGCTACGCATCAAAATTACTTAAAAAACTTTTAAAAAATTGCCCTACAAGATATTGACAAACCTCTTCCTTAATGCTATTATACTGGCATACGGCAACCGCTTGCCGCATATAGAAGGAAACGGCTATGAAAAGAGTCTACGTGAAAGAGGATGTCTGCATGGGCTGCGGCCTTTGCCGGGTCTATTGCCAGGTCGAGCATTCCCCGACTAAAGACTTGATAAAGGCCTTTAAGAAAGATGATTACCGTACTGTGCCCCGGATTCGCGTGGAAAAGCAGGGCGATATTTCCTTCTCACTTCAGTGCCGGCACTGCGACGAGCCGTGGTGCGTCTACTCCTGTCTTACTGGCGCTATGCAAAAGGACCCGGTTACAGGCGTGGTGACCGTCGATACCCGGAAGTGCATGGGCTGCTGGACATGTATATTAGCCTGCCCTAACGGCGCTCTGACCAGAGACAACAGCAAAAAGGTTGTGGCCAAGTGCGACCTGTGCCCGGGGCGCGACATCCCGGCCTGTGTGGCTAATTGCCCTAACGAAGCACTGGTATTTAGTGAAAACGGCGTGGTCAAGGAACCGGTCGGGGTATTAACGAGGTAAAGAGTTGACTGAAAAAATTGTTATCGTCGATTACGGGGCCGGTAACCTCGGCAGTGTGGCTAATGCTGTTGCCAAAGTCGGTTACCGACCGCGTGTTACGAAGAGACCATCCGAGGTGCTCGGTGCACCGGCCGTTATTTTGCCAGGCGTAGGCGCGGCGGGCGATGCCATGGAGAACCTGAAGGCCGCAGGTATGGCTGATATAATCCGGCAACTGATCGATGCCAACAGACCCCTTTTTGCGGTATGCGTGGGATTGCAGCTGCTTCTTTCCAACACGGATGAAGGCGGCGGCAGCGAATGTCTGAACATAATTCCCGGCACGGTTAGAAGATTGCCGCCGGGTCTTAAAATTCCTCACATGGGTTGGAACCAGGTCAAGCAGACGGTTAAACATGCGGTCTTCAATGGCATACCGGATGAAGCCAACTTCTATTTCGTTCACAGCTACTATGCCGACCCGATTGATCAGTCGGTCGTAGCCGGTACTACGGATTACGGTATATCTTTCGCCAGCATTGTTATAAAAAATAATTTGATAGCGACCCAGTTCCACCCGGAAAAAAGCGGCAACTGGGGACTGAAAATGTACGCTAATTTCCTAGAGAGAGCGCTCGGCAAATGAGGAATAACATGGCGAATAAAGGAGCTTTCAAAACTAAATATTTGATTATCGGTAACTCGGCGGGCGGCATCGGTGCCGCCGAGGCCATCCGTGAGACGGATAAGAAAAATCCTATTACCATCGTCTCGGATGAGCCCTACCCGGCATATTCCCGTCCACTTATTTCAGAGTACCTTGCCTGCGAACGGACGGTCGACCAGATGCTTTTCCGACCGGCTGATTTCTACGATCGGAATAACATCAACCTGGTGCTGGGAAAGAAGGTAAATAACCTGGACCTGCCCGGGCATATCGTCGAGCTGGATAGCGGAGAAAAAATCCGCTGGCAGAAGCTGCTGCTGGCTACAGGCGGCATACCCATTGTCCCCAAGATGAAAGGCTTAAACAAGAAGGGAGTATTTACCTTTTTAACGCTCGATGACGCCAAAGCCATAGACAAATACGTGAATGACTACAATCGGGCTGTGGTTATCGGCGGTGGCCTCATCGGCGTCAGCGTCACCGAAGCCCTGACCAAGCGGGGAATTAAGGTGACCATCGTAGAGATGAAGGATAGGGTTTTGAATACCATCCTTGATGAACGCGCCTCGGCAATGGCCGGGGAAACGCTCGCCCAAGCCGGCATCAGTGTGATAGTAAATAATACGGTAACTGAGATCGTCGGAGATAAGGCTGTGGAAGGCGTAACCCTGGGCAGCGGTGAAGCCGTTCCCTGCAATCTGGTTGTTATAGCCATAGGTGTGTTACCCAGGACCGAACTGGTGCAAGGTACGGATATAAAAATAAATCGAGGCGTCTTGGTCGACCGGTATATGGCTACCAGTCATCCAGATGTCTACGCCTGTGGTGACGTGGCTGAAGCCTACGATTTCGTTTTGGACGCCAACCGTCTGACACCCGTCTGGCCGAATGCTTACATCGGCGGCAGGGTGGCCGGCTATAACATGGCAGGTGTCAAAAAGGAATATCCCGGCGGTACGGCTATGAACTCAGTGAACTATTTCGGCTTCGATGTAGCCACTGCCGGAATTGTGAACTCTACGGATGGCAATTATGAAGTACTGACCGTAGAAGCTGGCGGCACCTATCAAAAAATTCTTATAAGCGATGGGCTGATTGTAGGTATGGTATTCGTTAAAGATATCGAAAAGTCGGGTATGGTTTTCGGTCTGATGAGGGATAGGGTCGATGTCAGTGGTTTCAAGCAGTCACTGCTTGCCCAGGACTTCGGACTGGCATGTATGCCGCGAGACCTGTGGCAGGAGCGCCTGGGGAGCGCCCCTCTGCTGGTGAATAAAAGTTAATGCGGAATTTGAAATGAAAGATATTATTCGAGTTAATAACCCTCATTTCGACGATAAAGTGATAGACGCCTGTTCTATCTTCGGGATGATGGACACGTCAGGCAAGTGTTTTTCGGGGACGGACATAATTAAGGCTATCGCCAACATGCATGTGCGCGGTAACGGGCTGGGCGGCGGTTTTGCCGTCTACGGCCTCTATCCGGAATACGCTGATAAATACGCCTTTCACATCATGTATCTCAGTGCAGAGGGCAAGACCGAGACGGAGGAATTCCTGAAACAGAAATTCAATGTAGTCCACGACGGCATTATTCCGACCCGGCAAACACCGGCGATAAAAAAGCCGCCCGTGGTCTGGCGCTACTTTGTTGAAGTAAACCGGCGCGAGTCGAAGGGACAGGCCGACGACGATTACGTAGTGGCCAGAGTTATGGATATCAATACCGCCATCAAGGACACGTTTGTCTTTTCCAGCGGCAAGAACATGGGCGTATTTAAAGGCGTGGGCTACCCGGAAGAGATAGGCGAATATTTTCGTCTTGAGGAATATCAAGGATACCTGTGGACGGCCCACGGCAGATTTCCGACCAATACTCCCGGCTGGTGGGGCGGCGCGCACCCGTTTAACATACTTGACTGGACGGTCGTACACAACGGAGAGATCTCTTCATACGGAATAAACCGCCGATATCTGGAGCAATTCGGCTATCAGTGCACTCTGCAGACGGATACCGAGGTGGTGGCCTATGCCGTCGACCTGCTGATAAGAAAGCACGGGCTTCCCATTGACATAGTCGCCGAGATAATGGCTCCACCCTTCTGGAACGATATAGAACGCAGACCTCCGCAGGAGCAGGAACTTCTACGGGCTCTGCGTCAGGCGTACGGCAGCCTGCTCATGAACGGGCCGTTCACCATAATCATCGCTCACCAGGGTGAAATGATAGGGCTTACCGACAGGATAAGACTACGACCGCTGACGGCAGGCATAAAGGACAAAATGCTTTACTTGTCTTCCGAAGAAGCAGCCATCCGCCTGATTTGTCCTGATTTAGACGAAGCCTGGATTCCCGTAGGCGGCGAGCCGATAGTAGGTAGCCTGGTAAAACCACTGGAACTCTGTAGCGTTTCACTACAGGAAAATGCAGCCCGGACTAAACAGAAGCTATAAAAATGGATTTAAGATGTTAACCAAAAGAATTATCCCCTGTCTGGATGTAACCCAAGGCCGCGTGGTCAAAGGCACCAGTTTTACCGACTTGCGGGATGCCGGAGACCCCGTGGAAATGGCTGCTTTCTATTATAAGGAAGGCGCCGACGAGCTGGTATTTCTGGACATCGGTGCCACCCCGGAAGGGCGCGATACTATGGTAGATATAGTGGAACGGGTTTCAAAACAGGTATTCATACCGCTGACCGTAGGCGGCGGGCTGCGGAGCATCCAGGATATGAGACGCATGCTTAAAGCCGGCGCTGACAAGATAAGTATAAACACCGCTGCCGTTAATAACCCGGAGCTTATCAGAGAGGGCGCCGAAAAGTTCGGCTCACAGTGTATCGTTATCGCTATCGACGCCAAGCGGAATAACGGGATCAATAACACTAGATGGGAGATTTGCACTCACGGCGGCCGCAAACCGACTGGCATCGACGCTGTCGCCTGGGTCAAGAAAGCAGCCGGTCTCGGCGCCGGTGAAGTTTTACTTACCAGCTGGGATGCAGACGGCCATCGGGCAGGTTACGATTTAGAATTGACCCGATCTATCAGTGAGAAGGTAACCATACCGGTTATCGCCAGCGGCGGCGCCGGTAATCTGGAGCATTTATACGAAGCGCTGGTACTGGGAAAAGCCGATGCCGTCCTGGCTGCCAGCATCTTTCACTATGGCACCTATTCCATAAGCCAGGCAAAAGCTTATCTCGGCGGGAGGGGCATACCGGTGAGGGTAGAAAGAGAGGTTTAAACAATATGAAGACCTATTTACCGTCAAAGTTTTTAGTAGACCGGGACCAGACCCGGTGTATTCAATGCCAGGTCTGCGTTAACCAGTGCAGCTTCGACGTGCACTATTATGACCCCGAAGATGACGAGGTGAGAAGCCGGGAAGCGAATTGCGTGGGCTGCCATCGCTGCGCCGTTTTCTGCCCTACCGGCGCCATAAACATTCGCAGAAATCCTCTCGAGTACAGAGAAAATTATAACTGGCGACCAGAAGCTATCGAGGACATTATCAAGCAGGCTGAAACCGGCGGTGTGTTACTAACCGGTATGGGCAATGACAAAGGACAGCGCGTCTATTGGGACCATCTGGTATTAAATGCCAGCCAGGTAACCAACCCATCTATTGACCCGTTGCGAGAGCCTATGGAGCTGACGACGTATCTTGGTCGCAAACCGGATGCTCTCGAGATAGACCTTAATACGATGAAGCTGAAAACTAAGATGGCGCCGCAGGTGAAGCTGGATATACCCGTTATGTTTGCTGCTATGTCCTATGGAGCGGTAAGCATCAACGTTCAAGAGTCTTTAGCCAGAGCGGCTACCGAGGCCGGAACGCTTTGGAACACCGGCGAAGGCGGTCTCCATTCAAAGCTATATAAATACGGTAAAAATACTATAGTGCAGGTGGCCTCGGGAAGGTTCGGAGTTCATCCAGGATATTTGGATGCCGGGGTTGTGGTAGAAATTAAAATCGGGCAAGGAGCCAAGCCTGGTATGGGAGGACATCTTCCGGGAGAGAAGGTCAGCGCCGATGTGGCAATGACTCGAATGATTCCTAAAGGAACTGATGCATTATCTCCCTTCCCTCAGCACGACATTTATTCCATAGAAGATCTGGCACAGCTGGTATACGCTTTAAAGGAAGCCACCAATTATACGAAACCAATATCGGTGAAAATAGCCGCCGTCCATAATTCGGCGGCCATCGCCAGCGGTATGGTAAGGGCCGGAGCCGACATTATTGTCCTTGATGGTTTGCGCGGCTCTACCGGTGCTGCGCCCAAGATTAACCGCGACAATGTGGGCATCCCCATTGAGATGGCTCTGGCTTCACTAGATACCCGCTTAAGACAGGAAGGAATTAGAAATCAGGCCTCGGTAGTGATTGCCGGCGGCATAAGAAACAGTGGCGACGTAGCCAAGGCGATAGCCCTTGGTGCCGACGCGGTTTATATCGGCACGGCAGCGCTGATGGCGCTGGGCTGCACCTGCTGTCAGCAGTGTCATACCGGAAAATGCGCCTGGGGAATTTGCACCAGCGACCTGGCGTTGACCAAGAGAATAAACCCGGACATCGGCGCCAGGCGTGTGGCTAACCTTCTTCGCGGCTGGAGCTTGGAGCTCAAGGATATACTCGGCGGAATGGGAATCAATGCTATAGAGAGCTTGCGAGGTAACAGGCTGGCACTTAGAGGCATCGGTCTCACCGATACCGAGCTGGATATCCTCGGAGTCAGAATGGCGGGAGGCTAACATGGTACAGACCAATTCCAGACAAAAGAGCAACTCGGTAGTAAAAATCGACGCTCAGAATCTGCTTACTCGTGAGCTAAATCTACGCCTGAGAGAAGCGGTGTCTAATGGTGCCCGTCGTATCGAACTGCGCAATGTCTACGGTCAGAGATACATCGGCACCGACCTGAACACACCGGTTGAGATCGAGATATTTGGCACCCCGGGTAACGACCTGGGAGCCTTTATGGACGGACCGAAAATTACGGTTCATGGCAATGCCCAGGACGGCTGCGGCAACACTATGAATGAGGGCGAAATAGTAGTCCACGGTCATGCCGGCGACGTCATAGGTTTATCGGCTCGCGGTGGCAAGATATTTGTCAAAGAGAGCGTGGGCTACCGCGCCGGTATACACATTAAGGAATACGGCGACAAGAAACCGGTACTGGTTATAGGTGAGACAGCTCAGGACTTCGTGGGTGAATATATGGCTGGAGGTATCCTTATCTTGCTTGGCCTAAATCTGAGGCCGGGCGAAAACCACAAGGCTAATTACATCGGTACCGGTATGCATGCCGGTGTCATATATATAAGAGGCAGCGTTAATGAATATCAACTCGGCAAGGAAATAGGCGTATCTGAACTGGATGAGAACGATGCCGCGAGCTTAGAGAAGTACGTAGGCGAGTTTGCCGGCCATTTTGGCTTCGACGCTAAAAAAATATTGAAACATAAATTTATGAAGTTGTTCCCGCTGTATCTCAGACCTTATGGTCGGCTTTACGCCTACTAGAGGAGGTTGACAGATGATTGGCCAGGACACGCATGATACGAAAAGAAAGATAAGCGCTATTCTGCAAGTTCTCAGCGACTCTTCTAACCCCCTGGGTGGCAGAGTCATTTCGCGACGTCTTAGAGAGCAAGGCGTAGACCTCAACGAGAGGACAGTTAGATATCATCTTAAAATGATGGATGAGCGAGGGCTTACCCGAGCAATCGGGCAGAGGGATGGCCGGGCTATAACCGAGCCGGGACTCGAGGAGTTGAAGAGTGCCCTGGTGTATGACAAGCTCGGTGTTGTATCCAGCCGCATCGAACTGTTGGCCTACCTCACAACTTTTGATACGGAAGGGCCTACCGGCAATATTCCCATCGATGTATCGCTGTTCACGAAGGGGCAATTCGCTCAAGCCTGGGACATAATGAGAGATGTCTTTGCCTCGGGATTCTGTACCAGTAATATGGTCGCCGTCGCTTCGGGAGGCGAAAGGCTGGGCGACGTAATTATACCGCAGGACAAAATTGGACTGGCTACCGTGTGCAGCGCAGCCATTGTCGGCTGTCTGCTCAAGACCGGCATACCGATTGATTCCCGGTTCGGTGGTATATTACAAATCCGAAATCGCGAACCGGCTCGTTTCGTCGAGTTAATAGAATACGGCGGCTGTACTCTGGATCCCTTTCAGATTTTCGTAGCAGGCAAGATGACGAATGTCGCCGGGGCGGTGAAGATAGGTGAAGGTAAAATTCTGGCAAGCTTCCACGAAATCCCACTGCCATCAAGACCGGCGACTGAAGCGGTTCTTAACAAATATAAAGCGCTCAACATATGTCACTGGATATCGATGGGCACGGCCAGCGAGCCGATCTGCGATATTCCAACGAGACCGGGAAAGGTTGGCCTCGCGCTCCCAAGCGGGCTAAATGCCATCGCGGCCGTGGCGGAAAAAGGAATCGAAGTCGCCTGTAAGTCCTTAAACGGCGTTATCGAAATCAACAGGCTAAGGAGTTTCTGGGCACTTTAATGACTCCCAGCTGCGGGAGGTTAGAAATGATCCGGATACTGATACTCAAAAATAACGTTAACGGGACCGAAGAACTGGACTCAGGCCTGCGGCAAATGGGGTATCGCTGTTTAACCGCCGACAGTGCGGATATGGTAGTTGATATAGTCAAACGCGAAGTAATTGACGTATTGCTGGTAGATGCTAACGGGCTATCAGCGTCAGCATGGTACAACCTGAAGACGGAGCAGGTCCCTAAAATTAAGGAGGCCGTCCATCTGCCAGTCATAGCACTCCTCCCCAGCGGGACTCTCGATAGTATAGACTCCGCTTTTCAGATTGATGATTTCATCGTCAGGCCGTTTAACCTCTCAGAGCTGGCAGCTAGAATAAAGCGAACCACCAGCCGGGCTAATGGCGCCGGTAGCCAGGACACGACCCGGTGCCGCGATCTGGTAATCGACACCGCCAAATGTGAGGTGACTATTAACGACCGTCCGGTGGCACTGACTTTCAAAGAATATGAGCTACTGAAATTTTTAATGCGCCACAAAAACAAGGTCTTTACTCGAGATGCTCTGCTGAATGAAGTCTGGGGCTATGACTACTATGGCGGCGATAGGACCGTTGACGTGCATATCAGAAGACTTAGAAGCAAGATCCAGGACGCCGACCATATTTTTATCGATACGGTCCGAAACATAGGTTACAAGTTCACCGGTTAATTCAATTTGAGGGGTTTGAGCCTATAGGCTCAAACCCGTGACCGCTTTCCTCAATCCTTCTAATCTTGGTTACACACCTCAAAATTCTGTAACAAGATTTTAACACCGCTGTAACCCCTCCGAAACATACGGCCTGTATTCTTATAGTATGGCCGATAAAAAGAACAAGCACGTTTTGGAGGTACTCAAATGGTAATAAATTCTGGAGATACTGCATGGATATTGATTTCCACCGCCATGGTCATTCTGATGACACCCGCCCTCGCTTTTTTCTATGGCGGTATGGTCAGAAAGAAAAATGTCCTGTCAACTATAATGATGAGTTTCGCCATACTGGCGCTGGTCTCAATACTCTGGGTAATCTATGGTTACAGCATAAGCTTCGGTCCGGACAGAGGCGGCATAATAGGAGCCCTGGACTGGATCGGCCTCACCGGTGTTGGCCAGGCACCTTCGTCTATCTACGCCACGACCGTACCCCATCTGGCATTTATGATTTTCCAGGCCGCCTTCGCCATTATCACGGTAGCGCTATGGACTGGCGCCGTCGTCGAGAGAATAAAATTCAGCACGCTTCTGGTTTTTGCCGGCCTGTGGCTCACCCTGGTCTATTGCCCGGTAGCCCACTGGGTATGGGGCAGTGGCGGCTGGCTGTCCAGGTTAGGTGCGCTCGATTTCGCCGGCGGCACCGTAGTTCACGTAAACGCGGGAATATCGGCTTTAGCTCTGGTTATGGTACTCGGGCCACGTCTGGGATTTAAAGAGAAGGAAACTATGGAGCCCAACAATATACCCTATGTCGTACTTGGCGCCGCTCTTCTCTGGTTCGGCTGGTTCGGCTTCAACGCCGGCAGTGCCCTCACAGCAGGTGGTCTGGCTTCCAACGCTTTCGTGACTACGAATACGGCGGCTGCTTCAGCGGCGTTTACCTGGATGATGTTGGGATGGAGCGGGCGTAGACCGTCAGTGCTGGGAGCCGCCACCGGCGCCGTTGTGGGCCTGGTAGCAATCACGCCCGCCGCCGGTTTCGTCCAACCGTGGGCTGCCATTCCCATAGGTGTTATTGCTGCTTTGCTCTCGTACTATGTCATGATCTGGCGGAATAAGGCGAACAAGATAGACGAGTCGCTGGATGTTTTCGCCTGCCACGGAGTAGGCGGCATGTGGGGCGCCCTGGCCACAGGTATTTTCGCCACGGCTGCCGTGAATCCGGCTGGCTCCGGCTTGCTGAATGGCAACTACAAACAGGTACTCATTCAGCTGGCTGCTATCCTCACAGTAGTGGTCTACGCCTTCGGCGTCTCGTGGATTCTGGCTAAGATTCTGGACGTCACTATGGGGCTACGCGTTCAGCAAGAAGAGGAGGTAGTCGGTCTCGATATATCGCAGCACGGTGAACGAGCCTATGGAGGTCTCGGCTAATAAAAATCTGATTACGGTGAGAAGTAATAGAGGTGGCCAACATCGGCTCATTTGTAAAACTCGCGGTGTAGTTCGTAACAAGGATGTAATAAAGTCGTAACGTGCCTGAAACATTTGGCTGCTATCCTTATAGATAGAGGGCAATATGTATTACGACCTGGCACAAATAGCTAAAGCTAAGGGCATCCATCGAATCCTGGGGCAACTGGCAATTCTTTCACGCGGCCCGGTCGGAGACGAGGGAAGCAAGCATTTGCCTGAGAACCCGGATGGCAAAGTTGACGGAAAAAGCAACGTATCACACGAAATCGAGAAGGACAAGGTCGCCGTTTAATTCGATAGGAAGGATTAAGGATGACGATTAATTCCGGTGACACTGCCTGGTTATTGATTTCTACAGCGCTGGTCATTCTGATGACACCCGCCCTCGCTTTTTTCTATGGCGGTATGGTCAGAAAGAAAAATGTCCTGTCCACCTTGATGATGAGTTTCGCCATACTGGCGCTGGTTTCGGTGCTCTGGATCATTTATGGCTACAGCATAAGCTTCGGTCCGGACAGGGGCGGCTTCATAGGAGCCCTGGACTGGGTCGGCCTCACCGGTGTTGGCCAGGCACCTTCGTCTGTCTACGCCTCCACCGTGCCCCATCTGGCATTTATGATTTTCCAGGCGGCCTTCGCCATAATCACGGTAGCCTTGTGGACCGGCGCCGTAGTAGAACGCATTAAATTCGGTGCCTTAATGGTCCTCGGTATCTTATGGCTCACCGTGGTCTATTGTCCTGTGGCCCATTGGGTATGGGGCAGTGGCGGCTGGCTGGCCAGGCTGGGTGCGCTTGATTTCGCCGGCGGTGGTGTAGTCCACGTGAACGCCGGAATATCGGCCTTGGCCCTGGCTCTGGTGCTCGGACCCCGCCTGGGATTTAAAGAGAAGGAGACCATGGAGCCAAACAATATACCTTACGTTTTACTTGGAGCCGCTCTTCTCTGGTTCGGCTGGTTCGGTTTCAACGCCGGCAGCGCAGTTACGGCGGGCGGCCTAGCCTCAAGTGCATTCGTAACCACAAACACATCGGGCGCCACGGCAGCTCTTACCTGGATGGCTCTAGGCTGGATTCATCGAAGACCATCTGTACTTGGCGCGGCCACCGGGGCCATTGTAGGACTGGCAGCGATTACACCGGCCGCCGGTTTTGTACAACCGTGGGCGGCTATTCCTATAGGCGCGGTGGCTGCAGTACTCTCATATTATGTCATGTTGTGGCGAAATAAGGCCAATAGAATCGACGAATCTCTCGACGTCTTTGCCTGCCACGGAGTCGGCGGTGCCTGGGGACTTTTGGCGACAGGTATTTTCGCCACGGCCGCCGTGAATCCGGCGGGCTCCGGCTTAATAGACGGCAATTTCAAACAAATTCTTATTCAGTTGGTAGCCATTGCCGCCATAGCGATTTATGCCTTTGGAATTTCATGGGTGCTGGCTGCAATCTTAAAAGTCACCATGGGACTCCGGGTGAATGAGGAGGAAGAATTGGTTGGACTCGATATATCTCAGCACGGGGAACGAGCTTATGGAGGTGTCTCCTGATGAAAAAGATAGAAGCTATCATACGGCCCGAGAGACTGGATGTCGTAAAACAAGCGCTGGAAGACAGAGGTATCCTTGGCATGACTATAACTCAGGTCAGCGGCAGGGGTCGCCAGAAGGGCATAGCTTTACAGTGGAGAGCGGGCGAATACAGGGTAGAGTTCCTGCCGAAAATAAAAATGGAGATCGTATGCGGTGATGATGAATGTAAAACCGCTGTCGATATTATCTGTAAGTCAGCCAGAACCGGGAAAGTAGGTGATGGCATGATATTTGTCCTGCCGGTGGAAAGCGCCGTGCGGGTGAGAACCAACGATATCAGCGAAGCACTCGTCAAATCAAAATAAAATAATGAAGGAGAAAAATGAAACCTGAAGAAATTGCCAGCTTTATTAAGAAAAACTACATTGAGTTCGTCGACCTGAAGTTTAACGACCTGCCGGGACTGTGGCAACACTTCACCATTCCCGTCAGTGAACTGACTGAGATTGATGATCCTACCAGGGGCATCTGGGCGGACGGTATTGGTTTCGATGGCTCGAGCATTCGCGGCTTCCAGGCCATACAGGAAAGCGACATGCTACTAATCCCGGACCCGGATTCCGCAGTTATAGACCCTATTTGCGAGGTCCCCACACTGAGCCTTATATGCGATATTCAAGACCCGCTAACCAAAAAACCGTATACACGAGACCCAAGATTTATCGCCCAGAAAGCTGAGAGCTACCTGAAGTCCACCGGCATAGCCGAAATCAGCTACTGGGGACCGGAAATGGAATTCTTCATTTTCGACGACATCAGATTCCGTCAAAACCAGCACTGCGCTTATTACTATATAGATTCGGTAGAGGCGGACTGGAATACCGGTAAAGAAGAGAATCCCAACCTGGGATATAAGCCAAGGTACAAAGAAGGCTATTTCCCGGTGCCGCCTCATGATTCGCTGCAGGACTTAAGATCTAAAATCGTTCAGACTTTGATTAAAACTGGCATTCATATAGAGGTTCACCACCATGAGGTGGCTACCGCCGGACAGTGCGAAATCGACATGAAGTTTCAGACGCTTACCCGAATGGGCGACCAGATGATGTGGTATAAATACATCGTCAAGAATATGTGCAAGAAAAATAATAAAGTAGCCACATTTATGCCCAAACCCATCTTCGAGGACAACGGCTCCGGCATGCACGTCCATCAAAGTTTGTTCAAAGGCAAGGAAAATGTGTTCTTCGACCCCAAGGGCTACGCTCTTATCAGCCAGATCGCCAAGTACTACGCCGGAGGTTTGCTAAAACACGCGGCTTCGCTATCGGCCATAGTAGCCCCTACCACCAATTCTTACAAACGGCTTGTTCCCGGGTTCGAAGCTCCGGTGAATTTAGTTTACTCCGCCCGGAATCGTAGCGCCTGTGTCCGCATTCCCGTCTATACCGACAATCCTAGAACTAAAAGACTCGAATATAGACCGCCTGACAATTCCTGCAACGGCTATTTAGCCATGGCCGCGATGTTAATGGCTGGACTTGACGGAATTCAGAATAAGATCGACCCTGGTGAGCCGCTGGACAAGGACACTTACCACTTGACTCCGAAAGAGGCGGCGCAAATAAAGACCGTTCCGTCATCTCTGGAAGAAGCTCTAGACGCGCTGGAAAAGGACCACGACTATCTTCTCAAGGGAGATGTATTTACACCCGATGTAATCGATGTATGGCTTGAGTATAAGAGGACCCATGAGGTCGATGCGCTTCGATTGAGGCCGCATCCGTACGAGTTCTACATGTATTTCGATATTTAAACGAGGTGAAACAAATCAGCTCCGGCCAGAGTTGTTATTGAAAAGGGCGAATCAAGAACAAAATAAAATGAGAAAGGAGGTGAGTCATGTCTTACAATTGGGGCCCGCATTATATTGTGCCCACGGAGGTGCTGAAAAGCTATTCCGGAACGGTACTGCTTCGGGAAGAGTTCGATGAAGACCTGCTGCATAAGGAAATGCAGGCGCTGGGTGTATCCGGACCGATAGTCGGCATCACCAACCCATGGTATTTTCGCAAAAAGAACACCGATACGTGGGTGAAGATCGGCGAGTCCAGCAACGAACAGCAGAACTTTCCGACCCGGTGGGACACAACCGCGCTGGAAAACGGCCAGTATGAATTGATGGGGCTGATGCATGTCTTTGCCAGGAAAGGTAAGGATGACGTAGCCATAGCCCGTCAAAACGTAGTCGAAGTAACCGTTAAAAACTAGACTCATTAACTAACATATTCTTATAAATTTCATAGCCGTCGATGAACAATCACTCGGCTGACCTAAGGTCAACTTGAGTTATTGTTGTATGTTATCTAAAATGACAATGGCGCCCGGGTTTTAGGAAATCATATGCGCAAGCTTCGTATCGGCATGTCTCAAATCAATACCACCGTTGGCGATTTCGCCGGCAATACCCGGAAAATCGTGGACGCCATCGCCTCAGTCCGTCCCATGGGGGTTGACCTCGTTATTTTTCCGGAACTGGCAATATGCGGTTACCCGCCGGAAGACCTTCTATTTAAGCCGCAATTTATTGAGGAGAATCTGAAATCCCTGGAGAAGGTCATCAAGCAAACGTCAGGAATCGCCGCCATCGTGGGTTTCGTTGACGCCAAAAACGATATCTTCAATTCGGCTGCCGTGATTTATGATAGCAAGCTGGTCAGTATATATCACAAAATATTCCTGCCGAACTACGGCGTCTTTGACGAAAACCGCTATTTCCAGGCCGGGCGGGAATGCCCGGTCTATAACATTTTCGGGGTGGGTATCGGCGTCAACATCTGTGAGGACATCTGGTATGAGGCCGGACCGGCCACGGCTCAGGCTTACGCCGGCGCCGAGGTCATAGTGAATATCAGCGCCTCTCCTTATCACTTCGGCAAAGAGAACGACCGGGAACGAATGCTGGCCACTCGCGCCTCTGATAACGTCGCCATCGTTGTCTACGATAACCTGGTGGGCGGCCAGGATGAGCTTATTTTCGACGGCAACAGCATGGTATTGAATGAAAAGGGGCAGCTGGTCGCTCGGGGCAAACAGTTCGAAGAAGACCTGATAGTTGTAGACCTGGACGCCGAGGCCGTTTTTCGGACCCGGTTACACGATCCCAGGTGGCGGAAGGAAACGCTGATGCTCGAGGACGAGCCGGAGCATACTGTAAAAGTGACTGTATCAGAGCTACCGCCTTCGGCCCCCAAGCCAGCGCTTCCAGCCAGAGAAATCAACCGCCACAGTTTTCCGGGCGATGTCTATGACGCGCTGGTCCTGGGAACGCACGACTATATAACCAAGAACGGCTTCAAGAAGGTATTAATCGGCCTTTCGGGTGGAATCGATTCCAGCCTGGTGGCAACCATCGCTACGGACGCCCTCGGTCCTTCAAATGTGATAGGTGTATTGATGCCGTCCAGGTATTCGTCGGAGGGAAGCCTGTCTGATGCGGAGCTTCTAAGCCGGAATCTGGGTATCAAGCACGTCCAACTGCCGATAGAAAAGATATACGCGGCATATCTTGAGACACTGGCACACCAATTTAAGGATACCAAACCCGACTCTACCGAGGAGAACATCCAGGCCCGTATCAGGGGAAATTTGCTCATGGCTTTATCAAATAAATTTGGGTGGTTAGTCCTAACTACCGGTAATAAGAGCGAGATTGCTACGGGCTATACCACGTTATACGGTGACATGGCCGGCGGTTTTGCCGTTATTAAAGACGTACCGAAGACGCTGGTTTACGAGCTAGCCAGGTATAGGAATTCTTTATCCGGCGAAGTTATACCTCCCGGTGTCATCACCAAACCGCCTTCCGCTGAACTCAGGCCGGAGCAGAAAGATACAGATAGCTTGCCGCCCTATGAACTGCTCGACCCGGTCCTGACGGCTTATGTCGAGGAAGACAAGAGCGTGGAACAAATAATCGGCTCCGGTTTTGACGAGAGCGTGGTTAAACGTGCAGCCAGGCTAGTTGATGGCAGCGAATATAAGAGGCGGCAGGCGCCGCCCGGCATCAAGATAACTCCCAGGGCTTTCGGTCGAGACCGTAGACTGCCCATAACGAACAGGTTTAAAGGATGTTAGATTAGCTCTAAAAAAGATTTAACACGCCCGGATAGCAAGGCTTCAAAGGAAACCATGAGCAAGCGTGCCTTTCTGGTTCTGGAAGACGGCTCCGTGTATGAAGGCCTTTCCTTTGGAGCTGACGATACCACCTTTGGTGAAGTTGTTTTTAATACCAGCATGTCCGGCTACCAGGAGATGCTGACCGATCCCTCTTATGCCGGGCAGATAGTTGTTCCCACATATCCCCTAATCGGCAATTACGGCATAAACCCGTTCGATTCCGAATCGAAGCAAATTCAGGTGCGGGGCTTTGTGGTTAGAGAATATTGTCCTACGCCCAGCCACTGGCAGAGTACGCAAAGCCTGCACGAATTTCTTCGGGACAGTGGCATACCCGGCCTGGTGGGCATTGACACCCGTGCCCTGACCCGACGTATTCGTTCTTCCGGCGTTATGATGGGCATTCTGTCTTCACGCATGGCACCGGAGGAGGCACTGAAAGAGCTGAAAAAACTGCCACGCTACGGCTCCGTCGATTACGTTAAAGAAGTTGCCGTCGAAAAGCCGTATCAGTGGGAATTGCCCTCTCCCCGTCAAAGGTCACACCACATTGTGATTGTAGACACGGGCTTAAAATATAACATCGCCCGTATATTGACGGATTTAGGCTGCTCGGTGACAGTTGTGCCTTGCACCATGGCGTCATCCGAGATTTTGGAACTGAAACCGGACGGCATCGTTTTATCACCGGGCCCCGGCGACCCGGCCCTTCTTGGCTATTTGACAGTGACAGTCGATGAGCTCATTCACAAAAAGCCGGTGATGGGTATTTGTCTGGGGCATCAAATGATAGGTCGTGCTTTTGGCGCCCGGACCTTTAAGCTAAAGTTCGGTCACCGGGGCGGCAATCATCCCGTTTTAGATCTTGCCACTAACCGGGTCAACATCACCACCCAGAACCACGGCTACGCCGTTGACGATAGTCACCTCAAGGGAGGGCTCGAGGTCAGCCAGATAAACCTGAACGATAACACGGTTGAGGGATTTCGCCACCGCGAGCTTCCCCTGCTGTCAATCCAGTACCATTCGGAAGGCTCCCCCGGCCCTCAGGACAACGTCTACCTGTTCCGACGCTTTCTGGAGATGATGAAGTAATGGACAAAAACTCCAAAGTCCTGGTAATCGGCTCGGGTCCCATAATCATCGGACAGGCAGCGGAGTTCGACTATGCCGGCACGCAGGCTTGCAAATCTTTGCGAGAAGAGGGCGTAACCACGGTGCTGGTGAACTCGAATCCGGCAACCATTATGACCGACGAGGGCATTGCCGATATCGTCTACATCGAGCCTCTGACCGTCGAAGTGGTCTCCCGCATAATCGAGCATGAATGTCCCGACGGTTTGCTGCCTACACTCGGCGGACAGACCGGGCTTAACCTGGCAGTAGAACTGGCCGACGCCGGTGTGCTGGACAAATTCGGTGTCAGGCTTCTGGGCACCCCTCTGGAAACAATTAAAAAGGCTGAAGAGCGGTCCTTGTTTAAACAGCTTATACTGGATATCGGTGAGCCGGTGCCGGAAAGCGCCACGGTTAACTCAGTAGCACAGGCGAAGGAGTTGGCACAAAAAATAGGCCTGCCATTGATAGTCCGTCCGTCTTATACCCTGGGCGGTACGGGGGGCGGCATCGTTAATACCATGAAAGAACTGGAGGCTGTCGTGTCGGGCGGTTTAACGTCGAGCATGACCCACGAGGTACTGGTAGAGAAATGTCTGCTCGGCTGGAAGGAAATTGAATACGAGGTCATGCGGGATGGCGCTGATAACTGCATCACCGTATGTAACATGGAGAACATCGACCCCATGGGCGTGCATACGGGAGACAGCATCGTTGTGGCTCCCAGCCAGACCTTAACCGATAAAGAATACCAGATGTTGAGGTCGGCCAGCCTGAAAATTATCCGGGCGCTTGGCATCGAGGGCGGCTGCAATATACAGTTCGCTCTAAGTCCCAGCCGCGTGGTCGCAGAGAAATGGGCGCGTGACCAGCTAAGTATCAATAAAAGCCAGTATTACATTATCGAGGTAAATCCCCGGGTCAGCCGCAGTTCGGCGCTGGCCAGCAAGGCCACGGGCTACCCCATTGCCCGGGTGGCAGCCAAGATAGCTATGGGCAAAAGGCTGGATGAAATAATGAACCGTGTTACCGGTAAGACGAAGGCCGCCTTCGAGCCGGCTCTGGACTACTGCGTGGTGAAAATTCCGCGCTGGCCTTTCGATAAGTTCGCTCTGGGAGACCGCAAGCTGGGCAGCCAGATGAAGGCCACCGGTGAAGTTATGGCCATCGACCGCTGCTTCGAAGCCGCCTTGCAAAAAGCGGTTCGCTCTCTCGAATTCGGCAAGAAATCTTTGCTGTGGGAAGACAGGAACTGGGGCAAAAGCACCAATCTAAACTCGTACCCGCTTCACCCTAACGACCTCCGTCTCTGGGCAATTATGGCGGCGCTGAGACGCGGAGTTGCCTGTAACAGAATAGCACAGCACACCGGAATCGACCCCTGGTTCATCAGTAAGTTATCTAACATCGTGAACATGGAGAAAAATCTCCTGGCCCAGCCGCTGACGCCTGAATTACTGTGGCAGGCTAAACGCCTCGGCTTTTCCGATGAACAAATCGGCACCCTGGCCGATAGATTGCCGGAGCGCGTACGTCAACTGAGGCACAACTGGCGTATCAGCCCGGTCTATAAGATGGTCGATACCTGCGCCGCAGAATTCGATGCCGAGACACCGTATTTTTACAGCAGCTACGAAAAAGAAAATGAAGCTGAACCGGTGCCCCATGAAAAAGCGGTCGTCATCGGCAGCGGACCTATTCGAATAGGTCAGGGCATAGAGTTCGATTACTGTTCTGTTCATTCCGCATGGGCGCTGCAGGAGACAGGCATCAAGAGCATCATGGTGAATTCTAATCCGGAAACGGTATCCACCGACTTCGATATCAGCGACCGGCTATATTTCGAAGCCCTGGACGAAGAAAGCATGCGCGATATACTCGAAAACGAAGGCGCACAGAAAAACGATATATACCCTCCGTCAATAGTCCAGTTCGGCGGTCAGACCGCTATCAACTTAACCGAGTCGCTGGCTCGCAGCGGCATGCCGATAATCGGTTCCACTGCCGAAACCATCGATATAGCCGAGAACCGTCGGCGCTTCGAGGACTTTCTCAACAACCTGGGTATACCCCAGCCTCCCGGAGCCGGGGTCACTTCAGTTCCGGAAGGCATTAAGACAGCTAAATCCATTGGCTATCCGGTGCTGGTCCGGCCCAGCTATGTGCTCGGCGGCAGGGCGATGGAAATCGTGCATAACGAGGAAGAACTGATTCGTTACATGTCTCTGGCGCTGGAAATGGACAGCCAGCACCCCACGCTGATTGACAAGTATTTCGAAGGCAAAGAGGTGGAAGTAGACGCTGTCTGCGACGGGGAAGAAGTACTCATACCGGGTGTAATGGAACACATCGAACGCGCCGGTGTGCACAGCGGCGATTCGATAGCCGTTTATCCCGCCCAAAACCTCACCAATTACGAAGTGGAGACCATCGTTGATTACGCCACCAGAATCGGTCTGTCGCTGCAGGTAAAAGGCCTGATGAACATACAGTTCGTGATAATTAGAGGCGAACACAGCGGCCCCTCGTATGTTTACATACTGGAAGTAAATCCCCGGGCCAGCCGGACAATTCCTTTCATCTCCAAAGTTACCAGTGTACCTATGGTCAAAATCGCCACCAAGGTAATGCTGGGTAACCGGCTCAAAGACCAGGGTTACAGAGGCGGTCTATGGAAGAAACAAAAGCTGGTAGGCATAAAAGCCCCGGTATTCTCCATGTCCAAGCTGATAGGCGTCGACACTTATCTTGGCCCTGAGATGAAATCCACCGGCGAGGTCATGGGAATCGACTTTACCTATGACGCAGCTCTGGCCAAGGCGCTTATCTCGTCGGGTCTGATGCTGGCTTCCGGCGGCAGCCTGCTGTTCAGTATTGCTAACCAAAACAAGTCTGAAGCTTTACCCATAATTCAGGGGTTTTACTCGCTCGGCTACCAGCTTTACGCCACAGAAGGCACGGCGAGGCTCATCCAAAAATCAAGCATGCAGGTAAACAAGATAGGTAAGAAACTGGGCGAAGGCCACCCCAACGTTATAGATATTATCAATGACGGCTCTGTAGTCGGCGTCATCAATACGCCTACCGGCGGTCGCGTTCCCCTGCAGGACGGTTTCCAGATCCGGCGGGCGGCCACGGAAATGCGCATACCCTGTTTTACCTCGCTGGACACTGCGCGCGTCGCGCTGAAAGCATTGTCCAGCGGCACGCGGAACTTCAACGTTAAACCCCTGGCGGAATATCTAGCGACGCCTGGAAAAGAAACTTAAGAAGACTGCCCTTTCTCAGTTTTAGTCTTTGGTCTCTGGTTTTTTATTTCCCTTCGGCATTCTGTTTTTCCTGCGGAGATAGTATAATACCTGTACTTCGCATGGGGGGCCATTAACGGGCATGATATCGACCGCCGCCGGGGATACAGAAAAAAAGATACTGCTGATTCTTAAGATTCTAAGCGAATCCTGCGAGCCACTGGGCTCCATTGCCATTGCCCGAAAGCTGGAAGAGCTCGGGCTTCCGTTAAACCAGAGAACCGTCAGATACCATCTCAGGATTGCCGACGAAAGAGGTTACACTAAACCGATGGGCAGGGACGGCCGCATGATAACACCACGTGGCTTGGAAGAGTTGCGCGAAGCCATGGTGCCCGAGCAGCTTGGTTTCATACTCGATAAGCTTGAGCTGCTGGCCTTCAACACCACTTTCGATCCGAAGACACGGACCGGCCTGTTCCCCATAAACACATCACTCTTCGATAGGGAGATATTTCCGCAGGCGGTTGAGGCTATGCGGGGCGCCTTTGAAGCCGGGCTCTGCGTAAGTCAGCTGGTAGCCATGGCCAGAGAAGGCAAAAAGCTTGGCGACGTAGTGATTCCTCACGGCAAGGTGGGCCTGGCAACAGTATGCAGCATCATAGTAAACGGGGTACTGCTTAAGAACGGTGTCCCCGTAGATTCCAGGTTCGGTGGTGTGCTGGAAATCAAAGACTCGAAGCCAAAACGGTTCGTGGCTATCATCAACTACGGAGGCACCTCGCTCGATCCATCGGAGCAATATATACGGGCCAAGATGACCAGCGTTGGCGAGGCTGCCAGGACAGGTAACGGTAAGATACTGGCTAACTTTCGCGAGCTGCCGGCACCCGCCAGACCCGTAGTGGAACGCGTGGTGACCGAACTCAAAGAATCCGGCATGGGCGGTGTCTACGCGCTGGGAAACACCGGCGAGCCTGTCTGCCAGATTTCGGTTGGCACCAATCGCATCGGTATGGCTTTGCTGGGCGGGCTAAATCCCGTGGCTGCGGCGGTTGAAGCCGGCATCGAAGTCGATAACGTAGCCGAAAGCGGTATGATAAGTTATCAACAGCTCATCAGCTTCCGCGACTTGAAATAAAGGCTTTATAGAAGCCCTGTAAATATACCGACAACTCCACCTACAGCTGCCGCCAATCCCAGCACCATCCAGGCGGCTCCGAACCACCAGAACTGCCTGGCAAAAGATTCCTGTTTTTTCGGCCGCATAATGATCTGAGCCTGAAAATACAGCGTCATACCGATGCCGAAAATAGCCACACCCAGCGCAATAAGCACGTAAGCCATATCTTCCTCCTGTGCGCCACGGACGCCATTATCTCTACTATCTAAGATAGCTGCGAAACTAAGGCACCTATATCAAAGTTGCCGCGGTTACAGTTAGAACCAGCCGAAGTAGTGGGCGATAGCGATAACTCCTTGCACGATAAAGGCGATACCTATAATGATATTAATTATGGCCGGGAATATGAATATGATTATGCCCAGTACCACCATAATAATACCCGTGATTAGGCTGGCTGCGGCAAAACCGCCTGAGAAGATAGTTATCAGGCCGATTATTATAAGGTAGGCCGCTACCAGGTAGTTGAGTATCCTCGGGAAAATCATCACGATGATGCCGAAGATGATTGAGATAATACCGATTACCCAACTGCCACTCAAGATGCCCAGTATGCCCCAAATGATAAGGGCGATTCCCACCAGATAGTTCAATATCCGGGGGAAAATCAGGATCAGAATGCCGAAGATGAGGGCGATTATGCCACCGATCAGGCCGGTTACCGCTAGACCGGGGATTGTGGGTAGAGTGATAGCAAACATGTAGTTACACCTCCTTTTACTTTATAGTGCTTTTATATCGTATATGTATAGTATTATTCCTGGTTTGGGTACGTCACCCACGTATTTTACATTGGCCGATATCCTCTAGCCGGTGCTGAACGAACCTAAATCCTGGTCGGTTCTGGTGGTGATTACCTGGCCCAGCCTACTTCCAATGCGCAACGACTTCCGTCGACGGCATCACCAGGCAAACCCTGGGCAGCACCTTTAACGTCGCCTCATGCATTTCCTTATCCGCCGACGACACGCAGTCCGACAGGACGACGGTATAAAAACCCCGGTTGCCGGAATCGCGGGCGCTGGCAGCTATGCCTATTTCCGTGGCGATACCGGTAAATAGAATGGTGCTAATACCGCGGTTCATCATGTAATATTCGAAATAGGTGCCGATAAAGACGCTGCCGGTGTGTTTATTCAATACGATGTCGTCGGCTGCCGGCTTGACCGCCTCCGCTATTTCCGCTTCGGGCGTACCGGGGACCAGCCACTGCCTCAGTTTCTTAGGTTCGTCCACGCCGAACCTCTTCATATTCATATATACCCGCCACGGGGCATCCACGGATACCGGCAGCGGCGTAATTTTGGTATAAACGATAAGCACTCTATTTTTCCTGGCAGCCTCAACGAATGCTGTCAAAGACTTCAGGAATTGATCGCGGTTAAAAATGGCATTCACCAGGATGTTCTGCACATCCCAGACAACCAGACAGGTATGTTTAGGGTCTACGATATCTTTTAAACTGGTGTACAGCATAGGTTTCGCAGCATCCATATGCATTCTCCTGGCTCGTGATTACAAAATCGCCCCCGTAGTCTAATTATAACATGCGGTAAATGCTGATAGAGCAGGATTTAATAGAAAAAATCGGCTTGGTTTAAGATTGAGCCGGCGGTGAGACTCGAAATGACGACCGGCGGTCTACGAAACCGCTGCCATAATTTTGCCGGCTTTTACCGCTAAGTTAACTGGACTTGCGGAACTGCCCCATGAAGTCAACCATCTTCCGTACGTCCTCAAGAGATACCGCGTTATATATCGAGATGCGGATACCGCCGACGGAGCGGTGGCCCTTGATTCCCAGCAGTCCTTCCTTTTTGGCCTCGGCCACAAATTTATCTTCCATATCTTCGGCCGGGAGTCGCAACGTGACGTTCATCCAGCTCCGGCTGTCCTTTTCCGCCAGGCCTTTATAGAAGTCCGGGGCAGCGTCGATGGTGCTGTACAGCAAGTCCTTTTTAGCCCGGTTGGTCTTCTCGACTCCGGCCAGGCCTCCCTTTTTCTTAATCCACTCCAGTACCAGCTTCATGATATAAACTCCGAACACAGGAGGCGTGTTGTACAACGATTTATTGTCGGCATGCGTTTTGTAGCTCAGTATTGTGGCAATGCCTTGCCTGGCTTTCGCCAGAAAATCATCGCGAATGACCACCAGAGTCACGCCGGCCGGGCCCAGGTTTTTCTGCGCTCCCGCATAGAACATTGAAAACTTCTTATAATCCAGCCGCCTGGAGGCAATGTCCGAAGACATATCTGCTACCAGGGGAACATTTCCCGTATCCGGAAACTCATGGAACTGTGTCCCTTCGATGGTATTGTTAGAGCACATATGGAGATAGGCCACATTCTCCGGGTATTTTATCTCGCTCATCTTCGGCACCCGGCGATATTTCTCCTCTTTGGAAGAGAACGCCACGTGCGCTTTGGCCACGTTCAGGCATTCCTTCAAGGCCTTGGAGGCAAATTCACCAGTGTCCACATAAGCGGCAGTCCGGCCATCGCCGATGAAATTCACCGGTACCAGTGCGAACTGCGTGGATGCGCCACCCCCCAGAAAGAGCACCTGGTAATCGCTGCCAAGCCCCAGCAGTTCTCGTACCAGTGCCATTGCCTGGTCATTGACCGCTTCAAATTCCTTACCGCGATGGGAGCTCTCCAGAATCGATATGCCGCTGCCCTGGTAATCAAGAAGCTCTTCCTGCACGATTTTAAGGACTTCCAGCGGTAGAGCAGCCGGTCCGGGATTAAAATTAGCGTTTCTCTTTACCATTTGTACCCCCACATATTTTATTACTTCCGATTCACTGCCGGTTTTTTACACAGCAATTAATATCTATTTTGCCGTAACCTGATTGCCCCAATTATACACAGAATTATCCCACAATTCATTGTCATGTTTATAGGGACGCCAAATAACTGCGAGGTAGGTTCTTTGAATAGTTGGAGCCAGCGGTCAGAGTCGAACTGACGACCGGCGGTTTACGAAACCGCTGCTCTACCACTGAGCTACGCTGGCGCGCCGTAAATATTATATTGGAATTTAATGGGAATAAACAATTTGCCTGCAGAAGGTTTCTAACGAGGTTTCTGATTCCGGCTTAATATTCCGTCTATCATTGTCATAAGCTCATCGGTATCGAATGGCTTCTCGATATAGGACAGCTCTGTCCTTTCAAGAAAAGCTCTGGTTGGCTTACTGAGAGTGTCTCCAGTCATGATTAGCACCCGGCCGGCTATCGATTTATCCATCTTCTGAAATTTCTTATAAAGCTCGATGCCAGTTACATCCGGCATAAGTATGTCTATCAGAATTAAATCGTACCTCTTATTTTTGTGAAGCCTCAGCGCGTCACCGGCGTTGTCCACAGCATCTACAGCGTGTCCTTTGGTAACCAGGAATTCCTCTAAAAATTTTAATAACAATAGATCGTCATCGACTACGAGCATGTTGCAGGGACGGATTGAGACTTGCGGTCTCCTCTTATCGGCATCGTCGGTCATTTCCGTTGAGCTCGGTTCCGACACTACTGGCAGTTCCACGATAAAGGTGGCTCCTTTGTCATGGTTACTCCGCGCGTAAATCCGGCCGTTGTGCTCTGTAACGATACCATGACATACGCTCAGGCCCAACCCCGTGCCCTCGCCTACCTTTCTGGTTGTGAAAAACGGGTCGAAGATGTCGCTAAGGTTCTCTTCAGATATGCCGGGACCGTCATCCTTGAACGATATCCTGATGGTATCATCAATGTGCTCAGTCTTTACCAGAAGCTTCCCCTGGCCATGTGCTAGTTTCATTTCCGTCTCAGCATTCAGAACTATGTTTAAAAATACCTGCTGCAGCTGCCCCGGATCGGCAAAAGTGTAGGGCAAATCAGTGGCGTACTCGGTTAAGATATTTATGTTGGCTAACCGTTGCTGATATTCGCGTAGTTTAAGTGTCCCGCTCACGATGTAATTTATATCGACCATGGTTCTCGATGGCTTCATGTTTCGAGCGAAAGCAAGAAGTTGTTTAACAATATCGGCTATCCGCCGGCCGCCCTCACGAATGTATCCCATTTGTTGCTTCATGTCATCGGGTAAATCCTTGTTAATCAGCAAGTCTGAATAGCCTATTACTGTGGTTAGCGGATTGTTTATCTCATGGCAAATACCGGCCGCCATTTGGCCTACGGTGGACAATCTGCTGGAAAGCTGGGCCTTTCTCTCTATATCTCGCCTTTCATCTTCAGCTTTGACGCGATCGGTAACATCATGTATTAACAGCACTTTACCCATAAAATTGCCTGCTGCGTCATTTATGGGAGATAAGCCAATCTCATACGAGAAGTATTTCCCATTGTCCTCTATAGTTACTTCTCTCGCCAGTGATGACGGTTGTTGAACAGGATTTAGAATTTGCTGCGGCCAGGAAGACAACAGCTCTTCCAGGGGTCGTTGGTATGCCTTGGAGAGAGTCCATCCTGTCAACTTTTCCCCGGCCGTATTCATATAAAATACGCGGTTTTCCTTGTTTACGGCTATGAAGGCATCGGTCAAACCCTCTATAGCAGCCTCTTCTGCCATGGGTCGAAGATGCACCGTCCGTAAATGCTGGAATCCTTCTACAATCATTATAAATGCAATGGTAAAGCCTACGGTTAAGGCCGACATCGGATACGGTGTATATCGGTCCACGCGGGAGGCTTCAATAACAGCCGTTACCATTACTATAATCGCCGCAAACATGATGGTAAATGCGTCCCCGCGAAGAGGCTGGGCCATGAGCCTAATCTGCTTACCCAGTAATAAAACACCGTATAAAAAAACTGCCCCGTTGCAGGTCATCAAAAACCAGAACAAAGGTTTGGCTCCGTAGACAAACAAATATGGATTACCACTTGGTAAGAAATAACCGGCCCAGAATAAATGATGTACGCTATTAGTTGCCACCAGGAGTGTAACGACGAAAGGTAAGATGCTGAGTAAGCCAATGGTTCGTGGTGTAAAACGATAATTCTCATGAATATACTGAAGTATAAAGGCCAACCAAATAGCAGCTGTCATGGCAAGCAGCACTACTTGTGATTGGTAAAACAGAAATTTGGGTAGAGGCGTGCTGATTCCAATTTCCATCGCATTCAAGAACACATAACCTGTTCCCAATGCGAAGAGTGTCAGGGCAAAATTCCTGACACGAGTGGGCACAGCATTGCGGCCGAAAAATGTCAGTACTATTAGCCCGATAACATCAGCCAGCTCTACAATGACCCAGATAGACCATTGCCAGTCCAAGACAATCCCCCTCGTTCTAGGCGTCTAAATCATATAGCGAGCAGAGGCGAAAAGCAAACGATATTTGGCCTAAATAAACAGGCTCAATCCACTCTCGATTTTTGGGCCGTTTTTTATTCCACAGTTATCCGTGTGAGTGATTGCTGGCGGTTGCCGTCAAGGTCCTCAACCTCAAAACCAACCATGTAATCCCCGGCAGCGGCGTCCAGTGTTTTCCAGGTGAACATCTTATCGCTAAAGGTCAGCATTTTGCCTTGCTGAGTGACGGTGTTTATTACTTTGCCGTTCTCATCCAGGTCAAGCCAAGTATACGATACTGTAAATGTATCACCAGGGTTAGGAATTATCTCATTGGGTGCACTGACCTCGCTATCCCCGGTTAAACCAAAAACCTGACGCAATAAGCCATTAATGAAATACAGGCGGGCGGGAACTGATTGGCCGCTATCGGAATAAGTATATGTCCCATCCACCGTATAAACCGCCTCCTCAAAGCTGCGTCCATAGCTCTCCGGCTTAAAGAGCGCCGTCACCTTGTTAGTCCCATCGTCGATAGCGAAAACAACCGGTTCCCAATCAAATTCCAGAGTGAAGCCTCCCTGCCCCCAGTCGGGATAATAGACGCCGTTGGCCTCACGAGTTTGATTGCTTTCCAGGTAATCCTCATCGGCTACAAAGATGGAATTAGCGTTCTGGTCATAGTAACCGGCAAAAAGGTAAATATAACCTATATTGTCTCCGCTAATGTCAGCCTGCAGGTTCACCGAGCCGCCGGGCACTACTGTCTGGCTGGAAGCAGTGATAGGTGAAATAGTGATGCCCCCTGCAGCTGGAGCGATAACCGACCTGGTGGGCATAACTGCCTGGGTAGAACCAAGGGAGAATTGCTCACCAGTGTAGTGATAGGCCAGGAAGTCATCCCACACGGATTGAGTGGCGAAGCGGTTGGCTATGGCCGTGTAAGATTCCGCGCCGGTGATCGAGTTCTCATAAAGCTGCGAGTTTGGGAAATAAATGGCAATGCCTGTCGAGCCAGGTTCTTTAGTGCCGTGCTTTTCGGCAATAACCGCCTGTTTAATCCCGGTAAGCACTGTATCAGCCGCCCGGCTGACTTCGGTATTACCGGCTTGCTGTTTGACGATTTGTATAAAATTACCGAGGTCAATATACGATGGCGGGACCTGGCTACCAAATATGCTGGTGTAGCTCTGGGCATAGGAGCGGCTGCTGGCTATGGCTCTCTGATCAGCATCCTGGAAAGTGAAAACAAGCTGGTTCAGACTCTGGTTCAATGCTCCGATTTTCGATAGGTCAACCGCAGACAGCGTGCTGCTCTGTCCAACCTGGCGGGCAAGTTGCTCTGGGGCCACATCTTCAGATGCACCAAATAAACCCTCGAACGGCGAGCCCTGGCTGAGGAAATCAGCCCGGGCACTGCGGTCCACAATCCGCTGATCATCTTCGATATAGCTCCCCACAATTAATTGGCTAAGCTGCACTCCATCCATTTCCGGATTCTGTATGAGTCCCTTCAAAAAGTCAGTGTAAGCAAAACCCAGGGATGGCTCGACCTCCTCCGAAGCAACAGCATAGCGGGCATATGGCTCAAGGGCCGTAAAAACCTCCAGCTGCCCCATCAGGCAGGCGTCCAAACCGACTACCTCAAACTTATCCAGTCCGGTCTGTGAGCGAATCTGGCTCAGCGCGGAATCCAGCTCATTAAGATATAGAAGATTCCCAATCCTTGTTTGGATGGGTATGCTCGAATCGCCGCCTTGAGAAGTAGGGTCAGTCCAGCCACCAGGCCAGCCCATGCCGTGGTCAGAAAGTATCAGTACATATTTATCAGCCGGGTAATTTTGCATGGCCCAGGTAACGAAATCGACCAGGGTCTGCCCGGAGGCCATGTTGGCTTCGCCGATATCAGCCACTTCTTGCGACCGAAGGGTACCCAGATTATCATCCTGACTGAGCAAAAACCGTTTGGTTCCGGTCCAGTTGCCGTCCCCACTATAGCCACCATTAAAACGGTCCATCTGTGCCACGATTTTGACTCTATCCGAAGAGCCAGCCTTTTCGGCTTCGTTTAAATCCAGATCGATATCCTTTTCAAGTGTCCTGTCATCAGCATCCTGATAAAGCATCACCAGCCACGTCTGTCCCGGCTTTGAAGGGGATTGCACGGAGCTGCCTGATGTTGAGGAGTAATTAGTGACGAAAGGTGCAGCAGCAGGCTGGTCGGTAATCTGCGGGGTATAAGTATCATATGAACCGGTGTCATAACCGCCGGTATCATAGGTGTCAGACGGAGTAGTTTCGCCCGGGAAGAAATTTAAACCATTACCACCCGAGCACACAAAATATAAAACCACCACGATGAGTAAGACCGCAATTCCGGCAAATGACATGCAGCCTTTGCCCAACGGCAGCATAGAGCGACCGCCTCCGCCGGAACCCGGAATTTCGCTCATGCCACCGCCACCACTATCGCCACCAAAACCCGGCGTTCCACCCGTACCTCCACCCCCGGACGGCCCCCAGCGCTGAGGCGTTTCAGCCCTTTCACGCCCGCCTGGCGGAGCGGCGTCCGGTCTGCGTCTGCGGCCGGCGATAATACGACGACCACCCTGATTGTTTTGACTCACCATCTTCGCACCTCCTTACCTGCACGCTAGACTATCAATAGTAATATTGCTGCAGAAAGGAATTACATTATATGCTTAACGTACTTAAACTTAAAGATTCCCGGAATCGCGAAATGGGCTTCCACTTTGTCTTGAGGATTACTGCGGTGTAATAGACAGAAGGGCGCGAACTTCTTCGTGATTCAACTCGCGGATGGCGCCTTCCTTGAGATTCCCCAGTTTCAAAGTGCCCAGCCGTACACGTTTGAGCGCTATCACCTGATGGCCGAGGTTTGCCAGCATGCGCCTCACCTGCCTTTTTTTCCCTTCATGCGTGATTACGCTGTAGTTGAAAGGTGGAATTTTTATTTCTTTGACCACGACCGGATAGGTCATGCCGTCTTCAAGTTTAATGCCTTTTTCCAGCTTTCGTTTTTCTTCCTGCTTGAGCACGCCGGATATTTGAATCAGGTACTCTTTTTCATGCTCAAACTTGGGATGGGTTAAGCGATAGGTCAGGTCGCCATCGTTGGTTAAAATCAAAAGGCCGGTACTGTCTTTATCCAGCCGACCAACGGGATAAAGCCGCAGATTTTGGTATTTTTCAGGTAGCAGGTCTAAGACGGTCCGGCGGCCTCGCTCATCGCTGGTCGTAGTGATGACTCCAGCAGGTTTATTGACTATGAGGTAAACGGCGCTTTTTGGTTTCAGGTTCACAGGTTTCCCATGAATAGTAACGCGGTTTTTCCCAAGATTGACCGGATATTTAAAGTCCTCTACTACCGCATTATTGACCCTCACCTTGCCGGCCTTAATGGCTTCGGCAATTCGCCTTCTGGAGCCGGCTCCGGCTTCGGTCAGGGCTTTGAGCAGTGGAATTGAATGAGGGGTCATTTACATTAGCTAAATATCTTGCCGCACTTGCCGCATTCTTTTCTATCGGCGTAGCCAGCCCAGAAGACCTTGTCGCTGCCGCATTTGGGACAGGTCACACCGTGGATTCTTTGTCTCCGCCTGGACGGCCGGGCTGCCCTGACAATCAGCCAGATAATCACTCCGACAACGGCCAGTCCCAGAATGATCAATATAATCGATTGTACCATGTCATTATCATATCAGATAGATACGATTTGCGGTAATGCATTTGAAGGTTTTTCGCCGTGGTCGGACAGGCTCACCACGAAGGAAAGGACAAAACGCGAGTACAAACATGTAGCCACGAGGTTTTTACCTCGTGACCTCGACCTTAAAAGGTCGAGGCTACATTAGGGGTTGCAGTAGAAGCTACAT
>CAZJQG010000019.1:0-40169 GCA_964548415.1 uncultured Dehalococcoidales bacterium | reverse complement strand
ATGGCTGAGCCAACGGTGGTTGATTCGCCGCCAGCCGGGAAGAAGACGCAAGGAGCTGTCACATCGGTCGGGGCTAGGCCAGGCAGACAGTTGTTCTCGAGTACCCAGTCGACGACCTTGATGGTGAAGTCAGCGTCCTTGGCGATCTCGATGTCATAGGTAGCAGCCACGCAGAGCTGTTCCCAGCACAGGTTGACTTCCTGAGCCCTGCCGGATACGGGGTCGCAGCCGATGAGGGTCTGGTCCTCGGTTACGAGGGCGGGACCTCTCTTGGCCAGACAATCAGTGAAGGCCCAGATCAACCCAGTTCCATTAGCAACATTGTAGTCGGCATCATCGATGGCGTAGAGCGTGGAGTCGGTGTCCAAGGTGCAGCAGCCGCAGATCTTAAGCGAGGACGGCTCGAGTGTGAAGCAGACGCCTGTAGGAAGTCCGGCTGAAAGGTGGTCCCAGGCAATACCCGGCTTGGGTATGCCGGAGAACGGGCCAAATTTGCTGGTGCCGTCATCTATCGTTCTATCTACGCCGCATTCTACGTCTTCACATGGGCCGTGTGCTGAGTATAGAGCCTGGCCGGTGAAGGCGAGCACTATACCGAACTGGCCGACCGGGTGCGGGCAGCCGATAGCGCCGTTAATGGCGGCCATCATATCCGTGTCCTGCCACCTCAGTTGATCGAATGGGTTGTTGCGGAATACCGAGCCACCGTTTGGTTCGACGCAGTTGGTGGCGGCAGCATCGTCGCCGATGTAGTAGGTGTTGTTATCCTTGAAGTTCGAGTCGAAGGCGACATGGATGTTGCCGGCGGTGCCGGTGTTGCCTGACAGTGCCTGAACGGCGAAGGTCGGGTTATCGGTAATGAAGTTACCGCAGTAGGAAGTGGAGAAGAAGCTGGCGTTAAAGGTACTAGATGCGCCAACGATAACATAGCCCTCCGGGTAAGCGGCGATGGTATGAGCCGCTAAAAGCGTGCTGTCCACGTTGGGCAGTGAGCTGGACCAGGCGATGCCGGTGTAAGGCATCTTCTGGACCAGGCCGAGCGGGCTGAGGAAGTACATAATCGTCCTGGATTCGAAGCAGAAGTCCTGAACCGGATTCCGTGGGGTGAGCATTGCCCAGTAATCGCCGAAGTCTGGAGACCAGGCGGCAATGCCATGGCCGCTCGCAAAATTTATTCCAGATAAACCCTCGTGCTCCCCATTGTACGCGGCCCAGCCGACGATTTGGCCGGTCGGGTCGGCGCAGTAGGGCACTAACCGGAGCAAGGCATAATCTGTCTGGTTATCCGTGCAGCTGGGAGCAGTAGCGTGGGCAAATACTCTCTCCCAGTAAGTGCCGACCGGAAGTGCCGGCAGGGGCAAAGCCACATCGGGGTTGAAGCTGGTGCGCCAGACGCTGTCAAAAGTACAGTCCTGCAAATTTATAGAAAGGGGTACTAAAATAGGTGGACTTACCCCGGTAATGTTTTCAGTTGCGCTGACCGAAGTACTAAAGCATCTAGGACAATGAGAACATGATGAGCAGGCGCCGAGGACTGTGACTGACCAGACAATGTTATATGTAAAACTGGTAGTAAAATTGTCTGTAGAACTGCATGCAGTTGTATTGCATGAAGTAAGCAGCGTATTTCCGCAATTAAGAGTGATGGGGCTGAATAATGTAATGTCGCAGGTATTGTCAGTATTTGTCCAGGTTACGTTTGCCGTTGTCGTGGCGGTACATCCCTGGGCTGGACACTGGTTGACCGAAGCCAGGTAAACGGTCTTGCAGTCCGGCGTGGGAGCAATATCGGTGAACCTGGAAATTGTGGTATCTATCAATGATATCTGGTTCCAGGTCTCACCGTTGTTTCGGCTGATGCTGAGAGCCGACTCATCGTTGATTGCGGGATCGCCAAGAAGTGAGGTGAACCACCCAGCGCCTGTAGTATAAGCCTGCGACCCGGTGCCGGCGTAGGCCAGGTTTCCCTGAGGAGCCCAGGCCACTATACAGGCGCCGACGCCCCCCTGCGTGTGGCAGGTACCGTCCTTTGTGTTACAGAAGTCCATGCAGGCGGCACCCGTAGGACATTTAAGACACGGAAACCAGCAACTACCGCCGCAACTGGTCGGGGTATCCGTGAACCAGGCGGGCACGGTGGCCGTACATGGGAAGCCCATGCGTTCCCCCGCCATTAGCTTGCCTGAGGGATAGGTGCCGAAGTAGGCGATGCTGTAGATGGCTTTGTCCGGAGTCTGGGACGTGTCCATCATCGTGGAAACGATGCTGTCATCGATGCGAAAAATACCGTCACGGGAACAGGTGGTCCTGTTGTCGGAGCCTAAAGAATCCAGAGAAATATAGGCTCGGCGCAGTGAAGCTGCCTGGCCGGAATAGTCGGACGGCAGCTGCAGCGTGGCTTTGTTTAATTGGGATAGGCCAGGCGAAGCACCCTTGGTACCGGAACCTGTGACCTCAACGCCCGGGGTGGTGAATGCCCAGCTCAGTGTGGAGTTCCCGTCCGGGTCACGCAGGGCCACGTTGTAGAATGTAGCACCATAATCTGTGCAGGTGCCTGTTGGGGCAGTTATATTCTCCGAGCAAACTACTGCCAGCGAATCATCGCTGGCGTAGAACGGCGAGAACTTCACCGCGAAGAAATCTACGGAGCCCAAATTCAATACAGATGGAATGGGAGGAAGAGGTGAGGAAAGAAGTGAGCCGTTGGTTACTCTCTGGTCCTGCCAGCTGGAAAAGCTGGTGGACTTGATTACCAGCAATCGGCCGTTGCCGTAGCCGGTGGTGGTGCCTACTACAATGTCTCTCTTGTTGCCGTAATCGGCTGAAATATCGATGCAGCGAATGGTTTCGTTGTCACTCAGTAGTTGAGCGGCCAGGTTGGTAAGGTGCCAGGCCGAGCCGCCGTTGTCGGTAACCCAGACCTCCTTGGGGCCGCTCAGCGGTGTCGTATTGTCCGTGGTAACGGCGAAGAAATCGGGGTCGTCGGGAGCCATGGCCACCTGGTAGCACTGGCGCGTTTTTCTTTCGGATGGTAACCCGTTAACAAAAACGCCGCCCCACTCGGGTTCACGGGCCAGCGCCAGCCATTTTGAAGTGGTCCAGAACAGGCCCTTGGTGTTTGAATACTTAAGCAGATTGGTCGGACCGTGGGCGTAAGATGTGGGACCTTCGTCAACTACGGCGACGACGGTGTTGAAGTCACTGCCTACCGCCAGGTCGATGATGTCCTCGCCCCTGGCGATGGCTTCGGTCCCCTGAAGATTACCCGGTTCCCTCAAGGTGTCCCATTTGCAGATGCCCGGGTCAGCTTGAACAGCCGTTGGAGATGTCAGGTCCACCGGCACAATAAGGCTTATCACCAGTGCCAGCAAAATCAAGACAATAAAAATGCGAGGATATCTTGTATGCATCAGTAAATTGACATACCGCCAGGAACGCGGGCTATACTGCTCAAATATCATTGTATCATTTCTGTCAATAGATAATCGTATATTTTTATGGCCGTGAAGCCGGTCAACTGAACTTGCCCAAGCGAGGGATGACTTGAATAGATGATGCTTTGAAGGTGGCCACCACCTGTTGACCTGTACTCAGACCCATATCGACCCAGGAATGTCTGGTGACCAGGGCTACCAGGGGGAACCCACAGTCAATGGTGACTCTCATCTGCGCCCCGATTGGCAATACCTTGCTTATTCTGCCCGGTAGGCGGTTACGGGCGCTCGAAGTGAATGCTTCTGAAGATGGCAGTGAAATGGTGATGTCATGGTGCCTAAGCAACACGGTGACTTCCGTCCCCACCTCAAGCTCGGATATCGCCTCAATCTGCTGTTTTCCGATGTTTATTGACGCGAGCCCACCACTCTGCAGGACCACACTGCCATACATTATATTTCCTGCATCAACGAAGCTGGCAATCTCCTCATCTGCAGGCGTAGAAAATACCTCTTCAGGGCTACCCACCTGGCGAATATGGCCGTTCAAGAGCACAACGACCCTGTGCGCTAAAGCTAATGCTTCATTAATATCATGAGTTACCATAACGGTGGTCACTTTAGTCTCTCGCAAAACGTTCTCGAAGTCTTCAGTCAAAGCCTGACGAGTAGGGCTATCGAGGCCGTTGAATGGCTCATCGAGGAAAAGGACGTCCGGTTGAAGCACGAAAGCACGAGCCAAACTTGTCCGCTTAGCCTCCCCTCCGGACAGCGTTTTTACCTGTCTCTTGGCCAGCGAGGCAATTCCGAAACGCTCCAGCCATTTCCGGGCTCTCGATTTTATTTCTTCTTTTCGGATTCCGTGCAGGCGTAATCCAAGGGTAACGTTGTCCCACGCCGTGGTATTTAGTAGCAATGGCTCCTGGAAGACAACTGCGAACCTGCGTCGGAAAGAGAATATCGCTGAGGTAGTGTTTGCAGGCTGACCATTATAGAAGACCTCACCCGACGTTGGTTTTAACAATAGCGCCAGACTGAGAAGAAGAGTCGTTTTTCCCGACCCGTTGGGACCAATGATTACCAAAACCTCCTTGTCGGGAATTCGAAGTGAAGGTACCTCGAGCACCGGCCGGCCTCCAAGCACCACAGACAGGTCTATGGCTTCGAGAGCGTAAGGAAGTGATGCCTGGCGGCTCTTCATGTGGATTTGCTCTGCTGCTGAACAATTGTCAGAATGAGGTTAACCAGGTAGACCAGCGCCAAAAGAATGACACTGAGTGCAATGGCCAAAGGAAAATCACCTTTGCTATTTTCCCCCACAATGGCGGTGGTCATTACTCTGGTTAGTCCATTGATATTACCGCCGACCATCATGGAAGCGCCCACTTCAGATATAACAGCACCGAAACCGGCCATTACGGCGGCCAGCAAAGGTAAACGAGCTTCTCTAAGTAACAACCAGACCATCTGCACCCGGGAAGCTCCCAGGGAAAGGATCTGGAGTCTCAGTTTCGGGTCCAGTTGTTGGGTAGCCGCCATAGTGAAACCGACAACAATAGGAAACGAAATAATAAACTGGGCTAAGACCATAGCTGACGGAGTGTAAAGCATGTGAAGTATGCCAAGCGGACCATTACGCCACAGAAATATGCTGACGACAAGCCCGACCACCACGGGAGGCAGTCCCATACCGGTATTGGTCAGGCTGATCAGGAATCGCCTCCCTGGAAATCTGTTTAAACCAAGTACACTGCCAACCGGGATACCAATGCAAAGGCTAAGCAGAGTCGCCGCACCGGAAACCAGGAGTGAAAGCCAGGCTATCCTCAAGACCTGCGGGTCGCCGTGCACAAGTAGCCAGAAAGCCTGGGTGATTCCCTGAAAGATCATATCCATAAGCTTATTTTAAGTTCCCCGCCCCTAAATTTCGAGAACTCTGCACGTTATTTTGCTCTTCATTTCAGAGCTCTCAGGTTAATTACTTGGTACCTAAGTCGGCCTCGGTTTTACCGGCATCGGCGAAAAATAGCGGTTCACCATATTTGTCTATTCCATATTGAGCTATTATCGCCTGTGTGGCCGGAGCTATCATGAAGTCGGAAAAAGCCTGGGCGCCTTCTGCATTAACATTCGGAAATTTTTCGGGATTAACCTGGATAACGTGATAGATATTCAACAAGACCGGGTCACCCTGCACCAGGATGTCCAAACTCAAGACGTCATGATTCGCCAGATAACTGGCGCGGTCGGTAATAGTATAACCGGCTTTTTCCGAGGCAATACGTAACAAATCCAGCATACCTGTTCCGGTACCACCTTCTATATACCAGCTCGGATTTGTGGTGGAGTTGTCCTGCACGTCAACTCCTATTTTTCCCCAGAGGGATTTCTCCAGGGCGTCGGTACCGGAGTTATCACCGCGACTATAGAAATTACTTTTTGCATCAGCTATTTTTGTTAGAGCATCCACCGCTGAAGTCATACCTCTGATACCTGCCGGGTCTGATGGCGGGCCGACAACGATGAAATCGTTGTGCATGACCAGTCTGCGATTAATGCCATAACCCCCAGCCATAAATGTGACCTCGGCAGCTGGTGAATGCACCAGTAAAACATCGGCGTTGCCCTGTTGTCCCATGGTCATGGCGGCTCCGGAGCCAACATAGATGGGCTTGATAGTATAGCCGGTCCGTTGCTCAAAGATAGGAATCAAAACATCCATGAGCCCCGAATCCCGGGTGCTGGTAGTGCTGGCCATGATTATTTCCGGGTTGGCCGGAGTTGCCGGAGTTGTGCTAGGTTGTGCGGGAGACGGCGAAGCGGGAGCGCATGCGAACAACATCAAAAGAAACACTGCCACTCCTAAAAATGCGAAAAATGTTTTTGCGACTCTTTTAATCATTAAATACACTCCTTTTTTAGTTGTCGTGGATGAGTTGCACTGCTCCAGATGAAATAATGTTTCTTACTATTCACCCCCTTCTCAATACAATTAAAATAGACCATTTAAATTAATAACGATCTGAAAAAGTAACGCGCTGGATATTGCCGTGATGAAAGTGCGCCTTGAGGATGACTATATTGGCACTAATTGAAAAAGTTGGTTTCAACTTTGCTCTCCTTTCCAAACATGGGAGGCGTCACCGTTTCCAGTGACACCCTATCGGCCTTTGCCCCTGGTTAGTTCTTTAGGGCAAACGGCTCGGAAAGCTTTAGGATCTAAGGCATTATAACATGGCTTTTCAGCTGCTACAACGGTTGAAAAAATTATATCAATTTCTTAGAAAAATGAATCACTAAAAATAAGAGACGGATTTTACTAGAATTTTACTGCATTGTATTCGTGAGATGATTGCTAAATCATTTGAGTTAGTGATAATATTGGCGGTAACCTTTTAAAAGGACATCAGTGAGCCGCAAGCCACAGTTAGTTTCACCAAAAGGCCTTCACTATAAAGGGCAAACTCTAGAATTATTAATCACCATATTTTTATCAGTTGCCGCGCTTGGCGTCCTCACTCTAACCATATTCTACTATCAGCAAACACCTTTGGTTACTGCCGATGGCCTGCCGGCCACTGGCACGGCGCTGTTCATCAGACTTTTCGCGCTGGCGTTAACCATCGTACTCATGCCTGCGGCGGTGATATCCTGGTTTTTATTTCGAATCAGCGGCAGACAAAAAATAGTAAAGGAGAGAGTGGAATTTTATGCCCAGCTTTTTGCCGCTACTACAGATTCAATCATGGTTCATGACCTGAATGGTAAGTGCATCTATGCTAATGAGAACGCTTGCCGCTTTTATGGTTACGACGAAGAAGAGTTGTTAAAACTAAGCCTGCACGAGCTTAATACGCCGGAGCAGGCCGAAGTAGCCGAAACGAAAATTGCCGAGTTGATACAGAAAGGGCAATTAACATATGAGTCGGTTCATGTCTGTAAAAATAAACCGGATACTGCTGTAGAAGTCAACAGCCTCATCATCGAATCCGGGGGCCGCAAGCTGATAGTCAGCGCCATTGGCGATATAAGCGAGCGCAAACGAACCGCCGAGGAACTAAGGCAGACTTCAATCCGATTACAGAGGGCGATCGAAGGCGCCATAAACGCTGTGGCTCTCACGACTGAAATCAGGGACCCGTACACCGCGGGTCATCAGCTCCGGGTTGCCAAGCTGGCCTGTTCAATCGGTAGAGAGCTGGGACTATCGGAAACGCAGATTGAGGGAGTCCGTGTTGCCGGCACCTTGCATGATATCGGTAAAATATATGTTCCCGCGGAGATACTCAGCCGCCCGGGCCGCCTGCGGCAAAACGAAATAAACCTGGTCAGGGATCATGCCCAGGTGGGGCATGACCTGCTCAGCACCATCGAGTTTCCCTGGCCGGTAGCCCAGATAGTACTCCAGCATCATGAAAGAATGAACGGCTCAGGATACCCACTCGGCCTTTCGGGTGACGAGATTTGTATAGAGGCAAAGATAATGAGCGTGGCCGATGTCGTAGAGGCCATGGCTTCTCACAGGCCTTACCGCCCCGCACTCAGCATTGAGGAGGCCCTGCTCGAGATTTTGCAGCAACGAGGCGTACTTTATTCTCCTGAGGCCGTGGATGCCTGCATCAAGGTGTTTACTCAGAAGGGGTTCAAGTTTTAAACAGCCAGTTGCCAGAGCGTCTAATCTGGACTAAGTGCTACCCGCCTTCGGGCACAGTTTCATTTATTAAACCGCTGTCCTGAGACGCATTCCACAGTCAAATTGTTTAAGGCGTTGCACATGGTCGTTTTTCAATGATAAAGTTATGCAGTCGCTTACTGGTGTAGTCTCATGGGTATACGGGCTTTTTTCAAACAGGTAGACGACTGCATAAAAGAAGGGCTCAAAAATAGGGGCTCTATCTATTTCAACTATGCCGACGTCATTTTTAAATATCCGTGTCTGTGTATTTACAATGCCTGGCTTATGTCCGATGCCCGGAGAACCAATCGGGCACTGATTCATGTTATAGGCGACAGCCACCTTAGACCTTTCTTATTTAGGAGGCCTTTCCTGTTGCACCATATCTCGCAGGCTACTGCCTATAATCTTAACAAGGACAAAAGCTACTCACAGTCGAAAAAATATTTAAATTCCTTCCTGCCCGATATAAATAAGCAAAGGGACGTTTTACTTCTGGTTTTCGGTGAGATAGATGCTCGTGTTCATATCTATCTGCAATACGAAAAAAAGAAGCGGAAGATAAGTATTGATAGGCTCATAGATGCCACGGTCGCTAACTATGGTATAACGATCAAACGGCTGCAGAAAGACGGATTTGCGGTTTGCGTTCACGGCTTGCCGCCGGCGGCACGAAAGGACTTTGAGTCCGACCTGCCATTCCTCGGCAGCCCGGAGCAAAGAAGCGACATATCTAGAATATTTAATCTAAAGCTAGGCGATTTTTGCCGGAAAAACGGAGTTCCCTTCATTGACATGCAGTCGATCGCCGCAGACGAGCAGGGATTCATGAAGAAGAAATACGCTGCCGATGAGGTGCACCTGAATAGCAGAGTACTCCCTTTTGCCCGGCGGACAATATTCGAGGCATTCGCCGATACAAAAAATTTTAGTTGAATTTAATCGAGTGATTAAAAAGTAGTAATTGCCTTCAGTTCAATTTCAGGGTAAATCTGTTGAGGCTTGGGCGGCATCGGGCTGTAAACCCAGTTTATCGATAACTTGCCGCATTGTACGCCGCCGATTCGTTGTATTCCCGTGAACCTGCCGCGCACCAGCACATCCTCCATGTCGAAGGACATGCAAAACAGGGATACGGTCGTATCAGATGATATAGCGCTGATATCTCCCCGGAATACCGATGCGGCGAATATTATATTTTCGGTGTCGCAGGTCTGTGCTTGAATGACCGGGATAATAATCGGATAGCCGTCTTCGGCAACGTAAGCCAGGAATTTTAAGTTGGAGATTTTATCGATTAGCCGGCGGGTCCAGGGGTTGAGTATATCGGCTTTGCCCTTGTTGCCGGAAAACGTCTTTGCTGCTAAAGTTTTAATAGCAGCCTGAATTATGCTGCCCATGGGCAAATGGTTTTTACCGGATTGCTCCAGTAGCTTGAAATAGTAGACCGTGTGGATACCAAAATAAGCGTTATACCTGAACATGGGCAGGTTATTAAAGAAATCGAATTCCCGACCGCTCTTCTGCGTGTGCGTGAAACTCGCCTTACCACGCCAGATGTTCCTGTCTAGGGTTAATATAAGAAATCCAACCTTCGGATTTCTTCTGACATTGACTTTGCTTAAGCCTTCCGAGAACTGTCCGAAGACCAGCTCGGTGGGCGAACTGGCGCAGAGCGAGGATAGCAACGTGATGTGGGGTAAACCATCTTCGTTCATAGTAGCCAACAACCCCACCTTCATCTCCGGTTCAAAACTCTTGATATCAGGCTCGGAAAAAAATTTATGGACTTCTTTTTGAACGTTCATGGCCGTCTCCTCTATGAATCTTTAACTTTCGTAGGCCCGGTAGCGAAAACAATGTCAGGGTTAACGCCGGACTTTTTGGCACAGGTCTCCAAATTATGTACTTCTTCTGCCGTCATAAGCGGTGTGTCCGCGTATTCCCAGGTTATACCCAATCGATGGTATTTGTCCCGGCAGAGGTTATTAAAAGCACATAGTTCCCAGCGCTTGACTACGCGATCCAGATTGTTAGCGATAAAGGCCCCGATGCCGTTGATATTTTCGTCCGTAGCTGTGGCTCCGGGGATTAGAGGCGACCTTATCCATAGCACTTTTTCGGGAGCGACATTCAAGATGTGGTCGCGTATATAAAGGAGATTGTCTAAAATATTGCGGTTAACTGCGCCGGTGAAAGCCCGGTGTTTTTCCGGGTCGATTTCTTTCAAATCAAAAAGTATGAGGTCGGTGTAAGGCAGAACTTTGTCGAGTGAATTAACGGTGCACGCCCCACAGGTATCGATGCCGGTCTGGATGCCTCTTTCTTTTAGCGCGTGGAGTAAAGCTGCAGAGAATTCGGCTTGGAGCAGAGGTTCTCCTCCGGACAGAGTGACCCCACCACTCGATTTTTCAAAAAATACGCGGTCCTTAATGGCTTCCTGGCAAACATAATCTACCGAGACCGTCTTTCCCAGAAGCTCCATGGCATTTGCCGGACAGCTCTGAGTACAGTCTCCGCAACCGTTGCATTGCTCGCGGTTTATGACGATTCCCGACTCCGGCTTAGACAGGCAGTGGCTGGGGCAGGTTTTAACACAGGTACCGCAGCCAATGCATCGGTTTTCCAGCCATTGTATTTGCGGTTTCGTCGAAATGCTTTCGGGATTATGGCACCACCGGCAGCTAAGCGGGCAGCCTTTAAAGAATACGGTAGTGCGGATGCCCGGCCCGTCTTCGGTTGAAAACCGCTGTAAATGCAGTATAAGTCCAGTCAAAGATACAACCGGGAGCGTTGCCTTGTCTACTTCCGGTTTGCTGTCAACGGCTAGTCGGGTTTCTTCAGTTACCATGCTGGCCTCAACCTCATCAAATCTGGTGGCTTTCCCTGGATATGATTTCGTTCTGAAGCTCTCTGCCGATGGCGGTGAAATAGGCATTATAGCCGGTAACGCGGACCAGCAGGTGTTTATAATTATCTGGATTCTTTTGTGCATCCCTTAGCATATCGGCGTTGACCATGTTGATTTGCAGGCAGGTACCGCCGTTTTCCAGGTATCCGGCCAGGAATGCCTTGAACTTCTTCTTGTGTTCCGGGTCACGCAGCAGCGAGGGATTAAAGGTGATAGTATGACTGGCTCCGTTGGGCAGAAGGTTATAAAATTCCAGCCAGTCGCCACCTCCGTCTGTCCCTTTGCCGCCGATAACCTTGCCTACCGAATTAACATTTGCGGTAGGTCCGTTACTGTCGGCGCCGTTTGAGGGGCAGATGGCGTTTGACAGGAATTTGCCCTTTGGTCTGCCATCGGGGCTGGCCGGCAGAACGTATCCGTCTGAAATCCAGTAGTTCCAGCTAAGCATGCCGGGGCGGAATTGTTTACCCGTGGGTCCGGACTTGTATTTCCAGCTCTCATCCGTCCAAAGGTCCATCACCTTCCTGCCCCATTCATCGGCGTCGTCATCATCCCTGCCGTACTTCGGCGCTTTATTAATCGCCTGCGCTTGAAGTACCTCGTAGCCCGTCCAGTTGGCCTTAAGTGCTTCAACCAGCTCCTTCATAGTGCAAATCTTTTTATCGAACACCAGGTATTTAACTGCCAGTAAGGAATCTACCGTGGTACCATAGGTAACCGCCTCCAGAGTGGTGAAGCTTAGTTGGGCGCCTCCCTCGTTAACGTCCTTACCTTTTTCAGCGCAGCCTTTAACCAGGCAGGAGAGATAAGGGGTCGGCAGAAATCTGGCTCGTACCTCATCGGTCCTTTCATACAGCCTGGCAATTATCTTGATAATGTACCTGGTCTGGGTAACGTAGGCATCCCAGAATTCCTCCCAGGTCTTGAATTCTTCCGCATTGCCCGTTGCCGGGCCAAACAATTGGCGAGGTTCGGTTTTACCTGTCATCGGGTCGGTGTAGGCAATCAGGTCATACCCACCGGTAAGCGCCAGCTCCACGGCCTTAAGCAGGTTCAAATTGATGTCCACGGTGCCGGAGCGGTCGTTGCCGCACATCGTATTTTCCAGACAGCCAACGGGTGCATAGTCATAAACGTTGCTCGGGTTAATGAGCGGCTCGACTCCCGTTTTTTTTGCCTCCAGGACCATTCCGGCTATGGAGCGTTCGTCGAAGTTAATTAGGAATGGCGCACCCTGGCTTGTAGAAATCATGTCTATGACCTTATCGTACAGCTGGTCCGGTGTATTTCTATGCAAACGGACGTTTGGCTTCGGCTCCAGAATTGGCGTTAGTTCATCGATAACCTCGAGCATGGCATACGTAAGGTCGTTGGTCATATCTTTGCCGTCCGGTCCTGCTCCGGAAAGCGTAACTACCTGACCGAAGCCGGAGGTAATTCCCTGGTTGCCGCCCGTCCGAATCATAGCGTCGTAAGCTGTATTGCAGTGAATCCAGAAACACTTCAATATTTCTTTGCCGAACTCCCTGTCCATTCCGTCATTGATCGATTTTTGCCATAGCGGATAAAGATATTGGTCTATCCGGCCGAAGGAAAGTCCCGGTCCCGGATAGCTTTCGTCGCTCATGACGAGCATGTGGGTCAGCCATAGCGATTGCACGCCTTCCCAGAACGTGCGCGCGGGCTCCCAGGGCACCCTTTTCATTATATCTGCCATCTGTAGCAGTTCGCTTTTTCTGGCGCTGTCCGGTTCGCTAGCAGCAAGTTCGGTACAAAGCTGGCTGTATTTCACTGCCACATCCTGAGCCATGGTGGCTGCGGTCAGCATCGCCCTGAGCTCGGCTCCCTTTTTACCTTTCTTCTCAGCAGCGGTGAGCGCGTTGTAGTAGTAGTCGATGTCGGCGTACAGGCCTTCCCAGCCCTTTTCAATAACCGTGGCGTAATCGGGTATCAGGTGACCGCTGGTGGCACCAACATTCCCGTAGCCGTGATTGTGTAACCAGAGGATGGCCGCCCGGACTCCCTTTTTGCCGTAGACCATTTTCCCGTATTGTTTAGCCTCCTTCTCGTTGAGACAGGTGGAAGCCTGCAGATTGAAACGCGCGCCGGCAATAAGGTCGCCCGGCAAAATCTCATGGGGCAAATAGTGCACCATTACCTCTTTTATAAACCAGGCGTGGCGCTCCGGCAGCGACCATTTCCAGAAATCGGCGTGTAATTTTACCCTTTTAGACGTCTGTTTGAAGGCACCGGTGAACGTCGACATGAAAGCGTAGGTTTCCGGGACTATATAGTATTGACCTTCCTGGAATTGGAAGTCCCATGGTGTTCCAGTGGTGAAGCCGGTAAACTCATTATTCCACTTGCGGTTTAGGCCCTGGAAATAGTAGTCGCGCAGCCATTTAATCCGCAGCGATAAACTCTTAGGTTCTTTAATGGAATATCTCGGTTTTTCTGGTAACGCTGTTGTCATAATATCATCCTCCCTCTAGCGGTCCGCTCTTCGCTCCAAACAGATAAGTAAAGGTAGTTAATGTCCGTGAGAACTATATCATACAGCAGTGCAAGACTACCAACGGCAGGCTGGTCTTAGCTGGTTTGACAAAAATAAGGCGGGAAACTAAAGTTAATTATTAAAAATGGTTCAATTTATAGTAGATAACTGGCTGTGGATATTATTAGCCCTTCTGGCTGTCGGTCTGCTGACCGCATTTTTTATGTCCAAGACAGTCCGGGTGGGGATAAAGACCTGGGCGATGATCATAAGCCTGAGCATAAGCTACAAAAAAAATTCCGGTGTCGTACCCAAGAACGTTCTCGTCGGTGAGATCACCTTCCGCTGCGGCGACAGGAATATCGCTGCCAACCTGTATCGTCCCGCAGACAAAAAGCCGCACCCGGCACTCATCCTGGCACACGGCGCCATACAGGGCGGCAAAGATGATAGAGCGTTGAGATTCGGAGGACAGGGCCTGGCTACCGCTGGCTATGTGGCTCTGGTGCCGCAGCTGGAGCATTTGAACCGGCTGAGACTGCATCAGGATGATGTAGATGCGCTGGCCGCCGGCGTCCGTTACCTTTCCGAGAACAAGTTTTGCAGCGGTAAGATAGGATTGATGGGCGTCTGCCTGAGCGCCAACCTGGTTTTCCTGGCAACCGCCAGGCCAGAGGTAAAGAAAAACGTATCGGTTATAACCTGCTGGGGTGGCTTTTATAACATCCATGATTGGCTTCAAGCGGTTATTGCTCAGCGTTATATAGAGGGCGGGCGTGCCGTGCCGTGGAAACCGCGCGAACTCTTAATCAACGAAGCCCCGAAGTGGCTGGTCGAGCTTTCACCTGCGTCCGACAGGGCCTGCCTTCAAAAGTTAATCGCGGGTAACGACTCGGCAGCTGTCCGTGAACAGCTATCAGAACGCGGCCGGGTCATGTACGAATTGCTCTCGAATCACGAGCCTGAAAAAGTTAAAGACCTGTGGGCAAAACTCGACCCTCAGGTAAAGCGGGTGCTGGATAGCCTATCGCCTCACACGAAAATCGAGCAATACGACACTAAAATCGCCATTATCCACACTTTCAATGATGACGTCATTCCCTGGGTAGAATCCCCCAAGCTTCTGCAGGCCGTAGGTCAAAAAAACAAAATTTACTACAGGATTTTTCGCCAGTTCTACCACGTCAGCATCGAAGACTTGCTGAAGGCGCGTATTTCCAACCTCCATCGGGTGGTCGCTGAAGGCGCCCAATTTTATATGTACATGTATTCCATACTTTATCGGCTCTCGTAATTATACGAATATCGCTGCCAATGCTTGACACCCATTCTATCGAAGTATTAATGTAGTAAGGTTATGAAAACCACGAACCTGGACTGGGCAATATTTTACTCATTGTGGCTTTTATTGATGTTCCTCATTCCATTCATGTACTTATTGGCGGGATTTAGGGTTCGTAGGAACTAAATCCACCGTCTGATAAACGCACACCACATTAGCCCGCTTTGAAGCCGGTCATATCCAAAAATAATAAAAAAGGGGGCAGGACGATGAAACATAAAGAGGGTAGATTCACCGGATACAAAGGGCTCAAACTTTATTATCAGGTCTGGCTGCCGGATAAGAAACCAAAAGCGGTACTGCTTGTAGCTCCCGGTTTAGCCGAGCACAGCGGACGCTACAACAATATCGTAAACTACCTCGTTCCCAAAGGCTATGCAATTTATGCTCTTGACCACCGGGGACACGGAAAATCGGACGGCCAGCGCTCATATGTCGATAATTTCAACGACTATATTGTCGACTTCAAGACGTTCTTCGACAAGGTGAGAAAGGAAAACAAGAATGCCAGGATCTTCCTTTTCGGCCATAGCCTTGGAGCCACCATAGCCGTCGACTATGCAATAGAACATCAGGATGGACTAGAAGGATTGATAACCTCCGGCGCCAGCCTGGTACCCAGTAAAACCGTGTCGCCGGCGCTGCTGGCAATGGCCGGCTTAGTATCGGCGCTGGCACCTAAATTGGGTGTTACCGTGCTCAACTCTTCAACCATCAGTCGCGATCCGGCCGTTGTCAATGCCTATAACAACGACCCGCTGGTGTTCCGGGGCAAGATACCTGCCCGGACCGGTGCGGAATTGGCCAGGATGTGGAGGCAGTTACCAGACCAAATGCCGAAAATTAAGTTGCCGATACTGATTATGCATGGTCTGGCCGACCAGCTGTCCGACCCACGTGGCAGTCAGCTGCTTTACGAACGCGTTGGCTCCAAAGATAAGACCTTAAAAATATACGATAACTGCTACCACGAGATATGCAATGAGCCCGAACACGAGCAGGTATGCACTGACATGGAAAGCTGGCTTAATAAACATCTTAAGTAAAATACCATGGCTCGCGAAGTGTCTGCGAGGAGAAGGAGCATAAGATGGCTGAATGTCATTATCGCAAGGACAGCATTTCCAAGCTGGGCAAACTGTATCAGTTAAAACCAGAAACGCTGCAGGCGTTTATGGATTTCGACGGCAAGGTCTTTGCCGAAGGCGCTCTTAGTACAAAATTTAAAGAGTTGATTGCCGTGGCGTGCGCGCATATTACCCAGTGCCCCTACTGTATCGAAGCTCATACCAAAAAAGCTAAAACGGCCGGTGCTTCGGAAGCGGAAGTAGTCGAAGCTATATTTGTGGCGGCCTCTCTGCGCGCCGGTGGCGCACTGGCGCATAGCTGCATTGCCATCGAAGCCCTGGAAGAAAAGTAGCGCCGATTGCCGGCTATGTCCTGGCCTGCCGGATAATGTCCCAGTAGGCTCCGCGGCTGCCCTCTTCTATTAAACGGCAGAGAAATTCATCGTCAGCGTAGTTGTAGCTTTTATTATCTGACGGTGCGGCCAGGTACAGGAAACGGGGGTCACCGGCAACCAGGCGTTGCAGCAGGAGCAATGGCTCCTTGACGAGTTCTGGGGATAAGTAGAATACCGGCCGGGACAGGTCGGCAGATGCCGAGTGCAGTGCCTGGTTGCCGAAACCGTTAGATACAGCTTTACCTAGAGGAGTATCGGGATAGACGCGGATACCAACCGATATTCCGGTCAGCGGCACATCCATCTCCTTCACTTTATTGATGGTGGCGGCTAGCGTCTGCTCGGTCTCGCCCGGTCCACCTACCAGCAGGTCAAACATGTAGTTAAGCTCTTCCTGTTGCAGGATGTGCGCCAGTTCGATGACGTCTTTAAGCCGATGTCTTCTGCCCAACCTGAGCAACTGCTCATCGCACAGAGAATCGACACCGAAGTTAACGCCCGCGCAGCCGGATTTTTTCATGAGCTTTGCCAGCTCACGGTCGAACGTGGCGGGCGAACAGTAGCCATACCATCTTAGCCTGCCATCCAGTCCTAAATTGATAATGGTCCGGCATATATCTTTGGCGTGTGCTATGGGCAGGTTGAACTCACTATCGCATATGTGCATAAACGATATTCCTTGTTCAGCCAGGTCCTGAAGTTCCCGGCCCACGGTAATGGGCGGCCTGAGGCGCGCCTTTTTCCCTTTGGCTACCGGGTCGGCGCAGAAAATGCAGCCTTCAGGACAACCCCGCTTGGTTTCTACTCCCACCATAGCACCCATTTTTTCGTACTTTCGATTGTCGAACATTCGACGGTGCGGCTTGGGCAGATTATCGAGGTCAACATCAACCCTTGGATTAATTACAATCTTTTTTTTGCGCCGGTAAATGATATTCGGTAGCATTGATATGTCTCTCCCCGCCATCAGCGACTGAGCCAGAAGCACCGTCGACTCTTCACCGTCGCCATAAATTCCTACATCGGCGTTAACGGCCTCGAGAACAGTGGCAGGCATTATAGAGAAGCCGATGCCGCCGAGCACGACCGGCGCCGCAGTATGTTTTCTGGTCTCTTCCACGATCTCCGAAATCCAGGGTATAAAAGACTTTTTCGAGACAAATGAGGAATCATCGATATTGCGCACGGTAAGCCCTACCGCCATGGGCTCATAATCCCTGAGCTCTCGACCGATGGCTGTCCGCCAGTCGGCTTCAAAAGCCAGGTCGATAATTTTTACGGAAATTCCGGCCTGGTTTAGTGTTTCAGCCACGTATTCCAGCCCCACGGGGCTAACCGGCGGGCGAGTCGTGTTGGTGTTGATTAAGAAAAAAGGTCTCATAGGTGAAAGTTGTTCATACAGCGTAGCATGCGGAGCAACGTGAAGCAAACGGGTGAACCCAATGGCTATGAGACGCTTTTCACTTGTGATATACTTTCTGATTGGCTAACCTGCACGGGATGTTTTCATGCCCGATAAGAGCTACATTTTAGTTATCGACCAAGGGACCACCGGAAGTGCGGCTTTACTGTTCAACGAATCGGGAAAGGTCGTGTCCAGCGCCGACCGTGAGATACGTCAGTATTATCCGCAGCCGGGATGGGTGGAGCACGACCCGGCAGAAATTTTCCAGACCTCCCTGTCTGTAGCTAAAGAAGCCATGGAACAGGCCGGCGTTACCGCGTCTCAGGTAAAAGGCCTGGGCATCACCAATCAGCGCGAGACGACCGTTGTCTGGGAGCGCCGCACAGGAAAACCGGTAAGCAATGCCGTCGTCTGGCAGTGCCGGCGCACCGCTCACATATGCGAAGAACTTAAAAAACAGGGTATGGTCGAGCCAATACGGGAAAAGACCGGTCTGCTTATCGATGCTTATTTCTCTGGCACCAAGCTGCGCTGGATTCTGGACAACGTCCCTGATGGTCAGCGCCGCGCCGAGAATGGCGACTTTCTGTTCGGCACCATAGACAGCTGGCTGGTGTGGAACCTGACCGGAGGCGCCGCACATATCACGGATTACAGCAATGCCTCCCGTACCATGCTGTTTAATATCAATACCCTGCAGTGGGACAAGGAGTTGCTGGCCAAACTAAACATACCGGAAGCTGTGCTGCCAAAATCGGTACCCTCGAGCCAGATTTACGGCGATACTGCTGCCGGCTTGCTGGGTGACGCCCGTATACCTGTGGCCGGCATCGCTGGTGACCAGCAGGCGGCGCTTTTTGGCCAGGCCTGTTATCAGCCCGGCATGGCCAAAAATACCTACGGCACGGGTTCATTCATTTTGCTCAACACAGGTGACAAGCCGGTACAGTCACGGAAAGGGCTGCTTACCACCGTTGCCTGGGGGCTGGGGGGAAAGGTTAATTACGCCATGGAAGGCAGTGTCTTTATTACTGGCGCTGCCGTGCAGTGGCTGCGCGACGGACTGCATCTTATAAAGACCGCAGCGGACAGCGAAGCGCTGGCAAAATCGGTATCCGACAATGGAGGTGTTTACTTTGTACCTGCCTTCGTGGGTTTGGGCGCTCCTTACTGGGATATGTACGCCCGGGGCGCCATTGTCGGGCTTACTCGCGGCACCAACGGCGGGCATCTGGCCCGAGCCACGCTCGAGGCCATTGCCTACCAGGTGCGTGACGTAGCCGACGCTATGGTGGCCGAAGCCGGACTCAAGTTGCCGCTGCTACGTGTGGACGGCGGCGGCACGGCCAACTCGCTCATGATGCAGTTTCAGGCCGATATACTCGGCATACCCATACAGCCGGCGGAAATTGCCGAGACCACTTCTTTAGGCGCCGCCTATCTGGCCGGTCTAGCGGTAGGCATGTGGAAGGACACTGACCAGCTGGCCCGCATGTGGAAGCCGGCCATGACCTTCGAACCGAAGATGCCGATCGACCAGAGAGAAGCGCTTTATGCCGGCTGGAAGCGTGCTGTGGAACGGGCCCGCGGCTGGGCCGAAAGCTAGGATAACTTTTCTGAATACAAAAGGAGTCAAACCGTGAAAAGAGATTTCGATGCCATCGCTAAAGAAAAATTCGACCTGATTGTGATTGGCGGCGGCATTATCGGGACCGGCGTTGCCCGCGATGCCTCGCTGCGCGGTATAAAAACACTGCTCATTGAAAAAGAAGACTTCGGCTACGGCACCACTTCGCGTTCGTCGCGACTGATTCACGGTGGGCTGCGCTACCTTCGGATGGCGGAGTTTCACCTGGTGCGCCAGGACCTGATGGAGAGGGAGGTGCTGTTGAAAATCGCGCCTCACCTGGTTCATCCCTTTCCGTTCCTTATGCCCGTAACTGACATTTACTATGAGGCAGCTTTGACCATAGGCGTCAGTATGTACGACATCATGGCTTCAGGAAAGTCGATGCCGTCGCATCAACACCTGTCCCGGCGCGAGGCTTTAGAAATCGAGCCGGAGCTCGGGGAATTGAAAGGCCTGAGGGCGGCATTGCAGTACTACGATTGCCAGGCGCCTTATACCGAGCGTCTGGGAATAGAGAACGTGCTCAGCGCCGTGGAAAACGGGGCTACCGTGGTAAACCACGCGCAGCTAACCGGTTTTATTAGGAACGACAACGACGTTGCCGGTATAGAAGTACAAGACTGTCTTACCGGAGAGAAATATCGGGTAAAGTCCCGGCTGGTGCTCAACGCCGCCGGCCACTGGGTGGACCGCGTCAGGGACTTGCTCCACGGTGGGCCGGCCAGCGTGGTGCGCCGGACCAAGGGCATCCACCTGTTGACACCCAGAATAACCCAAAAGGCGCTGGTACTGTTCTCACCGGTAGACAAGCGCCTTTTCTTCGTCATGCCGTGGCTGGATTACACGCTCATCGGCACCACGGACACGGATTATCAGGGCGACCTGGACAACGTCTGCGCCGACAAAGCCGATGTGGATTACATGTTGACCAGCGTCCGACAGATATTCCCTAAATTGCGGGAGGAAGACATATTTTATACCTTCGCCGGTTTAAGATCCCTGGTCTATAGCGGCGGTGAGCGGCCGTCCAACATAACCCGCGAGCACCGCGTACTCGACCACAAAGTTAAAGACCGCATTGACGGCCTGGTCTCGGTGCTGGGTGGCAAGATAACCGCTTACCGGGCGGTGGCCAAAGACGCCACGGATACGGTTTGCCGCAAGCTGGGAATCAAAGCGGTCTGTACCACGGCAGAGGTACCTTTGCCCGGAGCTCCCGCTGTGTCTGAGAAAGAACTGGCCGCTTCTGCCAGGCAGAGCAGTTTGCCGTTGAACACCGTCAGGCATCTGGCAGCACTTTACGGGTCGCGTTTTTCTGAGGTCTTGGAGATAGTAAAGCGGAGAAAGGGCAGCGGACAGCGGCTATGTCCCCATAGCCCGGACATACTGGCACAGGTGGAGCATGCTGTAAAAGAGGAGGCTGCTTTGACCGTGGCCGATTTACTGCTGCGGCGGACCGCCATAGGCTTGATGTCGTGCCAGGGTCTGGACGCGGTAGAGCCGGTGGCGGTGGAGATGGGCAGGCTCTTAAAATGGAGCCAGGCCGAACAAAAAAGGCAGGTTGGGAACTACCTGGCGCGGATGGCCCTTTGCCAGCAATTCAGGACCGGTCCGGCGAAAAAATCAAAGAGAAGCAACAGAGTCTAAACGTATCGAATTTTGTCATTGCGAGTCCTTCTGCAGAAGGACTCGCAATCTCATCTTTTCCGCCGACCTATACTATTTGATCACTCTTAGTGTTGAATAACGCTTGCTTGTAATCAGGGGATAAATTGCTGAAGTTTGACACTCTATGCAAGGTGTGATAATTTTTAAGTCCGTGGCAGCGTAGCTCAGTGGTAGAGCAGGGGACTCATAAGCCCTTGGTCACTGGTTCAAATCCAGTCGCTGCCACCAATTTATTTCGGGTTCGAATCCTGTACGGCCTACTCTGATAATTACTCACTTTGTAAGTAAAAATGGTTATGATTCTCATTTGACAAACGTATAATTCGGTGTATTATTAGTAACACTATAATCGATGCTTAGTTTAGCTGAGAGCTAATAATCCATTGTAACTTTTTTCTTACATCGCTGTTATCAGTCGAAATAGGTGAAAGGGAGGGTCATTAGATGTCTAATCCATCAAGTCCAATCGATCTAGGGTCGTTATTTCAGTCGGTTATCGGTACACTGAACCAGAATAAAGACAGTCTGAATAAAGCCGACACCAACAACCATGATCACGGGGATAATATGGTTAACCTCTTCCAGCTAATTACCAACGCAATGAAGGAAAAACAGGGGGCAGATCCCGCCGGCCAGTTAGCGCATGCCGCCGAGGTCTTGAACCAGCAGAAGAGCGGTTCGGCACAGATGTACGCCAAAGGTCTGTCACAGGCTGCTCAGCAATTTCAAGGCAGGCAAATCAATTCCGACAATGTTATGACGCTGATACCGACCATATTGGGAGTAGGAGAAGCACCGGCGCGACAATCTGCCGGCTTAATGGTCGCGCCCTTTAACGGCGGCTATGTCGCCGGCAAGTCGGTCACTTTTCGGTGGAAGGCCGTACCAGGAGTAACAAAGTACTGGCTCAGTGTCAGAAGGACTAAAGATAATTCCGGCCGCATCAGCATCAGTTTAAACCTTAACAGGCTGGTCGCAGACGAATCCGACCGCATCACCAAGGGTGCGAACGATATCCTCTCGATCACCAAGCTCGGCTTCATGAATGATGGCACGGAATACAAGTGGAACATTGCCGTTGGCGAAAGCGAAGACGCCGAAGGAAAAGACTACTGGACCTTCACCAACGCTGCACCTCCGCCGAGACAGGAGCCACAGCCACAGCAAGCCACACAACAACAGCAACAACAAAGCGCAGGTGTCGGCGACATAATAGGTTCACTAATTCGCGAGGCACAGCATAAACCACAACAAGGGCAACAGCCAGGCTCAGGTGTCGGCGACATAATAGGTTCGCTAATCCGCCAGACGCAGCAGAAACCGGAACAGCAGCAGCCAGGCGAAGGCGTCAGCGATATAATTGGTTCGCTGCTTCGCCAAATGCAGCAGAAACCACAGCAAAAATCCAAATCAAATGTAGAGGTTAATCAAAAAGAAATTGTGGATGCTCTTGTCTCCAACAGCCCTATGGGGGATTCTTATCGATCACAGTCCGGGTCGCTGGTAGCCAATGCGCTAATTGCCGCGGCCCAGAGCATGTTAAATAAGAAATAGTAACTGTAAAGTACTATAAAATATTTAGGAGGGTTGTAGTCATGTCACTTAATTTGAGCAAGTGGGTACTGGGCGTTATAGCCATCGTGGCCGGTCTTCTCTGTCTATTCTGGTTTTCCGCGTTACAGTGGATAGTTGGAATCTTCTTAATCGTCTGGGGCATTATCACGTTGATAGGCAAAAAGTAGTTCGCTCCATTATTTATAGCTTCACTCCCACCAATATATTAACCTAGACGGGACTTATAAGTGGTCACTGGTTCAAATCCAGTCGCTGCCACCAGTTCGGTTCGTTAGTTCCGAGCAGTTGCTGATTATATAGTCGCTGAGGAGGGATCAAAATGCTCCGCAGAAACGTTTTACTGGCACTGTCCTTATTTTCCTTAGCGATTACACTGGTAATCCCCGCCTGTCAGCCGTCGGCAACTTCATATGTCGAAAGCGGCAATACCCACGTTGAGAAAGGCGAATATGACCTGGCCATTGCCGATTTCGATAAGGCCATTGAGATAGATGCCGATTCAGCAGATGCCTATCAGGGACGGGGCATTGCCTACCTCCAGAATAAACAGAATGACCAGGCTCTTGCCGACTTCGACGAGGACATAGAACTGCAGCCCGATTCCAGCGATGCCTACTACTGGCGAGGGCGCTGTTTGTTTCTGATGAACCAACGCGATAGAGCTATGGTCGATTTGAACAAGTCCATTGAGCTGGACAACAACAATGCTAAGAGTTACGTGATACGCGGCATATCTTTGAAGCTGTCGGGAGAAGTAGACCAGGCAATTGCAGACCTGAACAGGGCAATCGAACTGAATAACATGGATGAGGGGAATCTGGTTACGGCTTATTACCACATCGGTCAGTGTTACCGCTTATTGAATAATTATGATGCCGCTATAGCGAATATTTCTAAGTTCATAGAACTGAGACCCGAATATTGTGACGGCTATAATGCACGGGGCTGGTTCTACTTTATGAAAGGCGAGTACGAAAAAGCACTCACAGATATAAATAAGGCACTGGAGCTTGCCCCGGATGCTTCCTATGCTTGGGACAGCCGGGGTAATTGCTACTATCAAATGGGAGATTTCGACCAGGCTATTGCCGATATGAGTAAGGCTCTGGAGCTAGATCCTGATAAGGCTGGTAGTTACTGTGTGCGTGGCAAGTCCTACTACGCGATGCAGGAATATGACAAAGCTATCGCCGACTTTAACCGTGTAGTCGAACTTAATGATAAAGGTATTGAGGCGTATTACTGTACCTGTGCCGAGTCCTATTATTACCGTGGATTGTGCAACAAGGATATCAATAGGCTTGACGAGGCCAAAGCTGATTTTCAGTCGGCAATAAGCAACTCGACGGACCAGTCCATTATAGACATGGCTACCAGCGAACTAACTAAAATTGAGTAAGCAAGGAGGAGTTAACGGATGCTTCGGAGAAATGCTTTATTCGCATTGACTTTATTTTCCATAGCTATTGTCATGGTAATAACCGGGTGTCAACCCTCTGCAGCCTCGTTAATTGAAAGCGGGGATGCGAATTTTGCCAGCAAGAACTACGATCAAGCTATCGCTGATTATACAAAGGCTATTGACATAGACTCGGAATCCGCCGTTGCCTATGCCAGCCGCGGCAGGGCTTATTACAATGAGGAAATGTACGACGAGGCACTTGCCGACCTCAACAAGGCTATCGAACTTGACCCTAACTCATATACTGCGTATTTCCGGCGCGGTTATGCTTATACGCTACAGACGCTCTGAGACCAGGCAATAGCGGACTACACCAGGGCTATCGAGCTGAAACCCGATATGGTAAACGCCTTTTTGAATCGGGCCTATATATATCAGCAAAATAACGACTTCGAAAAAGCTATTGCCGATTACAGCAGCGCCATTAGCGTGAATGATACCAATGCAGGTTACTATGCCGGACGGGGCTGGTGCTACCAGAACGCCGAGCAGTACGATAATGCACTGGCCGATTTTAGTAAGGCTATCGAGCTTGATAGCCAGACAGCCAGCAGGTATCTCAGCCGTGGCCTCTGCTATATGCAGGTAGAGCAGTATGACCAGGCATTGAGCGATTTAGACAAAGCAGTCGAGTTGGACAGCAATTACGCGGACGGCTATTTGTTCCGGGGCGGTTGTTATACGGAACTGAAAGACTATGACAAAGCCATAGCGGATTATAATAAAGCGTACGAGCTAGGTACCAATAATTTGATGAATTACTATTATGGGCTCAGTACTTGTTATAGCGCCAAAAAAGACTATGATGCGGCCATCCTGGTTTGGACCCAAGCCCTTGAGAGCGACCCGAAGTCAGCAATATATTACAACAACCGGGGCTGGTTTTATCTGGAGAAAGGCGACTATACCAGTGCTCTGCCGGACATCAATAAAGCACTTGAGCTGGACTCAACTTCCGAAGAATCTGCCATGTTCTGGGACAGCCGGGGCTGGTATTATTTTAAGACAGATGATAATGCCATGGCGTTGAGCGATCTCAGCAGAGCACTGGAGATTAATCCTGACATGGAAGCAATAGACGAGGTTTATTGCCACCGCGCCCAGGTATATTACGACATGCGTGACTACGATAAGGCTATAGCCGATCTCGACAAATCAATCGAACTGGACAACGAATACTCGGAAGCTTACTTGTTCAGAGGACTATGCTTTAAAGCCATTAACAAGCCGGTTGAGGCGAGGGCTGATTTTCAAGCGGCCATAAATAGCTCAACAGACCAGTCCATTATAGACAAAGCTAATAACGAACTGAGCAGCCTGGACTAAGTAAATTGGTAGCACTATACTAAATTCGACTTTATCGGGATTAAAAATGATACATGAGGTTCTAGCGCTATTTGCAGCCACTGAGGTTTTTATTTATGTCTTCATGGAGCTCATTACCCAGATAGAATCCGTTCGGAGGGTAATCAGCCAGAAAGCCAAATGGTCTGATACTATCTTTTTCATCTTATTTTTCGGCGGATTTTCCATATTTGGCACTTATACGGGTATTGTTTTACCGTCCGGGGCCATAAGTAGTATCAGAGACCTGGGTCCGCTGGTTGCCGGATTAGTTGCCGGCCCATTAGTTGGGCTGGGAGCAGGGTTAATCGGCGGCATACACCGTTTTCTCCTCGGCGGATTTAGCTGCGTTCCTTGTGGGATTGCCACTGTTTTAGCCGGCTTAATCGGTGGTTTAGTATACCTTATCGCCAAGAAGAAGCTTATTAGTATCTTTCATGCTATGCTGCTGGCAATCGGAGTTGAGTTAATCCACGGCTTGATTGTATTGCTGATAGCGGAACCTTTTGATGAAGCGTTGAACGCCACCTTTACCGCTGTCCCCGCGATGATGATTGCCGATGCCATGGGAATTGCTATATGTTTTATCATTTTGCAGCGCACAGTAAAGGAAATTAAGGCAACTCAGGCCAAGAATCGGGGGGACACCAGGGCACGGCCAGTGACCAAGCTCAGATGACCGCGCTAATAAGCCCCTGGTCATTGGTTAAAATCCAGTCGCTCATACCAATTATAAGTACATATTCGTCATTTGGAGCTATTTACCCGCCAGACTGATATACCAACCACTAATGCACCTATCAGTAATAACAGGCTAACTACAGTTATAGTGAGAACTCGGTGCGATACGAGAATCACTTCAAATTTCCGGGCTTCTGACCATTCACTTTCAGCACCAACGTCATCTACTGTTTTTACTCGCCAGCTGTAAGTACCCGGAGTTAAAACATCTTCTCTGGATAAAGTATAGGACGGACTGCTTAAATCCGCTTTAACTATAACAGGGGATAAAAAGTCATAACCGCGAGCAATTTGGAGTACATAACTTGCGTTGCTGGATTCGACAGCCTCCCTCCAGGTAAAGGTGACCGGTGTTGATTTTAAGCTTTTTGAAGTGGGACCGAGAGCTCTGGCAGGCGCCAAAATCACATCAATCGGTGAATTAAAAATCTCAAGGCTAGTCCCTTGAACAGGAGACAATAGCTTTGGTGCTGCCGGCTGCGGCTTCTCTATGAAGAAGTTCGCCTGGGCCGAACTGCCATAACTGCCTGCGGCGGCTATTACATACTCTTTGGTTTCCTTTACCTGAGGTACTTCTAAGGTAGCAGTGAAACTGCCCAACTCATCGGCAACCGCTGTTGTCATTTCTAGTTCATCGAAAATTATATTTATCGACTCGTTTTTGGCGAAGCCCGTGCCCGTGACTGTCAACTTAATGCTCGTCTTTTTTGAAACAGGTTCAAAGTACGTTTGTGAAACTAAGTCTATATTTGGAATCACCTCAAAATAGCTATCGCGCACGACTCCTCTAGGCGTAAAATCGCTGCCGAAAACACCTACCATATGGCGTCCTTTGGTGCTGCGCGGGATCGTCGCCGTACCTTCCCAGCTGCCAACGTAGTCAGCTATTAGATTGCACTTAATTATTTCACCGTCATAAGTTATGGTTATGCCGTCCTCACTGATCCGAAAGCCGGCTCCCGTGACTGTGATCTCAGTGCCCACCGGTCCCGACAACGGTTTCACTTCTGCCCTAGGAACATTTACACGATCGCTGGTATCTGCCTTAACTGTGGCGGGTGGAACGGCCAAAAATAAAAGCTGCAAGATGATAAGTATGGTGGTTAGACCAGAAACTCCGAATAAATACTTGATGCGCGTCATTTTCCGGTCACAATAAAACGAAGTCATTAAATTCGATGAAATTAGACTCCTTCTGCGGCACAAGTCTAACAAAGGGCATATAGAGAGTCAATTAGAGTATCTATTTGCTAATAAAGGGTAGACTGAATTTTTGTTCAATAGTCGAGACCGGAACTCACAGGTCTCTGTCAGACTCTTTCACCTGCCTTGGTGGCGATTTTATTTATCGTCCGATGTTTGCCTGCCGAGCTTAAGAAGTGGTATAAATAGCAGGCAGGCCGGCACGTTTATTCGAAAGCTTCAACTTAAAGCTAAGTTTTTACATAACGCTAACTGCTATCCAGTGCAAGCCTGCATTATAGTTGATTAATTCTTCGTGCCTGCCTGCAACCAATAAACAGATGGATATATTTTATGGGTTTAAACTGTGGACTTATAGGGCTGCCCACCTGCGGTAAGACAGTCATTTTTAATGCCGTAACCGCCGCTGGCCTATCGAGCTACAGCGGAGCGGAGATGAACCGCGTGGTAGTCAGCATTCCTGACCGGCGCATTGATAAACTGATTGAGATGTATCAGCCTCTTAAGGATTGCCGCGCCACGTTGGAAGTAGTAGATATTGCGGGGATAAAGGCATCTTCCACAGGAGATAAGCACAATACCGCATTGCTCGGCCATATTAAGGACGTTGATGCGCTGTTGCACGTAGTACGCTGCTTTGAAGATGATAGTACGCCTTTTGAGTATGAGACAATAGACCCGGCCAGAGATGTTGACCTCATTGACCTGGAGATGGTGGCTGCAGATAGCACTACCCTGGGAAACAAAATAAACCGCCTGGGCAAAAAGGCACGTGGCGGCGATAAAGACGCCCTAAGGGAGACTGAAGATTGCCATAAAGTATACGCTGCCATTCAGCAGGGTATCCCCGCACGTAAGCAGGACCTCACCGGCCAGGAACTGGCGAGCATCCGTGAATGCAACCTCTTATCATTGAAGCCAGTCCTCTATGTAGCCAACATCAAGTCTCCCCGGGATGCTGCCAACGCTCATGTGGTAGCATTGAAGCAGATAGCCAGTGCCGAAGGTGCGGAAATGATCATGGTCTGCGGTAAAGATGAAGCTGATATCAGCCAGCTTAAACCAGATGAACAGCGCCAGTTCTTACATGAGCTGGGGATGAAAGAATCTTCCATGGAGCGGCTGCTTCTCGCTGCCTACCAATTGTTGGGTTTGGTCAGTTTCTTCACCACGGGCGAGGATGAAGTGCGTGCCTGGACCTGCCGTGAAGGAACTAAAGCTCCTGTGGCTGCCGGGAAAATTCACAAGGATATGGAAAATGGCTTTATCCGTATGGAGGTCATTCACTATAACGATCTTATTGAGTTGGGCAGCGAAGCGGCCGTCGCCAGAGCAGGCAAACAGCGGATCGAAAGCCGGGATTACGAGGTAAAGGACGGCGATATCGTAGTCGTCCGGTTCAACAGTGCCAAGCAATAGTTACGTAGCCCTCGGTTACTGGTTCAAATCCAATCGCTACCACCATTGGCACCTACATGAAGTGGCTTCTCAGTTCGTCGGCAGAGTGATGGCTATACAACGCCGGCGGGACATCCAGCATGGTGAAAGCTCCTCTATGTCCGGACTGCTGAAGTCTAACAGCAGCGCGGGCACAGGCTACCAGAACACTGCCGGTAAAGTCCGGGTTGCTCTCCAGTTGACACCGATACTCCAGAATTTGCTTATTCTCACCTGTTAATCCTGACGTCAGTACGAAGCCGCCGTGAGGCAGTGCGGCATGGCTTTTAAGCATTTCTTCCTTGGTAATAAAAACCACTTCAGTATCGTATTCGGCGTAGTAATTCGGCATTTCTACGATCTCTTTTCTTATCCATTCACGGTCGGCGCCTTCCTCAGCCACAACATATACCAGCCGCTTGTGCATTTCCTTTTTAGAAAATTTTGGCGTTTCCCCGCTCCTTACCTTATTAATAGCGTTGTCTATCGGCAGCGTATATTGCCTGGCATCGATGACGCCTTTAACTTTTCGGGCTGCGTCGGAATGGCCCTGACTGACCCCGCGACCCCAGAAGGTGTAGCTCTGGTTATTGGGCAGAAAGGCATCCCCGAGAACCCGCTCCATAGAAAAGATACCCGGGTCCCAGCCGGCAGAGAAGATGGAGACGTGCTCGTTCTTCCTGGCGATAGAGTCCATCTGCTTGAAATATCGAGGGATATCGGCGTGGGTATCGAAGCTGTCAACCGTGTTGAACCTCTGGGCGAAAACAGGGCCCTGAACGGGTGTATCTTCCTTGGAGCCGCCGCACAAAACGGCCACGTCTATTTTTATGCCTTTGGGCAAGGTCAATTTCTCCGTTGGCAGCACCGGAACTTGCGTTATTTCTTTCTTGAGATGGTCGACCCTCCTGGAGAACACCGCGGTCAATTTCATATCGGCGCTGGTCTCCATAGCTCGCCTGACGCCCCGTCCCAGGTTTCCGTAGCCAACGATAGCAGCATTTATCATAGTAGAGACTCCTGTGTTTAATAGATTCGCTTAGTATACTATGTTAACTTAAACAGGGGAACTACCTGTATTGAATGAAAAGAGGAATGAGACTACAATTATTCAGTAAATCTCAAATCCATAATAGTGAGGGACAAAACCATGACAAATTTCAACGAAGCCAACGATATTTTATTGAAATATCTGCGCGTCAAAACCCAGCCTTTATCCATGAAATTTATTAAGAATGCCGGTGAAATTCCGGAAGGCGTTATGAGGCCCAGTATATTTAAATCAAAAATGGCGCTATGTCAGATAAACACCATAGCCAGAAAATGGAATATGGCGCTGGCGGCCACGCCGGAAGAAATAAACTGCGCCGCCGCACTTCTTGCTTTTGGATGGGCAACCCTGGGTGAATTGAATCACGAAAAAGAGCTGGTTAACTTTATGGTTTCCGCCGGCTATGTTGCAGATATAGAGAGGGCCAGGTCATCGCTCAAAGAGCAGGCCTATTTTAGCGGGCAAAAGAAATTCGATTCCAAAGGTTATATCGTGGCGCCTATAGCCTCGGAAGTGATTAAAGAACCCGATGTAATTTTAATCTACGGAAACCCGGCGCAAATTGCCCGAATGGTGCAGTCGATGATTTATGTTGAGGGTGGGGCGATAGAGTCGCGGGCGCATCTTGGCCTTTCCTGTATTGGCGAGATGATCGAGCCGGTTATATCCAGGAAAGCCATGTACATCATCCCGGGTAGGGGAGAAAGACAGATAGGCATGGCCGCCGATGACGAAATGGCCTTCACGCTGCCTACCGAAAAGTTGCCAGACCTGTTAACAGGGCTCAAAGAGACCGATGAAAAGGGCACCCGGTATCCCATTCAGCCGTTCCTTTTCTTCGAACCGCGATTCAATAAGGCGGTCTCGCAACTGATAAAGAAAATTAGATTAAGCTGATTTAATATTTTTAGAGGAGGATGACGATGGAACTAGTGGACCAATTAGTAAAAAACCTGGGTGTTAGTGAGGAAGCGGCGAAAGGTGGCTCCGGCTTGATTTTCAACCTGGCGCGGCAGAAGTTGGGAGCGGGCGATTTCGGCAAAGTCGCTGGTGCCCTACCAGGAATCACCGACCTGATGAAATCGGCGCCAGAATCCGGCGGTGTCCTTGGAGGTATCGGGAAACTGGCATCGGGTCTCGGCGGCGGTGCCGGTCAACTGGGCAATCTGGCCAGCCTTGCCGGCGGCTTCTCCAAACTGGGGTTGGACAGCGGCATGATCGGCAAATTTATTCCGATTATTCTGTCCTTTGCACAGAGCAAGGGTGGCGACGTCGTTAAATCGCTGCTACAAAAAGCGCTTAAATAGTTGAACGAGCTGAATAAGAACTATTGTGCGCCCGCATACATATGCGGGCGCACGCTTGCCCTAAGTATTAACCTAATATTTGGCGGATATTATTTTTTTGACGGTAGTCTATTTAGTCGCCGGGTTTGCCGACTTTCCACAGGGCTTTGATGGCGGCGATAATTGCGGCGGGAGCCATCAGTGTTGCTACCAGGCTAAGTACGGCGCCAAGTATGGCACCGACCTTTAACGTTGTCAGCGGCGCAAACACGTTACCCACTACAATCAGGGCGATGGTTGCCACCAGAAATAGCAGTATCTCTGACGCCGTTATGTTCAGAAAACCGATAATGAGACCCAGGATAATCAGGACGATGATGATAGCGGTCATCAATGCCGATGGAGCCATGCCCAGGCCGGACATAATGCCTACTACCAAGGCAATTATGAGGCCTACGATGAATGCCCAGAAACCGATCATGCTGAGAACGTTGGTCTTACCTTTGGCCATAGTTCACCTCCTAAATATTTTTTATGATGTGCCTAAATTGATTATCACATCGTAGCCCGACGTTGTCAATAGCTCAATAGTTCTCGGCTAATACCTCGTAAAAAGCCTGCGGATGCTTGCAGGCCGGACATTCCCTAGGCGCTTCACTACCCTCGAATACGTAGCCGCAGTTTCGGCAATGCCATTTGATTACAGCTTTTTTCTTGAAGACCTGGCCGTTGTCAATGTTATTTATCAGTTTCCTATATCTTGCCTCATGAAATTTTTCGACTTCGGCAATTTGCTTGAAGGAATTAGCAATCTGCGGAAAGCCCTCGTCCTTGGCTATGCGAGCGAAATTCGCATAGATGGATGTCCACTCTAAATTTTCTCCGGCAGCGGCAGCTTCTAAATTAGATTTGGTGTCCTTGATCATACCTGCGGGATAGCCGGCGGTTATTTCTACATCGCCACCTTCGAGGTATTGAAAAAATACCTTGGCGTGTTCCTTCTCATTTTCCGCCGTCTCTGTAAATATCCCGGAGATTTGCTCGAGTCCTGCTTTTCTGGCTTCGCTGGCAAAATAAGTGTACCTGTTTCTGGCCTGTGACTCACCGGCGAAAGCCGTAAGCAGGTTCCTTTCCGTTCGCGTACCCTTTATTGATTTATCCATTAAATAATCCTCCTATTTTCCGAGTTCAGTTGGTGTCCAGGCGATCTATCCAGTTACACTTGAGGAAAAACTAGACCGGGAAAATGCGCAGCACACCCAGTATGGCTACGATAATTCCTATCGCGCCCAATAGGCCCAGATATTTAAGCGAATTTTTCCAGTACCTGAAAAAAGCAAAGAAGCCAAAAAAGCCGAAGAAGAACAATTGCCATGGATTGTGCAGCGTGAACGCCATAAAGCCGAGGAACCCCAGGAATCCCAGAAATCCGTCTACCCATAGTCGCTGGTAACTTTTTGGCATAAAGCCATTATGCCTCATGGTATTTAACTTGGCAAGTCAGTAATTAACGTGACCTGAATATGACGGCATCTGTATTCTTGATATACTAGGAATAAAGCGCCAAGGAGTTTGCCATGAAAAAAACACTTCTAATTATTATAGCGGGCGCGCTGACTTTAGGTGCCTGTGCAACGCCGTCTACTCCGCCGCCATCTACACCATCACCGGCCACGCCGCCATCCGGACCTGCACCATCTACGCCACCAGCGGAAAGCATTACCCTGCCGGCACCGGTCTTAACAGGCCAGTCCGTCGAAATCTGCCTGAACAGCCGCTATTCATTTCACAACCCTACGGGCACGGCCACCGACCAGCAGCTGAGCAACGTTTTGTGGGCCGCCAGCAAAGCGCCTATCACTGGCGCTTTCCGGAGCGTAAATGTGGCCACCCACGATGGAACATTTTTATACGACCCGGCCGACAACTCGCTCAGCCCCTTAGCCGATGATGTAGCGGACAGGGGCGCCTTTGTTTTAAGCTACGACCGCGAGCTTGCTTTTGATGCGGGCGTTTCTTATATGCCGGCCATACTGGCTTCAGTATCTCTCTGGGGAGGAGGAATCCTTTCCGTTTCCAGCTGCCCCATGAGGTCGAAGCTGTACTTCGGGATAAATGAGAGCCGGGGGCTGACAACGGAACTGGTGGCGCGCTGCTCATTGCCGGAAACAGATGAGGGATGGCTTCCCGACCCCAAAACGACCGGCACCGACAAAATCGAAGATGTACTGGCCAATTTAAAATACACCAACTCCTTTGAGCAGACTAATTTAACCCGGGAGCAAGTCTCGCAGCTCCTGTGGGCGGGATACGGCTGTACGGCACACGAGGTCGCCTACGGCAGGAAAGGCCTGACTGTACCCTCAGCCGTGGCGGCATATTTCTTGACCGGGACCATCTACCTGGTAAACGAAAACGGGGTTTACCGATATCAGAACCGGAACCCGGAAAACGACCTCACCACGCGCGACCACCGGTTGGAACTAATTATATCGGGCGATCACAGGGCCGAGCTTAAATCCGCTGTCGGCGGTCTGAGCCAGGCACCGTGTTATGTGGTGCTGTGCTTAAAGTCGCCCGCTGCAGGGCAGGAGTTTGCTGAGCTGGAAGCCGGTTTTGTGGCCGCCAACATGCTGATGCAGGCCACAGCCATGGACCTGGGCTGTTATTTTAATACCAAGCTGTCGGAAGCCGAGCAGCAGGCTGTCCGGACTGCCACCGGCATACCATCATCGCACAGCCCCCGAGCCATCGTCAGCCTGGGTAAGACCGCAAATTAAATTATCAGTTGCGACTTAAGGTGCTCTGGTGCCGTTCCAACTGTACCAGGTGCCCGATGAATCGTACCTCCACTGACCGCTGATGGACTGGCCGTCACCTGAAATCGTTAACTGTACATCACCAGCGTCATCGGGAGGACTATAGGATGGCTCCTCCGACCACGTCCCTGTAAACACATCGCCTGAAACCGTGCCCTGTATATGTCCGGTGTCCCATGTATACGTACCGGATACTTGATTGCCAACCTGGTTAAGGACCATCGTGCCCCAATTAGTGTCCCAGGTACCGGTCCAGCCGGTCGCTTGAGCCGAGGCGCAGCTTAACGTAAAGCTAGCCTGATTTGATGATGTATCATTTGGCGACAGAATATGGAGGCGTACCCAGAAGGTACCCGATAAACCTATCGGCCATATGGTGCCCACGGACTGCGAGCCGGCGCTTGAAAAGTAAACAGATTCAGTCGGTTTAATTCCGCCCTCGCTGTCTTCCCAGCGGCAGGAAACCGTGCCCGCACCGTTAACCGTGATAACGGCCTCAGAATAAATATTGGTGGGGCAGGGAGCGCTGACAAATGGCGGATTAACGCTGGCAGTGACGCCGGTAACGGCAAATGTAGGTTGATATCCGCCTCCGGAAACGAAAACGTAGGTGGACTTGCTGGCAAGGCCGGCCGAGTTATATGCCATCAACGTATAGCTGGTGCTGGTCGTTGGATAAACTAAGGTGCTTCCCGAGGTACCGACGCTGCCAACGCCGTGGTCGATAGATATTGAGCTCGCGTTGTAAACGCTCCAGCTTAGTGTGACTGAGTCGCCACCGTAGACACTTGAAGGGCTGGCGGTGAAATAACTTATTACCGGATAACTGTCAGGTCGATATGTTGGTGTAGGTGTGGACGGCGTAGGGGCGGTGCCCGCCGAAACTATAACCTGTGCCGTGGCACTTACACTTGTGCCAGCGGCGGTGGTAGCGGTCATGGTGTAGACCGTGGTTGTTGGCGGCATTACGATTCTGCTGCCAGATAGAGCCACGTTACCAATCCCCTGGTCTATATTGACCGTTGATGCGCCGGTGACCGTCCAGCTAAGAGTCGAAGATTCGCCTGCCGAAATGGTCGGTGGACTGGCACCGAATGAGTTAATTGTCGCCGATTGAGTTGAAATGGGTAAATTAATTCCGGCTAGATCACAACCTATCGAAGGTATTAGTAGTACCAGGGCAAGAAGCAGGATAGGTCTCTTCATTTCCACCTCCTGAGCAATTATTAGCGACCGGTATTATGTTTACGAAAGCGGCACTATTATACCCGAATATACGACTATTCTAAAGCTTTGTCCTTGTTGTCAAAATCGGGCACACAACTGACTCTAATTTGTTGACAAGCCAAATCAATAGCCGTATCCTGAAAAGTAGGGGATATCGAGGAGAAAAAGATGAAAAAGATAGGGATTTTATTTATAGGATTGGTCGTAATTTGGTTGCTGCCGGCTACTTCGTGCGTGACCAGGCAGGTGCCGGTGGTTGAGACTTATACGGAGACCGAGTACAAGACCGAGTACAAAACGGAGCCTTATACCGAGACGGTCAATAAGGTAATCAGTTCCAGGCGGGGCACGACTTATCTGACTCCGCAGATGAAGTGGTATACAAATCTGCTTCTGCCGGGCTTCGAAGGCGAAGGCGGCACCTATTATTACGACTACGTCATTACCGCGTTTCACACTAAAGACCAGGTGCAGATTACGCTGGGGCAGAATACCCAGTACGAGAACGGGATGATTAAGGTCTTTAACCTGTCCGCCACCGGCCCCATTCCGCCGCAACCAACGCCTTTTAAAAAGCCTTTTTTCCAGTACCCGGAGATAGCCTGGTTAGATAACCTCAATAGCGTGCTCAGCGCGGCGCCGCTGCTGGGGCAGGTGCAGTTCGGTGCCGGAGAGGCGAATCAGATTGTTTTCGACGCCACCGGAGTCACCGAATTCGGCATCTTCGCCACCACCTGGGATGCGTATGCCGTGCAGAACGTTAAATTGCTGTGGACGGATGAAGTGACGGCGCCGCAGACTGTGGCGAGTGAAAGACAGGTACCATATCAGGTACCGTATCAAGTGGAAAAACAGCGAACTGTCTATAAGACGGAAAGCGTACCTTTCTGGCAAGGCTTTTAGGGGACGTTAGCAAAAAGAGCTAGGGCAATCTGGGCATTGGCCAGTTCACCTAACCGCTTTGCCACCCTCAGAGGGATACAGGTGGCGGGTTTCCACGACCCTTCAGGGCTGGGTGACAGGACTATATAATGCCCGTCATCGCTGGCTATACCCATTTTCAGACCGTTGCCGATGTCGATTATTTCCTGAGGATGCCACTTAATATCTTTATTTCCATACTGATTGTCCATAGAAGTCTCCTGAATAAATTTCAAATGAGTTCATTAGCCAGCAATCGCCGTGAATTAGCCAACTCGCCCAACCACCTGGCTGCTCTAGCCGGAAGCCAATTAGTCGGTTTCCAGGAACCGTCATAGTCAAGTACGAAGATTGCATAGCAGCCATCATGGTCGGTTACACCTATCCGACAGCCATCGCCCAAATCAATTATTTCCTTTGGTTGCCATTTTGTTTTTTGGCGTCCTACACTGTTCACAGTGGTTTTCCATCCGGTAATTTCTATCTTCAGTGTACCATCGAAATAGAATAAATGAATGACGATTAAGTACTGATTTGTTATGTATGGTGGTACTACCGCTTTTCATAGTACTATCAGTGTATTTTTGAGTTTAATTTGTTTCCACCCCCCGCTTTGGCGTGACGTAATAAAAACAGGAATGGAACGGAATTCGGGAGCAGGTGATATAATACGCGCGGGCAGATTATAGCCATTCATTCTAAAAATAAAGGTGGGCTGTGACTGAAAAAACTAACGGGGGCTTCCTTGCGGATACACGAAGACTAATCAACAGAATAAAAGAATTCGCCGCGAAGAGCCGAACGGTCGCGCTTATTCAGGAATCGCTCACCGAATTCGGCACCGAAAACGGCGGTCTTCTGGCGGCCTCGGTCTCTTTCAATTTATTGCTGTCGCTGTTTCCGCTGGCGCTAGCAGTGGTCTACATTGCCGGTTCTTTTCCCCAATCGCCGTACACGCAGGACCAGATTATTCGGGGCATCGCTTACCTGCTGCCCGTATCAAGGGAGTTGATTGCCAATACTGTTACCGGCGTGGCTGCCGCCCGTGGGGCAATCGGCATCCTGGCTTTGATCGGGCTGATACTGGGCGGCTTTGGTTTCTTCAATACCATAAGGAGGTCGTTGAATACCGCCTGGGGATTGCGCAGGCCTCAACCTCTGCTGAAGAGCCAGCTTGTTAATTTCTTAATGATGATGGGCGCGGCTATCTTTCTGTTTTTATCCGTCTTGATAACAGTCTTTCTAAGCACCGTGTCAGTGCAGGGCATCCCGTTTAGGGGAGCGGCAATGGTCAACGATGACACAGTACAGCGTATACTGGCCAATGTCCTGGCCACGGCCATAACATTCATAGTCTTTCTTTTTCTTTACAAGTTCGTTCCCGGTGTGCGACCCAAATGGAGGGATATTTGGCTGGGCGCGCTGGCAGCTGCGATTTGCTTTGAAATTACCAAGATCATATTTGTGATTTATCTGAGGGTTTTCAATCCGTATAACCTGGTCTACGGTTCCATAGGCGCCCTCATCGCCTTCCTCATCTGGACCTACATATCGGCCTATATTTTTCTTTTTATCGCCAAGGTAACGCACGTGAATCTTGAAATGAGGAAGCGGGAGAAGGCGTAAAGTGGCGCGGCGCGATACTTTTTTACTGGAGCTTGTTTATTTTGCGGTGGGCTGTGCGGCGCTGGGCGTGCTATTTGCCTTTGTCCTGGTCTTCGTGCTGCAGTATTTAGGAATCAATGTCTACCATCACCTGTGGCTGCTGCTCATACCCCTCCTTTTGTCGATATCATTGAATATAATAGCCATCGAACTTTATAGTAGGTATAAACGGAAAAAGCGGAGCCGTTAATCAGATGATGACTTATTGCGGGTTAAAAGAGGTGAAAGACCCGCCGCAGCAGCCAGATGATGAATAGTATGACGGCCACAATAAGCAGTATATGCAGAAACCAGCCCAGCAGCGCACCCAAACCGGGGATAAGAAGACCCAGCAGCCATAGGGCCAGAAGTATTAGAGCGATAATTAGCAGTAACCGCATTTCTCTCCTCGGATAATATTATACATGGCCTTTAGTAGAGCATCAATAAGGCAAAGGCGGGTCCAAATAAAATCCTGAATCCTAAATAAATCCAAAATTGTAAAATTCCAGTTACTACTTTGTCATTGCGAGTCCTTCCGCAGAAGGACGTGGCAATCTCATCCTTATAACCAACGTTTATGTATTGCTGAGATCGCCACGCGGAGTTTATGCTGAGGAGTCCTTCCTGGAAGGATGACGAAGGGCTCGCGATGACAGTTAGTGTTGGTTTCGCGCGTGGTGAGCTTGTCGAACCATGGCGGAAAGTAATGATGCGCTCGCGATTAACCAGTCCGCGGAGCAGATGCTCCGCGATACCCTCGTAATCACCCTTCGACGAGCTCAGGGCGAACGGCCAGAAAAATCCCTGTCAATCTACCTTACGAAAGGGAGAATTTTACTCTTAGAAAAAGGGGGATTAAGGGGTATTTTAAGTATTAACCTTTGACTTATTAACGGGCTCTAGTTCGTTGGCAATAATCGACAGGGACCTGGGCCCTCGCCTCTGAACCGTCCCTTTTACCTTGAGCCAGCCCTCCCGGAACAGCACCTGGCCGCATTTTTCCTGCACGTCTTTGAACACCGTGACGTCGGCGATGCCCGTGCCGTCCTCCAGTATGATATAAACCACCCGATTGCCGTTTCTGGTCGGCGGCGTCTGGTAGCGGATGACCGACCCGGCGATGGTGACCCGCTTGCCCGTGGCCATAGACGGCAGGTCCTTCATCCTGACGATATCGTCATCGAGCTTTATAAAATCGAACGGGTGTCCCGAAATGTCCAGCGACAGCAGCTCGCGCTCGGCCATTAATTTGTTCAAAGCCGAATCCAATTCTGAGCTGTCCTCTACGGCGGTGTAAGTTGGCTCCGCCAGCTCGAACAGCCTGGGGCTTTTTACCGTTTTTTGCCTCAGCGACAGCAGCCTGGGTATTTGCAGCAGCAGCTCTTTCCGGCCGCCGAAGGCGTCACAGGCACCCACTTTCACTAAGTTCTCCAGCGACGGCTGGCTTATATTCGTCCTCAGCACCAGGTCCCTCATCGAGCGGAATTCACCGGCCCGGCGCTGGCTGAGTATCGACTTAATTTCTTCTCCCGATATGCCCTTCAGCTGCTGGAAGCCTATCCTGACAGCGCCGTCCTTAGCCGTGAACCGATCCAGTGAATTATTAACGTCGAGCGGCAAAATTTTCACGCCGAACCTGCGGGCGTCGGCGATGAGCACCCGCGACGGATAGTATCCCATGGGCTGGTTGGACAGCACGGCGGCGAAATATTCAGCCGGATAGTGCCGCTTGAGCCACAGCGTCTGGTAGGCGGTTATGGCGTAGGCCACGGCATGGGCCTTGCAGAAGCCGTAGGCGGCGAAGGAGGCCAGCTGCTCGAACACCTTTTCCGCTATCTGCCGCTTCACGCCGTTTTTAATGGTGCTGTCGATGAAGCCTTCGCGCATCTTGTTCATCTCTTCATCCGTCCGGTCGTGCGTCATCGCCCGACGAAAGCCGTCGGCCTCGGCATAGGTCAAACCCGCCAAATCATGCGCCACCTTTAGCACCTGCTCCTGGTAAAGTATGACGCCCAGCGTCTCGCCTAGCGCGTTTTTCAATTTCGGATGCAGGTAGGCCACCGGCGCCGTGCCGTGCCGCCGTGGCAGGTAGTCCTTGTCCATGTTCGACTTCAGCGGCCCGGGGCGCACCAGCGAGATGGAGACGATGATGTCCTCGAAGCAGTCGGGCAGAAGCCGACCCGCCATCTCCCGCTGCGCCGGCGACTCGAGCTGAAAGGTACCCACGGTCTTGCCGTCACGGAGCATGGCAAAGGCCTCGGGGTCGTTTCTGGGGATGTGGTCGATATCGATGTCGACGCCGTGGTTTTCTTTTACGGCGGCCACGGTGTCCTCGATAACGGTGAGCGTGGGCAGCGCCAGCAGGTCTATCTTCACCAGCCCCAGCCTCTCCACGTCGTCCTTGTCGTACTGGCTGATGATGTCGCCGCCGCTGG
>CAZJQG010000018.1:0-40705 GCA_964548415.1 uncultured Dehalococcoidales bacterium | reverse complement strand
TCAGCTTCGCAGTTAGACAAGGTGAGTTCTTTGGCTTTCTCGGCCCTAACGGCGCCGGAAAAACAACCACCGTAAGAATGCTTACCGGAATCATTGAAGCAGACGACGGAGTTGCCCTCATTAAAGGCTCCAGAGCCGGCAGTCTGAAGGCCAAACAGATGGCCGGAGTTGTCCCGGAGACGGCAAATGCTTACATCGATTTCTCAGGCTGGGACAACCTGATGCTTATGGCCGAGCTTTACGGTGTTGCCTCTGGTAAGGCGAAGGAAAGAAGCCAAGCCCTGCTGGAATCTCTGGGACTTATCGAGCGGAAAGATAGCCTGGTCAAGACGTACTCCAAGGGAATGAGGCAGCGGCTGATACTGGGAATGGCACTGGTTAGCGACCCCGAGGTGCTGTTCCTGGACGAGCCCACTTCCGGCCTGGATGTCCAGAGTGCCCGCTTGATAAAGGACCTGCTGCGCAGCCTGAATGCCGCAGGCAAAACAATTTTTCTCACCACTCATGACATGGACGAGGCCAACCAGCTTTGTGACCGCGTGGCCATTATTAACAAGGGACAGATTGTAGCCATCGACGCTCCGGAAAAGCTAAGGACAGCCACCAGGGGTCGGAATTCCGTTGAGGTCAGTTTCAGGAGCGGCGTCAATTCTGAGAGCCTGGCAAAACTCGCCGGAGTCAAAGAGCTTGAAAAAGTAGGCGACAAGTACCGTCTATATACGGACAATCCGAGTGAACTAGTTGCTACGCTGGTCGACTATTCCAGAGCCGCCGGACTTAAGATAGTGACCCTAAATATGTTGGCCCCCTCTTTAGAAGATGCCTTTGTGGCATTGACTGATAAGGAGGCGAGGCATGCCTGAGCTGAGTATGGCATGGCAGCAGTTTCGACGTGCACTGGTAATAGCGAGTAAAGATATCCGTATCTACTACTTCAAGGGGCCGGTAGTGACTTTTGGAGTTCTTTTCCCTATTTTCCTATTTCTGTCTTTTGCCATTGGTAGGCATTTAACCATCGACTTTATGATACCCGGACTTTTAGGAATGATTCTGTTCTTCACGGCAACCGCAATTTCACCGGTAGTCATGCCGTGGGAGGCTCAAGCGAGAACGCTGGAGCGATTGATGTCCTGTCCGATAAAACCGCAGACCATAGTCATGGGAGATATAATTGCCTCTTTCGCTTTCGGGGCAGCCATATCTGTTGTGCCCATCATTATTGGCCTTGTTTTGGGAATAACAATATCAAACCCGATGATTTTTGTATCAGCGATTATTCTGGCGACTGTTTGTTTTGCCGCTCTCGGTATTACATTTTCAATTCCACCATCTAATTTACCAGCTACAATTAACATGATTGCCTCAGTAGTAAGGTTCCCCGTGGTCTTTATCAGCGGCATATTTATCCCGTTGAATGAACTGCCTGTTTGGGGACAATGGATCGCGTATATATCGCCTTTAACCTACTTTACTGACATCGCCCGTGACTCCATCCAGGGTCAGGGATACCTGTCACCTATTATTGACTTCGCCGCCTTGATAGGTTTTACTGTCGTTTTTCTTGTGGTAGCTATGTATATGCACAGAAAGACAATGCCAGCCAGAATATAATGTGAAAAAACGCACGAATCGGCCGTACGCACATTTTTACAGAAAATTCACATTGTCTTCATCAAACCTTCAAACATTATTGATATAAAATTGGATATATAAACTATAAAGTCGTACGATTACTGACGAGATTTACGGGCTATCCTTTTTGAATAAATTGAGGTAGATGTTTTATTACGCTATAAAAGAACTGCTAAAAAGGTATAAGTTATATTTGCTCAATGTGATGACCATCGGCTTAGTCACGCTGATGGTTATCACCTTGAATAGCCTATCAACCGCCTATCGGGAAGCAGCCAGGTTGCCATTCGAGGACATTCAAGGAAACATTATCATACAGAGAAATGGGAATGTTCCTGAGACTACGTCGGGGGTCTTATTATCATGTTCGCTGGCGCCGATCCCGCAGGAGTTGGTGTCCAAAATAGGCCGAATTAACGGCGTAGAAGATATTTCGGAGGCTCTTTCACTATGGGTTTTCGATCCAGACAATTTCAAACGCGTTTCCGGCGTCGATTTCCACGATGGCTTTGGTGAAACATTGACCGCCAAAATAATTGATGGTTCCATTCCCGCCGCAGATAATCAGATACTTGTTGAAAAGACCTATGCCCAAAAATATTCCCTTGAATTAGGTCGGGAAACCACTATATCAGGCCGGCAATTCACCGTAGCCGGGATTGTAGGCACTGCCGGGAATGAGATCATGGCATCTGACATCTATCTCAATTTAGGAGCTGCTCAGGAAATGGCGAATCAATCAAAAAACTTGCAACAGGTGGAGACCTTTAATAAGACAGATGTGAATATAATTTTTGTTAATGTCAGTCAACCCGACCTGGCGACCGTGACACAGAATATAAAAGGAATAATGACAGACTCAGACACAAATGTCGGGAAGACGCCTTTGGGACAGACCGTCGGCAGTTATAATATTTACGCGCCTCAGTCGTTTGAGAATCAAATATCAACGGTTTTCCGTATATCGGATAAATTGACCTGGGTCATTTCACTGATACTTATTATTGGAGCCGCGATCATATTGGCTAGAAATACCCTGCGTGCTATCCTGGAAAGGAGAAGGGAATTCGGCATAATGAAAACCGTGGGTTTCAAAAATCACGATATACAACGTGAAGTTGGCGAGGAAATCTTCATCCAGTCTCTTGTCGGGTTTCTTATTGGCCTGGCTGCGTCGGTAATTGCTATTGTCATCTTGAGCCGCACCACGGTTTCTATTGCCATTCCCTGGGAATTGACCGCCTACCCCCATTTTCTACTGGCAAACCCGAACGAAGCAAATGTGACTCAAATGCATCTGTTGCCCATTAAACTGGAATCTCCGCAGGTATTGGTATCATTTGTAATCATTATGGCGGTAGGGCTGGCCACTTCATTGTTAAGTGTTTGGCAGATAAATAAACTCAAACCTATGGAGGTAATGAGCCATGAATAATATTGTCTCCGTAAAACAACTGACGAAAACTCTAGGAAACATCAAGGTCATCGATCATGTATCCTTCAATATAAAAAAGGGGGAATTTCTCGCTGTGCAGGGGCCATCCGGCTCCGGAAAGACTACACTGCTTTCTCTTTTAGCCGGACTCGAACAGGCAGACGAGGGAAACATACTAGTTGCCGACCGGGAACTGACCTCAATGAAAGAGGACGAACTGGCATTATTTCGCAGGTATAACGTTGGGTTTGTCTTTCAGTCCTTCAACCTGATACCAACCCTCAACGTGGTGGAGAACATAGCTCTGCCCTTATTTCCCGAGCATATATCCAGGAAAGACATGTTTGAACGGGCGGGAAAAGTGGCCAAGGCCGTTGGACTAACTGAAAGGTTAGACCATTATCCCAACGAGCTTTCTGGAGGCGAACAGCAAAGAGTAGCGGTAGCCAGGTCGCTGATAAACGAGCCCAAAATCATTTTTGCCGATGAGCCGACGGGCAACCTGGATACCAAGACCGGCCAGAGGATAATTGAGCTGCTCCGTAGTCTGAACAGCGATAGGGAGCAGACAATGGTGCTGGTAACGCACGACGATACGATAGCTAACGAATCCGACCGCATAATCCGAATCTTGGACGGGAGAATAGCCAGTGAGAATTAGGTCAGCCGTTTTAACCGTAGCTCTGTTGTTAATTCTACTTACAATCGGTATGTCCATTTCGTCCTCCTGTAGTTCTCAGCCGCCCGTAAATGGTCAGCCCGTTCAATCTGAGCTTGAGAAAAATGAACCGGAAAATGCGGAACCGCCGACAGCCTCTTCCACAGCTCCGGAACCTTCGGTAACCAGCCCGTCTCCAGAGTCTGTAAGTCCTGTTACGGTTGTCATCGCCGGATACATCAATCACGGCCCCATGCAGCCGACCGTGCGCGCCATTCAGGAAGTGCTCGCTAAATACGATGATAGGGTGGCTGTGTCCTGGATTGACTTGACTACCGCCGAGGGACAGACTTACTTTCAGAAACACGGGCTTACTGCTCACCTAAATGTCATAATAAACGGCACCTCAACGTATCAGGTTGACGGCAAAACCGTGGTCTTCGAGTGGTTCGAAGGCCAGCAGTGGACTAAAGAAGAACTGGATGCAGTATTGGCAAATCTGATTAATAACTAGTTTAACGAATCGATTCCGGCGGACTTAAGTATAGTTGCTGTATCTTCTGAAGGAACTTACGCGCAGAAAAAGCAGGACTTTAACTCACCTGCTGGTCCTGGCCGTTCTGGTGGCTATTTTTGTGGTCCTTACATCCATCATGAATTCTTACTCTGAAGCCGTCTACCTGCCCTTTCAAAGTGTAGGCGTCGACATGATAGTTCATAAGTCTGCTCCCCAATCTAATGGCACGTCGACCGGCATCATAAGACTGCCTTTTGGCAGTGCTTTATTTTCTGAGGATGAAGTCCATGCCATATCGTCTGCGCCCCATATTAAAGACGTTTCTAAAACCCTGGTATTGTGGCGTTTGGATAAGGGAGAGTTCACTTCGATAGAAGGCCTGGACCCGGGTAGTTCTATAGGAGAGAAATATAAGTCTGGGATCACGTCCGGCCGTTTTCTCCAGCCGGGCGACGAGCACAAGGCAGTTGCCGAGAAACATTTTGCTAAATTCTATAAGTTAAGCCTCGGCGATAGCCTGTTATTAGATGGCAGTCCTTTTGAAATTGTTGGCGTTCTTTCATCTCAAGAGCAAAGTCAGGTTTCCTCTACCAACCTATATATAAATTTGCCGGATGCGCAGACACTGCTGGATAAAAAAGGATATAGCCAGCTCTACATCACCCTCGATACCATTTCATCCGATAGTACTGTGAGGTCAGAAATTAGCCAGATCGATCCGGATGCCGCCATTGTTTCGGGGAGTTCTATCGCGGCTTCGCTGGGTAATGTCATTAAAATTTATCAGAGATTCCGTTTACTTATTCTGGGGATCATTGGAATCATCCTCACCCTCATACTATTCCAGGTCAACACTACGTCCTTGGTGGAACGCCGAAAAGACATAGGCATTCTGCAAACGGTTGGCTGGACACAAACAAATATAAGCAGGCAATTGATTTCGGAGATTTTCGTCCAGACGTTACTCGGGTTTGTTCTGGGCACTATACTAAGTATGCTAATAGTAACGGGAATTGGATCGCTAAGTGTACAGACTCAAATGTCCCAAGACCTGGGTAACAATCTTTCTATATTAACTGTACCCGTGGTATTGTCCGTGGCAGCCATGATCCAGTTTCTTATTCTATCTCTGGTTGTCGCGATTATCGTATCATATTTCCTCTCAAGACAACTTTCCCGCATGAAACCATCGACCAATCTAAGAAATTAAGACATCCAGGTGGCCGCTTGGTGGACATGGTAAAATACCTAAAAGGGGTCGGACCACCTTGAGGCGTAATGAACTTCTCGGTTATCATTCCAACTTTGAACGAGCAGGCCGTCCTGTCTTCCTGCGTCGATAACGTAAGAAGGCTGGACGCCGGAGTCGAGATAATCGTGGCCGACGGCGGCAGTATTGATGGCACGGATCAGGTTGCTCTTTCGGAAAGAGTCCGACTTTGCCGTTGTCAGCGCGGCCGGGGCAGACAGTGTAACACAGGCGCCCGCCTTGCCGCCGGCGATGTGCTTATTTTCCTCCACGCGGATACCAGACTGCCGGAACGAGCCTTCGAATTGCTCGGTAAGATTTTCTCCCATGACAATATTCAATTCGGTACCTTCCATATTAAATTCGACGTCGACCATTGGTTCCTGAGGTTCCTGTCCTTCATTTCCGTGTTTGACCTGGGCCTTTGCCTGTTTGGCGACCAGTGCTTCGTGGTTAGAAAGTCTTTTTTTCAGTCTCTAGGAGGCTTCCGCCCGTGGTCTCTTTTCGAGGACATGGAGTTCGCGCGCCGCGCCAGGAAGAGAACACGGCTGGTTCGCTTCCCGGCGGCGGTAACCACTTCGTCCAGGCGATTCATTAAAAACGGAATCATCCGCCAGCAAGCCAAAAACGTCTGGTTCACAGTCCGATACCTGTGTGGTATCTCCCCGGAAAAGCTGTCTCTGAAATATTATTCGGCCTCGCATAAGAACCAGCGGCGCTCAAGGGCACAGCCGCCTGCCGCTGAACATTTGGAGTTATCGGAAGTATGATAAAATCTGGCCGCAGGACATCATAGGAGCAGTAAAATGGAAAAATCGATTATCATCATCGGCGCCGGCATCGCCGGCCTGGCTGCGGGCTGTTACGCACAGATGAACGGATACCGTAGCCAGATTTTTGAGATGCACAATAAACCCGGCGGCCTGTGCACCTCCTGGAAACACAAGGACTACACCATCGACGGCTGCCTCCACTGGCTGGTAGGCTCCAGCCCGGGAAACAATTTCCACAACATCTGGCGGGAACTGGGAGCTCTCCCCGGCCCAACTATAATAGAACACGACGTTTTCATCAGCATCGAAGCCGAAGGCGGCAAGGTCTTCAATGTCTATACGGACGTCGATAGACTGGAGAAACATATGCTGGAGCTGGCTCCGCAGGATAGAAAGACCATCGAGAAGTTTACGGTTGCCATTCGGGATTGCTCTAAAGTGGAGTTGCCGATAGATAAAGCTCCGGAGCTTTACGGGCCTGCGGATTTACCGAGGCTGGCGGCCCAGATGCTGCCCTTTTTGAAACTAATGAACACCTGGAAAAAGGTTACAATCGAGGAGTTTGCCGCAGAGTTTAAAGACCCCTTCCTGCGTCAAGTTTTCCCGTTGACCTTCAACTTACCCGGTTTCCCAATGATGGCGGTATTGATGACGCTGGCCTGGATGCACCAGAAAGCGGCCGGCTTTCCCCAGGGCGGCTCACTCGAATTTTCACGCTCTATAGAGAGGCAATACCTGAAGCTGGGAGGTGAAATTCACTATCGTTCTCCGGTAGACAAAATACTGGTCAGCGACGACAAAGCTATTGGGGTACGCGTGGCCAACGGCACCAACCGGCACAGCGATATCATAATCTCCGCCGCCGACGGCCACGCCACGCTGTTCCAGATGCTCGACGGAAAATATATGACCAATAAAACAAGGAAATACTACGAGAAAATGCCCCTCTTCCCACCCCTGATTCAGGTGTCCCTGGGGTTGGCCCGCTCCTTTGAAGGGGTCCCCCGGCTGCTGTTGTTCCCTCTTAAACGGCCGGTCACCATTGCCGGCAAGGAAGAAAAGATGCTGGGAGTCGAGATTTACAACTTCGACCCTACGCTGGCTCCGCCCGGGAAGACCGTAATCGACGTAAAATTATACGCCGACTACGACTACTGGGAAAAACTAAAACAAAGCCCCAAAAGCTACAAAGAGGAAAAAGACAAAATCGCCCGGCAGGTCATAGATTTATTGGAGCAGCGCTTTCCCGGATTGGCAAGCCAGGTCGAAATGATAGACGTGGCCACCCCCATGACCTGGGAACGATACACGGGTAACTGGCGTGCCAGCTTCGAAGGCTGGCTGATAACCACCAAGAACTTCGGCATGAGCCTGCGCAAGACACTGCCCGGACTTAAGAATTTCTACATGTGCGGGCAGTGGGTGGAGCCGGGTGGGGGCGTACCTTCGGCTGCAATGTCAGCCCGCAACCTGATTCAGGTCATCTGCAAACGCGACAAAAAGTCGTTTGAAATAAAGTCTCCGAATAACGAGACGTAAACATGGCCTCTGGGACGTGTGCGACCAGTTATCGATAATATCCAGATTATATCCGCTGATTCACGTGGGCAGTAAAACCGAGAATTACTACTCGGGGAAAATCGCCGATGCTATAAAACAAAGCTCATTTAAAAAAGCCAAAGTAACGCCTGAAGGCGTTTTTATGCGTATCCAGCTAAAGAAAGCGTGAAGCTGGCTTCCTTCACGTAGGAATTCTAGTTCCTGGCTATAAGATACATCTTCGTCCCACACTTGGGGCACTCCCCTTTAATAGCCGGTTTGCCGTTGTCCGTCTTGATCGTCTTGGGACGGCTCATCTCCCTCTTGGTTCGGCATGTTATACAATAGGCTTGCATTTACACACCTCCCTCTTTCCAGTTATAAACGGCGCATCTTGCTCAAAGGTTTAGACCTGAGGTTGTCGTAGCGGATGGCAAAAGTTTATAATCAAGCCAGCGGACCTTCCAAGCGAGGAGGTGTCTTTGACAGCCAAGCGAGCAGCCGACCGTAAATCTAAGGTACCGTCAAAGCGGGTCAGCCATACCGGAGTTGGGGCGGCGGGACCACTCGGTTACTTCGAATACCTTATTAACTACTCCAATGACATCATCCTGCTGGTTGACGAAAACCTCAACATAATCGAAGCCAACGACCGCGCCCTGCAAGCCTACGATTATACACGGCAAGAAATTATTGGCCTGCCTGCGACGTCAGCGGTAGCGCCTGGAGACATTGATTCATTTCACCGGAGAGTTCAAAAGGTCAGGCAAAAAGGTGAAGTTCGCGCTGAAGCTATTCACCGGCGAAAAGACGGCTCCATTTTTCCTGTCGAGATCAGCAGCCGCAACATCAAAATAGACGGCAAGTCCTACATCTTGGCAACCGTCCGCGACATAACCCAGCGAAAGCAGGCCGAACAGGCCTTGCGGGATAGCGAGGAAAGATATCGGGCATTAGTCCAGCAGTCACTGGTGGGTATCGGAGTATCCCAGGGGAATAAGATCATATTCGTCAATCAAGCTCTACTGGACATGTTCGGCTACACGACCCTGGAAGAATATGCAAATCAACCTTTACTTGATCATATTGCAATATCATCGCGTGAGTTTGTGGCTACCCGGATGAAAGAACTCGCTCAAGGAGTGACATTATCACCAACTTTCGAAGTCGACATTTTACGCAAAAACGGAGAAATCAGGACATTACAAGCCACGTCCAGCTGGATTACATTGGGCGGCGAGACCTATACCCAGACCGTCTTCGAGGATATTACTGACCGCAAGCTTGCGGAGCAGTCGCTACGTCAGTCAGAAGAAAAATACCGTTCGCTTGTGGAACATGCTCCGGATATCGTCTGGTCTTTTTCCGGTAAACGCGGGACCATATATACTTCCTCAAGGGTCAAGGATATACTCGGATACTCGCCAGAGTATTTATACAAGAATCCCATGTTGTGGAACCAATCCATACATCCAGACGACCAGCCACGTGTGACACAGGCTATTATAGATTTCGCCGGCGGTAAGGAAGTAGACATCGAATATCGAATTAAAAATTCAGCCGGCGACTGGCTCTGGTTCCACGACCGTTCCATCGGCAGGGAGGAGTTAAACGGCGAGGTAATAATCCATGGAATTTCTACAGACGTCACCGAGCGCAAGCGAGTAGAGGAGCGCGTGCGTGTCGCTAACGAGAGACTGGAATACCTTATATCCTCGAGCTCGGTGGTCATGTATTCAGCCGAGGTCAGCGGCAATTATCCAGCCAAATTTATAAGTCGAAATGTAGCCCGGTTGACCGGATATCAACCAGAAGAATTTCTAGAGTCTGATTTCTGGCACGAGCATGTGCATCCCGATGACCGAGATATAGTGAGTTCGGAAGTATTAAAGATATTTGATAAGAGTTCTCACTCCTATGAGTATCGATTCCGCCATAAAGACGGAAAATATATCTGGGTCCGCGACGATATGAAACTGGTACGAGATGAGGCAGACAATCCTGTAGAAATAATAGGAGCCTGGTCAGATATTACCGAGCGCAAACAAACGGAAGCGGCGCTGCGGCAATCCGAGGAACGATATAGAACCATACTGGAGGGCATGGACGACAGTTACTACGAGGTGGACCTGGCCGGTAATTTCACCTTTGTCAATGATTCTATGTGCCGCCGCTTTGGCTTCTCCAGAGAAGAGCTAATAGGCATGAATTATAGGGCTTATACTCCCGACGATAGACACAGTTCTACATTTACAATCTTTAATCAGGTTTACCGCAGCGGTGAAGCGGTAAGAGGTATCCCATCTGTAATTATAGGCGCCGATGGTGCCTCACAATTTGTGGAAAGGTCGATTTTTCCAATGCGAAATGACAAGGGTGAGATAGTGGGATTTCGTGGAATTTCCCGCGATGTCACCCAGCGGAAACTGGCTGAAGAAGAGAGAAAACAGCTGGAGCTAAAAGCCCAGATCAGCAGCCGGCTGGCATCCGTGGGCGAGATGGCGGCGGGCGTGGCTCACGAGATAAACAATCCGCTCACGGGCATCACCGGTTATGCCCAGTTGCTTCTGGAGAGAAAGGATCTGCCTGAACATATCATAGCTGACCTGGAGGCCATTAACGACGGCGCCAGGCGCGTGGCCGGAATAGTACAAAGACTGCTGGCCTTTTCCCGCCAGACAAAGCCGGAGCGCAAGCTTGTGGACATAAACGAACTGATAGAGAGCACACTGGTGCTAAGAGCTTATCACCTTAGAGTTAACAACATCGATGTGGTAACCCGACTGGCTCCAGGCCTGCTGCAGACCGTGGTCGACCCCGGCCAGATACAGCAGGTGCTGCTCAATTTGATAGTAAACTCCGAGACCGAAATGAAGCTGGCGCACGACAAGGGTAAATTAACCGTAACCACCGAAATAACAGATAATATTATAAAGGTGTCGGTTAAGGACAACGGTCCGGGGATAAGACCGGAAATCATGGAGAGAATTTTCGACCCCTTCTTCACCACTAGAGACGTAGGACAGGGTACTGGCCTGGGACTGAGCCTGTGTTACGGCATTATGGCCGAACACAACGGCAGGATATACGCTAAGAGCCATCCAGGCAAGGGGGCTACTTTCATCATTGAGTTACCCATCATAACCGAAGTGGCACCTCTTGAACAGACCACACCCGTTGCTCAGAAACGTGGCAAGAAAATGAAGGCCTCAATACTGGTGGTAGACGATGAAAATATAGTCAGGGATATTGCCAAAAGAGTATTGTCCGCTGAAGGCCACAAGGTTGATATTTCGGGCAATGGGCTGGAAGCATTGAGCAAAATCAAGGGCAAAGAGTACGACCTCATCCTGCTGGATATAAAAATGCCTGGCATGAACGGCATAGACCTGTATAAGCGGATTCAGAAAGTAGCCCAACATGTATCCCGGAAAGTGGTCTTCATGACCGGGGATATTATGGGTCCCGATACCGAGAAGTTCCTTGATAAAACTAGGGCCAGTCACATCGAAAAACCATTCGATGCCAAGCAGCTAAACACGACAGTACATAATGCCCTGAATAACAGCCGTGATTGACGGGGGACATGTCAGTTAAGAAAACACCACGGGGATATAGGTGAATTTCCATATGATTTTAGATATGAGGACTACCATGCTCATGTACGCCATCGTCAATACCGTGTGCGCGGCGATAATGGCGATAGTCTGGTATCAAAATAGAAAGCATTTTGCCGGCCTGTCCTTCTGGCTGGCCGACCTCGCGTTGCAGGCCATTGGAGCTACACTCATAGTACTGCGGGGTACAATCCCCGATTACGTGTCCATTGTAGTAGCTAACACCATGATCCTGGGCGGAATCATCGTCATCTATATCGGGCTGGAACGCTTTTTAGGGAAAGTCAGATCTCAAGTCCACAACTATGTGCTGCTGGCCATATTCGTGGCACTAGCCAGCTACATGACATTGTTACGGCCTAATAATCTGGAGCTCCGAACTGCCATTATTTCAGTGATGATAATCATCTTTACATTCCAGTGCTCGTGGCTTTTGTTTTATCGTGTGCAGCCGGCCACCAATCCCAGCACAAAGTTTGTCGGCGGAATCTTTGCCGGTTACGCGCTTGTCTCTCTCGTTCGAATCATACGATATATTGTCGCCCCACTGCAGACCAGCGACTTTTTTAGTTCAGGCAACTACGAGACTACCATGATTATCCTGTTCATAATACTGTCCATCCTGCTAATTTGCGGTCTAATATTAATGGTCAACCGCAGGCTTCTGACAGAAATTAGAGCCGGAGCTGAGCAACTAAAATGGGAAAGAGATAGAGCCCAGTCTTATTTCGATATGGCCGGGACTATGCTGCTGGCCGTTAACTCGAAGGGCAGAGTCAGCGCCATAAACAAGAAGGGATGCGAGATTCTGGAATATGCAGAGAAAGACATTATAGGTAAGGATTGGCTCAGTACCTTCACGCCTACGCGAATGCGAAAAGAAGCACGGTCGATCTTTAAGAAGATCATGAAGGGGGACATCGAGCATTTCGAATACGTCGAGGGTTTTGCTGTTCTATCCAGGAGCGGACAGGAGAGGCTCATCTCCTGGCATAACTCGGTAATAAGGAACGAACGTGGTGAAATCACTGGCATTCTTCGTTCCGGAGAAGACATCACTGAACGCAGCCGGATGGAAGAGGCGTTAACGCAGAGTGAATACAGATTCAGGACATTTTTTGAAAATGCGCCGATGTACTGCTATATGGTGTCTCCCGACGGCAAGATGCTGGAGATAAATAAACTGGCCCTGGAAACACTGGGTTATAAAAAAGACGAAATAATCGGCCAGCCCCTCCTGACCACAATTTACGCGCCCGACTCCCGCGAAAAAGCTAAAAAACTTTTTGCCGAATGGAAGGAAACCGGTAAGACTGAGGGAGAGCTCAACATCATCACCAAAAATGGTGAGGAAAGGACCGTACTGCTGAGCGTCCACTCTGTTAGAGACAACAGAAGCAAGTTGCTTCATTCTATTTCTATTCAGACCGACATCACAGAGCGCAGGCGCCTGGAGGCTGAAAGAGAGTTAATGCAGCACAGAGCACAAATTGCCAGCCGCCTAGCCTCGATCGGCGAGCTGGCCTCCGGCGTGGCCCACGAGATAAATAATCCGCTGACCGGCGTCATTGGCTATTCTCAGCTTTTACTGGAGAAGCCTGGCGTTACCAAAGAAATTAAGGACGACCTTAAGGTCATTAACGAGGGGGCGGAACGTGTATCCAGTATCGTAAAGAGGCTACTATCATTTGCGCGCCAGACCAAGCCATCTCGAAGCCACGTGGATATAAACAGCATTATCGATAGTGTGCTTCAGCTAAGAGACTATCATCTGAAATCGAATAACATAACCGTGACCACCGCTTTCGATCCATCATTGCCGATCACGCTGGCGGATGCAGGTCAGCTGCAGCAGGTATTTCTGAACCTGATTATCAACGCCGAAACCGAGATGAAAGAGGCGCACAACAACGGTAAGTTGTTTATTACCACGTCGACAGTGAACGGAAACATACTTATTTCCTTCAAAGACAATGGACGAGGCATACCGGCAGCCAACCTGCAGAAGATTTTTGACCCGTTCTTTACCACCAGGGAGGTCGGCGAAGGCGCCGGCCTGGGACTATCTGTGTGCTACGGAATTATGAAAGCACATAATGGTAGAATATGGGCGGAAAGCCAGGCGGGTAAAGGAGCCACCTTCTTCTTAGAACTGCCCGTAGTTTCTACAGGCACCGAGCCCGCAATCTTAGTGTAGGCCTCTCCTGGCGTACTTAAGATAAGGCCAAATATTTGATGCTGTTCTGGCATGAAGAAATGTAGACTCGATGATCTTCTCCTGAACCGCGAATTAGCTGATGATAAATCTATGGCCGGGGCTATGATTATGGCCGGCGAGGTCTCCGTAATGGGCAAGACGGTTACCAAGCCTGGCACACTGGTTGAACAAAACGCCGAAATCAAACTCGCTCAAAAGATGCCCTTCGTCAGCCGGGGCGGCCTTAAGCTGGCCCATGCACTTGATGAGTTCAGGCTCGATGTCAATAGTTTTACAGCCCTGGATATAGGAGCTTCTACCGGAGGATTCACAGACTGCTTGCTCCAACACGGCGCCAAACGTGTCTATGCGGTTGACGTCGGTTATGGCCAGCTCGACTACAGGCTAAGAAAAGACCCTAGGGTGGTGGTGATGGAAAGGGTGAATGCGCACAAATCCTTTACCCTGCCGGAAAAGGTAAACATGGCCACCATAGACGTATCGTTCATATCGGTGGTCCAGATTATTCCCAACGTGCTGGTTCATCTCACCGAGCCCGGTTATTTAGTTGTGTTACTTAAACCCCAGTTCGAGGCGAGAAAAGAAGAGGTGGGCAAGGGTGGTATAATCAAAGACCCTCAGATTCACGCCCTTGTCCTCGGCCGTTTCATCAACTGGGTCACCGACCATGAACTGAGGCTTCGAGGTCTTCTCTCCTCGCCCATCCTCGGCGCCGAGGGTAACAAAGAATTTCTGGTCCTTCTTACTCCAAAATAGTGTCATCGCCCAGAGGACCTAGCCTTTCAAGATAAATTTTGGCAATTACGACTCTACTCTGTCGTCGCGAGCGAAGCATGGCGATCTCATCTTTCAAGAAGGACGTTGGCAATAATCTATGATAAGGTTGTAGCTTCTCAGCGTAGCCTCGCAATGATATTATGTGCAAGAAATAACCGCAGGAGTCTACGAAAACAGTGAAAAGAAATTTTAGCCTTACAGTGGACAACCTCCACATCCCCGGAGAGATTTATATCCCGGAAAAATCAAGGCCACCCAATCCCGCAATATGCCTGTGTCATGGTATCCCCTCCGGACAGCCGAATCCGGGCGATGACCCGGGCTACCCCGGCCTGGCTCAACTGTTTAGCAATGCAGGCTTTATCACCGCTATCTTCAATTTCCGAGGCGCTCACGGAACCGAAGGCAACCTGGATATGATTGGCTGGGTCCACGACTTGACCGCCGTTGTAAATTATTTATCCGGCGTTAAAAGTATTGATAAATCGCGCCTTTGCCTGCTGGGTTCCAGCGCCGGCGCTGCAGTTAGCGTTTACGTGGCAGCCAACGACCCAAGAATATCTGCGCTGGCTACACTGGCATGCCCGGCCGAATTCGGCTTCGTAACCGACGCCAGGCGGGTGCAAGGGACCATCGACCAGTTCCGCAGCATCGGCCTTATCAGGGACGCCGGCTTTCCCCCTTCCGTTGAGGACTGGGCGGCCAACTTCAAAAAAGTAGCGCCGATTAAATGGATAGAAAAAATATCTCCCCGACCTCTGCTGCTGGTTCACGGTGACAGGGACGACCTGGTGCCGATAGAGCACGCCCAACGGCTGTTCCAGAAAGCAGGTGAACCGAAGAAATTGATTATCCTTCCCGGCGCCGGCCACCGGCTGCGACATGAGGAGAAGGCCGTAAGCACAGCTTTGTCCTGGCTAAAAGCGGTATCTACAGTCACAACGGATAATCGGAGGTATTGACAGATAGGTTAACTTATGATAACTTACGATAGTTTGCGTAGCTATCACCATGTTCGCTCCGCCGGTCTTTTTAAATTAAATAGCTCTGTCTGCTTAAAGGGGGTGTAAACGTGAAAAACAAGCTATCTTGTATGGTCGGTACCATTATTCTACTATTCATGATGGTGGGGTCGCTATTCCCTATGGCCACGCAGGCTGCCGACAGCCCTATCAAGCCCATCATCTTTGTCCACGGTTCTGCCGGCTCGGCGGCCCAGTTCGAATCACAGATGATGCGATTTACCAGCAACGGCTACCCCGCCAGTTATATTGCTGGTTTCGAATATGACTCTGGTACCTGGCCGTATAGCCCTTCCTACCAGGCAACTACAGCTACGCGCCTGGATACGTTGATAGCCGACCTTAAGGCTCAGACCGGTTCTGACAAAGTCTACCTGCTGGGACATTCACTTGGCACATTTTTATGTCAAACCTACCTGGCAACTCCATCCCGCGCGGCGACCGTCGCTAAATATGTGAATATCGATGGTCGCACGGCTGCTTCCCTTCCTGGCGGAGTACCAACCTTGGCGCTATGGGCAACCAGAGGCTGGAGCTACAATCCTGCTAATACAATCGTTGGGGCTACTAATGTTTTCGTGCCCAATCAGACCCACGTGCAGATAGCCACTTCATCCGAGTCATTTGTAGAAATGTACAAGTTCTTCATGGGCAGTACACCAACAACAGATCAGATAGTGCCCGAAGCTTGCGGCCAGATTCAGCTTTCTGGCAGGGCGATCTTTTTCCCATCAAATACAGGTGTCGGCACCGGTAGCCTGGAGATATGGAAGGTAAATGGCGCCACCGGTGAAAGAATCGGTGCCACACCGCAAGCAACTTATGCGCTGACCGGTACCGGACCGGTGGATGGCGCCTGGGGCCCATTCAATGCCGAAAACGGCCAGAACTACGAATTTGTCATTATTCGTTCGGGGGCACGCCCGCACCACTTCTATGCGGAACCCTTCGTCAGGAGCGATCACCTTATCCGCCTGCTCACGTCCCCAACCGGTGGTATCGGCGACCTGATGGAAAGAAATATGATCAGCTCCGCTCTGGTTATAAGCAGGCAAAAGGAGTTCTGGGGTAACGATGCCACCAGCAACGACGTTCTCACCATCAACGGTGCCAACATTATTAACGCCGCCACATGTCCCGTTATAAAAGTTCCCGGGAACACCGGGGTCATCGGCATATTCGCCTATGATAGATATTTGAACAGCCTTACCGACCTCAGTGCGCCCATCCCCACTTTCTTCGCGGTTGGTTTTATGACCGGTGTAGACATATACATGCCGGCAGCGGACCCGCCGAACGGAACAATCTCGCTGGTGCTGACTCCCCGCGGCGGCGGTGACAAGACACAAATAGTGAATGCTCTTAACTGGGCTTCTCTTAATCACAGCATCTCAGTTTTATTCAACGACTTTATCCTAACCGAACCTGTATCCGTGTCCACAGACCAGGGGGCTGCCATCGTGTCCTGCGACCCGGGTACCTTAGCTTGCATCAACACAGTAGAGGCAACCAGCTTACCCAACACAACTAAACTCCTAACATTCCCTTACGGACTATTCTCCTTCAAAATCGTTGGTATCCCGGTTGGCTCCACAGTAACGGTAACCATCACACTACCGGGGCCAGTAGCCGATAACACCGAATATTGGAAATATCAAGAGGGTAAAGGCTGGTACGAGATTCCCATCATCAGTATAAACAATAGGACGATAACCATTAAGCTCACTGATGGCGGTCTCGGTGATACCGATGGTGTGGCCAACGGCACCATTGTAGATCCGGGCGGCCCGGCCATACCGATTCCCACTCCGAAACGATCGGTCTCACCAACACTGCCTCAACTCAAACAGGCACAGCTATCCGTGCAATACATGAACGTCTCTCCGCAGCAGGCCAGGTCTAATGAACCGGTGACCATTTCAACTAACGTGGTCAATACCGGCGACGAGGCCGGCAGCATGAACGTGGCTCTCAAGGTAAACGGCCTGGTGGAGCAGACCAAGATGATAAGCGTCGGGCCCCAGACCAGTCAGCCGGTAAAGTTCACCGTTGCCAGGGCCCAGGCCGGTACCTATACCGTGGATATCCAGAATCAGCAAGGCAGCTTTGTCATAATCGACCAAAGCGGTGGCGCTACCCACAAATCAAACAGCAGCGGCCTGCTTATTCTTATTGGCATAGCCGCTCTCGTCCTTATATCTGCGGTTGCGTTGGTGCTGAGCTTCCGGCGATCTGCATAACTTAGACATTTTAGGAGCCAAGGGGGCGATTTAAAGTCGCCCCCTTCTTTTATCTATTACGACTTTCCCGATAAGGGCTTCTATAAAATTTTCTACAACCTCACTTAAAACCCGATAAACTCATCGCTCAGCAAATTGACCTGACCGCAGCTAAAAGCTTATAATTATGCGGATAAATAGCTATGCATGAGAGCTGCGGTGTTTTCGGCATCTACGCTCCCGGCGTAGATGTCGCCCGAATCACTTTCTTCGGCCTATACGCACTTCAGCACCGTGGTCAGGAAAGCGCGGGCATCGCTACCGCCGACGGGAAAAAAATCTACCTCCACACCTCTATGGGACTTGTTTCCCAGGCGTTTACCGAGGAACAGCTGGCCCAGCTCCACGGTCATATCGCTATTGGACACACTCGATATTCTACCACCGGCTCCAGCCGCGCCTGCAACGCCCAGCCCATACTGGCAGAAACCAATTCCAGCACCATAGCTCTGGCTCACAACGGCAATATAGTCAACTCCAAATTCCTGCAGCAAGAGCTAACCCAGCAGGGCTTTGTTTTCGCCACTACCACCGACTCCGAGATTATTGCCAACCTGATTACTTCATCCACCGAAAGAAACCAGGTAGACAAGATAAGGTATGCCATGCGCCGGCTCAAGGGTGCCTATTCGCTGGTGATACTGACCAAAGACAAACTGATTGGTGTTCGCGACCCCATGGGAGTGCGGCCGCTGTGTCTGGGCACCATCGATGGCGGCTGGGTCATCGCTTCCGAAAGCTGTGCCCTGGGCCATGTCGGCGCCCAGTTCATCCGGGAAATCGAACCCGGTGAGATATTGGTCATCAACAAACACGGGGTCAGGAGCTTTACCGAGGAAAGTCCCCGAAAGGCGCTGTGCATTTTCGAATATATATACTTCGCCCGGCCCGATAGCGTCATACAGGGCAAGCTGCTGTATCCCGCCCGACAGGCCATGGGCAAAATACTAGCCCGCGAACATCCCGTTGACGCCGACCTGGTAATGGGCGTTCCCGACTCAGCTACCGCGGCCGGCATCGGCTACGCGGTGGCATCGGGCATCCCCTACTGCGAAGGCTTGATTAAAAACCGCTATGTGGGCCGCACTTTCATCGAGCCCGACCAGCGCCTTAGAGACCTGGGTGTCAAGCTGAAGTTCAACCCGCTAGCCGAAACCATCGTTGGCAAAAGACTCGTGGTCGTCGATGACAGCATCGTCCGCGGCACCACCACTCCTAAAGTGGTCGCCATGCTTAAAAAGGCCGGCGCCAAAGAGGTCCATCTGCGCATCTGCTCGCCACCCATCCGCCACCCTTGCTTTTTCGGCGTGGATATGGCTACCAGATGGGAGCTTATCGCCGCCCATAAAACGATACCCGAGATCAGGGATGCCATAGGCGCCGATTCCCTGGGTTATATCAGCATCGATGGTTTAATCGAGTCAGTGGGTCTACCCAAAGATATCTTCTGCCTGGCCTGCTTCACCGGAGACTATCCTATCGAAGTACAACTCGAGATGGACAAACTGGCACTGGAAGCCATACCGTCAGGGAGTTTGAGTGAACTCGGCGGCTCGTGACGCCTACGCCCGCGCCGGGGTTGACATTAAGGCTGTCGATAAAGCCAAAGCGCTGATTAAACGACTTGCCCGCTCCACTTCCGGGCCCGAAGTACTTACCGATATTGGCCTCTTCGGCGGCATGTTCCAGCTAAAGAATTATCACGAACCAGTGTTGGTTTCCAGCGTCGATGGCGTGGGCACCAAGCTCAAGATTGCCTCCCTTATAAATAAACACGACACGGTGGGTGTCGACATCGTTAATCACTGTATTAACGACATTCTGACCTGCGGCGCCAGCCCGCTGTTCTTTCTCGATTATATAGCTACGGGAAAACTGGTACCGGAGACAGTGAAAGAAATTGTCGGCGGTATAGCCCGCGCCTGTAAAAGTGCCGGTTGCGCACTCATCGGCGGTGAGACGGCCGAAATGCCCGGCATGTACCGTGGCGAAGACTACGACCTGGCCGGCTTTATCGTCGGTGCGGTCGAAAAGAAGGACATCCTCACCGGCAGCTCAATTGCGGCGGGGGACATCATCCTTGGTCTGCCTTCCAGCGGACTGCATACCAACGGCTACTCGCTGGTGCGTAAAGTATTTAAAATCGATATAAATCCAGCCGTGTTGCGACAGCGCTATGCCGGACTCAAGCGGACGCTGGGACAGGAACTGCTGGAGCCGCATCGCTGCTACTATTCGGAACTTAAGCCCGTACTGCCGATAATTAAAGGCCTGGCACATATCACCGGCGGTGGCTTCGAGGGCAACGTCCCGCGTATCTTACCCCGTGAGTTAGCCGCTCAAATCAACAAAGACGCCTGGACAGTGCCGCCGATATTCAAGTTAATTCAGCAGCGCGGTAAAATAAATGAGGCAGAGATGTACCGGGTGTTCAACATGGGCATCGGAATGGTAATTATTTGTTCACCCCGGCATGCATCCGAACTCACGGCTGCCTTGCCCGAAACCGTAAAAATTGGTAAAGTAATCAAGTCCACGCATCCTAATAAAATATCCATTATTTAGAGGAGGTTACCTTGCGCGCTATCGTCAGCGTATCCAACAAATCGGGTCTGGTCGACTTTGTCCGCAAACTGACGGGTTTAAAGGTCGACATCTTCAGTACGGGCGGCACCAAGAAATCTTTGGAGGCCGAAGGCATCAAGGTCCACAGCGTATCGGAAATCACCGGTTTCCCGGAAATCCTGGACGGGCGGGTGAAGACACTTCACCCCATGGTCCACGGCGGCATCCTCGCCAGAAGGGACCTGCCCGAGCACTTGGCCGAGCTTACCAAAAACAAAATTGAACCAATTGACATGGTGGTAGTGAACTTATATCCCTTTATTCAGACGGTCGCTAAACCTGACGTCTCACTCGAAGAAGCTCTGGAGAATATCGACATAGGCGGGCCGACAATGATTCGCGCCGCTGCCAAGAACTTCCCTTCGGTACTCGTGGTCGTCGACCCGGAAGATTACGACCCGGTTATCGAAAAGTTGAAGCAGGGAAAGGTGAGCCTTGAGGATCGCAAGAAGCTGGCACAGAAAGCGTTCCAGCACGTGGCCATGTACGATACTGCCATCTCCCAGTATCTGCGGGGCGGCGACCTGTTCCCGCCCGAGATGACCATAGCCATGAGAAAGCTGTACGACCTTCGCTACGGCGAAAATCCTCACCAGAAAGCGGCTATCTACGCTGAGCAGTTCGTAGGCCGGAGGCAACCCGGTTTGACTGAGGTCAAATTGCTGCACGGTCCGGAGCTGTCTTTTAATAATTTCCTCGACCTTGAAGCTGCCTGGAGCACCGCCTGCGATTTTGAAGAACCTACTGTTGCCATTATTAAACACAATAACGCCTGCGGCCTCTGCAGCAACAAAGACCTCATAGAAGCCTATAAGCGCGCTCTCGCCGGCGACCCCGTTTCCGCTTTCGGCGGTATCGTGGCCGTTAACAGGCACATGGACCTGGCCCTTGCCACCGAAATCGATAAGACTCACTACGACTGCATCATCGCTCCGAGCTATGATGATGCGGCTGCAGAAATTTTCAAGCGCAAGAAGAACCTGCGCCTGCTGTCGCTGCCGGTTTGGACACAACACGGCAAAACCGGATTAATCGACCTGCGTCAGATCAACGGCGGCTTCATGGCACAGGAGCAGGATTACTATACAGAAGAGGAGTTTAAACCCAAAACCGTTTCCAAACGACAGCCGACCAAAGATGAAATGCGCGATATGTTCTTCGGCTGGAGGGCCGTAAAACACATCAAGTCCAACGGTATCGTGCTGGCCAAAGACAATACGCTGCTGGGCATGGGCACCGGCCAGCCTAACCGAGTGGTCAGCGCCGAACTCTCCCTGAAACGCGCCGGCAAGGAAGCCAGGGGCGCCGTGCTCGCTTCTGATGCCATGATTCCGTTCCCGGATACAGTTGAGGTGGCCGGTCAGGGCGGTGTCACCGCGGTCATCCAGACCGGAGGCTCCATTAGGGACAAAGAAGTAATCGAAGCCTCCGACAAACTGGGCATGGCCATGGTGTTCACCGGCATCCGCCATTTCAGACATTAGAATCCAATAAGCTATAATATAAGGTAGAGCGTAGCCCCGGCCTCTGAAAGGTCGGGGTTCTATCTCTGGTTACGGAGACAAAAGACATGGACGAGACGAAACCTATGATGATAATAGATAAGGAAACGGTCAGCGCCACCAAACAGAAAATAGCCGACCCTAAAAAACTAAAGGACGCCATCGCCGATGTTAAAAAAATGCTCGCGATAAAAGAGGCCCTGCTATGGCGTTCCGAAGGCATGGCACCCTGCTGCGGCTCCCTGAGCAACGTCTCGGCGCACCTGACCCGCGAGGTCGGCATACTGGAAAACACTTTATCGGCCCTTGGAAGCGGCGATAAGACACACGCCGCAGACCTGCTTCAAGAGTATATCGGCCTACTGGAAACAAGCTGCCAAATGGGCGAACCCGACTACTGCCAATCCTAGAATTAAAAACTCCACTCCTCCCTTCTTTCTTTTCAAAAACCTCTTGGTAGCGCCTTTTCCCGTTATGCTCTACAATAGAACTAGGAGGCAGGAAAATGACCAGAGCCATAGTCGTGGCCGATATGCTTCGAGGTTTCATGGAGCCGGGACACGCACTCTATTGTGGCGATAAGGCACGCCGCATCATCCCCAACATGCAGAAGCTTTTCGAACAGGAGCTGGCCAAGGGCTCCAAGATTTTCTACGTCTGCGACCACCATGATAAGAACGACCCCGAGTTCGCCATGTTCCCACCACATGCCATCGAAGGCACTGAAGAATCAGAGGTCATCCCTGAATTCAAGAACTATCCGGGAAAGATCATTCCTAAGAAAACTTACAGCTTGTTTGTTAACACCACCCTCGACGATGAGCTGAAAAAACTAAAGCCGGACACGGTGGTCGTCTGCGGCGTCCTGACGCATATATGCGTTTTAATTGGCGCTCTGGAGGCCAGAGTTCGACACTACCCGGTTGAAGTACCGGTCGACTGTGTGGCCGACGTGGATGAGAAAGAGCACATCTGGGCGCTCGACTATATAGAAAACGTGCTGGGCTGCAAGTTGACCAGAGCTGTGGCTACCGAGATACCGAAGCCGCGCTTTGAAATCCCCGATTTCATATTGAAGGGAGATACCACCGATATTTATTTCGCCCGCACCGTCGACATACTCAAGAAAGAAAATATAAATCCGGTAGCCACCATGGAGGTCTTCCCCAGCCGCGACGGAACGCTGTGTGGCATGGAGGAAGTCAAGGCCCTTCTGCAACAGGTCCTTCCGGAAGGCAGTAGCGAGGTCTGGGCGCTGCCGGAAGGCGAGACCTTCCAGAAAAAAGAGGTCGTCCTGCGTGTCACCGCCCCGTATCAGAGCTACGGCATTTATGAGACGGTGTATCTGGGCATGTTATCTAACTGCAGCGGCTGGGCGTCTGCAGCCAGAGAAGTAGTCGATGCCGCTGAGGGCATACCGGTTGTCAGCTTCGGCGCCCGCCATATTCACCCGCTGGTCGCAGGCGTCATGGACTATTCCGCCATCGTCGGCGGTTGCGCCGGCTGCTCCAGCATTTCTGGCGCCAAGCTGGCCGGAATTCATGCTGCTGGGACCATGCCGCATGCCCTGATTATCATCATGGGTGATACCGCTACCGCCATGAAGGCCTTCAACAAACATATGCCGCCCGAAGTGCCTCGAATCGCACTGGTAGACACCTTCAAGGACGAGCCCGAGGAAAGCATAATCGTAGCCCAGGCGCTAGAAGGAAAACTGCAGGGCGTCCGGCTGGATACTCCCGGGGAGAGGGGTAGAGTTACAGCCGACCTGGTAAAAGAGACACGGGCCAGGCTCGATCTGGCCGGATTCAAAGAGGTTAAAATATTCGTCAGCGGCGGCCTCGACCCGGAGCGCATACGATATTTCCTTGACGAACACGCCCCTATCGATTTCTTTGGAGTAGGCAGCTATATCAGCGGCGCTCGACCCATCGAATTCACGGCTGACCTCCATGATATCGCCGGCAAAGCTATCGCCAAGAGAGGCAGGATACCCGGCATTACGCCTAACTCCAGGCTCAAAAAGATACTGTAAGTAATCCTGCCAGTCTTCCTTGGCAGTATTTCCATTTCAGCTTTTGAGCGCTTTATTTTTTAGTCTCAAATGTATTGACAGGTATAACCGCCTAAAGTACAATGCGTCTTAGCCCTTGTATGTAAAAGAATCTATGCATGGCTTGGGAGGTACGAAATGTACAGATGTGACAAGCGGATATCTTTAGTTGCTTCACTGGCGCTAATCCTAGCCTTTATCTGCATATTTCCAGCACAGAATATTTCTGCCGCCAACCTGCTGGTAAACGGAGGCTTTGAAACGGGGGATTTAACTGGATGGAACGCATCTGTGCCTCCGGGAGGGTCGGCGCAAGTGGTTGACGTATTTACTATTACAACCGCTGATAACAACACGGCCACATATAATCCTATCGAGGGTCAATATTTTGCCCTTCTGCGCAACGGTCTTGCGGACCAGTATACGATGGTTTCACAACCATTTCTCGCGGACAAGGGAGTAGTCATATCCGGATGGGCCTTTTTTAAAACGACCGACTACCTGCCGTACAACGACACCGGCTCGGTTGAGGTAACGATAAATGCCGGCCCTGAACTAATAGCCACCGTATTCAGTGCCAGCGTATCCACAGTTGGCAATTACGGAGGTACACCATGGACCCACTGGTCGTATACTTTTTACAGCCGGGGTAATTATACGGTCCAGGCAAGAGTTGTCAACCTCTTAGATTCATCGGTACCCAGCTACCTGGGTCTGGATGATGTTTCCCTTGAATATGTGCCTTCAGCGAACGCGGAGCAGCCCACTTCTTCTCCCCCGATGTCATACGGCTCTTCAGCCTTAATAGTGGTTAAAAATATGAACGTTAGTCCTCAGCAGGCGTATGCAGGGCAGCCAATCACGATAGCCGCCAATATAGCCAATGATGGCGACCAGCCCGGAGGCTATACCGCCAGTCTAAAAATTGATGGCCGGATAGAACAGACCAAGGTGGGAGCCGTCGATGGACATTCGGCCATTCCCGTCAGCTTTATTGTCTCCAGGTCGGAGCCCGGCACCTATGCTTTTGACATCGGCGGACAAAATGGCACATTTGTTGTGCTTGCGGATAAGCCGGCTTCGCCCCAACCCTCAACCGGAGGCATAATCGCTATCGTTATTGCATTCCTCATGCTTGCCAGCGTAGCAGTGGTACTAACCCTAACCTTCCGCCGTCCGTGATCAACCAGTCGTGATTTTACGATATTGAAATCAATTGAGGCGGCTTGCGTGAGGTCGCCTCATTTGTTATTTTCAACTGTACTATAGACAGCTACCATCAACCACCATTGTGTTATAATTCCAATAATCTTGGCCTCTAAACAGAGGGTCAAGGAGGTAAATACAACCATGGTAACCGGAGAGAAAAAAAAGGCCATACGCCGATTAAAATCGATGTACCCGCTTCGGGCCAAGGTAAATGAGTCGTATCTGAAAGGCGCCGAAGCCGTGAAATCAGGAAGGCCCGTGGTCTGGGGAATGCTCAATTACTACTACGGCGACTCTGTGCTCAAGGCCATGGACATCGAAGTCGTTTACCCCGAGAATTATGGCGCTGCACTGGCTGCTTTCGGCGTGGCCCAGCAATACCTGGACATCGCCGATGCCGATGGCTACCCTACGCACCTGTGCGGCTACTCCCGGGCCAATATCGGCTATGCCTCCAGGATGATGAAGCAACTGGGCGGCGAGATACCGCCTGATGCCCCACTGGGCGGCATGCCCAAACCCCTATTTCTCATGTCGTCTACTGCGGTCTGCGACGCGAGGTACAAGTGGTTCCAGGCACTGGGACAGTATATGGATTCACCGGTCTGGACCTTCGAGGCTCCTGTCCCCGGTCTCCATGAATTCTTCATGGAAGGTTCCCTTGAGCGGATGGTGAAAATGGGTGTGACGCACCTCAGGGACTTCATCGCTTTCGTGGAGCGCCTGGTCGGCCGGAAAATGGACATGGACAAGTTCGCTGAGACCGTCGATATAATCATCGAGATAAACCGCGTGCTGCACGAGACCAGCGAGCTGCGCAAGGCAGAGCCCTGCCCCATGCACAGCCGGGATTTCTGGAGTGCTATGACCCCGGCCTTGATGCTTATGGGCGATATTAAGGACTCTCTTAAATGTTACTACGACCTTTATAACGAGGTGAAAGAGCTGGTTGAAAATCACGTAGGCGCTGTCGAAAATGAAAAATACCGGATGGTGTTTGCCGAGCTGCCGCCCTGGCACAGCCTGGCTTTATTCGACAAGCTGGCGGAACGAGGCTGGAACTTCGTTATCGAGAGCGTCGGCTACCATCCGCCCATACCCATCGACCTTAGTAAGCTCACCGACCCGGTGGAGAAAATCACACGGTTCAACCTTCAGAAATTTCTGGGCTTGTATCAGGACGCTAAAGACCACAACGTCACGGAGGGCGCACTGGCCTATCCTTACTTGAAGTACGTAACTGAGTGGCGCTGTGACGGTGCGCTGCTGCACCCTCTGATAAGCTGCCGCAGTGCTTCCACTCATTTGCCTTACGTAGCCAATATTCTGCTGGAGCAGGTGAAGGTACCTTCGCTTACCATCGAGGGCGATATCGTCGACCTCAGGCTGTTCGACATGGAAGACGCCCTGGCCAAAGCCGAGCCGTTCGAAGAGACCATGGAGCACTACCGACAAGTGAGAAAGCAGTCAGGCCTGGACTGGTGAACGCAAATAAAAGATAAAAGATTAAAAATCAAAATGACTATTCAAAAATCAAAATTAATACAAGGCTTAAGCTGGGCACACGAAATCTATGCCGACCGGGAGCAGCGAGTCAGAGAACTTAAAGCCGCTGGTAAAAAAATAATCGGCTATCCCTGCGCCTATGTTCCTTTGGAAATGCTCACCGCACTCGACCTGGTGCCTTACCGCATTTACGGCAGCATCCGAGAGCCGGTCACCGAGGCTGACCGGAGCCTGCCCGCCACGTTCTGCCCCTTTATGCGCAGCTGCCTCGACCGCGCCCTCAAAGGTAAAGACGACTTTCTGGATGGCCTGGTCACCGCCCACTCCTGCGATCCCCAGCACCGCACCGCCCATGTCTGGGAATCCTGCGTCGAATATTCTTATACTCATTTCATAGACATGCCGGGCACGCTCCGGGCCGACTCAATGGACTACTACAAGGGACAACTGGCCGACTTCAAGAAGACGCTGGAAGCTTATACCGGTAAAAAACTTACTGCAGACAAACTGAAGGCTGCCATCAAGATTCACAACCAACAGCGGGCCTTAGTAAGAGATATGTATCAACTGACCATACCGGACCCGCCGCTTATCTCGGGGACAGAGATTCTAGAAACCATAAAGGCGGTGATGAGCCTGCCCGTGGCCGAGGGCAACGAGCTACTGGCCGGAGTCATCAGCGAGGTCAAAAGTCGATCCAAGGGACCGCCTAAAAGACGCGCCCGCCTCATGATCTGGAGCAGCACGCTGGACGATACTGAGGTCATGAACGTCTTTGAGTCCTCCGCCAATGTGGTCATGGACGACAGCTGCGGCGGTTTCAGACCGTTCCGCGCCAATGTAAAGCCAACTGCTGACCCCATCGACGGGCTGGCCGACTACTATATGAACGAGATTACCTGCGCCCGCACCTTCCGGCAGGCTGCTATCGGTGAGACCAAAAAAGACTACCCCAAAGACCTGGCCAGCCGCTTCGGCTATGTCAAAACTATCGTCAAGGATTGGAAAATCAACGGCGCTATACTGTTCCTGGTCAGGTACTGCGATCCGTTCGCCTTTGAAATGCCATCGTTTAAAGACTATCTGAACAGCATCGGAGTTCCCAGCACTTATATAGAATACGATTACACCGTGGGAGCTTTAGCCCCTATGAAAACCAGGGTCGAAGCCTTCATCGAGACCATCACCTAGACAGAGGCCCAATGTACTTCGCCGGCGTCGACATCGGTTCCACTATGACCAAGGTCGTGCTTACTGACGCGGCCGATAATATCCTGTCCTCAGTCAAAGGCCCCACCGGGCCGGAACACCGCCAGCTAGCCAACGAAGTAATGAAAAGGGTACTGGACCAGGCTAAGCTGAAGCTTGATGACATCTCTTACATAGTAGCCACCGGCTATGGCCGCGTGAACGTACCTTTCGCCGATGAGCAAATTACCGAGCTTTCCTGCCATGCCAGGGGAGTTTCCAGCCTCTTCCCGGGCGTCCGAACGGCCATCGACATCGGCGGCCAGGACGCCAAGTGCATGAAGATCCGTAACGGCAAGCTGGTCGACTTCGTCATGAACGATAAGTGTGCCGCCGGAACTGGCAGATTTCTGGAAGTAACCGCCGCCACGCTGGGAATCAAACTTGATGACCTGGGAGCGCTGTCTCTTAAATCGACCAAAAAGATAGAAATAAGCAACGTCTGCACCATATTCGCCCAGCAGGAGATAGTTGCCCGGTTATCCGAGGGAGAGAAGGTGGAAGATATCATTGCCGGCCTGCACCACGCCGTAGCCAGCCGGGTGGCTATACTGGCACGCAGGTTGAAGGTCGAGCCGGACGTTGTGCTGACCGGAGGGGTGGCTAAAAACATCGGTGTCGTTACTGCCATGAGGGAGGCCCTGGGCTGCGAAATCCTGGTACCGGAAGAACCGCTGCTCACCGGTGCCCTCGGGGCTGCTATACTGGCCAGAGAAAACTACGATAAAGCGGGCAAACGCGGCGAGCCTGTAACTACAAAAGGACGGCGATTAGAAAAAGCCACATTCTTCACCAAATGAACATTAAATCATCTTTTATTTTTTATTTGTCATTTTAGCTTTTGATTTTTGGTTTTTGATATGACTTGGTTCATTGGCATCGATATCGGCTCCGCATACACCAAAGGAGTCATTCTCAAAGACTCCGAAATAATCGCTTACCATACTATCCCTTCGGGTGCTAACTACCGGTCAGCTGCCGATACCATAAAACAACACCTCCTAAAACAAGCTGACCTGACTTTGAATAATATAACTGCCATCGTAGCTACCGGTACCGGTGCCGCCAGCGCGGACTTTGCCAGCCGCCAGGCCAGCGAGATAGTCTGCACTGCCCGCGGTATAAACAGCATCTTCCCCCAGGCCAGGACCGTTATCGAGGTCGCCGGGCAGGCGAGCAAAGCCATCAAGATAGACGAACGGGGCATGGTGAAGAACTTTGCCGTCAGCGAAAAATGCGCTGCCGGCAGCGGACGGTTTATCGAGGTCATCGCCAATGTTCTCCGCATGGATTTGAAAGATTTCGGTCCCCTGTCGCTTAAGTCTACTCGGCCGGTCACTTTCGGTACCGGCTGTGCCGTCTTCGGAGAGTCCGAAGCAATAACCAGAGTGGCCGAAGGCATACCCAGAGAGGACATCGCCGCTGGCGTGAATAAAGCTCTGGCCGGCAAAATTTCTTCCCTAGCTCACAAAGTCAGGCTGGAAGAACCCTGCGCCATTTGCGGAGGCGGCGCGCTCAACGCCGGGCTGGTTAAGGCCGCAGAAAAGGAACTGGGTATAAAGCTACTGGTGCCGGCGCAGCCTCAAATCGTCACCGCCCTCGGCGCGGCCGTCATCGCCAGGAGCTAGCCTCACTGCAGCCACCAATTATTAAAGTACTAGCCATCTATATCTATGTCAACGACATCCCTGGCGCAGTTGAATATGTTAGAATAAACGTAGCTCGTGAACGTGAGGGCTATTGTGAAATTCAGTCTTCTAGTTTTGTCGGCCATCCTGGTATCGGCGCTATCAATCGTGGGCCTGGCTGTTGCCCCCACTGCTTCGGCATTGCCTTCGCTCCAGCGGGAGACAACGCCAATTGAATTTCCCCTCCAGCCCTATTATTTGTCCGTGACGCTAACCACCGACAAAGCGGTGTATCTGGCGGGTGAAACCGTTAGCATCACCGTGACCACCAGCGTCATCAATACGCACGTTCGCATTACGGCCCAACTTCTCGACGGCTCTGAGTCGCAAATAGGCAGCTTCACCTTTAACTACAGCCACACCTTCTCGTGGACAGCTCCCGCGACTTCCGGACAGATACGGCTCAACTGCGACGCCGAGGCCCTGACAGAAGTATGGGACTACTGCACCAGGCTGGTCTGCGTTGGCCCTGACGATACCGACTGCCATTTGGAAAATGCTCCCTGCCTCCGCACCATCACGGTTACAGGCAATACCTACAATAGCATAAGCGTGTTCCCCCGGACGGCATCTGTTTCCGGTCGCGTTTTAGATACGAACCAGAACCCCGTTCCCGGGGCTGCACTAACCCTTGGCAGTACCGGACAGACCGCAACATCCGGAAATGACGGCTCTTATCAGTTCAGCCTTCAGCTGGGCAACAACTACGGCTTAATTAATGGGATACCCGCAGTCACAGACACCATAACGGTTGATGCGGTAGCCTGCGAGCCACAGCCGGGTAAAAACGTTCAAATTCAGGCCGGTCAGAATGCTTCCAGCGTTAACTTCACCTTGAACCGCGTATTTTATCCTGCTGACCTTGATTTATCGTATTTCACTTACGCTGCACTTCCGGGCTGGACGGCAGCGAGAGACTTCGCTACCTGGCAAAACATTATGGCATTCACAGTCGATGGTCCCGTTCAACTCGCCGAAGTGAGACTTGGGAATCAGCCGGTAACACCAACGTCTTTCGATATTATCGGCAAAAAGCTCTACTTCATTACGGCGCCCGAGCTCGGCAGCTATGTGCTGGATATAGCGGGAGCCCCCAATTCTGAGTATACGATCGGCGCGGCAGCAACCATAAACGGCAACTACCTTCAGCAAACCGGCGTGACCAGTGCGCTTAATTCGAGCGGCAATGAGCGTTTGAAGTTTGTGCTTGAGCCGGGACAGATTCAGCTGCAGGTACGACAGCCGTTCCCCATCGCTTTGACAATTATCATCATCGTTATCTTCGTACTGGGCGGCCTGGCGGCTGCCTTCTTCCTCACCGGCGGTATAAAGCGCTGGCGTACCGCATTCACTTTTAGAAAACCAGCCAAAACAAAGGTAGTAACCACCATCAGCAAACCTGCCAACGAAAAAGCCGCTGCTAAAAAAACGGCGGCTGGACGGCAGGCCAGAAATAGAACTAAGCCAAAAGAGAAATAGATTTATATCTATAGTCGACTTAACCAGATAGCTACAAAGGAGGTGGGTCATGAAGATGAGTCGGCGCACTTTATACGTTTTGTTACCTGCGATTGTTCTGGTTATCCTGGGGGCTGCTGTGGCAGGGTTCGCCTGCACACCGGCGGGAACAATACCGGCATCTTGCCAGAAGTGGTACGACCAGGGCAAAATGGACGGCTATACAGCCGGCTACAACCAGGGTAAGACGGACGGGCAAACGGTCGGTTACAGTGACGGCTACACCAAGGGCTTGCAGGACGGCAAGTCTCTGTGCCCGCAATGCCCGACCTGCCCTACGTGCCCACAGCAGCAACAGTATCCTTATTACTATCCCTACCCGCGTTACTACTATTACGGATATTGATAATTTCACCGGTTCTTCTGGCACAGTGAAATACCTTACCTTGCGAGAGGTTGCCAGTTGGCCGGCTCGGCAATTTAGTAGCTTGCGCCTGATAAATTCGAGGCGCGCATGGTCTTCCGGTAAGTAAAAGCTCGGAGGAGTAGAAAATGTTAGATGTGTTTTTGACCGAGGAGCAAAAGAAATTCAGGAGCGAAGTCCAGGAATTCGCCAAATGGGTGCCCCGTCAACTGATACTCGATATGGACGCTGATAAGGTCAAATTCCCGGTCGAGTTCGTCAGTGAGGCCGGTAAAAGAAACCTGCTTGGCATACGGTTCCCCAGGAAGTACGGTGGCAGAAACCTAAAGTGGGTGGACGAAATCCTGTACATCGGGGAAATAAATAAAATAGGTATACCTTTCGCCTGTTTGTGCTCCGTGACCTCTATCGTCGGCGAGGGCATAAATGTCTTCGGCACCGAAGTGCAAAAAGAGAAATACCTCAAACCGCTTATCGACGGTACCAAGTGGGCGGGTGAAGCGCTCACCGAGCCCAGGGGAGGCTCCGACTTTTTCGGTGCTACCACGGTAGCCAGAAAAAAGGGCAACATGTATTATCTCACCGGTCAGAAACGGTTCGTCGTCGGCTCTGAAGGCGCTGATTTCTTCCTGGTCTTTGCCGTCACTAATCCGGGAGCCGGCCGCGATTCCATCAGTGCTTTCATCGTCGAACGCGACTTCGGAGTTGAGGTAAGGCACGTCTACGGCTTAATGGGCAGCCGCGGCGCCGGCACCGGCAGGCTCGTGTTTCGGGATGTGCCGGTCCCTGAAGAAAATCTTCTGGGCAAAGAGGCCGACGGCTCCAAAATATTTTATAAGTTGATGGTACCGGAGAGGCTGCTTTCCGGCGGGGCGGGCGGTTCCAGGGCCATTCTCGAAATCGCCGCCAGGTACGCCAATAAACGGCAGGCTTTCGGCCAGACCATCAGGAATTTCGAGGGGGTCAGCTTCAAAATCGCCGATTGCGTTACCAAGATAGACGCCGTCAGCGCCCTGGCCTATGCCGTGGCCAAAACGATAGACGACGGCATCGGCACGCCGGGCTATCAGAGAAGGCTGGTATCCGAGGTCAAACGGTTGTCCACCCAGACGCACTGGGAGGTAGTAAACGACGCCATGCAGATTCTGGGCGGCATCGGCTACACCAACGTTTTCCCGGTGGAACGGGCGCTGAGGGAAGCCAGGCTGGCCATGATCTGGACTGGCAGCAGCGAGATCATGAACCTGATCATCCAGCATGAATATTATAAAGAGATATTGGCGCGGGGCGTCGAGGGCAGAGATATCGAGGGTGATGTCGACCTCACGGATGAGCAGCTCGCCGAGGAGAAGATTTACCAGCCGGAGCCGATACCAACCACGTCTTAATCGGCTAAATCCGAAATCCCAAGCACCAAATACTAAACAATATTTAAATTCAAATTTCGAATACTCGTGTCATCCCGAGCGCAGCGAAGGATCTCGAAGGATTAACCCGCATTACTTGCCGGGAAACGGAAAACGTTTACCCGTTTGAAGTTTTGAATTTGTTTGGGATTTAGAAATCAGGATTTAGTATTTCCGAAAACTTAGTTTTCGGTTCTATGCTTCTTCCCTGACTCGTCTTCGGGAAACCGTGAATTTCCACAGGTGCCTGACAGCGAAGGTTCCAACGTAGAGCAAAGTCAGGCCAATCAGCGAGAACAGTATCATCTGCGGCGGCTTTAGCGTAGTGTGAGCGCCGACCACGGCACCAAGGACGATATACAGGCCGTCCCAGGCCAGGCTGGATAGCAGTATACCTAGTGTGAGTGCTTTCAATTGCTTCTTGGCACCCAGTATCAGAGAAAGCGGGATTCGGAACCAGAGTACTCTGCCAATGGCTACAGAAAACGGCGATAAAAAGTTTATCTTGCGGTACCACTTTGTCTTGGCTGAGCTGTTTTCCTCCAGCTTTTCGACTACACTGGCCTCGAAATGTTTATTGTAGAACTTTATTATTGGCATACTGCCAAACCGGCCCAGATAAGCTAATATGATCGCTCCTACAAGCCGTCCTGCCAGCGCCACCAACCACAATAGCACCACGTCGACCAGGGGGATAGTACCGGTGCCGAAGTTGTAGCCAGCCATCAACCAGATTGTCTCCAGCAGGTACGGCACCACGAGACCAAACTCGCCGATAATACATATAACAAGCAGGAAAATTACCAGCGTAGTGTTGAACGTGCCGGCAAGGTTGAAGGCTTGCTGAATTAGAGCTTCTGGGTTCATTGAAATAGCTAATTATTATAGGCGGGTACATCGAGCAGTTCGGGAACGGTGACAAAGGTATAGCCTTCGGCCTGCAGCTTTTGGATAATTATGGGCAGAGCTTCGACGGTAACGCTCTTATCAGCTTTGGGGCAGTTATGCTCTGTGCCGTAACCATCGTGTAAAAGCATTATTTCTCCCGGATGCGTCTCATCCACCAGTCTATCCGCTACCTTTTCATATGAGTGGGTGTTCAATTCGCCGGTGGAAACGCTCCATGTCACCTCGATCATCCCCTGGCGTTTAATTTCTTCAAGTTCCCAGGGGCTCTTTTTACCGTGGGGTGGGCGATACAGGTGCGGCCGGACCCCAACAACGTCGGAAATCGTCTGCTCGGCCTTCACCAGGTCCCTAGCGCCGAAATCAGTAACAGCATGGTTGGCGTCATGAACATAGGAGTGGTTGCCCAGTACGTGTCCCTCGTCCACTATACGTTTGGCCGTCTCCGGATAAAGCTCCACGTTTTTACCCACGCAGAAAAAAGTCGCCTTAATATTATTCTTATCGAGGATATCGAGTATCTCCGACGTATAGGGTTCGTTCGGACCATCATCGAACGTCAGGGCTACCACTTTATTATGGCTGTCGCCTTTGTAGTACACCTTGCCGAAAACAGGTGATGTGGGTATGAAATAGCCGTACGCCAGAATGATGACAATCACCGCCAGCGGCGAGACCCTGAATACCGCCCTCCTTAAGGTCGTCTTGTTGGCATATTGTTCCAAATTATTCATCCATGTCTTAGACAGATAACCAAGCCAGCGGCCGATATGGCCTCCAGCTTCCATAATACACACCGCCAGAGGTTTCCTGACGCTGCGCGACGATGTATAGACATAAAAATCTTTGTCGTAAAAGATCTTGCCCATCTTACTAAGTCGAGCCGAAATTCCAAGCTGGTCGGCCGAAAAGGAAGCATCGCCATAGCCGCCCACATTAACAAAGGAGCTCTTGCGGAAAGCAAAGGTGGCGCCCGAGACTAACATCGGTCTGCCCACCAGTTTGATGCTCAACCTGTTGGCAGTGTTTCTGACCCAGTACTCGAATCCCTGCCACGATGGCGGGTCCTTGTAAAAGAACCTGCCGGCCAGTGCGGCAGTGCCCGGATGTGTATCAAAATGCCGGGCTAACTTGCTGAGCCAATCGGATGGATACATGGTGTCGGCATCGGCCTGGGCGATGATATCGCCGAGTGCAGCATCGGCACCTACCTGCCTGGCATGGGTTACGTTCTTCTCCTCCACGCAGGAAATAACCTTTACGCCGAAGCTGCGAGCAATATCGACCGTCCTGTCCGTACTGCCGTTATCGGCGACGATAATTTCATATTTGCCCGGGTAGTCCTGCTTTTTCAGCGACTCCAGGCATTCGCCGATGAATTTCTCTTCGTTCAGGGCCGGTATAACAACGCTTATCATAGGCATATTAATAGTATCTATTTTTATTGTGGCACAGATTTTAATAATCCACAACCAGTCCGTCAAGCTGGGCTCACGAATAAAACATACAAAATTGACAATATAACTTAAAAATAGTAATATTATATGCGTAAATGCGCATATAGCAATGGAGTTCAGATATGAGAGAATTAGTTAAAACCTTCAAGGCGCTGTCCGATGAGACCAGGCTTCGGATTTTGAACCTGCTTCTGGAGCGCGAGTGCTGTGTCTGCGAGGTTATGCAGGTGCTTGACATATCCGAGTCGCGGGCTTCCCGCAATTTAAGCTTCCTTTATGACGTCGGCTTGCTGAAGCTGAGGCGCCAGGGCCTCTGGGCGCTCTATTCTATCGACAGAGAAAGCCTGAAACCGCACTACTCGGACATGCTGGAAGGTTTGAAAAAAGCTCTAGAAACAGACCAAACCGCTCAACTCGATAAGCAGCGACTGCAGCAGGCAGAAAGAATCGGGCCAAGCTGCATGGTTAGAAAGCTGAGCACCACTTAAGGGAAAAGTCATTTCCCGAATTATCGCTGAACGGACTTTACTGACTATGGTAGACAAAAATATTATTTCGGAAGCAGCCGCCGCCAGCGTGGCGGCCGAAACCAGAGTACCCAAACAACGGCGTAACTTATATATTATATTGGGTAGCTGCCTGGCGTTGTGGGGACTGGTTTACTATTGGCTCAAGCCGGCTGCCGACTTTCTCACCTACGACGTATTCAATCTTTCCGCCTCGAGTCACCTGGGCAGCAGTGTGGCTTTCTTTCTCTACGATGCGCCAAAAGTGATACTGCTGTTGGTACTCATCATCTTCGGTGTCGGCATCGTCCGTTCTTTCTTTACTCCCGAGCGGACCCGTCAGATGCTGGCTGGAAAGCGGCAATTTGTGGGAAACATAATGGCCGCCGGGCTGGGAATCGTCACCCCGTTTTGTTCCTGCTCGGCTTGCCCTCTATTTATCGGATTTGTAGAGACAGGCGTACCGCTCGGCGTCACTTTTTCTTTTCTGATTGCCTCCCCTATGATAAACGAGGTGGCCGTAGTGCTGCTGTATGGTATGTTCGGCTGGAAAATCGCGCTGATGTACATAGTGACCGGCCTCGTCATCGCCATTACCGCGGGATGGGTCATTGGTAAGTTTAAGCTGGAGAGATTTATAGAGGGCTGGGTACATGATGTTAACCTGTCTCCGTCCGGCGGTGAAAATTCGGGTATGAAGTTTGAAGACCGTGTTAACTACGGCCTGAATGCCGTTCGTGAAATAGTTGGCAAAGTCTGGCCTTATGTTCTGGCGGGCATAGCGGTCGGTGCCGTCATTCACGGCTATGTCCCTGACGGGTTACTGGCGTCATTCATGGGTAAAGACGCCTGGTGGGGCGTGCCCGCAGCTGTATTGATAGGCGTGCCTATTTATTCCAACGCTGCCGGCGTAATCCCCATCGTCCAGGCCCTGATGGAAAAAGGCGCCGCATTGGGGACCGTGCTGGCGTTTATGATGTCTGTGGTAGCTATCTCGCTGCCCGAGATGATAATACTGCGCCGCGTCCTCAAATGGCAGCTACTCGGTGTTTTTATCGGCGTGGTGGCACTGGGAATCATAATCGTGGGTTATTTGTTTAATGCACTTCTCTGAGGTTATCATTAGCCCCGTTTAATAATCCAATGAACAATCATATAGAAAAGGGAGGTTAATACCATGAACATAAAAATACTGGGAACCGGTTGTGCCAGGTGCGGCCAGCTCGAGAAGACCACCAGGGAGGTGGTGAAGGAGCTGGGCATCGACGCCAAGGTAGAAGAAGTCAATGACATGCGCCAAATAATGACTTACAACATTCTGACCACGCCCGGCCTGGTAATTAATGAGCAGGTGGTCAGTTCCGGCAAGGTGCCTTCCAAAGCGGAGGTTACCCAGCTTATAGTCAATTCGCTGGCCAAGGAAGAACGGACTAAAGCTATCTGACAATTGAATCTCACGCCATAATTAGAATTAAAGCAAAAAGGAGATAAATCAAATAATGGGTCTGTTAACGGCATCCAAAAAACACTTAATCTCAATTCCCGTCCTGGCTGGTGCGATGCTCTTGTTTGCTTGCTCGACCTCCACGGCACAGCCGGTTTCGTCGCCGACTAACCCTGCTTCACCGTCGGAAGTAACAATGGCGCCCTCGGATAATTCGTCGATACAGGCTCAGGATGACTCAATCATATTACCCGACAGAGTGGACGTAGTTTATTTTCACCAGTCTCAGCGCTGCCCCACCTGCCTCTGCTTTGAAGAGCGAGTTAGATATGTGGTTAGCACATATTTTCAGGGCCAACTGGACAGCGGCAAAATGACCTTCGGCGTATATGATATCAGTGACAGCCAGAACACCGAAATCGTCACCAAGTACGGCGCTGTCGGATCACAATTATTTATAAATATCGTCCGCGGCGACACAGATAACATAAAAGACATACAGGACATCTGGTCGTGGAACTGCAGGGGCGATAAACCAGGTTTTGACCAGCAGGTCAGAAACCTTATCCAGCAAAGCCTCAACGGTGAGTAACCATGGATTTAGGCAGTATTCTGTCGGGTTCCAGTATACCGGTGCTCACCGCACTGCTTCTGGGGTTGATTACAGCCGTGGCCCCATGCCCCATGGCTACCAATATCACTGCCATAGCCTATATCACCCGCAATGTTACAGACCGTAAGTATGCCGTTATCACTGGCTCGCTTTACACTCTGGGTCGGATGGTTTCGTATTCCCTGCTCGGCATTCTCATCATCGCGGCCGGTCTGGAAATACCCTGGGTATCGGCAACGGTTCAAAGCGTGGGAGAAAAGGTACTGGGGCCGCTCCTCATCATAGTTGGCGTGCTTATGCTGTTCATCGATAGGCTGGCTTTCGGCAGCGGGGGCGGCAAGTTAGCTTCTCTCGGAAATAGGGTAGCCAGCTGGGGTATGATAGGTGGATTTCTTCTGGGCGTCATTTTCGCCCTGGCCTTTTGCCCTTATAGCGCCGTACTGTTCTTCGGTGCGCTGATACCCATAGCCCTCAAGTCCACCGGCGGTGTAGCGCTTCCGGCGGTATTCGCCATCGGCACCGGGTTGCCGGTTTTAGTCTTTGGCACGCTTCTTTCTCTTGGTGTAGCCGGTGTTGCTAACTGGCTAAATGCCCTTACCCGCGCCGAGCGAATTATTCGCATACTAGTTTCCATTATCTTTATAGCGGTTGGAATCTATTACGTAGTACTGTGGGTCCGTTCTTAGAAAGTCCTGAGATAGAGACAATTTTGAAGAATTTTGTTAGATTGAAATATGGAGCCTCAATTGAGCACCATAATCGACACGCAAGTCACTGCTATGACTTTTGAACATATCAATCATCTCGATGTTTGTTTTGGGATACGATAGTTGGAGTCTTGCCGGGGAACTAGTTTCAGTCCTAATTCTATAAGAAGAAAATCGAAGGAGTTTTAAGAAATGAATACTGTACCACAATGGGCGTTCGAATTTCACGGGCATCATTGTCCATTCATGCCATTAGGTTATCGCATGGGCAAATTGGCCATGAAAGAATTAGGAGTAGAACACGAAAAAGACCACGGATTTTTTGTCATACCGGAGCTAGGCGTTGGGCACCCTCAGACCTGTCTTATGGACGGTATGCAGATAGCAACCGGTGCTACCTATGGGAAATCGTTGATGGAAAAAACTTTCTGGGGCAAGTTAGCGGCGGTTTTCTATCATCCGAAGAAAGGGGCGGTTCGCCTGGCGCTAACATCTGATTTTTTAGATGAATTCGGCAAGCTGGAATTCTTTGCCTACAGGAAGAAGAAGGTTGAACCTTCGGAGATACCGGCCGATGTTACCAAGAAAGCTATAGACTGGATGTACGCCCAGCCGGATGAAAAGGTCTTCAAATGTGAGAGACTGCCTGACTATAAATTTAACATCCCCAGGGGGTCGTTTAATAAGGTGAAATGCGTAAAATGCGGTGAGTACGTTTTTGAAAGGTATGTGCGCCTGGTAGATAACGAGCCACATTGCATACCATGCTCCGGTTATAAAGGATAAATCGACATTTTGATAGCAGCGTTATGTGTGCTGCCTCTAGGGATTAATTAGATGTCTGTGACGGTTTTAATTATCGCCTGTGCCGCGGTACTGGCACTTGCCATACCCTTCTCCATGGTAGGTCAGGGAGGAGGTTCTACCTATGTGCCTATATTGTTAATAGCAGGCATGGGCATGCACGAAGCATCTACCACCAGCCTGTTCATGATTATGCTGGCAAGCATAGCCGCGACCATAGTATTCGGTCGCAAAAAAACAGTTGATTGGAAGCTCCTTCTCACGATTGTCCCATTTGCCATTGTAGGCTCTTTCGCCGGCGGGTACGTAGCCCAATGGGTAAGCGCTCCGGTGCTAAAGAGCATCTTTGCCGTCGTACTCGGTATTGCTGCTTTCTTCATGCTTCGCCCGGCTAATGAGGGACAACAACCTAATTTTATGCCACAGTGGTACTGCTGGGATAGAACCTGTGGCGAACATCAATATCGGATATCCATGGGTATAATGGTACCATCTGTTATTGTAGTTGGTTTTGTAGCCGGGCTGATCGGAGTAGGCGGAGGTCTATTCCTCCTGCCAATGCTGGTATTGCTGTTCGGATGCCCGACTCGCGTCGCCATCGGCATCTCCTCAACCTATGTGGGTATTACTGCCCTACCGGGGTTTTTAGGGCATGTTCTCGGTGGCAATCTATTTAACATATGGACTGCACTCCCTTTATCAGCGGCCGCGTTTATTGGAGCAACTCTCGGACCTTTCATATCACTCAGAATGAATGTGTCAAAGCTACGGATTATATTAGCCATTGTCCTTATCGCCCTCGCAATCTGGATGTTAGTCAATATATTCGTCATGTAAAACAAAAGGAATAGCTTTGGACGGAGACCAATAGAATAAGTTGAATGCCCCGAGTAAAGCTGCAGATTCTAAAAATATGAGCCCATTCGGTAAATCCAATGCGACTTACCTTGTAATTCTTTCTTTTCTAGCGTTTGGCTTGCTATCTGCGTGTTCCAATCCCGCTTCTCCATTAAAGCCGTCAGGGGCATCTCCAAACCTCCCTTATAGAATAAATATAGTGTATTTCCACCGTACCGACCAGTGTCCGTGTATGCAAACATTCGAAGACAATATACGCGATACCTTATATTCGAATTTCAAGAAAGAATTGGATAGCGGGAAACTGACATATACCTCCCTCGCTTCAGATGACAGAGCCAATGGTGCACTGGTAGCCAGATATAATACCGGCCTGTTCGGTCTGTATATCGTTACTGTAAAAGACGAAACCGAGATAATCGTGCCCTTAGAAGAAATATGGACAATGGCAGTTGACGAGACCACCTATAAAGAATATCTAAAGGATATCCTTACACAGTACCTCGGGGCGGAGTAAATCCATAGGAATAATGCTTACCGTACATTCGGTCTCATAAGCGCACTAAAGCCTAAAG
>CAZJQG010000017.1:0-41871 GCA_964548415.1 uncultured Dehalococcoidales bacterium | reverse complement strand
GACCGCGCCTAACCACTGCCAGCGGGCTTACGGAGTTGAAATCAGGTGTCTGGCAGACGGGACAGGACTGCAGGGGAGCTCCGACCGGTTTGTCCAGAGGTACGTCCCAATGGTGGCCGTTGCGGCAGCGGAATCGATTGAAAGCCAACTCAAAGCTGCCGCCCTCAATTCTGATGGCTTTACCGTTCAATATCGCATCGGCCACTTTCAGTCGGCCGGACGCCAGAACCCGCTGAAAGGTAGCGCGGGATATATTCATCTTCTCGGCGCCCTGCTCTCCTTCCAGGCCCTCGATGTCCTTGAGGCGAATGGCTTCAGCCTCTTCCACCGCAAGTCGTACCTCTTCCAAATCCCTCAGCGGTATGCCGGCTGGTTTGTAATAGGTCACATATGGCAGCGCGGCGATCCGTCGACATTTAAGCGGTCTGGGCATGCTTAATTTTCCTTTCTATACGTTATGAGCATATGCTCATAACTATTATATTACTTAGTTCATGAGCTGTCAAATAACTTAGAAAGGTAATGAATATGATTGTTGCAACCAACTTGGATTTGATATCTATCGTTGTCTGAATAAATCAGCCTTTAGCCTATGCTAGATAAGATGCAAGGAGTTGTTGCAGCATCGGGAGAAGGTCTTTTATACCAAACGTGAGTTCGGAATCTACCCAATGCGGCCTATAAGATCGCGGTCTTTCGTCCTCCCGATGAGTTCCGTGAACCCCTGGTACGAAGGTCATACTATTACTAATTTACTAACTACCTATTTACTAGCTTCTACGGTACTAAATCGTGATTACCAATGTAACAGAACGTGGGTATAATAGGTACGCTAAAGACAACAAACTTCAGGAAAGTACCCTAAAATATCGTTATTAAATAAATAGAGAAAGGAGGTGATCTCTCATGTCAGTTGCTACTATAAAAGAAACATTGTCCGAGATGGCAAAAGGACTCGTAGGTCCAGGAGAAATGGGGGGACCCTGGGTGGTTATGATAGCGGATAGCGACGGGATTGTGCTTTCGGCCTGGGAGTCTCAAGACAATAAAATCAGCCCCGAAACGTTCGGCGGATTCATCCAGATAATTAACTACGCCAATAATGCTTTTAAAGCATCCGCTGTGGGATTCACCAAGATCGATGATATCACAATCGGTACGCCATTTACATATATGATAGTTAGGCCCATAGCTGCCGGGGCTTGCTTTCTATTTGTAAGTGCTCCCAAGAGTGTGCCACTGGGTATGATACGCATAGCGCTCGCCAATTATGCCCCGAGGCTTGAGCTTGCTCTACCGGGTAACGAGTCGTTATTCAAAAAAGACGGTAACAACGGTAACGGCATAGGAACAGCGAATACTATAGGAACAACGGGCAATAGTGTAGGAACGCTAAACAACGGTTTGGGAACAATTCTGCCCTGAGCCAAAGAGACTTAGTGACCAGACTAATCCTTAGCCAACATTACGTCTAAGACGATACCATACAATCCCGTTAATTTCCAGATAGCTTCCGCTACTAATCTGTAAAGGCTTGATGTTCAGCATCTTAGATATAATACTTAGATATAAAGAGTATGCATATTCTTCTCGCCTGCGTTGATCTGTACCAGCGTATTTGCCAGGCATCAAAGTAGAAGATATTATCCTGAGAGACCTGTATTCCCTCGGTTTTAGAAAACCGCGCTAAGATACCTTGATCCGTAATTAATTTCGCGTCCCTCCTCAATTGCTGTCCTACTTCAACATGGGGTTCTTCTACCATTTACTTTAATCCCGATCAAATCCGTAAACTTACCTTAAAACTATCAATATTAGTTTGTAGATATGCTAAAATTTCTATAGTAAGTACCTACGCAGAGTTACGACAAAATGGACACAGAACACAAGCAACTTGGTTACGCACTGGGTGGTGGTGCTGCCCGTGGTTTGTTCCATATAGGCGTATTAGGCGTTCTGGAAGAATACGGGCTGAAGCCGGATATCATTGCCGGCACGAGTATGGGCGCGATTATCGGAGCTTTATATGCCAGCGGACTAAAAACAAGCGATTTGAAGCAAATCGCTTGCAATATCAACTGGAAACAAATAGTGCGTCTTACCGACGTCATAACGCTACCGAAAAGTGGCCTCATCCAGGGCAAAAGAATCGTAGCGCTACTCAGGTCTATCCTGGGTGACATCGATTTCTCCCACCTTCAATGTAAATACGCTACGGTAGCTGTAGATTTATATACAGGTGAACAGGTAGTGTTCACTGAAGGTTCGTTGATAGAGGCCATCAGAGCCAGCATTTCTATTCCAGGCATTTTCACGCCGGTGCGCTACGAAGGGCGCTATCTGGTAGATGGCGGCCTGGTAAACGTGGTACCGGTAAGTGTGTGCCGTGATCTGGGTGCAGATTTTGTAATTGGAGTTAACGTAATCCCGAACCCTGCCAGTGGCGTAATGCCGGTAATTATCAGCAGTGCAACCGGCAAAGATGGGCTCGAAGGTAATTACGACAGGTCAGCTGATGATATGGAGAAGCCTATTGTTCCTGGCGCTCATGTTCTGTTTCATGAACAACGTGTGAGCACCATCGATAAGGAGATCCGCAAATTTCTACTTTACAGACAGCCCAAAATGAAAAGGCTCATCGCTAGAAGGCCCTCTGCTATTTTATCCATTAAACCAAAAATGATAAACGTAGGCGAACCAAATATGTTTGAAATACTAAATCAGTCGCTTTCCATTATCGAATACCGTATCGCCATGGAAAACCTGATGAATGCTGACATTGCCATTACGCCACCGGAGCAGACCGTGGGTTCTTGGGCATTTCATCATGCAGCGGAAGCCATAGAAGCTGGAGAAAAAGCCACCAGGCTGCTAATAGAGCGTGATGCATTGGCGCGCCTACAGCTTTCCTCACTACAATCAGGCTAACAACACTGATTCTATTCCGCGCAAAGATTTCTGTGATATAATTGTCCAGCTTTCCGGAGACGCTATTGATTGGGTACGATTCAATTCCCTAGAAAATTACTAACTTCAAAAGGAGGCTGATGTGAAAATCAGTAAGATTTACCGAGGTCAAATAAAATTAGTCTGCTCAATATTTTTGCTTTCCGTACTAATGTTAACCTCCGTTTTTGCTGCTTGCGCCCAGTCCGCAACCACTTCTACCGTCACAACTCAAACGATACCCGGATTTGAGACAGCCCGCCCCGAAGACGTCGGTCTCTCGTCGACAAAGCTAAATGAGATTGACACTACATTACAGACTGATATTGCGGCAAAAAAGATAGACGGCGCGGTGCTTCTCATAGCGAAAGACGGGAAAATTGCCTATTTTAAAAGCTTTGGTGACAGGGATAAAGAGAAAAATTTACCTATGGAAAAGGATTCAATATTCCGCATGTACTCCATGACCAAATCACTCACTGCCGTATCGACTGCCATGCTGCAGGAAGAAGGTAAACTGTCATTCGATGACCCCGTTGCGAAATTCATCCCCTCCTTCAAGGACGTACAGGTAGGACAGGTGACAAATGATGCGGCTGGCAAACCTGTGGTTACCATGGTGCCGCCCATGACTACCATGACGATAAAACACCTGGCAACGCACACTTCCGGATTAAGCGGTATGCTCTTCCCTACACCTGGCATCCGTGAACTCTATGCACAGGCCGGCATGAACAAAACCAGCAGCATGACGAACGCTGAGGTTGCCGAAAAGCTGGCCACTTTACCGTTGGTTGAAAACCCAGGTACCTATTACAGATACGGCATGGCATATGACGTACTGGGCAGAGTGGTAGAAGTTGCTTCAGGCATGACTCTGGACAAGTTCTTCGAAGAACGTATTTACAAACCGCTGGGCATGGTCGACTCCGGCTTTCAGGTCACCGGCGATGATGTGAGCCGACTCGTTTACCTTATTCCAACATGGCCTCTATATACCGATCCCACCGATCCCAATAGGAAGTTTTTTAGCGGGGCTAGTGCCTCTGTATCCACAGCAGTGGATTGGGCACCATTTGCTCAGATGCTGCTTAATCGCGGCGAATTTAACGGTACGCGCCTGCTCAAACCGGAAACCGTTGATTATATAACCTCTGACCTGATAGGGCCTCTGGGCAACCGCTCCGACAATGCGTATGTGCCGGGGCCTGGCTATGGAGTTGGTTTCGATTTTTACGTTCGTGTCGACAATAAAAACGTGGATTTCCCGGCAAATATCGGAGAGTACGGCAAAAACGGCGCTGCCGGGACTATGTACTGGGTGGACCCGAAAGAAAACATGGTTGCGGTTATGATGCTGAGCACAGGTACGATGGGCAACTATTACCGCTGGCTAATTCAGGGCCTGATATATAATTCTATAATACCTCAATAGACACAACCCAACATCTTAGAAATAAACAACTATTCACCAGGGCTACAGGCTGCTAGAAGCCTGTAGCCTTGGTGCAATATCGAACTGAACCTAAATCTTTGGGCTATTCAAACGATAAGGTGTGCGCTATCTCAGAGAATAACGTCTCATCGTACGGGGAGAATGCGTCTATCGTCCATACAAAGGCGCGGATTCGCTTGCCGTTCTTGTCTGCGCTAACACCAAACGCCTGAATTGCATAAGACTGGTAGGTGTAGCTTAACGTATACTGAAAAGCCGGAGTGCCGTCATCCAACGTAGTTGGAGTGATGTCTGAGGTGACTTTCCCCTGTGAGGTATCGGGAAGACTGTTGGTCTGTGCCACGATCCAGTCAGCCGTCAGCGGTCCATCCGCATCAGCTACGCTAATACTCATTCCAGGAATGAATCCGGATATGCCGAATGCGGCGACCACGATGTTGTTTACAAGCTGCGGTTGCGGCACCCACTCCTTTGGATACTGAACTGAGAAACCATACTCACTGTTGGTGTACGTGGTGGATTCGTAAGTCAGTTGTACGGGTGCCGACGGCTCCGCAGGCGTCTCTGCGGGCGGCGGTGTTACCGGCGTCTCTGCGGGCGGCGGTGCTGCCGGTGTCTCCGCAGGCGGTTGTGTCACAGGTGTCTCCGCAGGCGGCGTCACGGTCTGAGTCGGTGTGCATGCCACCAGTGCCAGACCCAGGACCAGCACCATCGCCATCAATGCGGTAACGACTTTGGTTGTTTTGTGTGTCATCTTGCCTCCTTATAATATTTTTATTTTTTAAAACGTAGTATCAAAATAATTTAAATCAAACTGCAGGCGCACTACAAAAGACATTATACCACAGCAAATAAATTGCACAAGATGCAAATCCGGGTAAAATATGCCCTATTCCGACGATTTTACATATACCGAGGCGTTTCAATACATTAGTTATGTCAATTAATTGACCATTTTGTTTTATTATTCTTATACGATATTGTACCTTGCAATCCATCCCTGTATAATTGGCACGATTCTTCTGCCTGTCAATTCCTTTTAAGGGGGTGAGCCGTGCCAATATGAAGAGCTCGGAAACCAATGCCAAGCAATCTTTCCTTGTTATCCATTTGCAAGTTCATATAAATATCCAAATCTACTTTAGGAGTGAAAAATGACAAACGGAATTAAGTCGAAGCGCACCGCTATTATCCTGCTGGTAGTTGCCCTGTTTTTGATACTGGCAGGAGATTTATTAGCCTCCATGATTCAAACCGATTTTGGCAAAGTTAAAGTCAACGATGTGCGCTTTCGTATTGGAGCCAGTGGGCCGGTAATGAATGCTCTGCTTTATGTGCCCAAAACTGCCACCGCTCAGAATCCAGCTCCGGGAGTACTGTGCATACACGGCTACCTGAATAATAACGGGATGCAGGATGGCTTTGCCATAGAGTTTGCCAGGCGAGGCTATGTAGCCTTAGCTATCGACGAGACCGGCCACGGGTATTCAGCACCGCCGGCCCTGTCAAATACGTTCGGAGTCCCTGACGGACTTCAATACTTACGAAGTCTGGATTTTGTTGATAAAAACAATATTGGCCTTTCAGGCCACTCCATGGGCGGCTGGGCTGTGGTGCAAACAGCAAAAGCGTTTCCCAACGACTATAAAGCGCTTATCATGGAAGACTCAAACTTCGGTACCATAAATGCCACCTTTCCGCGGAACCTTTGTTATATCGATGGCATATGGAGTGAATATGCCTCTTTTTTGAATACACCTGTCACCAGAGACGCGCTTAAAAGTGACAAGCTCAAAGCGATCTTCGGAACCACTGATGATGTTGTACCAGGTAAATTATACGGCTCCTTTGCCGACGGCACTGCCCGTGAAATTTACTTGGTCCGCACCACGCATCCCGGCATCCATATCTCGCCTACAGCAGTTGGGGACGCCGTCAGCTGGTTCCAGCAGGCCTTGCAAGGAGGCAATACTTTACCGCCTTCCAATCAAATCTGGCTATGGAAGGAAATCGGCAACCTGATCGCCCTCATCGGCATGGTCATGCTCCTCTTCCCCGTCGGCGCCTTAATTTTGAGATCTAAATTCTTTAAAAATATAGAGGAAGCACCGACCAAACCCAAGTCTGCCAAGGGCGCTGCCTGGTGGATATCTGCCCTTATAATCGTGGCTGTACCACCTCTGACCTATTTCACATTCTTACAATACGTTAGTAAGTTTAAACTAGCTCCCAACCAGTTGTTTCCACAAACAATCACCGCTCAATGGATGGTATGGCTGCTGCTGGTCGGCTTAATAGGATTGGCACTCTTCCTTATATGGCATTTCGCTTTCAATCGCAAGGCTAAAGCTACCGCCAGCGACTACGGCCTTACCTGGGGAGAAAAGATCGGCTGGGGTAAGATAGGCAAATCATTCCTATTGGCTTTTCTGGTAGGATTGGCCGCCTATATTACTCTGGTTGTATCGAGCTCGCTATTCAATGTCGATTACCGCTTCTGGCTGTTTAGTGTGAAGCCGATGTCACTGCTCCAGTTCCGGATATTCCTGTCTTACCTGATTCCCTTCTTTATTTACTTTGTAATCCTAGGGCTGGTGCTTAACGGACAGCTTCGCCCTACCAGAAAAGGAACCGAAATGAGCATGGCCAGCGAAATGGCCATAAACGTGGCATTGCTGCTCGTGGGTATCATGGGCCTTCTAGCGTTCCAGTATATCCCACTGTTGATGGGGGGTACGTTGACCCTCCATGCAAGTGGTGATAACGTTCTATTAACCATTGTTCTTGTAGAATTCCTGCCCATGCTGACTATCGTGGCGCTGGTTTATACCTATTTCTTCCGCAAGACAGCCCACATTTATACCGGCGCTTTCCTAAGCAGCCTGCTAGTTACCTGGATCCTCGTGGCCTCACAGGCAACCTTCGTTGCACTTTAGGATAGTGACGGATACAAAGATACAGGGGCGGACTGGCAGTCCGCCCCTGTATCCATTTTTTGGAGCCATGAAAGACATAACTTACGATGCCATCGGAAAGAGCTACAACAGAAACCGGACTGCTGACAAGCGCATTCTGAAAACAATCTTAGAACTTCTAAATCTCCCGACCGGAAGCCTTATCGCCGATATTGGTGCCGGCACTGGCAACTATACCAACGCGCTGGCCGATTCAGGCTACAGGTTACTGGCTATTGAACCATCGGAGATTATGCGAAAACAGGCTGTCTTACACGAAAATGCCGCCTGGCTTATCGGGCTGGCTGAACATCTTCCTCTACGAGATGACTCAGCAGACGGGGTCATGACCATTTTGGCCCTGCATCATTTCCTTGACATTCGTGATGCGGCTAATGAAGTAGCTCGTGTTTGCCCCACCGGACCAACAGTAATACTCACCATGGACCCGAGGCACAGTGAAAAATTCTGGTTCAACGACTATTTCCCTGAAATTGAGTGCCACGTCCTCAAGGTTTTCCCACCATTAGCTGAAGTGATCGACATTTTTTCCAGCGCCGGACATTGGTCAGCCAAGATTATCAAGTTCCCCTTACCACATGACCTTGCCGACCTTAATATGTGCTCCGGATGGAATAGACCCCAGATATATCTTGATCCGGTAATGAGACAGAATACCTCCGGCTTTGCCCTCGCTTCTCCCTCGACGGTGCATGCGGGTATAAGCCTGCTTGAAAATGACCTCAAATCGGGAAAATGGGATAAGCTTAATGGCCACTTAAGGAAACGGGAGAGCTTTGACGCCGGCTTCAGGTTTCTACTATTTCAAGCCTGACACTCTGTAGCTTAAATTTGGCATTTTGCCGATCACTTTTTCGCCTCCTGAAGCAAAAGTTAAACGCAATTTTTGCCCTGACGTTAACCAACGGGTAAAATCCCTGTAAGGTTGGAAGGTGAATTGACCGAAAATAAAGCCACCGATACAACAAACGCTCTGAAGCACGTCTTCAGAGCTCTTAATTCCAGGAACTATCGCCTTTTTTTCATCGGGCAGGGCATTTCTCTCATAGGTACCTGGATGCAGACCATAGCTATGAGCTGGCTGGTGTACCGTATCACAGGTTCCGCGTTTCTTCTGGGCCTGGTAGGTTTTTCCAGCCAGTTTCCGATATTTATTCTGGCTCCTTTAGCCGGCGTTTTTGTGGATAGGCATAATCGCCACCGAATATTAATTCTCACTCAATCTCTGGCAATGCTCCAGGCATTTATACTTGCAACTCTGGTGCTGACCAATACAGTAACCGTCTGGTCGATTATCGCCTTGAGTATATTTCTGGGCATGGTCAACTCGGTCGATATGCCGGCGCGTCAGACATTCGTGCTGGAAATGGTCGAACGCAAAGAAGACTTGAGCAACGCCATAGCTCTAAATTCTTCTCTGTTCAATGGCGCCAGGCTTATCGGTCCGTCCATAGGTGGCATATTGATTGCCGCCCTGGGGGAGGGTTTATGCTTTTTGATTAACGGCCTGAGCTTTTTATCGGTAATTTTCTGCCTGATAGCTATGAGAATTGCCACTACCAAAATAGAAGTTAAAGAAACCCACCTTTTGACCGAGTTGAAGGAGGGATTCACGTACGTCCTCGGCTTTCCGCCAATACGCTACCTTTTATTGCTTGTAGCCATAGTCAGTCTGGTTGGTATGCCTTACACGGTGCTTATGCCTATTTTTGCCGGCCAAATACTTCAGGGAGGCCCTAACACGCTTGGATTCCTAATGGCTTCTGCCGGCGTGGGAGCCCTGGTTGGAACGCTGTATTTAGCCTCTCGAAGGACCGTGGCAGGGCTGGGCCGGATTGTAATCATTGGTGCCGTCATTTTCGGCTCCGGTTTGATTTTGTTTTCCTTGTCCCGGCTTTTAACACTTTCTCTTGTCTTCATCATGGTAGCTGGCTTTGGCATGATAGTACAGATGGCATCCAGCAATACCATCCTACAGACCATTGTCGATGACGATAAGCGAGGACGCGTTATGAGTTTCTACGCTATGGCTTTTGTCGGTATAGCACCGTTCGGCAGCTTACTCGCTGGAGCTCTGGCCAGTCGAATCGTCGCTCCAAATACGTTGTTATATGGGGGTATATTGTGCATTATTGCCGCTATTTATTCACTCGTGAAATTTAGGTCATTTAAGGACATAGTCCGTACTATATACGGTGAACGGCGACTCATATGACTCTGCTAGCATGCATTGACACCTTGTTATGTACTGCTATAATCGTAGGTAGAGAGCCAGGATTCATATAGTATGCAGAAGACGAAGCGCAAACCCAAGGCTAAATTAAACATCATCTCTCACGCTAGCCTGCCTTTTACGGACCGCACCGAGGCTGGCCACTTACTGGCCAAACATCTAGTTTACCTCCGTAACAAAAAAGCTATCGTTCTTGGTATCCCTCGTGGTGGCATAATCGTAGCTAGAGCTTTAGCCTCAAAGTTGCGGGCCGAGCTGGATATAGTTTTATCCCGTAAGTTGGGGGCTCCAGACCAGCCAGAATTAGCCCTGGGCGCGCTGGCGGAGGATGGAACCGTGTTTCTTAACCAGGATATCGTAAAAGCGATTGCTGTAACAAAACTCGATGTCGAACAGGAAAAAACGAGACAGATGAAAGAGATCGAGCACCGAACACAGCTTATTCGCAGCATCCTGCCAAAAACGTCACTTAAGGGCAGGATTGCCATAGTCACGGATGACGGCGTAGCCACCGGCGCTACCATGCAAGCTGCGCTCTGGGCGGTAAGACAAGAAGATCCCCAAGCGCTAATAGCAGCCATTCCTGTAGCTTCACGGGACGCTCTGGAAAAGCTCTCAGCCGATGCCGATGAAATCATTTGTTTGCGCCAGCCACCGATTTTTTATGCCGTCGGCCAGTTCTATGACCAGTTTGACCAGGTTGAAGATGCGGAAATTATGCGTATTCTTAAAACAGAAGCCCAGCATAAAAGAAAAACGAAAACTCTTGATCGGGATTGTGGCAATGGCGGAATTTAAAGACCTCACAGACGAACGTCCCGTTCTAATCAGGACGGGTAAACTCATGCTTGAAGGTAACCTGAGTATCCCCGATGGAGCCAATGGAATCGTATTGTTCGCTCACGGCAGCGGTTCCAGCCGATTCAGCCCCAGAAACAGGTTTGTCGCCAGCGAACTGCGAAAAGCTCGCCTGGCTACCCTGCTCTTCGACCTGCTGACCGAGGATGAAGAACGGATAGACGCCATAACAGCGGAGCTACGCTTCGATGTACGGCTGCTAGCCGTCCGGCTGATACGAGCTACCGACTGGACCAAGCAGCAACACGAGACGGGCAGGTTGAGAATAGGTTATTTTGGCGCCAGCACCGGCGCTGCTGCAGCGCTGCTAGCAGCCATTGAGAGGGCTGAAGTAGTTAAAGCGGTGGTTTCCCGTGGAGGACGCCCTGACCTGACAGGACCCTCTCTCTCCAAAGTTAAAGCGCCTACCCTGCTGATTGTCGGCGGAAACGACCCGGTAGTTATCGATTTAAATAAAACGGCATTCAAAGAGCTAAAGGCAGACAAAGACATTATTATCGTCCCCGGAGCTACTCACCTGTTCGAGGAACCCGGGACTCTCGATGAGGTAGCGCGTTTGGCTGCAAACTGGTTTAAAAAATATCTCGGAACAAGATGACAACGAAGGCAGTTAGAATGACAAGGTTAGCTGCAAGATACGGTCATCACCGGGCCGAGGATTGCCTCGTCCGTCCGTGTTGTTGGTGAGAATGTATAGCGTGCCGTCTGGACCCTGCACAACGTCACGTAGCCTGCCATATTGACCGACCAGGTACTTCTCTAAGCTGGTTACCTCACTTGGGTCACTGACGTCGATAACCGCCCTGTACAACGTTTCGCCGCGAAGCCCGGCGAACAGGAAGGAGCCTTCCCAGGGACCTCCTTTAACAAAGGTACATCCGCTGGGCGCCCAGGTTTCATTTTCTCCACTCTGTATCATCGGGTTTACCATGCCCTCTTTGCTCTGGACGCCATGAATGACCGGCCAGCCGTAGTTTTTGCCGGGCTCGATGTAATTCACTTCATCCTGACCCTCGCCGTAAAAGCCACCGCTGGGGCCGTGCTCGGTCTCATACAGCCAGCCTGTCCCGGGCTCCCAGGCAATCCCCTCGGGATTTCGATGGCCGTACGAATAAACCGGTGAGCCCGGAAACGGATTGTCAACTGGAATAGTGCCATCGGGGTTTAATCGCAGAATTTTCCCGTTTAACGACGACAGGTCCTGCGCCAGTTCAGGATTTCCCGCTTCACCTACCGTCCAGTAGAGCTTCCCGTCGGGACCGAATTTGACTCTGCCACCGTCATGAAAGATATTTCCTGCTGCACCGTCCAGAATAACCTTGTCCACAACACCTTTTCCGGTAGCAGGGTCCTCATGCAGCCTGACCAACCGGTTCTGGAATTTGGCGGGAGACACCGGGTATGTTTCCGCTACGTAGGCGTAATTATTTTCGGAGAACTCCGGGTCTAAGGCCATACCCAGCAGACCACCTTCACCCACTGCCGCTACATCCAAACTGATCCAGGGCTCTGATTGTACCTTGCCATCTTTAATGACTACTATTTTGCCTGGCCTCTCTGTAACAAATATTCGTCCGTCAGGTACGAACACCATCTCCCAAGGAACATCAAGATTAGTGACGAAGTCCTTAAGCTGTATACCTGACAAAGCGGTTGATTGTGAATCGATAGGCTGTGCGGGCGGAGGAGTAACCGCACCAGCACAGCCTATCAAAGCACCAAGGTACATTCCAACCATTATATAGACCGGTATCCTGTTCACTGCCATCAATGAATCCATAAAATTAAACTTTGCCCGTCCTAGTACCTATTAGTCTAGACTAGAACTAATAAACAAGTCATAAAATTATTGAATAAAAACTTACATAATCATAAAATTAGCAAGCAGTATTACGTCTAAGCACAAGGAACATGAAATGCCCACAAAGAAAATAGGCGATATAAACATATATTATGAGATATACGGGGCGGGTGAAGCTCTGGCTATGATTATGGGCTTAGGTGGAGGCATACCCTGGCTATACCAGCAGATTCCGGCATTCTCTAAGAAATATCGTGTGGTTGCCCTAGATAACAGAGGTACAGGTGCCACGGATGCCCCCGATATACCGTATACAATGGAAATGATGGCTGGCGACCTTGCCGGTCTGCTGGACGCCATGGGCATCAAAAAGGCGCACGTTTTCGGTATTTCCATGGGTGGCATGATAGCCCAGCACTTTGCCTTACTCTATCCTAAACGAACTATAACTCTAATGTTAGGGGCCACGACCTGCGGAGGTACTCACCGCATAATGCCGGATCTGGAAGCGATAAAAGTCCTATTTGATATGGACCGTATGCAGAAGCTGACTCCCGAAGCACGTGCCGCAGAAACACTGCCATTCGTTTTCAGTCGCGAGTTCATTGACTGCCATCGGAAACTGATTAAGGAATTGCTAGCGAGGATGGAAGGACACGTCACTTCGCTGCACGGGTATAAAAGGCAAACTGAGGCCGTAATAGGCCACGATACCTACGACCGCCTGCCCCAGATTCGGATGCCAACTCTGGTAATGGCAGGAGACGCCGATAAACTGGTACCAATGGAAAATTCCCGGATAATCGCATCAAGGATACCCAATGCTGAACTGGTTATCTTTGAAAAAATGGGGCATGGCTTCAATATAGAGGCCGCTGATGCGGTAAACGAAATTGTACTGGACTTTCTGGCCAGGCACAGCGGCACTAACTAGCAGCTACCAAGAGTTCAGGTTTTTAAACGTCCGTTCCGGATTGGACCGGGAACCGGCTACCAGTCCTGCCGCTTCACCGACTGCAATCTCAAACCTATCCTTTTTTAGCGATTCTAACACGGCTCTGGCCACCTCAGCCGGCGGGATACCACGATTCCACTCGTCTCCTTCCTCCACTGACCCTTTACCGAGCTCTGTATCCACCATGGGCGGTATTACCTCGAAGACCTTGACAGATGTATCTTTCAACTGATGTCTTAGCGATATGGTGAATGAATGTACTGCGGCCTTTGTAGCACAGTAAACCGGCATTGCAGCTATAGGGACAAAACCAAGGCCTGAAGAGACATTAATGATAGCCGCCTCTTTTTGTTTTAAGAGCAGCGGGATAAAGTATGCTGACAGCCATATGGGTGCCACGAGATTGGTCTGGATTTCAGCTTCTCCGCCGGCTAAATCACGAACCCCTTTCTTTAAGTCAATCATCCGCTGAATTCCGGCGTTGTTTACCAGAACATTTAAATCTTTGAAATTATCTTTGACCCAATTAAATAGCAGTTTACGTTCCGCTTCCTTAGAAACATCGCAGGCGCGGATGTGCAACCCGGGCAGTATATGTTTGGCTTCCTCTAGCTTGTTCTGTCTGCGGCCACAAATGATAACAACGTTGTCCTGGCTAGAAAACGCCTGGGCCATTGCAAAACCGATGCCGCTAGCCCCTCCGGTTAAAAGTATGGTGTTGTTCTTTACATTCATATTTGTCCCCTTCACATAAAAAATTAGGAGTGCATTATACGTTGGAAAATGATGCGATTGACGAAGTTATAGATAGCCGTCTTCTAAATCAGAACCGTACACCTTGCCCGCAAAAACTCGATGCACATATACATTATACACAATGACTATGGGCAGTATGATCCCTGCGCCAAAAAGCATAAAGATTAAACTAGACCGCGGTGAAGCTGCCTCAGCTATTGACAATGAGAATGGGATTAAGTAAGGGAAAACACCGCTAATGGTAGTTGCGGCTATAGCGATAAATATCGCGATTGTCCAGATATACAGTCCGCCATTTGCCTTTCGTCCTCCTGAGCCAACCAGCAGCATAACAAAGCCTAAAACGGCTATAGATAAAAATAAGGGTACTAGATAAACCTGTGGAATAGTCCATATAAGTGAAACAGAAGCGTGCCCGGTTAGAACTATAGCGGTTACCGCAACGAACAATGCTAGTGATACCGAAGCGCTGCCGGTGACTAAGCGTCGATTTTGAAGTTGCGCTGCTCCTTCCGTTTTACGAACTAATTGGGCAGCGCCTATCATGGAATAGGCAGCCAGTACCCCCACGGCTATTAATACCGAAACCGGATTTAGCCAGTCCCATGGTCCGCCAGTGAACGAACCTGCTTGAATTTTCAGGTTGCTAAATAGAGCTCCAAAAATGAAGCCCTGCCCCAGTATCGCCAGCAGACAGCCTGTGCCAAAGGCGTTTATCCAAAAACGCTTCCTTTCGGAATGCCCGCGAAACTCGATAGATACCGCTCTCAGGATAAGTCCGAAAAGAAGCATCATTACCGGAATATACAGAGAGCTTAAAATTACACTATAGGCCACAGGAAATGCACCGAATAATGTAGCGCCAGCTACCACCAGCCATGTCTCATTGGCATACCACACCGGGCCGATAGCAGCCAGCATAGCCGATCGCCTGGACTCGTTAACATTTATGGATAGTAACCCGATACCCAGGTCGGCACCATCTAATATAATGAACGGCGTCAGGGATATCACTAGCAGGAAATACCACAGTATCGGTAAAAAATCCCCCATCTCGACAACCTTTAGGCTTAGTAAGCCTCGCTAGAATCTCGTTTGTTATGCGTTGGCAGTGCGCTGGTCAGGTCCGGTCCTCTCATAAGAATCCTGCGTGTGAAATAGATAAACAAGCCGAGTAGTATTACATAAATTACAATAAACAGGGACAGGCTGGTCGCGACCGTAGCCTCACTCACCGGTGATACGCCTTCGGTGGTCCGCAGGATGCCATAGGCGAGCCATGGCTGCCTGCCGACCTCGCGTACAATCCATCCGCACTCCGTGGCCAGGAAACCCGCAGGTATAGCATAAATCCAGAAGTTCCAGAATAATCTGTGGCGGGACGTTGTCTCGACCGACAGCTTTTTCCGGAACCACTGCCATAGAGCCCACAGTATTAGAAACAGCATGAAGAAACCTAGTAGAACCATAGCTCTAAATGCATAAAAAGGCGGTATAATCGGCGGCTGGTCACTGATTGGAAAATCTTTCAGCCCGGTCACCTGGCCTTTCAGCGAATGAGTGCTGAGTATACTTAGCACGTAAGGAATCGTGACCTGCCAATCATTCTTCTGTGCCACCTGGTCTGGTTGCGCTATGAGAACCCACGGAGCTCCGGTATCGGGAGGATTAGTGACCCAATGAGCTTCCATCGCTGCAGCTTTGGCCGGCTGATGCTTTATTATCGTTAATCCGGAGGCGTCTCCTAGAAAAATCTGAAGCGGTGCCACTACTATCCCAATGATTACCATGACCTTAAAAGCTTTGAGGAAGAAATCAACGTTGCGGTTTCGAATAATATACCAGGCGCAAACACCGCCGACGAAGAATAGCGTCGTTTCTATACTCGCAACCCAAATATGCGTGAAGGCTACAGGCAAGTCAGGATTTAAAGTCGCCTGGAGATAATTGGTGATGGTGATTTTACCGCTTTCAACTACAGCTCCAGCCGGGGTTTGCATCCATGAATTGGCAGTCATTATCCAGAATGCCGAAAGGGAAGCGCCCAGGGCGACCATAATATTGGAGAATAGATGCATTCCCCTCGAGACACGATTCCAACCGAAGATAAATATGGCCAGAAATGCAGCTTCCAGTGCAAAGGAAATCGAGGCCTCGAAGGCAAGCAAGTTGCCTACGATATTACCCGTGGCTGCAGCAAATCGCGACCAGTTGGTGCCGAATTGGAACTCAAGGGGTACACCGCTGGCGACTCCGATGCCGAACGCAAGAATAAAAAATATCGACCAAAAACGCACCTGCCGGTAATAAATCTCCTTCCTTGTTCTCAGCCACAGTATCTCCATTACGACCATCAACAAGCTCAACCCGATGCTGAGCAAAGGCCATAACATATGGAAGATGGTAGTGACCGCAAACTGAGCGCGAGCTACGTCTATGGCAGCGTATTCCATCGTTGACTAACCTGGAAAAGCAGCGTTTAGTATTTGTATTCCGAGCAGCGCCAAAACTATTGTGAAACCGACGCTAGCAGCAGCTAGCACTATGGCAATAGAATTAAGCAGGACCGTCCCGAGTCCTCCAAGCCACAGAGATAAGGCTAGACCTATGGAGACGACTAAAAAAAGACTGGCGTACAATATCTTTTTCTTTAATATCCGAGATTGACGTACTCGGCGGAAGCGGATTCTCCCATCCACCACTCCGACCACATATGATATAACGACTACCAGAGGAAGAAAGAAGGCCAATATCTTGGTTGTACTAATCAAGAATCCCTGTATCGGCCCACCGAAAAAGATTGACGCAATAGAAAATATCAGAACCGCAACCGAAAAGGATATAGGAAAATGCACCGCAATGGGATGAAGATCCAGATCCAGAACTCTGCGGCGCCGCTCCGACATAGGGTCGGTATACGGCTCAAACATCTGGCTGGGCACACCGCAAGCCGGACATTTATCCTTTAATTTCGATTCCAGCATTATGTAGCCGCAAGACTTACATCGAACCAATTTCTTCATAAGTCAAACCCCCATAATTCCAGTATAACATGCGCATATTTGGTGAACAATACATTTTTGTTTGAAATTGATTAAAATACCCGGCCTCGAAAATGTCGTTTGTTCGACTACCATCTGTGCCGTGAAGCAAAGATATTGCCTCTTAAAGCACCCATCTGGTATCTTATATTATTCATTATCAGTTCAGGCCAAAGCGATGGCTTATATTTCCAGAATCGGCTTCGACTTAGGTACGTGGGATGAAAATAAAGTTTCATCCCTCCCCGGAAGATTGCCCGATTGAGCTCCTGGTTGCTTAAATGCTCCGTACGCACGTTGCAGATAAAACCGTTATACCGGCTGAAGTCGTCCAGGTTTGTTATCAGGTCACGTTTCAGTAACTGCTCGCGGGTTTCAGTTTTAGGGTAAGGCGTCAGGCATTGCATGATGGGATGGTCGACACCCAAATCGAGCGCAAACTTAAAAGTGGATATTATGTCAACTTCGTCATCGCCTGGATGCCCCAATATAAAGCCGCCGAACACACAAATACCCTGTTCCTGAAGTAACGACACGGCTCGTCTGGTATTGTTGAATACTCCAACCTTACCCATAGATTTAAGGTTCTTTGATATGCCGCTTTCGATGCCCAGAAACACCCAGCGGAAACCGGCTCTCCCTAGCAGTTCCGCCAGTTCCGGGTCGGAAGCAATACCGGGGACGCTAGCCTGAATGGCGTAAGACAAGGTGTTGAGTTGCTCGGCTATGATACGACTGGAAAGCCTCTTCAGACGTGGAACGTCAAGCGTTATGTTATCGTCAACAAAAAATACTCCCTCGGTTCCTTTGTGCTTCAGTTGCCGCAATTCTCCGATCACCCGCTCCAGTGAAAACTTCCTAATGGAACGCCCGTACATTCTGGTGATGCTGCAGAAACGGCATCCCATGGTACAGCCGCGTGAGGTCTCGACACAATCGAAACTGTGACCCAGGAAACGGGCACGATCCAAAATCCGGCAGCCACGGTTCGGAGGTTTCAGCGTGTCTAGATCCACCAGCGAGGCCGGACCATTGTGATAAAACTTATTATTAATGCGAAAGGATAGTCCCGGAACTTTACTAAAGTCACCCTTGCCAGAAATAATCTTGTGGACCAAGCCTGCAAAAGTGACCTCCCCTTCTCCCCGTATCAGGAAGTCGAACAGTTCTGCTTCGGTTCCTGATGCTATATTCTGGTATAGCAATGAAGCATGGTAGCCTCCCAACGCAACTTTGACGCCGGGATCAACGACCCGGCAAATACGGGACACGCGACAGGCACTGGCATACTGGAAACTCATAGCGCTCAGCCCGACTATTTCCGGCCTAAACTCCTCCATCAACTGTGTGAGAAACCTGGTTATATGGCGGTTGTGAAAAACGAGATCGACTACCTTTACATCACAACCATCCATATTACCGGCAATGGAACACAGCCCCAGGTTAGGCACCCGCATGACCGGATCCAGGGCGCTTACTGTATCGGGCATTGCCACCAGGAGAACTCTCATTACTTACATTCTACAATAATTGGAGTGCGAACGGATGCCCGTTTTTAAGAAATCTATTGACTATTCATGTTTTATTAGGTAGATTTAACTATATAGGGGGGCGCATTTCCACAGTCTTCACTAACAGTATTAAATTGTCCACCTGTCCAATTTAGGTAAGGGGGTAACTATGGCTAAAGAGCGTTTCGTAATAATTGGTGCCGTAGCTGCCGGGATGAGCGCGGCCAGCAAAGCCCGACGGCTAAAACCAGACATGGAGATTATCGTTTTCGAAAAGACAGGTGATGTCTCCTGGGCAGCTTGCGGCATGCCCTATCTAATAGCAGATAAGGTAAAGTCGTCCAGTGAGCTGGTTGTTTACGATGCTAAATTCTTCAAAGAACAGAGGGATATCGATGTAATTTTATACAACGACGCCAGACAGATATTTCCGGAGAAAAAAGTGGTCGTGGTTAGAGATGTGAAAACGGGAGACGAAAAAGAATACGCGTACGATAAGCTGCTCATAGCTACGGGAGCGCGTGCATTTGTTCCGCCCATAAAAGGTATCGACCTCACCGGGGTCTTTACGCTACGCGAGTTTCAAAAAGGCATTGCTATTAAGGACTATATCAGAAAGAACTCTCTTAAAGATGGGCTTATCGTTGGCGCCGGTTATATAGGCATGGAGATGGCCGAATCCTTCTCGACCGCCGGTTTACAAGTGACCATGATTGAGAAGATGCCCAATATTCTGGGAACAATGGATGAGGAGATAACCCGGGTCGTAGAGGAAGAGCTAAAAAGGAATAACGTTACCTTAATTAAATCCGCCGGGGTCACTGAATTCATAGGGGATCGCTCATCTCTGGCCCGAGTAGTGACCGACACGGGAACTGCTATCAATGCCCAGATAGCACTCATCGGGGCAGGTATCAGACCGAATTCCGAGATCGCCAAGAGCGGCGGCATGGAGCTGGGCCGGACGGGGGCCATTAAAGTGAACGAGCGTACAGAAACGAGTGTCTCCGATATATATGCCGCCGGTGACTGCGCCGAGGCCTATCATCTGGTCCTGCACAGGAACGCCTATATCCCGCTTGGGACTACGGCCAACAAACAGGGCAGGGTAGCCGGTGAAAATGCCGCTGGTGGCAATGCCACATTCGCCGGCATAGTCGGCACGGCCATATTCAAGACCTTTGACCTCGAGGTCGGCCGGACAGGTCTCACCGAAAAAGAAGCCAGGACTGAAGGGATCGATTGTGCGGCTAACGTTGTCAAGCACTACTCAAGGGCGTTTTATTACCCGGGACGCAGCGATATCACAGTGAAATTGGTCGCCGACCGGAAAACGGGCTTGGTGCTGGGAGCCCAGATGGCCGGACGTGAAGGAGTTGCCAAACGCATCGATGTTTTCGCCGCGGCTATTACCGCCGGGATGACAGTAAGTCAAGTTGAGAATCTTGATCTGGGTTATTCCCCACCATTTGCTCCGGTTTATGACCCGGTACTCGTAGCAGCTACGGAACTGCAAAAAAAGCTGTCAAAAAAGCTAGCTGTATGAATGTTACTGGCGTTCCGTAATCTGCTCTGACTTCACCAGAATCTTGGCATCGATGACCCGATAACCCTGTCCTTGAGCCATTACTACGACGGGATTGAAGTCCAGTTCGTCGATCTGTGGTATATCTTCAACCATAGTCGAAAGCCTGAGCAGCAACTCTTCCAGGGCTTTAACGTCGCTTGGTGGTGCCCCCCGGTAACCTTGGAACAACTTGGACATCTTAATCGAGTTAATCATTTCTTCGGCATCCAAGTCGGTAAGGGGACTTAATCTCAGCGACACATCCTTAAGCAGTTCGGTATATATACCTCCCGACCCAAACATGATCAAAGGACCAAAGGAAGGGTCTTGTGTTACGCCGGCTATGGTCTCTATTCCACCCTTGACCATCTCCTGGACGATAACACCGGCCATCTCACCTTGACGGCCCAGTGCAGTTAGTTTATTCCTGATCTTGTTGAACGCTTCTCTGACTTCAGTCGTAGAATTCAGTCCGAGGGCAACGCCGCCTATATCTGTCTTGTGAATCAGGCTTGCCGAGTCGAGCTTGACAGCTACCGGAAAGTGAAGCCGGGTCGCTATTCGCGCCGCTTCGTCGGCCGTGCTTGCCACACCCATACCGGCATATTCAATACCATAGCAGTTCAGCAATTCATAGGCCTCTGCAGCGGTTAGCCATGCAGGTTTTCCATCATGCCTAGCCAATGCCTGCTCGACAATTTTGTGCGCCTTATCCTTCTTTAGCTTCTGGAATCGTGGAATCTTCCCCTTTGGTTTAGCCTGCGTTTCTACGTATTCTATCGCCCTGACGAGCGCTGAAATTGCCTCTTCCGGAAATGGATAGGATGGTACAAACCTACCCTGAGAACCCAACTTCGCCCTAAACCCCCGCTCACCCAGAAAGCAAGCCAGCAGCGGCTTTCGTCTTCGCCAGTAAATAGGTGCCACGTTTCTAATGGCTCCCTCCATCTCCGACAACTGTATAGCCACCGGAGGCACGAACATGGCCAGCACGGCGTCATTATCGTCATCATTCGCTAATATTTCCAGCATATGGCAGAATTCTTCAGGTGTGGCGCCGGCCGTAGTGTCCAGAGGATTGTTGATTTTAATATCGCGCAGCGCCACGGATTTTAGCTTGCTCTCCGTTTCGGGGGAAAATTGCGGCAATTCCAGGCCACTGTGGGATGAAGCATCAGCCGCTATTGTCCCAGGGCCTCCGCCGTTTGTTATTATGGCTAACCTTCTCCCTTTAGGTAGCGGCTGGTTAGATAGCAGTGTAGCCACATCAAACAGCTCTTCCATTGTATTTACCCTGATTATGCCCGCGTGGTGAAACAGAGCATCCGTTGTGACATCTGAAGTCGCTATGGCACCGGTGTGGGATGTGGCAGCTCTGGACCCGGCAGGTGTGGTGCCGCTCTTCACGACCACGATCGGCTTCTTTTTCGAGATTCTTCTGGCAATGCGGGCAAATCTGCGCGGGCTACCGAAAGACTCCAGATAAAGCAATATTACCTTGGTCGCCGGGTCGTTCTCCCAGTATTCCAGCAGTTCGTTAGATTCCACGTCTATCCTGTTGCCGGCACTGATAAACGTTGATACTCCGAGATTTAGGTTGTTAGCCTGCTCCAGAATAGTCAGCCCCATGGCGCCGCTCTGAGACATGAATGCCACGTTCCCCGCCGGTGGGAAAACAGTTGAAAAGGTGGCGTTCATCTTTATTTCATCATCGGTATTGATAATTCCCATACAGTTCGGACCCACCACGCGCATACCATAATTCTGGATTATATTTTTCAATTCTTCTTCGCGTTGAGCGCCTTCCGGGCCCACCTCCCTGAATCCGTCAGATATAACAATGAGAGCCCGTACTCCTTTTTTACCGCACTCATCGGCGACCCTCGATACTAGTTTAGCCGGCACCGCAATAATTGCCATTTCCACGTTACCGGGAATGTCTAAAACAGATGGATAGGCCTTAATGGCCATAATCGACTCTGCATTCGGATTCACCGGGTACACCGTACCGGTAAAGCCACCCATAACCATACATTCCAGCAAGCGATAACCGATTGTGTCTGTATGCCGCGAAGCCCCGATTACGGCCACCGTTTTTGGAGATAACAGAGGTTTTAGAGACTCTAGATTTGTGGGTTGCTCACCCTGTTCCAGTAATTGAACCGTCTTCATTTTTTCTGCATTTTGTATCATTGTCTGCCTCACATCTATAGCATTCACATAAACTCATTGATCAACTGCTCGAATTGCATCGGGTCCAGTGGCTGCTTCACCAACGGTGATTCTTTAATGGCCGGAATATGTTCTTCGAATATCGGGCGGCTCTTCCGGTATATTATTCCCGTTGGAATGCGGTCACCCCATTCCAGTGCTTTAACGAAAGCGCTGGCCCTGTTGGTCGGGTCGTAATCTTCGCCCAGCTTATAAACCTTCTGCCGGTACCAGTCATAAGTGTTCTTATGATTCCAGGCAACACATGGCTGCAGGACTTCGATACAGGAGAAACCTTTGTTCTGTATACCGGCTTTGAATAAACCCGCCAGGTGTTCAATATCAGCAGAAAATCCGCGGGCTACGAAGCTGCAATCGCAGGCTACAGCGATAGCCAGCGGCCTCATTGGCTCCCACGCACCCTGTGGCGTGGTCCTGGTCACAAAACCCAGGTCGCTGGTTGGCGAAGCCTGGCCGGTAGTCAGACCGTATACCTGATTGTTATGGACAATGTAAGTAATATCCACATTTCTCGTCATCGCGGAAATGAAATGATTGCCTCCCTCACCGTAGGCGTCTCCATCGCCGCTGAAAGCAATCACCGTTAACTCGTTATTGGCTATTTTTACCGCCTGCGCTGCCGGAATAGGTCTGCCATGGAGCTCGTTAAATACATGGCTGTGTACGTAATGAGGGAATTTGCCGGCCTGCCCGATGCCCGAGACCATCAACACCTGGTTGGGCTCCAGTCCTATATCTACCAAGGCTCGGCGCATAGCTGTTAAAATGCCGAAATTACCGCATCCCGGACACCACTGGATGGCCATCGCCGGTGCGTAGTCTGTTGTACTCACCATCTAACGTCACCTCCCTTTTTATTTGTTCGACAATATAGGCCGGAGAAAAAGGACGGCCGTCGAATTTAAGCAGACTCATCGTCGGTTTTATTCCGGTTTCTGCCGCGATAAGATGTGCCAGTTGCCCCGTTGCATTGTTCTCTATCACCACGCTCGTCTTGGCAGCATTTAACGCCGCTGATATGGCGGCGGCTGGAAAGGGCCAAAGCTCGGTCAACTGAATAACGTTAGCACTTAAGCCTTCCTTTTCCAGTATAGCTGAAGCCTCGATAATCGGCCCGTAGGTGCTGCCCCAACCTATCAAGGCCACCTTGGCATTTGGTCGGCTATGAAACCTGGGGCTGCTAATTTCCTTTTCAAGCCCGTCCATTTTTTTCATGCGCTTAAGCATCATCTGCGTGCGGGTTTCCGCATCTTCTATCATATGGCCCGACTCATCATGCTCGTCCGAATCAGTCACCACCAGCGGCCCTCCAATAAAGGGCACTACACGAGGTGAAATGCCGGATTCGGTAAACTTATGTCTCTTATATTCGGTCATACTTTTGGCTTCTTTTTCACTGATCAACTCACCACGGTCGATTTTCACCTTCTGCAGGTCCAGTTTATTTACTGTCTGGTACGCAGTGGCTAGATGGTGGTCTGTCAAAATGATAACAGGTATTTGATATTTTTCAGCCAGATTGAATGCCTTTACCGTAATGTAGAAGGCGTCCTCGACTGACCGTGGTGCCAATACCGCCCTGGGGAAATCACCGGAACCGCCATAAACAACAAAGTTCAAATCACCCTGCTCTGTGCGTGTCGGCATCCCTACAGCTGGCCCCACCCTCTGCCCGAGTACGATGACCACTGGAGTCTCGGTGCACCCTGCCAGGCCGAAACCCTCGGTCATCAAGGCAAACCCGTCGCCCGAAGTGGCAGTCATAGCACGAACTCCAGCGAAACCTGCGCCAATCGCCATATTGATAGCCGCAATCTCATCCTCGGGTTGAATGGCTACAATCTTGTATTTCTCTGCCTTTTGAGCAATAAATTCCAGAATCGACGAAGTAGGTGTCATAGGATAAACAGCCACGAACTTGCATCCTGCTGCCATGGCTCCCAACGATATGGCTTCGTTTCCGCTCAATAACATCTTGCGGCTGGAATTCATCGGTTTTATCGGTTTACGTATCCACTCCGGCTTGTTCGCCAAAGCGTGGCTGTAGCCGGCTTTCGCTGCCTTGATATTTGAATCTGCTACTTCCGTCCCCAGATGAGCAAACTGCTCCTTCAATACCGGCCTTAGTAATTCAAATTTATAGCCGCCAACGGCAACTGCCGCACCAATAGCCACCGAATTTGCCATCAATTTATTGGAAGCTACTTCTTGAGCCAACTTCTCCAGAGGCATACCTAACGAGTTTATTTTCTTGCCATCTATTTTGATTTTATCGGTATCGAAAATTATCACGCCGTCCGTTTTGACTTCGGTATAATGCCTTTCGACCGTATTCTGGTCGATAGCTATCAACACGTCGACTTTTTCTGACAGTGCCGATACTTCAATGTCGCTGGCCCTAACCCTGAAAAAGTTATGTCCCCCGCGAACCCGCGACTCTAGGTCCTGGTCGGCAAAAATCTCGAGACCGGCACGTGCCAGAGTCTTGGCCAGGGTATATCCTATCGTCTGGATGCCCTGCCCCGCCTCTCCACCAATCATAAAATTGATTTCACTAGACATATTCGCCTCCCCACCTCAGTTAGAGGTAAAAAACTCCTTACCAATGAGTATGTACTATTCTAATAATCTGGCTCTGGAAAAGTCATAAAATAAATAAAGAAATAGTTACAAAGTTATGAAATTTTGATTTTACGTTCAGGCAAAGCCAAAACCGTTTAAGTATGGTTTGTTATCGATTTCTGCTTTGGTTATACTTTGTATAGGCGGGTATCCTTCACCCTAGGGTGAGGCAACAAATGAAGCTTGGTATTCTGGAATCACGGTCGGACGCATTTATTAATGACATCGTTTCACGTTTAACCGGCGTAGACATCGAATTTATTTCCTTTCGTCACCTGAAGGCACCTATCACCAGTGACTGTAATGTCATCATCGACAGGGCAAGCTTTTGTCACACCTATTTAAAAGAGATAATGAAGAATATGTCTCTGGCCGGGGCGTATATCATCAATAACCCGTTCGCGGCTACGGCTACCAACAAGTTGCTGGATATCGGGATAGCCAAGACTTTGGATATTTCCTTTCCTAAAACGGTGATTTTGCCAGGAGCCAATCTTTCTGACGAAACGGAAGAATGGATCGGAAGTCCCGTATGGGAGGAGATTATTGACGAGGTTGGTCTGCCGTGTATTCTAAAGCCTTTCGATGGTTACGCCTGGACAGACGTGTATATTGTCAACTCTTCAGACGAACTGAAAAGGCTTCATGCTACGATGAGTCCCAACCAGATTCTGATGGTACAAAAACTAATCAAATATGAAAATTATTACAGGGTCTTTTGTATCAACAAGAAAGATGTCTTATTCGTTAAATGGATACCAAAGCCTTTCAGCATGGGCCAGTATTTACATTCCGATTTGAAACCCATCCAGCACATGATTGACAGACTAACCGAGCAGACCATTAAACTTAATATCTGTTTGGACTTGGATGTTAACGCTATCGAATGGTGCGTTGACGAGAACGGTCAGCCATGGGTGATAGATGCCTTTAACGAGGTTCCGGAAATCAACAAAGAGGCGCTGCCTTCGGATTATTATGACTGGATAGTGACCAAATTCCTGGATTGCATTAAAGACAAGCTGAATTTTAACCAGAGGAATAAGACGGTTTTCCAGGTTCCTGAAAAGCTAAGTGATTCCGCGGGCAGTATTTCCAAACCGGCATTTCCCACGCCTCAATATCTACCCGGTATTTAATAATAACAAATCCAGCAACAGTTAAAACTGTGGAAACCCTTAGCGAGCGCCAGTAGTTGAGACCAGTATTTTACGGTGTCACGCTATAACATCCGGCCACGGTAATGCAGCCATCTTTTCGGTTTGGCATTTGCGCTCAGTGACATCCCGGCTCACAGATCTGAAGCCGATTATCTTGCCGTCACCGTTCCACACAGGATTAATGGAGTCTTCCAAATATATTGTCAGGCCGTTTCTCCTGATATTTACTGAGTGATACGAAGTAATCGGTTCAGCGGTCCTGTATACCTGGTTCCAGGTTTGATATACGTCCTCAATCTGGTCCTCGGGTATAAAGGTCCGATAGTTGGTCCCGATGATATCTTTTTTCTCGAGCCTCAATTGACGGCATGCCGCGTCATTTACATACGTGAAATTGCCGCACAGGTCGACTTCGAAGTAAATCTCGTCGATTTCCTCCAGCGCCACTCGATATCGCTCCACTGACTGCTTAAGGGCTTGCTCTGACTTTACGCGCTCCGTAACGTCACGACCGATACATCGAAGTCCAACAACTTCACCGGCTTCATCCTTTAGAGGATAAGCCGACACCTCGGCGATACCGATGGCACCATCCTTCCGGATGACCTGACAGTGAAAGTCTTTGACAGCCGCTTTGGCGCGAAGTGCATCGTCGAAGACCTTATGCAGAGAATCATAGCTCTCCTCGATAATATGGTCCCGACAAGCCGTTGCCATCAATTCTTCTCTGGAATATCCCAGCAGATGGCACATAGAATCGTTCGCGAAAATGAAATTGCCCTTCAGGTCCACCGCAAAATATGCCTCTGGTATCTCGTCCATTATAGTGCGATGTCTGCGTTCGGCCTCAGCCGCTGCCCCTGTAAGCTGCTCCTGTTCGGTTTTGACGACTTTTTCAAGAAGTAAAATACCCTTACCATTGTTCTTGCCGGTTCCATTGCCGTTGCCATTGCTGTTGCTGAAACCGGAAGTGCCTTTCTTGTCGTTATTGAACTCATAAGGCAATAAGGGATCATATTCTGCGCTATCCGTAGTTTTGTGTCCGCTAGCGCTACTGGAATGGAGCTCTTCCTCTTTTTCTTTATGGGCCACCCTGTCCCGTTGTAAGGGCTCTTCGGTCTTTGTTTTCTTTTCGTCAGGCACAATGTATATATCGGTTCCGTCACAATGTATCGATACTTTTGCCATATTATTCTCCTCTTTTCAGCTTGACCCGATTCCTCGTTGTTTACGCTATTTAAGCGACGTACAGGGTACTTTCGCCGTATCATCAATATACTAGCCGATAGGACTTATGTAAATAGCCTAAAGGTAATTTAGCAGCTAGTAAAAAAGTAATATGACCCCCCATGACCCAGGTCATATGGGAAAGTTTAGATTGAACGAACTGGATGGTGGCAAACACCTAGTACCAGGCTCAAAATTTGACTTTTTTGTAGAAGATCCTCTTGGCTATCTCGGCTCCGGCAATATACAAAAGTACTATGCCAACGATTATAAACATAAACCAAACCGGTAAAGGTTCAAAACCAAACACTCCACCCAGCGGCGTGTACGGTATTACAAAAGTAGCCGCTATTATAACCAGCGTAGTCAGTAATAAATATTTACCGGGTCTACTCTTATAGAACGGTTTCCGGCTGCGAACTACCAGGACTATCGTCGCCGCTGATATCACCGACTCCATAAACCACCCGGTCCTGAACTGCGCTCTGGTGGCATGCAGTAAAAATAGAAGAACCGCAAAGGTAATATAGTCAAATACCGAACTGACAGGACCGAAAACCAACATGAAGTTACGTATAAATTTAACATCCCAGCGTCTGGGTTTATCCACCGCTTCCGTGTCCACATTATCTGTGGAAATAGTCATCTCCGGGAAATCGGTGAGCAGGTTGGTCAGGAGTATCTGCTTGGGAAGCAGCGGCAGAAACGGCAGAAACAGAGATGCTCCCGCCATGCTGAACATATTCCCGAAATTGGCGCTCGAGGCCATGAACACGTACTTCAACGTGTTGGCAAATGTCTTCCTGCCCTGTTGTACGCCGGCTTTCAGTACACGAAGGTCTTTTTCCAACAAGACGATATCGGCGGCTCCCTTGGCCACGTCAACCGCGTTATCTATCGATATTCCCACGTCAGCACTGTGTATCGCTGACGCGTCATTAATTCCATCACCCATATAGCCCACCACATTGCCTGTTTTCTTTAAAGCCATTATGATGCGTTCTTTTTGATTCGGTTCTACCTCAGCGAAAACGTCCACTTCTTTCACCTGCTTGAGCAACGCTTCATCGCTTATTTGGTGCAGGTCTGAAGCAGTAACAACCTTTGATTCGGCCAATCCAACTTGTCGACTTACGTAAGCCGCGACCAGCCTGTTGTCTCCCGTAATTACTTTTAGCGAGACTCCAAGTCTTTTTAATTCTTTAAGAGTATTGCCAACGCCCTGCTTAGGAGGATCAAAAAGTACTAAAAATCCCAAAAAGGTCATACTCTTCTCATATTCTTTGTTAATTGCGGTATCGGTGCCTACGTTGCGATAGGCTACACCAAGCGTACGAAACCCATCACGGCTCAGCTGTTCAAATCGATTTTGTATCTGTTTTGACAGCTGGGCTATTTCAACCATCGCCCCATCGGCCTTTTCCACAGATGAACAAACCGCCACAACATTCTGTAGAGCACCCTTGGTTACCATCAGGTTATTACCGTCCTTAGATACCAAAATGCTTAACCGTTTTCGCACGAAATCGTACGGCACCTCGTCGAGTTTCCGATATCCGGTTATGTCAAACTTGCGATAAGAACAGACGGCTTGATCTATTGGATTAACAAAGCCCGTCTCGTAAAAGGCATTTATGTAGGCGAACAAAATAACCTTTTCGCTGTCTTTGCCGTCGACGTCGACGGCGGAATTAACCGTGACCACTCCCTCTGTCAGGGTGCCGGTCTTATCCGAACACAGTATGTTCATGCTGCCGAAATTCTCAATGGCCATCAGCCGTTTTACTATCACTTTCTCATTGGCCATCAGTTTGGCTCCTTGAGCCAGATTGATACTGATAATTGCGGGCAGAAGTTGAGGCGTCAGCCCGACTGCCAGCGCCAAAGAAAAAAGAAAAGCTTCTAATATCGGACGGGCAAAAAAGACGTTTATGACGAAAACGGAAACTACAAGTATTATGGTGACTTCCAGCAGCAGATAGCCGAAATGTTTGACACCATGTTCAAACTCAGTTTCCGGAGGCCTGAGTTTCAGCCGTTCGGAAACACTGCCGAATTCGGTCTGTTTACCCGTATAAATAACCAGCGCCCTGGCGGTACCGCTTATCACGTGGGTGCCCATAAAAAGGCTGTTTGTCCGCTGGCCCAGCGGAGTATCGGGAGGTAGACTCCCGGCCTCTTTTTCCACGGGATACGTTTCTCCGGTTAAGGTGGCTTCACCCACAAAAAGGTCCTTCGATTCCAAAATAATACAATCACCGGGAATCACATCGCCGGCATTGAGAATAACCACATCACCGGGTACAATTTGTTCCACCGGAATTTCAATCTCATTTCCATCACGAAGCACCGCAGCCTTTATCTGTACTAGCGCCAATAGTTTTTGTACTGCGTTAGTGGCCCCTCTCTCCTGCCAGAATCCAAGCAGGCCGCTGATTAAGACAATGACGAAGATAATAACGGCATCGGTAACGTCGCCCAGAAAATAAGACAGTACCGCTGCAAATAGCAGGATAATTATGATCGGGCTTTTGAACTGGGAGAAAAACAGTGTCACGGAGTCCGTTCGCTGCTTGGGTCTGAGCAGATTCAGGCCGTATTGTGACAGACTCTTACGTGCATCCTCGCTGGTCAAGCCTTCGGGCCGTGACCCCAGACTTGTCATTAAGTCTGCAGCTTGTATACTCCAGAATTCAGATAAGTCTTTCGGCACCACCATATTCCTCAATTCTTAACAGTTAATAATACCTGGTACCTTGCTCTAGTAAAACTATATTTGTAAAATGGAAATTAGGGGACTAAAATCCGCCAATCATTATTTAGCCACATAAATATATAATAACAGATAGCCAGGACGAGTGTGACCATGGCACAAACCAACTATTTAAAGACCCACAAACCAGAACCACCCGTGGAACATAGAAAGGGGCTATGCGGGGTCTGCCCCACCGGCTGCTGGGTGGAAGTCGACATTAGGGACGGGAAACTGGTCGATATAAGACCTGATAAAGACCACACCCTCGGTATGATATGCCATCGCGGCAATCACGCGGCGGATATCATTTATTCCGAGCATCGACTTAAATATCCTATAAAGCGCGTTGGGCCAAAAGGTTCATACGAATTCGAACGCATTACCTGGGACGAAGCTTACGATACTATCGTTGGCAATCTCCAGAATATTAAGTCTGAATCAGGGCCGGAAGCCGTATCCATATATACGGGCCGTGGCGCCCAGGAGCTATCACTATGCGACATGTTTCAACCCAAAGGAGTGCCCGTTTCTTCCGCCTCAAACGTCCTGTTTCCTTTCGGCTCACCCAATACCATGGGCGTCGGTGCACTCTGCTACGTATCCCTGCACATGATTGCCCCACTGGTGACCATGGGACGGATGCAAACCGATATGTTCACCGATATAGAGAACGCGCAAATGGTTCTCGTCTGGGGGACCAACCCGGCCACAGATTCACCTCCCACGGACATGCATCGACTTGAAGCCTCGGCCCAAAGAGGCGCTGATATAGTAGTCATCGACCCTCGCCGAACCGAGGCTGCCATCCGTACCGGAGCGCAATGGGTGCCCATACGGCCAGGTACCGATGGCGCGCTGGCCTTAAGCATGATTAAGGTGCTGCTTGAAGAAGACCTCTACGATGAAGACTTCGCCGAAAACTGGTGCCACGGCTTTCAGGAGCTACGGCAGTATGCACAGCATTTCTCGCCGGAAGTAGTTGAGACTATCACGGGAGTGCCGGCTAATACCATACGAGACTTGGCGCGGCGCATTAGTAATTCCGGCGGCACTTCGCTCCTGATGTATACCGGCCTGGAATATGCCAACAGCGGCGTTCAATCCGCCAGAGCAGTGCTAACCCTCATGGCGCTTGCCAATCAGCTTGACGTGCCTGGGGGCATTGGCCTGGCTATGCTAAACACCAGCTTTCCTATAAACCGTTCCTGCAACCTGGAAAATCCCAATTTGAAACTAGCTGCCGGTCAGCAGCATTTCCCCGTTTACAGCCATTATAGAGGCGAGTCTCATGGTCTGGCTCTGGTAAATTCGGTCTTAAAGGGCGAACCTTATCGCATTCGAGGGCTCATTATTCACGGCGCTTCCATTTTGACCTCTTGGCCGCAGACTGCCATCTGGCGGGAAACCCTCTCAAAACTCGATTTTATAGCCTGCATCGACCGTCAGATGACGGCCGACGCCGCCTATGCCGATATCGTCCTCCCCGCAACAACCACGTTCGAGAACTACTCTTACATGACGTACGGTCCAATTTTTCGCGTGAGGGAACGAATTATCGAGCCCCTCGGTGAGGCACGAAACGACTATCTGATCATGGCCGGCCTGACCGAAAAACTCGGCTACGGCGATTTATTCCCGCAAACAGAAGAAGACGTGGTCCGCTTCGCTCTCCAAGGTTCGGGTTACAGCCTGGAAGACGTGCAGGCCGCCGGAGGCTGGGTGAAGATACCGACTCCCATTATGGAATACAAGAAATGGCAGAAAGGAGGCCTAAGACAAGACGGCAAACCAGGCTTCGAAACTCCCACCGGAAAATTCGAAATCAAATCGACGATCCTGGAAGACTTCGGTTACGAGCCGCTGCCTAAATATATCGAACCAACTGAAGGGCCGCTGGCCAGTCCCGATATCGCCAGAAAGTTTCCGCTGATATTCAACTCCGGCGCCAGGCCGCATAACGACTTCCGCTCGCAGCATCACGGAATTAAAGCACTGGTTAAAAGTACGCCGGAGCCATCCGTTGAAATAAATATCGAAGATGCACGGGAAAGGGGCATTCAAAACGGCGACCTTGTCGAAGTCCGTACTCTTAGAGGCCGCGTGCCCTTCAGAGCGCGCGTTATCGAATATATCGTTAAGGGCGCCATCGAATGCAATATGGGGGGCGGCACACCCATCGGCACCAAGGCCTGGCAGCAGTGGAACGTTAACGAGTTAACCGATATCAATAACTACGACGCTATTTCCGGCTTTCCGGTCTACAAAAGCCTGCTCTGCGAGGTAGTCAAAATCGAGTCCGATAATGCCGAAACACGCGAAGCCGATACCAGACACGTGGAGACAGAGACCCCGGTCAGCATCACTAAGCCATCGGATATTAATAAAAGCCGCATCTGGCTGGACAATAACGCTACCACCCGCATAGCCGACGAAGTACGCCAAGCTATGCTCCCTTATCTGGATGCCGCGTACGGTAACCCTTCGAGCATTCACACCGCTGGCAGGGACGCCCACGATGCTATGGAGATAGCCAGACGCCTCATAGCCAGGCTCATCAATGCCCAGCCCAGGAGGATCATTTTTACCGGCGGCGGTTCCGAAGCGGACAACCTGGCAATCAAAGGCGTGGCATTCGCCATCCGAGATAAGGGCAACCACATCATCACCAGCAGCATCGAACATCCGGCAGTGCTCAACACCTGCAGGTTCCTGGAGCGTCTCGGTTTCGATATAACGTACCTGGAAGCTGATGAATTCGGCTTCCCTTCTCCTGAAAAACTTAAAAACGCCATCACCGATAAAACCATCCTGGTTTCCATCATGATGGCCAATAATGAAATAGGCACCATTCTGCCGGTTAAACAGCTTTGCGCCGCTGCCCACGAGAAAGGCGTGCTGTTTCATACCGACGCCGTTCAGGCTATCGGTAAGATCAGCGTCGATGTTGAGGAACTTGGGGTAGATTTGCTCAGCCTCTCCGGCCACAAATTTCACGCTCCTAAAGGGATAGGTGCACTCTATGTAAGGAAAGGGGTGGACCTGGAATCGCTTGTCCACGGTGGCAAGCAGGAAGCAGGACTCAGGGCCGGGACCGAGAACGTACCGGCTATTGCCGGCCTGGGCAAAGCCGCGGAACTGGCTCTCTACCACCTGACAGAATATGAACGGATTAAGGTCTTGCGAGATAAACTTGAGACAAAAATCAGAAACCTGATACCCGGCACCAGGCTAAACGGCCATCCGGAAAACAGGCTGCCGAACACGCTCAACCTAACGCTGCCTGGACTTCGAGGTGAATCCATTGTCATAGCGCTTGACCATCATGGCATAGCCGTGTCTTCCGGCTCGGCTTGCAAGTCAGGCTCCCCGGAACCCACGCACGTGCTCCTGGCTATCGGCAGGACCGAACAGGAAGCCCATTGTTCGGTGCGGTTCAGCCTGTCTCGCTATACCATCTCGCAAGAAATAGACCGTACCGTAGCGGCGCTGGCTGCAGTGCTTGAAGAAAAGAACACGGTGCGGCTTATGCCCTGCAAATAAAAACAAGTCGGCTGGGCGGATTGAGGTCCTCAGCCCGTGGCGACCAAGTACTGGAGGCTGAACCACCGACGGGCATCTGTCCACACTCTCTGTACTCTGAAGCCGGCCATACCCGCCAGTTGTTCAAACTCGCCCAGTGTAAATTTATACGAGCTTTCTGTCCAGATACTTTCCCCACTGGCAAAATATACGGAGTGGTTGGCAATATGGACCGTCTGCTCCCGACGACTCACCAGGTGCATTTCCACTCTGCCCTCGCGAGGATTGTAGAAGGCATAGTGCTCAAATCCACCCGGCTGAAAATCCGCGTTAAGCTCAATATTGATTCGCTGGAGCAGATTCAGGTTGAAGGCAGCAGTAATTCCTTCGCGGTCGTTGTACGCCTTGTGCAGTACGCCGGTATCTTTCTTCAGGTCAACTCCGATGAGCAGCCCTCCACCAATCCCGCACACGCCGGCAACGTGCTCCAGAAAATGCCTGGCCGGGACAGGATCGAAGTTCCCTATAGTAGAACCGGGGAAATAGACCACCTTACGTTCACATTGTCGTTCGGGTACCGGTAACTCGAAATGGCTGGTATAGTCGGCGCAAACCGGCAGTATCTCTAAATGAGGATAGCCAGCTGCCAGATTTCTGGCTGCCCGTACCAACTGGTTTTGCGAAATATCTATGGGAACGTAAGCCACCGCATCTTCCAGGTGGTCCAGCAAGAGGCGCACCTTGGCGCAGTCTCCGCTGCCATACTCTATGAGCTGCACCCGCGGTCCCATTAGTTTGACCATTTCCCGGATGCCCGTTCTCATGATCGAATCTTTAGTAAGAGGAATGTAATATTCTTCAAGCTTGCAGATTTGCTCGAACAGTCTGGAACCCCTGTCGTCGTAAAAATATTTTGAAGGCAGCTCTTTCTGAGGCTTGTTCAGGCCGCTAATGACCTCTGTCAGGAAGCGGTCACCTCCCGGCGCGAAATCCTGCAACAATACGTGTCTTTCTTGTTTTAGGCTCAAGATAAGCCCCCTTGGGATACTTATTCGGTCTATTTCCGGCTATCTGCAAGTCTCAGGCAAATAGCACCCCCTAATTCCATTATAGCGCCTGTTTTAATCTTGTAAAGTCATCGATAGGCCTCAGTAGTCGGCTAGCCGTCGCTTGTGGTATTTTGTATATATAGGAATAAGATAAAAGGAGACGGGTTATGGATTGGAAGGAGTTATTATCCGACGGATACGGGCGCATACTGGAGCAGCTGAGCCACGCCTTAAAAGGTCTTACACAGGCAGATTTGAACTGGCAGCCGAAACCGGACTGCAACAGCATCGGTTGGTTAGCCTGGCATCTTACTCGCCAACAGGACGCACAGATATCCGATTTAATGGGTGAGGAGCAACTGTGGATATCTGAAAAATGGCATTCTAAATTTGGCCGTCCTGCCGACCCGGGCGATAGCGGTTTCGGCGACACACCGGAGCAGGTGGCAGCCTTCAAATCGCCCGATGTGAAAACCCTACTCGGTTATCAGCGTGCCGTACTGGACCGCTCCAGAAAATATTTCGCCGGGTTGACCCAGAAAGAGCTCGACCGTGAGCTCGATGAGCCATGGTTCAAACCGCTGCCTACGGTCGGTGTGCGTCTGATAAGCGTCATGGCCGATTGCTTGATGCACGCTGGGCAGGCAGCCTACGTTCGAGGTCTGCGCCAGGGTAAGGGCTGGCAGAGCTATTAGAAGTTCAGACGCCGGCTTGTCTAACCTGAGAATTTCTTAAACACCAGACTGCCATTAACACCGCCGAAGCCAAAAGAGTTTGACATCACCACCTCTACTTTGGCCTTTCTGGCTTCATTAGGCACATAGTCCAGGTCGCATTCCGAATCGGGATATTCCTGATTTATGGTCGGCGGTATAATGCCGCTGGTCAGGGTTAGCAGAGAAAAAATAGCTTCCACCGCCCCGGCGGCACCCCACATATGTCCCAGCGCCGATTTATTAGAACTGACCGCCAGGTTCTTGGTGTGTTTGCCGAAAACCTTCTTAATAGCCCTGGTCTCGGAGAGGTCGCTAACTATCGTAGAAGTGCCATGTGCATTGATATAATCGACCTGCTCAGCTTCTATACCGGCATCCGTTAGCGCCAGCTTCATACACTGCGCCGGTCCCCGGCCGTCGGGTGTGGGCGATGTATAGTGATAGGCATCACAGTTGTTGCCGAACCCTATGATTTCTCCGTAAATCCTTTCTCCCCTCTTTAAAGCCACCTCCAGCTCCTCCAGTACCAGAACGCCGCTGCCTTCGCTGGTCACCAGCCCGTCACGGTCGCCATCGAAAGGTCGGCTCGCTTTTGACGGTTCTCCGTTCCTCTTTGAGGTTAGAGCCCCTAAAAGGTCGAGAGACGCCATCATGGAGGCCGTAATCGAGGCTTCTGACCCCCCGGCAATCATAACTTCGGCTTCCCCCTTTTGGATGCACCTGAAGGCCAGTCCCAGGGCGTTGGTGCCGGAAGCGCAGGCTTCAGTGACCAGGTGATGGGGGCCTCTGGCTCCGAACCGGATGGCTATGACTGAAGCCGCCGAATTCGGGGTGGCATTCAATATCAAAAAAGGCGGCACCTTAACCAGTTCTCCTCTGGCTACGAAGTTATTAGCTGCTTCGAAGCTTGTCCAACCGCCAACAGCCGTTCCCATAATCACACCAGTCTTATCTCCACTGCCTTCGTTTATCTGCAGCTTCGAGTCGTCTACAGCCATAACCGCAGCCGCCAATGCGTACTGAATAAACGGGTCGAAGCGCCGTATAAACTTGCCGTCCATGAAGTCTTCGGCATGAAAGTCATTTATCTCTCCGGCTACCCGGCACTTCAGCTGACTGGCATTAAACCTGGTGATGGGGCTGATGCCCGACTTCCCGGCGCACAGCGCGCTCCAGCTCTTCTCTACTCCGATACCGAGCGGTGTGAGCATCCCTACCCCGGTTACGACTACCCTGCGTTTCACTGCATTCCTTCTTTTATGACGCCGACCAGGCCCGTTTGAGCTGCCCGATAAGCCAGATAAATAGCGTTCTTTATGGCTTTAGCCTGGCTGCGTCCGTGAGCTACAATAATATTTCCGTCTATTCCCAACAGAAAAGCTCCGCCGGATTCCTTATAGTCCAGCCGCTCCATCATGCCGACCAGCTTCGTATACTCGACCAGCGCCTCGCCTCTGAGGTCGCTGCTTATTCTATATGCCTGCTCGGCAGTCATCAGGTTCTGAACTACGCCTCCCAGCCCCTCCACCGTCTTAAGTACCACGTTTCCGGTAAAACCATCGGTGACGATTACATCGGCCTTTCCCGTTAGAATCTCATGGCCTCCAACGTCACCGATGAAATTCAGGCCTGTTTTTTCCAAAAGCCTGTAACTTTCTCTTGCCAGTTCACTAGCTTCTATCCGTTCCTGACCTCCGTTAAGTAAGCCTGTGCGCGGCGACTCAATGCCGAGAACGCTGCGGGCAAAGAAGTTACCCAATTGCGCAAACTGGACCAGAAATTCAGGCCGGCAGTCAAGGTTGGCCCCGACATCAATGAGCAGCGCGGTCTTGACCGCGTCTATTGGAAATATGCCGCACAGCGCCGGACGCTGGACTCCTTCTATCCTGGCCAGGTTCAGATACGCGGCTCCCACTACGGCACCCGTGGCGCCTGCCGAAACGAAAGCCGAGGCCGCCCCCTCTTTCACCAGCCTGGTGCCGACCACGATGGACGAGTTGGGTTTACCGCGCACCGCCTGCACCGGCGGCTCGTTGCAGCCGATAACCTCGCTGGCATCGACTATGGTCACCGTCGGCTCAGCCTCATAGCGCCGGACCAGCTTTTCCAGCAGTGCTTTCTTTCCTACCAGTGCCACGTGCGCCCCGTACTCCTCGGCGGCAGCGGCAGCGCCCTTGACCACCTCATGCGGCGCATAGTCTCCGCCAGCAGCATCCACAGCAATTCTTACGTGCCCGTTAGCCTTCATTTCCCTTTAAACACCGGCGGCCGCCTCTCTAAATAAGCCCGACAACCCTCATCGAAATCCTCGGTAGCGACCAGAACTGCATTCAACTTTCTTTCCAGCTTCAGGCCAGCTTCCAGCGTTAAATCGACTCCCTGTACCATCGCCTGTTTGGCAGCCCTGACCGCCAGAGGCGCCCGCTTGCATATCATTTCGGCCATCGCCTTTGCCGCCGGCATGAGTTCCGAAGACGGCACCACCTTGTTTATCAACCCTATTCGGTAGGCCTCCTGGGCAAGTATCGGCCTCCCCGTAAACAGCAGCTCCGCCGCTTTAGCGCGCGGTATGAGCCGGGGCAAGCGCTGCGTACCACCCCATCCCGGTATCAACCCCAGCGTTACTTCCGGCATACCGAAAATGGCGTGTTCCGAAGCTATCCTGAGGTCGCAGGCCAGCGCTATCTCGAGTCCACCTCCCAGCGCGGCCCCGTTCACCGCGGCAATCATCGGCTTTACCGAATTCAAAGCATCGAGCAGACTAAATAGTCCCATACCCTGCCCTTTGGACTCTTTAATCTTGGGCAGCATCAACCCCACATCGGCGCCAATCGAGAATGCTTTGATGCTGGCGCCGGTAATAATGCCCACCAGTAAACCATCATCATCCTTGAAATCCTTAAACGCCCGCTCCAAATCGGCCGCGGTCTCGACGTCAATGGCGTTCAGCGCCTCCGGCCGGTTCAAGGTAAAGACAGCTATCTTATCTTCTTTTACGTAGTCTACTGCCATAACATTATCCCGCGTGAGTCGATTTAGCCGCCTGCATGGCTCTTTCCACCAGCCCGCGTATATGCTGTCTCCGGTGTTCCGTCCACCATATACCTGCCTGGTTTGTGGTGTCGATGTCGTCTATGTTAAACACCGGCACTTCCGGATTTATGCGTTTTATCAAGTCGGCCAGCACTCGCCCGTGCCCTATTTCCACGAACCTGCTCACTCCCCCGTTTATCATATTTTCCACCGATTCCTGCCATTTGACGCAGTGCGTAATCTGGTCGGCCAACTCCCGCCGTATATCACCGGCGTCATTCAGCATTTCGGCTGTGACATTGGCCATTATGGGGACGGCAGGTTCATTAAAGCTGGTTACCGAGATAGCACGTGCCAGGCTATTGGCTGCCGGCTGCATCAGGCGGGAATGAAAGGCGCCGCTCACCTTTAACCGGATAGTCCTTCGGGCTCCCTTCGTTTCAGCAACTGTTTTAAATTCAGCCAGCTTCTCTTCTGAGCCGCTGACTACAATCTGCCCGGGGCAGTTCGCATTCGAAACTTCGGTATCGGCAGCTAAACAGATATCTTCCACAGTGTCAGGGTCCAGGCCGAGGACGGCCAGCATACCGCCGGGAGTGGCTTTGCCCGCCTCTTGCATCAGGCGGCCTCTTTCCCTTACCAGCCTTATGGCGTCACAGAAGTCCAGCGCCCCGATGACCACCAGCGCTGTGTATTCACCGAGGCTGTGTCCTGCAACAACATCTGGAACTGGAATGGGCCCACCCATAATTTCTTCAGCCGCCCTGAAACTAGCCATGCTGACCGTCAGTATTGCCGGTTGAACATTTATGGTCTGTGTTAGCTCTTCTTCCGGCCCCTCGAAACACAGCTCCGATAATGAAAAACCTAGCGTCTTATCGGCTTCATGAAAAACGCCTCTGGCCGACCGGTATTTATCGTACAGGTTTTTTCCCATCCCTACGGCCTGAGACCCCTGTCCCGGAAATATATAAGCTACCTTTCCGTTCTTAATCATATCTTCATCCTTTTCTATGTTCGGTTATAGATGCGATGATCCCTTCCGCCTCCACCATAATATCATGGATAATTGCCTTCACGGGCTTTATGTCTTTTATCAGCCCGGCAATCTGCCCGGCCATTAAAGAACCCTCTTCTACATGCCCCTGCATCACACCCAGCGATAACCTGCCCCGGCCAAACTCTTCCAGTTCGGCCGCGGGCGCTCCAGCCTTTTCCATTTCCATAAACCGGTAAGTCAACTTATTCTGCAGGCACCGCACCGGGTGTCCGGTCGATACACCTGTCACTACAGTAGCCCTGTCGCCAGCCTCCAGAATCTGCGCTTTGAACATAGGATGGGCGACGCATTCCTCCGAGCAGATAAATCGCGTGCCCATCTGCACTCCCTTGGCACCGAGTGCCAGCGCAGCCACCAGCCCTCTACCATCAGCAATTCCGCCGGCAGCGATGACCGGCACCTTGAGTGTGCCCGCCACCTGGGGCACCAGAGCCATGGTAGTGGTCTCTCCTACATGCCCACCCGATTCCTGGCCCTCGGCGATAATAGCATCGGCCCCCAGCCTCTCCAGGCGCCTCGCCAGGGCCACACTCGATACTACCGGCATCGTCTTTATACCGGCTTCCTTGAGTCCGGCCAGGTATTGTCCCGGGTTGCCGCCGCCGAAGGCGATTATGTCAACTTTTTCTTCAGCCAGCAGCTTCATATTATCCGCCAGAAACGGAGACATCATCATTATATTGACCGCAAACGGCCTGTCAGTGCGCTCTCGGGTCTGCCTGATTTGCTGCCGCAGCCACTCGGTCGGTGCGTCGCCGCTCCCAATCGTCCCCAGTCCGCCGGCGTTTGATACCGCCGACACCAGTTCGGCCGTGCCCAGCCAGGCCATACCGCCTTGAATTATGGGGTATTCGATACCCAGCAGGTCGCAGATGGCGAATTTATTCAGCATGAGCCATCACCATGGCAATCGCGTACTTCCGGCTGTGTGACAAACTGACCTCGAACCTTGCCAGCCCGAGCTCCTGGCTTTTATGCGCCGCCCGCCCGTATAATCGAACCGAAGGCGCACCATTCTCTGTATTAACTATTTCTATGTCCTTCCAGCCTATATCCCTGAAACCGGTGCCCAGCGCCTTCATCACCGCCTCCTTAGCGGCAAATCTGGCTGCCAGACTGGACATGTTGCCAGTCTCTTCCAATTCGGCCTGCGTATAAATGCGGTTGAGAAAGGAGTCCTGCCAACGGAAAACAGCCCGCTTGATCCGGTCTATCTCGATAATGTCGACGCCGATGGCAGTTTTTAAACACTGAACGCCTGTCACCATATCACTGCCCGTTATATCTGCCGATAGCTATCACCGAATTATGGCCGCCGAAGCCGAACGAGTTGGACAGGGCTAAGCGAACATCGGCAGCTCTGGCCGTATTGGGCACGTAGTCCAGGTCGCATTCCGGGTCGGGATGTTCCAGGTTTATAGTCGGTGGAATCATGCCCTTATTTATCACCTGGCAGCAGGTAATAGCCTCTATAGTTCCGGCAGCGCCCATCATGTGCCCCAGCATCGATTTTATGGAACTGACCGGTATCTTATAGGCCTTGTCACCAAAAGCTTTTTTGATGGCTTTGGTCTCGCTGACGTCGTTCAGCGGCGTCGATGTGCCGTGAGCATTGATGTAGCCGACCTCATTCCGGTCGATGCCGGCTATAGCGACCTCAATGGCCCTGGCCGCTGCTTCGCCGCTCTCCAGCGGCGCCGTTACGTGATACGCATCGGAAGTGGCCCCGTAACCGACAACCTCCGCCAGAATGTGCGCCCCCCTGGCTGAGGCATAGTCCAGACTTTCCAGTATCAGCGCCGCCCCTCCTTCACCCACCACAAAGCCGTCACGTTCCTTATCGAACGGTCTCGACGCCTTGGCCGGGTCGGTGCACTTTGACAGCGCACCCGCCTGGGCAAAACCGGCCAGACCGATAGGAGTCACAGCTGCATCCGAACCGCCGACGACCATGGCCTTCACCTCTCCCCACCTGACCATCTTGTAGGCGATGCCGATAACGTCCGTGCCGGTGGCGCAGGCCGATATCAGGCTGAAATTGGGTCCCCGGATACCGGTTTTTATCGATACCTGTGCCGAAGCGGCATCGGCTATCATCATCGGCACCAGGTACGGGCTGACTCTGCCCGGCCCCCTGGTAGACAGAGTCTGAATCTGGTGCGTTACCGAATCAAGGCCGCCGACGCCGCTGCCAACCAGTATGCCGATGTCATATCTGTTGCTTTCATCTATCTTGAGGCTGGCAGATTCGATTGCCTGAAGGCAGGATGCCAGGGCAAACTGGGCAAACCTGTCTGTATGCCTCGCCGTGGCCGGGTCCATATAGTCGACCGGATTGAAGCCTTTGACCTCGGCGGCGATTTTAACCTTATAATCCGTAGTATCGAACAGGCTTATAT
>CAZJQG010000016.1:0-42145 GCA_964548415.1 uncultured Dehalococcoidales bacterium | reverse complement strand
CTCATAAGTTGCTTGATCACTTCAACCGGGCTGACCTTGAGCAGATCAGCCAGTTGTTTCACGGTTACGGTTGCTGGCAGCGTGATATAGCGCAGCGCCTTTACGGCGCCCTCAGTTTCAGGATTCTCTTCCTGCGCTGTTATTGATTCCTGTTTCTTATCAGTCAAGCCTGGCTCTCTCTTCCCGGTAAATTCATGCCATATTCTACCAGCACACGACGATTTTCCAAAGTGAGCTTAACCCGCAGAGCGTGCTCCAGACGGTCTCCCTTTAGTCCCGCCTCCCAACATTCACGTACGGGGCATAGATAAGCACCTCTGCCCGTCTCCCTTCCCTTCAGGTCTATTTTTACGCTGTCGGCATTGCCGACCAGCCGTATCAGTTCCTTCTTAGCTCTTTTCCCCCGGCAAACGATGCAACTCCGCTCGGGTACATGCTTCTGACGGAGACCCTTTTTAGCATTGCTACTCTTCAAGTTCATCTTCGTAAGCCAGCCGTTTTTGGCGTGCCTTCTTTGTTTTGGTCTTGCTTTCCGGCTTTTCAGCTTCTTTTTTACCGCCCTTCTTCTTTTGGGCTTTACTGGCTCTTCCCGGCAGTATATCCTCGGCGAACCTGATCTGCCGGGTTTCCGCCGATTTTGCCGATGAAGGTACGCCGCCCGCCAAAACCAAATCAAAATCGCTGACGGCGCCGACGGGCTCCTCAGCTTCCTCCGCAGCCAACGGCTCTAATTCGGCCGGTACTTCTTCTTCGGCCGCTTCCTCAACTAATTCTTCAGCTTCGATGGCTTCCTCTTTGCCGGCCGCCTGTTTTACCAGGGCTCTCTCGGCTTCAATGGCCGAGGCGCTCTTTATATCGATTCGCCATCCGGTTAATTTAGCCGCCAGTCTGGCGTTTTGTCCCTCTTTGCCTATGGCCAAGGACAGATGTTTATCGGGAACGGCAACTACCGCAGTATTCTCCGCCTGGTTGAGCTCCACGCTGGTAACTTGAGCCGGGCTCAGTGCATTCGCGATAAATGTCGCAGGGTCATCCGACCATTCAACGACGTCTATCTTTTCACCGCGAAGTTCATTTACTATATTTTGAATTCTGATGCCGCGCAGCCCCACGCAGCAGCCGACCGGGTCAACACCCTCCTGGCGCGCCGCCACGGCTACCTTGCTTCTGTAACCCGCCTCACGAGCTATAGACTTAATATCGATGGTGCCGCCGTAGATTTCTGGAATTTCCAGTTCAAACAGTCGTCGCAGTAGATTGCGGTGCGAACGGGATACAATTATCTGAGGTCCACGGCTGGTCTTGGTTACTTCCAGTACGTAGAGCTTCAGCCTCTGGCCGACCCGGTAGCGTTCGTTATGAACTTGCTCTGCGGCAGGCAGTAAGGCTTCCGCTTTACCCAGATCGATATGTATTTGTTCAGGAGAAATGCGCTGCACGACTCCGGTGACGATGTCGCCTTCCTTGCCGGTAAACTCCTCGAAAATGGCGTGATGTTCGGCCTCATGCAGGCGCTGTAATATGACCTGGCGTGCTGTCTGAGCTGCAATGCGACCGGCATTCGGCGGGGTGGACTCGATGCTTATGATGTCGCCTATCTGGGCGTTCTTATCTTTTTTCAGTGCTTCGGCGACTGATATCTCGCGCAGCGGGTCGTCTACTTTTTCAACAACGGTTTTCCTGACGTAGACCTTTACCTCGCCGGTGTTGGGATTGATTTTGGCTACGATGTCCTGGCCTGCGACAAAGGCGTCTTTTCTGTACGCCGAAACCAGCGCTGTCTCGATTGCAGACAGCACTACTTCCTTCGGCAGGTGCTTTTCCGCCGAGAGCTGGGTTAGCGCCACCATGAACTCTGTCTTCATCGCATACCACTCCCAGATTCTATTCCATCAACAAAAAAGTGGGAACGAGCCCCACTTTTTAAGGTACTATGAAGTTACGGTGAGAGTATAACATAACAATATGTAAAATGCAAGCTAGACGCTCGGACACGAGAAGAGCGATGAATGCGGGAGAAGAGGAGTGAAAACCGCTCTTAGAAAATGTTACTTGTCTGGAATAAGCTTCCGGAGCTTCTCTTTAAGTTCGGCCCTTTTAGCATCGCCTGACTTGACGGGATTCGGCTGTGTGACGTAGCGCGGCTCAGCCTGAATCATTTTTCCGGGGCCGAGGTCATCCATAAGGCAGACGTGAGAACCAACAACTGAATCGGGGCCGATTCTAACTCCCGGCATAACGCTGGCGTTAATTCCGGTTTTACAGTTATCGCCTATAATCGCTCCCAGCTTATCCCGCCCGCTGTCGATAGCTCCTGCGCCCATATTTACAGGCACGTTCTGCTCGTCGAAGCGGAAATTGGCGAGCACCGTACCAGCCCCGAACGAGCAATTTTTGCCGATAACCGAATCGCCCACATAGCTGGAATGGACCCAGCAGCCATCGCTTATATACGAGCTTTTAACCTCGGTGCCAAAGCCAATGACGCAGTCAGCACCTATGTGGCTGTAATCGCGGACTAAGACATTGTTGCCGATTAGTGAGCCGGCGCCGATGTATGCCGGCCCCCTGATAACGGCGTTTTCAAAGATTCTGACGCGGTCGCCTATAATTACTTTGCCTTCGATGGTGGCTTTGGGTGAGACAGAGGCTGAGCGGGATATCGCTGTCCGGCTGTTATCCAGCATGTATCGTACGACATCGAAGATGTGCCACGGGTATTTTATCGGCGCCCAGAAATTATTATATGCGACAACTTTGATTTTGTGACCGTCTCCGGCCAGGCTGTCCAGCGCGCATTCGTAGACATCGTCCCTGGTCGTTTTTACCCGGCCGATATAATCCAGCAACTGCCTGGTGTCTGAATGGAAATGGACCAGTATGTTTACTAGTTTACCCGGTTCTTTTCCTAGTTTCGGCTTTTCCACGATGTGCTTCAACTCGCCGGCGGAATTTACCACCAGGTAACCCCCGGGGAAATAGCTTTTAGTTGTGAAGCCGATGATATACGAGCCGGCAGATTTCTTTTTGGCTGCTTGAAGCAGGCTGGTGTACGCCGAGATGGCGAACACGTCGTTGGGGTTCACAATCATTATTTCTCCATCGAGGAAGGAGGCGGCGCTTTTTAGCGCGTCGGCGATGCCGTGAGGTTGTTTTTGGAGGATGAGCCTGGTCTTGATACCGGCAACCTGACCGACTATTTTTTCTATTTGTTCCATATTGAATTTGTTGGCGATGATAATAAAATCTTTGAGTCCGGCCTGACGAGCGAGTTCCAATTGATTCTGGAGCAATGACTTACCCAGAAAAGTGAGCAGGAATTTATCCTCGGTGATGGGAAACATTCTTTTGCCGATGCCGCCGCAGAGAAATACTGTTTTCATCTTTTCCATCCTATTCAGCAGTTGGGCCGCCTGCTTTACGTTTTACCAGCGGACTTAAAGCCAGATAAGGAAGCGACAGGGCCAGGTGCCCTAACGTTTTTAGTATCAGCCGGCTGTGCCAGTCGAATGGAAACTCGTCCAGCCCGGCTATAAACCGGGGCATACCGTTGCGGCTAATTAAATTATGCAGGCTTTCGATCTGCCGGTTATCCAGCCTTCGATAAAATCGATGCGCCCATAGGCCGAAGGTAACTTCCTTACCCAGCGTCTTATGCCATCGCTTCTGGTAAGAGGCCAGCCGCGCTTTGGAAAAATCGGCCGCCATGAATGCCTGCTTCAGAGTATCGACGGCTATATCGGCGCATATGAATCCGTAATAGAGGCCGCCTCCGGTGACCGGCTTGACCTGCCCCGCGGCTTCCCCGACTACCAGCAACCGGTCGTTGTAGGTTCTGGGTAAAGATTTGAGCGGTATGAGTCGATAGTCCGGGACGGTTCCATTTGCGGATATTTTATTCTGAGATTCGAGTGCCGTAAGCAGCTTTCTAAAATATTGTTTCGGTTGCTGGTAAGAAAGTTGCCCCACAAGGCCCCTGTCTTGCACTATCGGCACCAGCCAGGAAAAACCGCCCGGGCCGAGCCTGCGGTCGAAGTAGATTTCGATGTCGTCCGCGTCTGTTATATCTACTTCCGCCTGCGCTCCGATGACGTAGCTTTTTATATCACCAAGGCCTAACTTCGCCGGCAGTGGCGAGCCGAAGCCGGTGGTTATAACCGCCGTCTGGCCTTCGAATTCGGTTTTGCGTGCTCCGAAATTGGCCTCCACAATAATATGTCGAGCTTCCGATATAATATCGGTAACATCGGCGTTAAAGATGTAATCGGCGCCCGCGAAGGCGGCTCGCGAGGCTAGAATCTGCTCCAGCGCCACGCGGTCGACCACATAAGCCACCACCTCCCGGCGGGATAGTTTCAGCGATTTGCCCGAAGGTGACACGAACGTGGCTGAGCGCACAGCTTTTTTAGGCAGCTCTATTTCACGCGGCAGCAGGTTAAAACAGTCGGTGCTGATAATTCCGGTGCAGCACACGTCCTGCCCGGGCGCGGATTTCTTGTCCAGTACCAGGACTTTATATCCCAACCGGGACAGCTTATCGGCCAGGTAGCTGCCCACCGGGCCGGCTCCGATAATTATAGTGTCGTACAAATATACCATCCTGAGCAGATATTAGGGTGCCACCACGTCCATATAGAGCCTGAGCGGGTCCTTCAAATAGGGTTCCGTCCCTCCGTCTTTGTAAAGAATGAAATCAACAGCCTGGTGCTTTCCTGCGACCTCGGGCGTAAAGCTGACCTTCTGCTCCCATTTTTGCTGGTCGGCCAGCGTACCCACATCGACCCGCTTAACTTCCTTACCTGCTATCACAATGCTCACCATATAGCTGGCCGGCTGGCGCTCATGATTGACCACGCCGATGATTAAATCAACCTGACTGCCGGCGGTTGCCTGTTCCGGATAGTCTTTGGCCTGACCCTCCGAGTTAAGCACATAAAATTCCGTGAATTCGTTTACTTTCTGCGGTGTAACGTAAAAGTAAATAATAAAACCTGAGGCAATAACTATGGCAGCGATGAGAAAAACAAATAAAAAAACATTAAATTTTTTCATGTTCGGCCACAGTCAATGCAATTATATATGCGGGGCTGTGAGACTTGCAATCATTGCCGATGTGGCCGCAGGCTATTTACCGTCGTGGTTTAGATACTCCGCGTAATTGGCCAGACTGGCAAAGGCATCGGCGGGTTTATGCGGCATATCGTAGCTGACAGCGTTTCTCTCGGCCAATGCGCGAATTATTTTTGTGCTCAGCGCCTGGCCGAAGGCGATAGGTTCGGAGCCGACCACGACCGGCTTGTCGTATTTTGCGGTCATTTCTTTCAGCCTGTCGAAGACGTGGATGATAGCTTCAAGTATGGCTTCGCGCAGGCGGTCTTTTTCATCCGTTCTCATGGCCTTGCGGAATTGATCCATGGGCAGGGCGGGCATTATACCGAGGAAGATTACCCCATCCACCGCCCGGCTCCTGAGAACGGTTTCCACGCAGGTGAGAACCTTCTCACCGAAAATGCCGGCCACCAGGTCGACGGGATTGCCGTGGCTCCACCAGGGCGGCATGAAAGTGTTCAGTTCCTCGATTAGCTCCGGCGGGAATTTAACCACGTCTAGCCCGCGTTTGGCGCAGGCATCGGCGCAGAGAACGCCCCAGCCGCCGCCCGCCGTAACGATACCAACGCGGCGACCTTTCGGCAGCGGGTGGCACAGAAAAGCGGTGCTGGAATCCACCAGCTCATCCAGGTGCCTGACACGTACGATTCCTGTCTGCTGGCACATGGCGTCGACCACGCTGTCGAGACCGGCCAGCGATGCCGTGTGCGACTTGGCGGCCACAGCTCCGGCTGGTGTTTCCCCGGTTTTGAGCATGACAATGGGTTTCTTTTTGGTCACTTCTTTGGCCGTTTCAAAGAACCGGCGGCCGTGCTTGAAGCCCTCGACGTAGCTTATTATTACTCTGGTCTGCGGATCGTCGGCCAGGTAGCGCATGTAGTCCTCGGCGTGGAGGTCGGCCTCATTACCGCTGCTGATGCATTTGGAGCAGCCGAACCCGCTTTCCATGGTCATTCGCATCATGGTGCCCACGATATTGCCGCTCTGGGAGACGATGGAGACGGGGCCGGCGAAGGGGAAAATTGGAGGCATCTCGGCATAGAGCTTATGATGGGCATTCACGATGCCATCGGTATTGGGTCCGACAAACCTGAGACCGGTGCGGCGGGCTAGGACGGCCATTTCTGCTTGCAGGTTTTCACCTTGCCTGTCGACCTCGGCGAATCCGGCGGTTATAACGATGACTGATTTCACCCCCTTATCCACGCATTCCTGCAATACCTTAGGAACCCCGGGTGGAGGTATGACGATAATAGCCAGGTCGGGTACCTCGGGGAGCTCGCCCACGGTCCGGTAGACCTTTTTGCCCAGTATCTCTTCTTTGGTGGGATTTATGGGGTACAGGCGGCCCTGGTAACCGCCGAACACGATATTGGCAAATATGCGGAACCCCCACTTTCCCTGGTTATCGGTGGCGCCTAGAAAGGCTATAGATTTGGGTTCGAATATAAGCCTGAGCCTGGCTATAAGGTCTGAAATCTCGTTGTTCAAGATGAGTCAGTCGCCTTGCTGCTCTATGATTTACGTTGGAAATTCGGTTTCTATTGTATCAGCTAGGCAGGCTCGAGGCAAACTAAAAAAGGGGTCTGCGGCCGGTACTTTAGACCTATTATTTGGCCAGATTGTTGAAGCTTATTGAGACACCGGTACTTCGGAGCATCGGCTGCGGGTCCTGCAATACCTGAAGAGGTTCCGCTCGTGGTGAGCCTGTCGAACCATGCGGAACCATATTATCTCTAGATTTTGGGAGTGCTAAAAGTTTTACTTAAGAACCGCGTTATCTCTCCAGCAATGCGGGGATACCACAGCCAGAAGGTGATGTGCGAGCCCGGCAGCCGCTTGATGGCTGGCCTACCGCACGCTTCCCAGAATTCATTAGTGGCATCCTGCGGAATGGTCTTGTCCCACCTGGCATTCAGCATCAAAACCGGGCGTTCCCTCAGGCCGGAAGCAAAGGTCAGAGAGTCGGTCAGGAAGCAGTGGCAGAATGGGACCACGTTATCGACACCCTTCTCGTTTACCTGGGCAAGATACTTTGGATAGCGGCTGCGTATATCGCGGCATTCGTCACGTGTGCAGCCGTGGCCTATGACGATGGCCTCGCTCTTGGTTTTCCAGGTTATGATCTCGGAGTTGCCCCCAGCCACAATAAACACCCCCGCCTTGATACGTTTATCCAGCGACATGGCGATTTCAGAAATGAATCCACCGAGGCTTATACCGAGTATAGCTATCCGGTCCTTGTCAAGCTCCGGCCGGCTGTAAGCCCAGTCCACCACCTGCTGCAGTTCGATTACCGAAGCGCGGTAGCCTTCGAACCAGTCCTCGGTGTTTAGATACGGCATGTGTCCGGCCAGAATTTCGGTCATTCGGCTGGTGTGGAACACCAGGTAAAAGATAAAGGCGGCGTACCCCTTTTTGACCAGAGAGCGCGCCAGCAAGCGGCATGGTACAGCGCTGCGATCTCCCCAGCCATGAACTACGATGGCCAGCGGCACGTTCTTTGCATTTCGTGGCAGAAAATATTCGCCATGGACGTCGCAGGGCTGGTTATAAATCCGGAAGGCAGTGGGGAAATCGACTTCGTAGCGAAGCCAGCTCGGTTTTTTTCCTTTGAGTTTAACGTTGGCTTTAACCTTCTGTTTTCGATATTTGTAGGGATTCATGTATTTCTGCGGAGAATGCTTCAAATATCTGTCGGTCCAAAAAGGATGCATCTTAATATATTAGCGTTGAGCAGAATTTTAAGCAAACTACGCAAATTTAAAAATTATCTGGAGTCCACAATCAGCAGAAGGGCAAAGTCCGTACTTTTCCCCCAGAACACAGCTTTTTGACAGCGTTAAAATTTAGTGATATACTTTCATTAAGAAACAGTTGCCTAAAGAAAGTGAACAAACAAAAATTTATTCTGCTACACGGTGCGCAACACTATTAATGGACGTAATACCCATGACAATGCGCTACATCCGTATGCAGATGCGCAGCCGAAGGACCCCTGGGCTATCAATTCCTCAGTTTCGCGCGCTTGCCTTTCTTAGCAGGAATGAAGGTGCTACGCTTTCGAAAGTTGCTAACTATATCGGCCTGACGTTGCCTTCCGCGTCCAAAATTATCGATGTTATGGTTACACGCAAACTGGTGGTTCGTACCGAGTCGCCCCGAGACCGTAGATATAGTAGCTTGAAGCTCACAAGACTTGGACTTAGTACTCTTCTTCAGGCGCGGCAGGGCACAGAGGCTGATTTAGCCGAAAAGATAGCGGAACTTTCTGACTCTCAACAGAAAAAGGTAGAAGATGCAATGGAGTTTCTCAGTTCAATCTTTTTAACGCCGGCAACGTCTCCAACAAATAAAAGAGAGTAATGTAATGGCAGTTATTGAAACTTCAAATCTAACTCGCCGTTTCGGTAATCTGACGGCCGTTGACAAATTGACTATGCTGGTCGAGCCTGGCGATATCTTTGGTCTCCTTGGGCCGAATGGAGCCGGTAAGACCACGGTAATCAAGATGCTGACTACTTTGTTGCGCCCAACCTCAGGATCAGCTCTGGTAGCTGGCTTCAGCATCACACGTCATCCAGCTCAGGTGAGGAAGTCTATTGGCTATGTACCACAGATGCTTTCAGCGGATGGTTCTCTTACCGGTTATGAGAATTTATGGGTCTTTGCCAGACTTTATGACGTCCCGAGAGCCGAACGTGAAGAACGAGCGCACAGGGCTCTAGCTTTTATGGGGCTGGAGGATGCAGCGGATAAACTGGTACGTACCTACTCGGGCGGCATGATTCGTCGGCTGGAGATCGCTCAATCGATATTACACCAACCAACAGTACTGTTCCTCGATGAGCCAACTATTGGATTAGACCCTTTGGCACGTAAGGTCGTGTGGGAGCATATCATGCAATTACAGGAAAGGTATGGGACAACGATTTTAATGACTACCCATCTGATGGAAGAGGCTGACCAGCTGTGCCATACAGTTGCCATTATGCATCGCGGCAAGATAGTAGCTAACGGGCCACCGGATGAATTGAAGGCGGCTATAGGTGGGCGAAGAACAACTCTGGAGGACGTTTTCGTTCATTACACCGGAGATGTACTACAAGATATGGGAGAGAGTTATCGTGAGACTTCGAGAACCAGGCGGACAGCCAGACGGCTTGGCTAAATCGACTTACGCCAGAAAAAACCCTTTCTTAAGTATTGCCAGCTTCGTGCAAAAGACACTTGTCATAGCCGAGTTGGAAGTACGAAAACTGCGGCATGATCCTACCGAGTTGTTAATCCGAGCTGTTCAGCCGGCTCTGTGGCTGGTTGTCTTCGGAGAAGTATTTACAAGTGTACACGCCATCCCAACCGGGCAGTTACCGTATATCGACTTCATAGCCCCTGGCATACTGGCACAAAGTGCGCTGTTTATTGCTATATTCAGTGGTATGACCATAATCTGGGAACGTGATCTGGGAATTATCCATAAGTTTTTGGTTTCACCTACACCACGAGAGGCGCTTGCCCTGGGAAAAGCATTGTCTGGAGGGGTGCGAGCGCTTTCTCAAGCAGTGGTAATTTATATACTGGCAGTAATACTGGGCGTACAAATGAACTGGAATCCTCTGGGGCTATTGGGGGTCCTGGTTCTAGTTATCCTGGCTGCGGCAGCCTTCTGTGCCTTCTCACTCATTATCGCTTTTCTGGTCAAGACTCGTGAGCGTTTCATGGGCATTGGGCAATTGTTAACCATGCCGTTTTTCTTTGCCAGCAATGCGATTTATCCTATATCTATTATGCCAAAGTGGTTGCAGGTGATAGCACGCGGTAATCCTCTTACTTATGAAGTGGATGCCCTGCGTACCTTAATGCTTCCAGGTGTGACAAGCACTTACGGGCTGGGCACCGATTTCGGTGTTTTGTTTTTGGCAATGACAGTCCTGGTGATTATAGCGGCCCAACTGTATCCTCGTGCCGCCACATAACGGCGTTACCTGGTTTTGAATTTATGAGTCGTAGGGCGAACTGCCCTTAGCAGGAGACGCCTCAGCTGTGGCTGGGGCTGAGCGCGCAGGAGCCACCCGAATTTTCCGGCTCTTAAAAGTGTAGGAATTCATGTAGTTGCTGGGCGAATCCTTTAGGTATCTCTCGGTCCAAAATTGGTGCATGTTAATATATTAGCTTTGGTTGGAGTTTTTGGCAAACTTAGCCCCTGATTACTGTTTTATAATGCTTTGTACTATCGAAAATGCTTGACGGGAGATATATAATTTCTAAATTATAGAGGGTATTGAAGAGCCTATGATGAGTGAGAAACAGAAACCAATTAGCACTCCTATAGTCAGGACTGGGATATACTCGCTGGCGGTAAACCTGATTCTGGTAGCAACGAAGTTGTCGCTATCCATCATTACAGGTACGTTGGCGCTGCGCGCCGATGCCATTCATTCTCTGGTTGATGTTTTTGCTTCCGCAGCACTGATACTGGGGCTTGTTATGTCCGGAAGAAAAAGCAAGAATTTCCCGTATGGTTTGTACAAGCTTGAGAACCTGGTTTCAGCAATTATTTCCTTGCTGCTTTTCTTTACAGCCTATGAAATAGTGACCGAGGCTATAAGAGGCAGCACCGTGGCCAGGTCCTACGGCTTTTGGGTTCTCGCAGTGATGGCCGTCATCATACTCGTCCCCTTCTTCTTTGGCCGATACGAGTTGAGGGTGGGTAAAAAATATAATTCACCCAGTCTAATAGCTGATGGGAGCCAGTTTAGGGCGGATGTACTGGGCTCTTCAGTAGTCTTCATTGGCCTTCTCGGCCAGCTTCTAGGTTTTCCTCTGGACAGGATTGCGGCCGGTATTGTGGCCATATTCATAGGCTACGCAGCCTGGGGGTTGCTGGTTAGCAGCATGCGGGTTTTGCTTGACGCTTCAGTGAGCTATGAAATAATCGATAAAGTCAGTTCTATTATCCGGGCGGAGCCATCGGTCAGCACTGTGCAAAATATTGTAGGCCGTAACTCAGGTCGCTTCATTTTCGTGGAAGCCACAATCACTATGCGTACTGCCGACCTTAACAAAGCTCATCTGGCAAGCCAGAAAATTGAACAAGCCATCAAGAGTGCCGTGCCGAATATCGACCGGGTCCTGATACATTACGAGCCGGAGACGAAGACTCAGCAAAGATATGCCATCACGCTTGCCAGCAGGGATGGCCGAATCAGTGAAGATTTTGGCAAATCTGCCTATTTTGCCCTGGTAGATATAGATAGCAACCAAAAAATTGTAGTGCGACAGGAAATTGTTGCCAACCCGTACCTCGTGATTGAAAAAGGCCGGGGTATTAAGGTAGCTGAGTTCCTTCTGGCATACAAGCCGGATGTACTTATTGCCAGAGAGAGCCTTACACATAAAGGTCCGGGCTATGTCTTTGACGATGCCGGGACTATGATTCGACAAACTCAGGCAACATCGTTGGACGAATTGTTGCTACAGATAATAGGCAACCGAAGTAAAAAATAGTGGACACTTTCAGATATTATGCAATACGTTTCCGGCAAAGGGTGTACGTGACTAAGTAAAGAAAATGACCAGCGAACGCCGCTAATATTAGTGGCAGGAACGTTTTGGAGGCGAACCGCCCTTAGCGGGAGATGCCTCAGCCGTGGCTGGTAGTGGGGGCGCATGACTCACCTGAAAATCCAGAGCAACTGAAGGTAGAGAAGACCCTGTGGGGGTTTTTCTTGCCGCATTTAGGGCATTTTAGTTCTTTGTCGCTGTCGCTGATGTTGCGGCGGGCTTCGAATTTCTCCCCGCAATTGTGGCATTTATATTCATATATTGGCATTAGTTTTTCCTTTTAATTTGGTTTCACCCTCACCCCGACCCTCTCCCGTCAAGGGAGAGGGAGAAGTTCTTTTCCAAGAGATGCTATGCCCCTCTTGGACTCTCCTTGATAAGACGGACACGACAACCCCACTATTATTTAAGCGCTTTGACAGCGAGTTCCGATACGCTGCTGACCTCGACATTCAGGCCGTAATGCTCGCTCAGGTCTGCGATTTGCAGGCGGCAGTTATCGCACGACGTGATAACCAGCCTGGCTCCACTGCTCTTGACCTGTTCCGCCTTCTTTTTGCCCGCCTCCATACGTATGTTCATCCAATCGGGCTCCGCTACGAGACCGCTGCCGGCTCCGCAGCAATAGCTCTCGAGCCTGTTCGGTATCAGCTCTCGATAATCCTTAGCCGCGGCTTTAATGACTCTACGTGGTTCATTAAAGATGCCGCCTTTACGTCCTAGATTGCATGAATCATGATATGTCGTTGGCAATAAATTTTTAGAGGGGTCGAGGTGAATCCGTCCTTCTTTGACATAATCGTCAAGCACTTCAAGTATACTACGGACGCGGAACGGAAGTTTTCCAAACCATTTCTCAGCCTCCCAGCGTAAAGTGGTGTATCCGTGTCCGCACTCGGTGGCTATTATCTCTTCGACGCCAAGCCTTTCGGCTTCTTTAATAACTCGTCCCGTAATTCGCTTGGCCCTGACCGGGTCGGATAGAAAAACGGCGTAGTTGGATGATTCGAACATGCCCAGCGTCCATGATTCCTTGGCTGCGTTCAAAAGTATAGCCTGCGGAGTAATGGTGTGGGCCCCGGCCAGGGGTACATATAATATGCGGTGGCCCTTTTCTTCCACCGGTATCCGTGCCTTTGAATCGCCCAACTTATCCTGGGCTTCCTTTTCCAGGTCTTTGACCTGCTCCCGATAGATATCGCGGAACATATCTATATTTTCTTCCTTCGTAATGGCGGCGTTGGCCAGTTCTCCCAGCATCTCGGGAGCATGTCCGGTAGCGGTAGCCACGCCTCTCATCACCCGCATTATTTCGGCTGTCTCCACACCGAAGGGACAGGCAAAGGTACAACGGTGGCAGAGTGTGCAGGTGGCAAAGGCTATGTCCGATAGTTTGGACAGAAGATCTCCGGTTGTTTCCTTAATGCCGACCCATTTCGGGAAAGCGCGGCCTATGGGATCGAAGAAATGCCGGTACAGCCGCCGCACCATTTCCGCGCGATAGTAGGGGGTATGCTCGACTTTGGAGTTGGACTGATAATAGTGACAGCTTTCGGTGCAGATGCCGCAGCGTACACATGTTTCTAAAGCGGTCATGACTCTGCGGTCGACCATATTGCTGAATATTTCTCTGGCTGTTGTCAGCTCGTCTTTATCTTTTACCTCTACTGCTGGGCTACTCATGTTTCCACTCCAGCGTGCCGCGACGACCGAAAACCAGACCAACGAAAACCCGTTCGTAAAAGAAGTACATGAAATGCTTTATCTTGCCGAACGGGGCATAAGCCAGCGTTATGCCGGATAAAACCCAGAAGGCAGGTAAAAATTGGGTGCTAGCTGCCGACGCTGAGGCCAATGCTAGAAAGACCGTCACCAGACCCAACGAGAAATAATCATCAGGTGTGCTCAACAACCTCAAGCCCGGGTCCGCCCGGCGCATCGAGAAGCCAACCAGTCCCAGCAGCGCGCAAATGCCAAAATAGGCTGCCAGGAATATGCGCAGCGGTTCCGGCATAAGTTCCAGCCAGGGTGTGGCTATCAGGTAGGGTGCGGTAATGAAAATGCCCAGATGAACGATAACACCGCGCAGGTAGGCTACCCAATGTATTCGGGCGCTCTCCTTAGCCCATGGAGCCAGCCCCAGGCTAAAAGCCCACAGCACCCCTTGAGCGGGTGAGCCCTTTATGGGCGCTTTCTCAGCCTGGTAGCGCCTGAGCTGTCCCGATGTAATATTGTATATTACGCCGGCAAGGAAGATGGCGGCGCCGACCAGCGCGATGCCGGCCGTCACCGTCTGTAAAACGGTCATTTTGTCCTCTTGATTAAGAACCTGATCAGTTTGCCGTCTTTTTCCATGGAAACAAGTTCGTTCCCGGTGCTTTTAGTCCAGGCGGGTATGTCGGCCATTACACCAGGGTCGGTGGCAGTGGCTTCGAGCACATCGCCGATATTCATGGTTTTTACTGCCTGGCTGACTTTAACCACCGGTATAGGGCAAAGTAATCCCTCAAGATTCAGCTTTACGTTTGCCTCAACTGTCTGTGCCATATTACCTCCTCAATTTTTAAATAAATAGCGTCACCTTCGAGTGGAAAGCCATTTCCAGCATGGTGGCCACTCCGCATGACTTCTCGACTTCGTCAATCAAATTGTCCACATCTATTTCCATGACCTGCATGCTCATCTCACAGGGCCAGAACTTAACGCCCAGGTCGATGGCCGTTTGCCGGAGCTCTTCCAGCGGGGTAATCTTGTGCTGCTTCATCATCTGCTTGAACATCCACCGTCCGATGCCGCCGAAATTGAAGCGTGAAGGACCGATGGTGTTGATGCCACCCCGGTTGAGAAGACCCATCATCCGGCCGTAGAAGCCCTTACCGGTGAGGTTGCCTTTCTGGATGGCTTTAATTCCCCAGAAGGTAAAAAACATGTTTGTCTCTTTACCTGCTGCGGCGGCTCCTATGGCGATGTTGAAGGCAGCCATGACCTTGTCCATGTCGCCGCTCATGACGATAATGGTTACTCCGTCGTCTTTTGCCATTGTCTCCTCCTTGAATTTTTATAATTCAATGGTTAGGTACTACCATTATGACCGCTTCAACGTAAAATAGTCGTAAAATCACTGCTAAGAACGTTAAAAACTTGTAACATTCAAAATGAGGCCCACGGCCTCAATAACTTAACCTCAGCCGCCGCCCCAAGCGAACTGGCTGAAGAACCTCAATTTATCGGCGGTAGAACTTATTTTCTCGATATTGAGGCTGCCGCAGCGCGGGCATTTCACCTTGTCGTCCTTTTTTACATTATCCGGGTACGGCTTCTTGAAAGTACTCCGGCAAGTGTTGCATCCGTATTCCTCTACCTGCATTACGTATCTCCTTTAACTCAAAATTAGGCAGCAATTCTCTCGGCTAGCTGCTTGTTCTTTTCTATCCGGTCGAGCAGTATCTCATGCACCATTTCGCAGGCGTCACCGATTTTGGGGTCGCTCAGGCTGTAGTAAACGCTGGTGCCTTCCTTCCGGAACTGAACAACACCCTTGTCCCGGAGAACAGCCAGGTTACGCGAGACTACTGCCTGGGGGAATTCGAGAGTCCTTGCCAGGTCGCCCACGGTGGTCTCACCACGGCGCAACTCATCGATGATGATTAGTCGCTTGGCGTCGGCGAACGTCTTACATAGCTCTGCCTTTAAGGCATATAGTTCCAGATTGTGTGTGGCCACTAAAGCACCTTCCTAACAGTTAATATGAATATCTATATGTATATATATTAGCATATACAGTCTATGTTGTCAAAATGCACAGGCGCGTTTCTATAAAAATCCTAAATCCAAAGCACCAACTTCTAAACAATATCGAAAATCCTAATTCTCAAAATTCCAAACGTTTGAATTTTGGGGTTTTGGGTTTGTTTAGAGCTTAGAAATTGGTATTTAGAATTTACTTTTCACCCTCACCCTGCCCTCTCCCATCAAGGGAGAGGGAATTCGGAGTATTTAAGAGGGGCTGCGCTCCTCTTAAACTTCCCGCCGGTTTAGACGTAAATGGGGTGTACCCCACTTAAACTCCCCGCTTTTGTTTCCCGCTCGTCCTGAGCTTGTCGAAGGATGAAAGCATCTCCTTTTGGAAAAGTGAGATTGAGAGGGATTTAGCAGGTTAGACGTAAGACGAAAAAAATGGGGGTTCACCTTAAAAGTAAAACCATTTTTAAATTTGGCCTGAACCTTTGACTTTTGGCTTTTGATGTTTGACTTGAACGGGGTTGGGACATTGCGTGGGATTCCGTTGGTGGTATAATGAGCGTTTGGGGGGAGATGATGGCGAAGTACATAATCGCCCATGACGTCGGCACCAGTGGCAATAAAGCAGTACTTGTAGATACCGAAGGTCGCGTCCACGGCAAGTGCATTGAGCCCTACAAAACCTACTACCCCAGGCCTGGCTGGGCGGAACAGGACCCTCCCGACTGGTGGCGCGCTGTCACGCGTACCACAAAACTGCTGCTGGAACAAACTAAGAAATCACCAAAGGATGTTCTGTGCATCACCTTCGCCACCCAGATGCTGGGCATCATCCCTATGGACCCCAAAAAGGGACACTTGAGGCGCGCCATAATCTGGCTTGATAACCGCGCGGGAGAACAGGCCGACCAACTGATGAAGAAGTTTCTGGGGCCGCGCGTTTTCGCCCTTATTGCCGGTACTACTTTATGCGGCAAGGACGGCATGCCCAAGCTGCTCTGGCTCAAGGCCGAAGAGCCCGACATTTATAACAAGATGTCTTGTTTCCTCGATGTCGCCGGCTACCTCTTCTACCGCAGCACCGGCAACAGGGCCATGGAGTGGACGGGCGCTTCCGTAGTGGCGCTCGACCTGAAAAAGAAAGCCTGGATGAACGGCATTGTCGGCTACTTGGGCCTGGACATAAACAAATTCCCGTCGCTTGTCCGCTCCATCGATAAGGTGGGCGGGCTTACCAAAGAAGCCGCTAGGGAATACGGCCTTCTGGAAGGCACGCCGGTTATAGCCGGCGCCGGAGACGCCCCCTGCGCGGCGGTCGGTTCGGGCGCCGTCGACGATGGCGACGGGCACGTCTATCTCGGCACCTCCGGCTGGGTGGGCGTGGTCACACAACGAATCGTGCAGGGGAAGTGCGGGGCCGCCACCGTCCATTCCGCCGACCCGGACAAGACGTTTCTGTTTGCCGAAACGGAAGCTGCCGGCGGCTGCATCCAGTGGATCGCCGACGAATTTTATAAGGCCGAAAAGAAGGACCCGAAAGTTCCAAACGTTTATGCCCTGATGGATGACGAGGTGGCCAGGATTCCCCCGGGCTCCCGATATCTGCTGTTCACACCGTGGATTTACGGCGAGCGGGCGCCTGTCGATGACTGCTATGTCCGGGCCAGTTTCCTTAACCTTAGTGCAGAGCACAGCCGCGAGGACCTGCTGCGTGCTGTTTACGAAGGTGTGGCCTATAATATCCGCTGGATCGTTGAAATCGTGGAGAAGGAGTTCAAGTTCCCGCTGCCCCAGCTTCGGGTCATTGGCGGCGGCGCCAAAGGAAAGCCCTGGATGCAGATAATGGCCGACATCACCGGCCGGAAAATCGAAACCGTCCGCGACCCGCAGGAGGCGGGAGCCGTCGGCGCTGCCCTGGTGGCGGCGGTGGGACTGGGCGTATATCCCGACTTTAAGTCGCTGAAAAAGGTGGTCAAGGTAGATAGTATATTTGAGCCGCAGTCAGAGAACTCGGCGGTGTACAACGGCCTGTACCGGATGTACCGGGAGGTCTACACCGACCTCAAAGATTTCTACAGGAAGATGAATAAGGAAAGGTTCGATAAGGCGGCGAGCGACTAGGAAATGAATAGCCGTGCACTTTCGTAAACGGCGATTGAGAGATTTATGAGAAAGACATTATTTTTCAGTCTGTTAGCTATGTTACTTATGGTCGGTGCTTGTTGCACTCCACCCGCCGAAGAGAAATCGGTTGACAATGTGCCCAGAAATATAAGCGGTACTAAATATTTCCTCTACGGCGTTTGGGGGGATTCATCCTCGGATATTTTCGTCGGTGGATTTAATGGCAGCATTCTCCACTATGATGGTAAGGCCTGGGTTAATATGACTAGCGGGACTACAAACGCAATTTATGACCTCTGGGGCAAATCTTCCGACGATATATGGGCTGTGGGTAGGGGTGGTACCATTCTCCACTACGACGGAGAATCGTGGACTGCCATGGCTAGTGGAACTGAACAAAACCTTTATAGCACTTGGGGCAACTCTTCCTCGGATATCTTCGCCGTAGGAAGTGGTGGAACCATTCTGCATTATGAGGGCTCAGCCTGGCAACCTATGAAAAGCAATGCCGCAGATGCGCTGTACTATGTATGGGGGAGCTCTGCATCAGACATATTCGCAGTGGGATTCAACGGTACCATTATTCATTATGATGGTAACGCTTGGAGTTCAATATCAAGCGGAACAGAAAATGACCTTTATGGCATCTGGGGCAGTTCGTCTTCAAACGTTTTCGCCGTAGGGGCTAACGGCACCATACTTAATTACGATGGAAAAGAGTGGCATCCCATGACAAGTGGCACGGTAAACTCCCTGTACTCTGTCTGGGGCAATTCTTCGTCAGATGTTTTAGCTGTAGGATTTAATGGTGTCATACTGCACTATAACGGTGACAAATGGGACAGCATGTTTAGCGGCACTACAAAAGCTCTTTATTATGTCTGGAGCAGTTCGTCCTCGGACGTATTTGCCGTTGGGGGTAATGGAACCATTCTTCACTACGACGGCAAAACATGGATGGAAGTTACCACAAGAATGGAACAGCACACAGACTTTTGAAACAAGAAGCACTTTTGGTACAAAGCCTCCCTTTCGAAGGGGGATATTGGAGTTAATATTTATTACGGAGGTGAATCATGAACGGCGATGATATGTTGAGCATGCCTTTGGCATTACCGGACGGGGTGGACTACGATGACTACATCATCGGTACCTACATCGTTCAGTACCCGGCGGCTTTGCCCGTCCCCATAATCGCTCCTTTCCTGGCCATCGAGCAGTCCACCGGCACTTGGGTGGCTACGCCCGGCGAGACCGAGGAGGTCCGCCGACAGCATATCGCCAAAGTGATCGGCGTTTATGAGATGCCCGACTACGAATCCACCGTGCCCTCTGACCTGAAGACGAGGGAGTGGTTCGTCCAGGTGGCTTATCCCGAGGTGAACATCGGGGAGCAGATACCCATGCTACTGACCACCGTGGTGGGTAATATTTCCATGGGGGGCGAAATAAAGCTGGTGGACATACGCTTCCCCAGGAAGTACGTCGACGGCTTCCAGGGACCGAGGTTCGGTGTCGAAGGCATACGTAAGCTCCTCGATGTGCCCAAGCGACCGCTGCTGAACAACATGATCAAGCCCTGCACCGGTTACACCTGTGAAATGGGCGCCGAGCTGTTCCGCAAGGCGGCCGCCGGCGGTTGCGACATCGTTAAGGACGATGAACTGATTGCCGACGCTTCCTTCAATTCGGTGCTGGAGCGGGTCAAGCTGTACATGGAGGTGGAGAAGCAGGTGTATGAGGAGACCGGAGAGCACACGCTGTACACGGTGAACGTCACCGACAAGATACCGAAGATATTCGAAAACGCCAAACGGGCCGTCGAGCTGGGGGTCAATGCCCTGATGGTTAACTACCTGGCCGTTGGCTTCCCGGTGCTGCAGGCGCTGGCCGAAGATAACAGCTTAAACGTACCCATACTGGCCCATATGGACGTAGCCGGCGCGCTGTATATGTCGCCCTGGCACGGTATATCTTCACACCTGGTTCTGGGTAAGCTACCGCGACTCGCCGGCGCCGACGTGGTGGTCATACCCGCACCCTATGGCAAAGCTCCGGTGATCGACTACAAGTTCAAGAACACGGCGCGGAACCTGTTGTTCCCGCTGTACAATTTGAACCCGACCTTCCCCATGGCCTCGGGCGGCATCACGCCGTCGATGGTGCCGCAGGTGATGCAGGCCCTGGGCAATGACATTGTCATCGGTTCCGGTGGCGGCATTCATGCCCACCCGCAGGGACCGGTCGCCGGCGGCAAGGCGTTCCGGCAGGCGATTGATGCCACCATGCAGGGCATACCGCTAGCTGAATATGCCAAGGAGCACGAGGAACTGGCGGTGTCGCTTAAGGAATGGGTCGACCCGTTCAGCAAAGGAATCAGGATTTGAAAGGAGCAGGAATATGTCTAGAGTAACGGTATTAGGTGGTGGTGGTGCGGTGGGCAGTATAGCCGTGGAGACCCTGGCCGGCAGCGGCGTCTTTTCTGAAATTGTTGTGGCCGATATAAATACGGCAGCGGCCAGAAGGGTGGCGGGCAAGCTCAAAGGGACCAGGGCAACGACACTCGATTTCGACGCCGATAGCCCCCAGAGCATCAGGAAAACCATCTACGACTCGGCCGTGGTACTTAACTGCGTCGGTCCTTTCTACAGGTACGGCCCCACCATACTGAGAACGGTTATCGACGCTCGCATAAACTACGTGGACGTCTGCGACGACTTCGACGCTACTGAAAAATTGCTGGCGATGAACGATAAAGCCAAGAAAGCAGGCGTTTCGGCTTTGATAGGCATGGGCAGCTCGCCGGGTGTGGCTAACGTGCTGGTCAGGTTCTGCGCCGATTCCCTGCTCGACCAGGTAGAGTCGGTGGACATCTACCATGCTCACGGCGGTGAGAAGGTCGAAGGCGCCGCGGTGGTCAAGCACCGCATTCACTCCATGAGCATGCCCATACCCATGTTCCTCGATGGCAAATTCACCACCGTGAACCTATTCGATGAGACCGGCAAGGCGCTGGAAGAAGTCACCGAGTTCAGGGATGTGGGCACTTATCCTGTCTACGGTTACCCGCACCCCGAGACCATCACCCTGCCCAAATATTTGAAGGGCGTGAAGCGCGTAACCAATCTGGGACTGGTGCTGCCGCCGGCCTACGCCGAGCTGATAAAGGGAGTGGTCAGACTGGGCATCATCGATGATAAACCGATGGAAGTGCAGGGGCACAAGGTGGTGCCTCTCGAGTTCGCCGTAGCCTATATACTTTCCCAGCGGGACAGGCTGATGAAGGAAGCCAAGCTGACACATCCCATGGGCTGTCTAAAAATCGTGGTCAAGGGCGTCAAGAACGGCGGCAAGAACACCTATATCTTCTCCATGTCGTCGAGCGGCCAGGGAATGGGCGAAGGCACCGGCATACCGGCAGCCATCGGCGCCATTATTATGGGTACGGGAAAAATTACGGAGAAGGGTGTTTTGCCTCCCGAGGCCTGTGTCAATCCCACGGACCTGATTGAGCTGGCCAGGACCAAGGTGAAGACGGCGGGAGGCGAGGGATTCCCCATCCACATCGAGTTTATCGATAAGGACGGCAAGTCTCAGGAACTCAAGCCGTTCTAACTAGGTTATATTTTCCCTGTCATCGCGAGCGAAGCGTGGCGATCTCAGCAATAAATACAACGTTGGTAATAAAGATGAGATTGCCACGGTCCCGATGAAATCGGGACCGCGGCAATGACAAATTAGGGAGAAGAGCCGTAGCCACTTACACTTAGAAAAAACATATCTTCCTTGAGAGAGCAGGGAGTGCTAAGAGGGCGAACGAAAATCAAATATCAAAAACCGAAAACAAAAATAAGCACGGAAAATATTCGTGCTATCTTTTGTTTTTAGCCTTTGGTTTTTAGCTTCTATTTAGGGAGAGGGTCAGGGTGAGGGTGAATCTAAATTAATGGCTCATAATTTTTTAATAGTAAGTTAATGTTTATGACAATCCGCGAAGCCATAAGGCGAAGGTTCAGCGTCCGACATTACGAAGCAAAACCGGTGCAAGCTAAGGTTCTAAATGCCATTGAAAAAGCCGGGAAAACGTGCACCGCCCTGGACGCCGGTATCAAGGTCCGCTGCTACCTAATCAAAGAGGGTAAAAAGGTCGCCGACCTGATGACCTTCCAGACCGGCCGAAGCTGGCTGTTCGGCTCAGCGCCGCATTTCATCATCGCCACGGCCGAAGAAAAGACCGGCTTCATGCTGGAAACCGGCTTCAGAATGGAGCAGTTGATTCTGCTGGCTACCACGTACGGACTGGGCACCTGCTGGATAGGCGGCCTGTTCACAGAAAAGCAAATCGCTAACTTTCTTAAGCTGCCGCCGGGTGAGCGCGTCATCGCCATAACGCCTCTGGGCTATCCTGATACCTCCTTTTATGGCCGGACCATCCACGGTATCATGCACGTAACCGTGCCGGGCAGCCAGCGCCGAAAACCGCTGTGGCAAATCGTCTCCGGCTCAGAATTCGGCTCTCCACTGGTAACCGCGGACGATGAGCTGCTGGAGGTGCTGGAATGCACCCGACTGGCCCCGTCGTGGACCAATTCCCAACCCTGGCGGTTCCTGGTCGATGACAATGAGATAACCGTTCTGGCCGAAATCAGGAGCAGCCACTTTTACCACGGCAAGCATTACTACCGGCTTGACCTCGGCATCGCCATGGCGCACTTTTATCTGACTGCCCGGGAGTTTGGCTGGGGAGGGAAATGGCAGGTCACCGGCTTCGACACAGTCGAGGTAAGTAAAAAACACACTGTTCCCATCGGCTACGAAGTTCTGGGTAGATATCATAGATAAAAGTTTTGCAATAGTTGGCAGTTCAGGTTATTATTATGGAGTTAAAAAGAGGGGCGGAAAAATGAAAAAGAAACCGATTACAGTAGCCATCAGCGGGGCCTTCGACCCCATACACGTAGGCCATATCGCCTATATACGCGAGGCGGCCAAGCTGGGTGACAGGCTGGTGGTAATTTTAAACAACGACAACTTCTTACTTAGAAAAAAAGGATTTATCTTCCGGCCGGTCGAGGACAGGAAAGAGATACTTGAAGCCATTAAGGGTGTGGACGAGGTGGTGGTGTCTGTAGACGAAGACCAGACGGTGTGCAAAACGCTGGAAATTGTGAAACCTGATATATTTGCTGAGGGCGGCTACTGGGTCAGTGCCGACAGTATACCGGAAGTCGAGACCTGCAATGCCATCGGTTGCAAGGTGGTCACCAACGTCGGCAGCGGCAAGATACGCGCCGCCGGCGAGCTCGATTCCAAGCTGAAGGAATTCGACCAGCACCAGCAAGGCACGTTTGAGCTGGAATGTCCCTACTGTGCCGACCACCCCATGTTGAAAGAGAGATGCCTGCACTGCAAGGGTAAGGGCAGAATACAGTACCAGAGATGACACCCACTTTAGGGTGTTGCTTTAGCCTCGCAAGCGCGAAATCCTAAAGAGGGGCTTCGCCCCTCTTAAACTCCCTAGTTTTTGAAGAGAACAAATCTTTACCTTTTAGTGTCGCCTAGCCACAGGCGACACGCTGGCTACAAAAAGTAGACGGCCACCCGTAGGCAGGTGGCACGTACAAAAACCTCACCCTTAAAAAGTGTAACCCATGTGTCCAGACAAAAGTGTTACCTATGTCTGGATTGTACAGGGTGATTTTACCTATTAGCCCTGTGCCGGTTCCTGTGGCTTTATGGGCACGCGTCGACGGTAAGTATAGCGCCGTTTTTGGGTCCAGAGGCCGGCGAAGAACGCCCGGTTAAGTAAGTAGCGGTTGTCCGCCACGCTCAGCAGGTCCTTTGAGGCGCCGGTCTCGAAATAAGCCACCTCCACGTGTTTGCCCATGTTCTTAACCGCTTGCAGCGCATAGGCGAAGTCGGCGTCCCCGCTCACCAGCACCGCCACATCGTAGAAATCGTTCCAGGCAAAATACAGCAGGTCGGTGGCCAGCATGATATCTATGCCCTTCTCTACCGCGATTCCCTGAGACACCTTGGTGCCGCCCAGCCGTATTTCCAGGTACGGCGTCTTGCGCAGGATATCCAGGAATTCCTGCTGCTCTCGATAGCCTTCCGGTTTTTGTGTCGCGTCCTGCAATACGTTGTAATAATACGTTCTGAACAGGCGCCGGTCGCCGCACAGCTTGTTGGCAAAGTCGGAGAAGCTTATATTGTGATGCCCGAAGTTACTGCGCAGGCCGTGATATAGATTGCTGCCGTCGATGAAGATGGCTACTCTATCATCCATTATATCCTCCGTTACTACCGCCTATAATCGCATTATACCATCGTTTGTGGGTTTCGATTAACTACGGACGCTTCGGCCACCCACCCAGATGGAAATGGCATGCGCTAATTCGGCGCCAATATCAGCAATATCAGCGCCCTTTTTTTGTAAGCAGATTGACGTGTAATTCCTCAGAACCAGACCGGTAACAGACTCCAGCGCTGATTTCACAGCTGCCAGCTGCATCATTACATCCACACAGTCGCGCTCCTGCTCAACCATGTTTTGCAGCCCCCTCATTTGCCCCTCGATTTTCCGCAGACGCGAGACTATCTGGTGTCGAGGCACCGGTAAATCATTCATCTGCCAACCTCCAAATTTACGATATATATTTTATTGACCATAATAGCATCTCCGCTCTCGAAAGTCATTTGCATACCCAACGGGGGTATAGTATAATTATACGTGATGAGACAGTTTATGTCAACGAAAGTTCAAAAAACTTTATATAAGGGAAGGAGAGGAACATGAACGCTGAAGAGCTCGCTAAGCTGAAAGTAGACAAGACGATTGATTGCAGGGGAACAGCCTGCCCCGGTCCATTGCTTGAAGCAAAAAGAGGGATAACCACCGTACCGCTATCCGGGATTATGGAAGTGCTTTCCTCCGACGAAGGCACGAATGAAGACCTGCCGCTCTGGGCTAAGAAGGTAGGGCATGAATTCCTCGGTACGATTCAGGAAGCCGGCGTCTGGCATCTATTTGTAAAAAAAGGAAAGTAATAATGGCGCAAAACAGTAAGGTGGAGAATAGCGCTCCGAGGATACTGGTATTCTCCACAAATAATATCTCGGACCCCGGTATTGATCTTGCCGGTAGCTCGCATATGGACTACCCGACTTCCGTTCAAGTCATAGCTATTCCGTGCTCCAGCGGGATTAATCCACACTGGGTGCTGCACGCTCTGGACCGCGGATTTGACGGCGTTTTTATTGCCGCCGACGGCGGAGATTGCAGCTACATCTCGGACTGCACCGAGCGAACGGGCAAAATCGTGGAAAAAGCGCAGGAGCTGCTCAAGAGCAATGGCTACGAGCCATCGAGGCTGAAAATGGCGGCCATTTGCTCGGTGTGTTCACAGGCTTTCGTTACCCACATGGTTAATTTTTCCAGGGACCTGAGCGCTCTTAATACGTCCGGCGCTACCAAAACAGAGGTGACACAATAATGGATTACGACGTACTGGTTATAGGCGGTGGCATCGGCGGCATGGAATCGGCCTTGACCCTGGGGGACATGGGCTTCAAAGTTCTGCTGGTGGAAAAAGAAGCCAGCATAGGAGGCAAGATGATCTTGCTCAGCAAGGTCTTTCCTACGCTCGACTGTGCCAGCTGCATATCCACACCCAAAATGGCGGCTACCGCCAATCACCCCAATGTTAAAACAATGATTTACACCGAAGTGGAAAATATTACACCGGAAAAAGACGGTGGATTTTCGGTGGACATCCTAAAGAAACCTACATATGTAGACCCGTCGAAGTGTACCGGTTGCGCTAAATGCGAAGCCACCTGTACGGTGGCCATCGCTGACGAATTTAACGCTGATTTGATCGCTCGAAGAGCGGCACATATTGCCTTCCCTCAGGCCGTGCCTAAAAAGGCTGTGATAGACAAGCGGGGCACTTCGCCCTGTTCTTATACGTGCCCTGCGGGAGTCAAGCCGCATGGATATGTATCACTGGTGCGCGCCGGAAAATATGACGAGGCGTTTAAACAGCACCTCGAAGACGCCCCGATTCCGGGCTGTTTGAGCCGGGCCTGTTACGCGCCGTGTGAAGAGGAATGCTCCAGAGGTTACCTGGAGGGACATGTAGACATCAGGGCGATTAAAAGGTTCATGGTAGACCGGTACTATGCAAACCATCCCGAACCTGAATACGGCGTGCCCGAACAACTCAATGGAAAACGGGTGGCTGTGATCGGTTCGGGGCCTACGGGTCTTTCCGCCGCTTATTTCCTGGCAAAATCGGGATATGCCGTCACAATTTTTGAATCTGAAAAAGAGCCGGGCGGCATCATGCGGTGGACCATACCATCTTACCGGTTACCCAAGGATATACTCGCCCGCGATATCAAGAATATCACGGCTTTAGGCGTAGATATAAAAACTAACTCAAAAGTCAGTTCTATAGTTGCACTCAAGCAGCGCGGATACGATGCCGTATTTCTGGCGCTGGGCAACGCCGGCGGCCGGACGATGTCAGTGCCGGGCGAGGATTTGCCTCAAGTCCACGACTGCATGGACTTTCTCCACGACGTCAACTCCGGCTCGGCTGCAGATTTGAAATCCAAAAAAGTTACCGTGATCGGTGGGGGCAATGTGGCTATCGATTGTGCCAGGAGCGCTCTTCGCCTGGGTGCGACTGATGTTCAGCTCGTCTGCCTTGAATCTCATAACGAAATGCCGGCGCATAAAGGAGAAATCGAGGAAGCACGTGAAGAGGGCGTTAATATCAACTGCTCCTGGGGCGTCAGCAAAATACTTAATGACGGCAACAAAGTCACCGGCGTCGAACTGGTCTGCTGCTCCTCCGTTTTCGACCGGGACGGCAAATTTAATCCCGCATTTGATGATACTAAGAAAACATCGATTCCGGCTGATGTGGTCATAATGGCCATAGGCTTGAAGCCCAACACTCTGGCACTTGCCCAGGAAATCGAGCTAAATCGAAACGGCACAATACGGACCAACGAGGAAACTCTGCAGGCGTCGCTGCCATACGTCTTTGCCGGAGGTGATGCCGTGACCGGCCCGTCAATAATCGTTAAGTCAGTTGGCCAGGGAAAACGCGCCGCTTTTTATGTAGACCGGTACCTTAAGGGGCAAACCTTCGAAGGGATACGATTTGATGAAAGATCACCCATGGCCGACCGCGCAACAGTGGTGGAACGGGCAAAGCATACAGTTACATCACATATCCCGGTGGAAATCGAAAAGAAACCGGCTGAAGAACGTCTGTATTCATTCGACCCGTTTGAGAAAACGATGACCGAGGAGGAAGCGCGTTACAGCGCCAGTAGGTGCCTGGACTGCGGCGGCTGTTCACAGTGCCGGCAATGTATTTCGAGCTGCCCCGCAGATGCCATCTCGCTAGATATGCGTCCGGAACGCCAGACGTTGTCCGTTGGCTCCGTTGCCATGGCTACGGGCTTTGACGTATTCGATGCGCGCAATAAGCCCGCGCTGGGTTACGGCCGTTTTCCTAACGTCATCAACGGCGTACAAATGGACCGGATACTGGCGCCGACAAGACCTTACAACGCGGTGGTCCGTCCCTCCGACGGAAAGGCTCCCAGCAATATCGCTTTCGTACTGTGCGCCGGTTCCAGGGACGAGAAGGCGGACAACCCGCTCTGCTCCCGTGTCTGCTGCATGTACTCTTTGAAGCAGGCACAGCTTTTAATGGGAGCACTGCCCTTAGCCGATATCACTATTTACTACATCGATATTCGTTCCTACGGAAAAGGTTACGAAGAGTTTTATCAGCAGGCTAAGGGAATGGGCGTTTATTTTGTCAAAGGCAAGGTTGCCCGAATCGAAGAGACCGACGACCAGGACCTGATTGTCCATTACGAGGACATCGAAGGCGATGGCGGCATGAAACAAGCCAAGCACGACCTCGTGGTGCTTTCGGTTGGAATGCTGCCGGCACGGGGCTATGCACAGATGTTTAAAAATGACGGCCTGAAGACCGACTCTTACTCTTACATCCAGGAGGTTGATGAAGACCTGGAGCCGTCCAGGACGAGCATAGACGGTGTCTTCGCCATCGGCTCGGCCACTGCTGTGCGCGACATCCCTGACACCATCGTGCACTCCGGCGCGGCCGCGGCGCAGATTGCGGCTTATCTCAAGAAAAACGGGTGTAAATCATGACTGAAAGAAGATTAGGCGTATTCATTTGTCACTGCGGCGGCAATATTTCCGATTACGTGGATACAGAGCTGGTACGCGGGGCTATGGAAAAAGAGCCGTTGGTGGTGACTGCCCAGGTAAATATGTTCACCTGCTCGGACGCGGCCCAGCAAAATATAGTAAACGAGATACAGGCCAAGAACCTGGATGGCATTGTTATCGCCTCCTGTTCACCCAAGCTCCACCTGAATACGTTCAGAGCCCTGGCTCGCCGGGCCGGACTAAACGAATATCAATATACCCAGGTCAACATCAGGGAGCAATGTTCCTGGGCGCATACGCATAACAAAAAGGCTGCCACCGAAAAAGCCATGAGGCTGGTACGGGCGGGAATTGCCCGTGCTGCTCTTTCACAGCCTCTGGAAAGGCTGCGGGTAGAGACCCTGCCGCATGCGCTGGTTATCGGCGCCGGGGTCTCCGGATTGCGCGCTGCCTTAGCCTTATCCGACATAAGCATAGGCGTCCATTTGATTGAAAAGTCGCCGCAAGCCGGAGGCATGGTCAGCCGCTGGGGAAAATTATTCCCCAACAATAAGACGGGAGACCAGGTCATTCATTCCCTGTTGGAACAGGTCCAGCAGCGGGAGAACATAACGCTTTTCACCGGTGCCGAACTCGTTGAAAAGCAGGGACATGTAGGTGATTTCTCTGTGAAAGTCAGGATTGGCGAAAAGGATACGTTATCTTTGAAAGTCGGCAGCATAATTGTAGCCACGGGCTTCGATACATACACTCCGCAGGCCGGCGAATTCGGGTACGGTCTGGAAGGTGTGATTACTTTACCGGAATACGAAGAGCTGCTGGCCTCGGGCCGGAAGTCGCTTGAATATAAGGGAAAACCTATTAAGACCGTAACCTACATATATTGCGTCGGCTCCAGAGAAAATACCAAGGAGAAGGACCCGCATCTGTATTGCTCACGTTACTGCTGCTCGGCTATTACGCATTGCGCCAGCTGTGTCAGCGAAATCGACCGTAACATCCACCAGTTTCATCTTTACCGCGATATACGTACTTACGGCAAATATGAATTACTTTACGAAAAGTCTCTAGCCGATGGTTCTATGTTCCTGAAATACGAAGAAGATGCGCCCCCGCAGGTAAGCCAGGACAACGGCAGGCTGCTGGTCAGAGTTAAGGACAGATTAAGCGGCGGTGAAGAGGTAGAAATCCCTACCGACCTGGTGGTGCTGGTTACCGGTATGGTGCCGCCTGAGAATGCCGAACTGCTAAATGTACTCAAGCTCCCACTGGGGAAAGACGGCTTCTTCAATGAAGTGCATCCCAAGCTGCGCCCCGTGGAGACGATGATCGACGGTGTATTTATTGCCGGAGCCGCCCAGGGACCGAAGACAATTTCGGAGAGCGTAGCCAGCGCCATGGCTGCTGTTTCCAAAACGGGAGCTCTGCTTCTAAAAGGGTATGTTGACCTGGAACCGCTGGTAGCCAGGGTAGACGCCGATCTGTGTACCTGGTGCGGCGAATGTGCCGGAGTCTGCCCTTACAATGCCATCGAGCCGGTAACGGCAGGCGGAAAACAGATAGCCGGTGTGAGTTCCGTATTGTGCAAGGGTGAGGGAGCCTGCGTCTCGGTATGCCCTTACCAGGCGATCGCGGTTGAAGGCTACTCCGACAAACAAATTGAATCGATGATTGATGCTCTGGCGAAAGAGGTGTCCGATGAAAAGAAAGACTATGCGAAACTTAGCGGAAGTGCTAAGAGATGAAATGTATATGAAAAACAGGCTGATCGCAGTATTGAAGGAAAAGCCTAAAACGATTCCCGAGATAGCCGCGGAACTGGACTGTCCGCCGTCCGAAGTGACCATGTGGGTAATGGCCCTGCGCAGGTATGGGTCGGTCGTAGACTTACCCAAGGAACGCGCCGACGATTATTACCATTATAAGTACGTCGAGAATAAATCATGATAAAAGTAGATACCGAATTTCAAGAGAATATGAAGCTCGCCGACGATTTCAACGCATCGGCGTGTATTAATTGCGGCTCGTGCACAGCGCTTTGCCCGATAGGCATAGAGTTGCTGCCGCGGCGCCTGTTCCGCTACGTATTGATGGGCGCCAGGGATAAGGTATTGGAAAATACCAGCAGCATATATTCATGCCTGCTCTGCGGCCTTTGTGAGGATAACTGTCCGGCAGGCGTACACATTGCCGAAAATATCAGGTCGCTCCGTACCTACTTGAACAGGGAAGTATACGGTTTATCGAGGAGCTAATTCATGTCTGTACCGATTGGAACTACATTAGGAATATTTGCTGATAACAGCCTTAAGAGAAAGAGCGTGCTGCCTCTGAGCAACCGTGAGATGACAGCGTGGGCCAAAGGTCTTGAAATTCCCGCCGGCGGCGAGACCGTTCTCTATACCGGCAATATGTTCCAGCTGATACCGTCGATAAATTCCATGAGCCGTCAGCTGGCGAAGTTCGAGAACTCCTGGATCACCGGCTATTTCAATATCGGCCGGGCCGTGAACAGGGTAATCAACCTCTCGGGGTTGATAGGGCGCAGCGATCCTGCGGAACGAAAAGTATATAACCAGCCCTTGCGCAACATTGCCCGGCTGCTTAGAAAGGCAGGCGTGGAGTTCGGCTATTTGTATGAGAAGGACCTTTATTCCGGGGCATTGATTTATGATGAGGGGCTAGATGATATTTTCCTGTCTCACGCCCGGTTGGTCCACCGGATATTGAAGGATAATAACGTAAAACAGGTGATTACGGTTGATCCGCACACCACAGACATACTGAGAAACATATACCCGAAGATAATTAAGGACTTTGACATAAAGGTAAAAAGCTATCTGGAGGTACTCGCCGAACGGGAACTGGATGTTGTCGCCAGGTTGGATACGGAAGTCACCATTCATGATTCGTGTATTTACGCCAGGCATGATGGCATAATCAACCAGCCACGTCTGCTGCTGAAACAAAGCGACGTGAGAATTCAGGAAACGGAGCTTTCCGGGAAACTGACGTATTGCTGCGGCGGCCCGCTTGAGTCGCTGTTCCCGGGCAAGGCGGAGGAAATCGCCCGTAAGCGAATAGGACAGCTGGCCGATTGTTCCAATTGCATCGTTACCATGTGCCCTATCTGCCTGAGCAATCTGAAGAGGGTAGCACCTCCTGAGATCGTGGTCCGGGATATTTCAGACTATCTGGTCAAAGCGTACTGTCCCACCGGAGATTTATCCCCGGACAAAAATACACTGGAGCTGGTGGGGCAATCATAAAACCGGCAACATTTTGCCGGGAAGGAGAAAAAGAATGGCAGAGAAGAAACCTGACAAGGTCGTTATTTTCGCCACTCACGGTGGCGAGGACCCGGAGCGGGCCACACTGCCTTTCGTTATCGGCAACGCGGCACTGGCCATGGATGCCGAAGTATTTGTGTTTCTGCAGGCTGGTGGCGTCACCCTGGCGACAAAGGGCTTTTATGAGCACGTCTTTGCGCCCGGTTTTGACTCGCTGAAAACGCTGGTTGATTCCTTCATGGAGTTTGGCGGCACTCTCCTGGCTTGTGCTCCCTTCATCGAACAGCGACAGATTACGCCTGATATGCTGATTGAAGGCGTACAACTGGTAAAAGCGGGGCGTGCGGCTCAGGAAATGCTTGACGCCACGGCTGTACTTAGCTATTAACCCCCAGTAAAAAATAGGGTCGAGCCAGTGGGGGTAATTGTAAGACCGGCAAAACAAGCCGGAAAGGAGAATAAAATGGCAGAAAAAAAGGGAGACAAGTTAGTCGTTTTCGCAACTCACGGTAGCGAGGACCCGGAGCGCGCTACATTGCCTTTCGTGGTCGCCAACGCGGCCCTGGCAATGGACACCAAGGTATTCGTGGTTTTGCAGGCGAACGGAGTTACGCTGGCAACAAAAGGGATGTACGAGAATATAGCTTCACCGGGTTTTGAACCGCTGAAGAAACTGGTTGATTCGTTCGTAGAGTTCGGCGGCACGATGCTGGTCTGCATCCCGTGCATCGAGCAGCGAAAAATTACGCCGGATATGTTGATCAAGGGCGCTCAACCGGTAAAGGCCGGGCGCGTGGTCCAGGAAGTAATGGACGCCAACGCCGTTCTGAACTACTAAACGCAGGTTAAACGTTAAAGGTTAGAAGTATTTTTGACCTTTAACATGAACCTTTGACGTTTGGCGTTTAACTTTTTTTCACTCTCACCCAATCCCTATCCCTCTTCCCATATTCCAATGGGAATAAATCCTCATTGGCTGACTGCCACACTTCGGTTCGTAGGGATAGGGAATAGGGGGCCCGCAGGAGGGATTTTGCTTGAGTGAATTAAGCCATTAATTTATAAGGAAAACCTCAGGTATATCGACTCTTGACAAAGTACAGACAATCAAATACACTTTCACACCGTTGTTGACCATGCGATAATCGAATTTGCCTTAATCTAATTTGGTGGTGGACTAGGATGACGCAATTGGCATTGATGCTGCCTGTTTTTGGCAAGATCAGTGCCTTTTTTATTTAAAGTCTTGAATGTCGCCTTTTCTTTTAAAATGTCTTAGTGGAGGGTGTAAGTATGGCTGTACTTGATAGAATTAAGTATGATGCAACATCTGATGACATTCTGGTCTGGAAATATCCCAGTGAGGAACTGCGCCTCGGTAGCCAGCTGATTGTAAATCAGGCGCAAGAAGCCATCTTTGTAAAAAGTGGTAAGGCGCTCGACCTTTTTGGCCCGGGTAGGCATACACTGGAGACATATAATATCCCGCTTTTAGGCAAGGCAGTAAATATCCCGTTCGGCAGCAAGACACCATTTACGGCGGAGATCTGGTTTGTAACCAAGACCGTAAAGCGTAACCTGAAATGGGGAACCCCCGGCCCCATACCTATTCTGGACCCCATGTTGAATTACTTAATCAATGTTCGAGCGTTCGGGCAGTGGGGCATACGAATTAAAGACACCAGGACATTTATAACCGAAATGGTCGGCTCCCTGCCTTCCGCAGATAATGAAAAGGTAATCCAGTACTTTATCGGGGAAATAGTTCAAAAATTGTCGAATTCTCTATCCGAGCTCTTCACTAAACAGAAGGTCTCCATCGTCGAAGCCAATTCCAGATTAAATGAATTGGCTGCGGCGGTGTCTGCGGCAATTAAGGCGGAATTTGAAAGATTTGGCATTGAAATCATCAACTTTAACGTTGAAAGAATCAATATCCCCGAAGAAGACACCAGGAAAATCCAGGAAGTCTTAGCCAAGAAGATGGAGCTGGAGCAATTAGGCGAGGTCAAAGTGGGGCAGGGATACGTTACCGCCCGTACCTTTGACACTCTGGAGAAGGCTGCTGAAAACCAGAGCGTGGCTGGCACTATCTTGGCGGGAGGTCTTGGACTGGGTGTCGGGTTAGGCGGTGGAGTTAACGTTGGAAAACAGATGGGGCAGAGCATGAATGTAGGCAGCCAGGATTCCGAGCCGGCAGCAAATAAAAAACCTTCGCCCAGGTCAGCAAGAGACACCTCGCTGGTTAAAATGAAGAAGATAAAAAAGATGCTGGATGCGGGTTTAATTTCCCCTGAAGAATACGAGCAAAAGAAAAAACAGATCCTGGATAATATTTAGTTATCGATACCTGGAGGATTACCGTGGAATGTCCTAACTGTGGCAAATTCCTTGATACTTCATCCGGCCGGGATTATGTTACTTGTGAATATTGTAGGTCCAATATCGCTGTCTTATCTTATGCTGAAGAATTAATATCGTCTATAGACCTCACCGAAATAGCCGCAGATAAACAGAAATGGATTAAAAATATGCTGGCGATGGCGTCCATTGACATGGAAAACAGGAATTACGGAGACGCCTATGCTACATATGAAAAAATTCTGGTCGACCAGCCATTTATATGGGAGGCTATCCTTAATGAGGCAATTTGTGTGTTTTGGCTTGGACGTCAGGATATGCAACATATGCCCAGGGTTATCACCCTGCTGCAGAAGGCGGACAAGATATCCGATAGAAACGCATTAGTTCAACGAGCTAGAGAAGACATTGCCCATAACCTGGCTGTATTAGCTTCAAAAAAGGAGCGATACGGAAGTAATATCAAATGGTCTTTGGACTGTTTTAAGATATCCAAAAAGCTGGTCGGCCATGATAAAGAAAGAGATCAGCTGATGGGGGACTATGCGGTTGCCTGCAATAGTGATATTTTTGACCGTCTTCAGAGAAACCTCGAAAGAGATAAGAAGAGCTTCGACCCTCCTAAAAGTGATGTAGAAACTCTGTGCGAATTGGCGCTGCTAACCGAGGGTAAAGAAGAGGATGTACTGCGGAATGCAATCATGTTCACCGGGTACAAATTGTCCAGAAGCGGTGATAAAACCGATTTGGGTCACTACCTGGATGAGCTCAAAGCGCTTCATAAGGCTAACTATCGGGGTAAGCCTACGTACCAAATTCACTTTCCGGTGTTCGGCAGTCCTAAAATAGTTGAAGGCGCTGACCGATAGAAAGGAGACGGGGTGACAGTAAGGTTCAATTTTGAAAGCGTGTACGGCGAGTTAAACTGGACATCACTGTACCCAAACGCTCAGGGGTATCAGGCCAAATTCCTGGATTTCTGCAAACAGGAACTGGCAAAGAGTGAGTTCCCTAACATAGATTACGAAATCGAAGAATTCAAATCGGGCGGCACCTTTTTCAACATTGAAAAGACCAGAATGCTGGCTGTATCTTTTAAGAAGAGCCAGTTTAAAAATTTAGGAATCTATTTCAGGTGTCAGCAATTTGGCAACGTAGTGCTTTATACGCTAATGAAAACGCTCGATAGAGGGTTTTGGGATTCGGGGGAAGCCAGGACGGAGGAAGCCATTATAGCTGGCATTAAAGACAAATGTAAAAATTATGCACAGTGGGAAGAATTCCAGGCTATCCGTCATCTTGGTGAGTTAATATTCAGAGATGCCTTAAAATTTCTTGACCCAGCCTGGGAAGAAAATAAACATTTATTTAAACTGACGTGATTCTAAGAGGGGCGCAGCCCTCTTAAACTCCCCGTTTTATAAAAATTCGCTCATCCTGAGCCTGTCGAAATATCGAACCCTCTCCCTTAGAAAAAGGGAGGGATTCAAAAAAGTTAAACGTTAAAAGTTAAATGTAAAAAGATCACGTTATAGGTTAAAAGTATATTTGACCTTTGGCGTTTAACTTTTAACTTGCTTCGGCTTCTCTGGCGGCGGCGTGTTTGGCCCGGGCGCGCTGGTTCATCGTCAGCAGCCGCTTTCGCAGCCGGATGTTGTTGGGAGTCACCTCTACCAGCTCGTCCTCGCTTATCATGTCCAGCGCCTCTTCCAGGCTGATTTTCAAGGGCGGCGTCAGCTTGACCGCGATATCGGACGTAGACGACCGGATATTGGTCTGCTTCTTTTCCTTGGCCACATTGACCGCCAGGTCGTTGCCGCGGGCGTGCATGCCCACGATCATGCCCTCGTACACGGCGGTGCCCGGCTCGATGAAGGTTATGCCCCTGCCCTGGGCGTTATTCAACCCGTAGGCCACGGCGGTACCGTCTTCGGAAGCCACCAGCATGCCGCTGCGCATGGACACGATATCGCCGTACCACGGCTCGTATCCCAGAAATAAGGTGCTCATGATGCCCTCGCCGCGGGTGGCGGTTAAAAACTTGCTGCGGAAGCCTATCAGGCCGCGCGTGGGTATGTGAAATTCGAGCCGCACGTTGCCCTGCCCGTCGTTGCGCATATTGACCATCCTGGCCTGGCGGCTGCTCAACATTTCCATGACCGCGCCGATATTCTCCTCGCGGGTATCTATGGTCAGCTCTTCCACGGGTTCTGTGAGCTGGCCGTTGATTTCTTTGGTTATGACCTCGGGCTTAGAGATTTCGAACTCGTAGTCCTGGCGGCGCATGGTCTCGATAAGTATGGCCAGGTGCAGCTCGCCCCGGCCTGACACCAGGAAAACGTCGGGCGTATCGGTATCCTGTACCCTCAGGCTGAGGTTCGTTTCCAGCTCCCGGTACAGCCGTTCCCGGAGCTGCCGCGAGGTGCCGTACTTGCCCTCCTTGCCGGCAAAGGGCGACGAATTGACGCCGAACATCATTTTCAATGTCGGCTCGCCTATCTCTATTCTGGGCAGCGGCTCCGGCTGTTCCGGACTGGCAATGGTGTCGCCGATATTTACTATTTCCACGCCGGTTATGGCCACGATTTCGCCCGCGGTTGCCTCCTCCACCTCCGGCTGCTCCAGCCCTATGAAGGTGAATACCTGGTTCACCTCGTAGTCCTGCGTGGCTCCGTCCGGGCCGATAACGACCACCCTGTCGTGCGGCTTGACGCTGCCGCGGTAAATCTTGCCGATGGCCAGCTTGCCCTTGTAGGTGGAGTAGTCCAGGTTGGATATCAGCATCTGAAACGGTCCCTCTTCGATTGCCGGCGGCGGCACCGTTTTGAGTATAGCTTCGAACAGCGGTATCAGGTCTGTGCCCTCCGTCTCCGGTTCGGTGGTGGCCGTGCCGTCCCTGGCGGAGGTGTAAATTACGGGAAAATCCAGCTGGTCGGCGTCGGTGGCCAGCTCCAGGAACAGGTCCTGCGTCAGCCGGACCACCTCGGCAATCCTGGAATTCGCCCGGTCGATTTTATTAATGACCACGATGGGTTTTAGCTTCTTATTCAGCGCCTGCTTCAGCACGAACCTGGTCTGCGGCATGGGGCCGTCGATGGAATCGACCAGCAGCAGGCAGCCGTCGGCCATATTCATCACCCGCTCCACTTCGCCGGAGAAATCGGCGTGGCCCGGGGTATCGATGATATTTATTTTCACGCCGCGATAGACGACGGCGGTGTTCTTGGCCAGTATGGTGATGCCCTTCTCCCGCTCCAGCGCGTTACGGTCGAGTATCAGGTTGCCCACCTGCTGGTTATCCCGGAAGATTTTGGACTGCTTCAGCATCATATCGACCAGGCTGGTCTTGCCGTGGTCGACGTGCGCGATAATGACAATGTTTCGTAAGTCGTCCCGATAGTTCATAACAGTTGATATTTTAAGTAATCTTACCCAACTAAGCCAATTCAGGGCAGCGTGTCGATTATCCCTAAGGATGAGGAGTAATTGCTAAAATTGTAATTACGCCCCGTAACGGGCCATAGTACCAGAAGACACGATATGCTGCGGGTGTACTTTGTTCTGCATATGCCTCAAAAACTTTCTCTTTATTTGGGCTTGTTAAACTCTGGTATGGATGGCACTGTAGGCTATTATGCCGGGGATTCATTGCGAGGAGTCTAAGAGTCTTTTTGACAGCTTCATATCGTTTCTTTTGGGAGGCATCGCCTCTAAGTGAATTATAGTTATCTTCTGCTTCGTGTGTCCATTCTAATTCAAACAAAGGTTCTTGACCTTATAAAGTATCGAGGTTAATTTTAGATGCCCTGCGTTCCCTCGCATCTGAAAGACCGCGCCTAACCGAGGCAATGGCTTCTGGATTTTTAAATAGCCATATTTCTGAGGCAGGGATGGTTACCTGGGGATCTAATACGATCTGTCCCATGCTATTCTTATATATATGATATGTAACGCCTTCCTCTATTTGAATACTCTGTAAAACTATTCGCCTTTTGGAATCCGGTTTTACGCTATCAGCCACTTTTTCAAAAACTTCATCTTTGATTACCATTGTCTATACCCCATATCTGTCATAATGCTATGATAGCATTAGTGGGAAGAAATGTCAAGTGGGATTATCCCACCATAGATAAAACAATCCAGGGTGGTAAAGCAAGTCGCCCTGAGCCAGTCGAAGGGTTGCCTTACATGTAGGGGTGTGGCTTTAGCCGCGCCCGTGCGACCTAAAAAGGTCGCACCTACAAGCGGATTCCGTCATGGTTCGACAAGCTCACCACGAACGGAACCCGGGGCTCACCACGAACGGAACCTTTAGCACCCCTCGAACGGAACCTGTAGCTCACCACGAATGGAACCTGCAGCTCGCTACCGGCGGAACCACGGCTTCTTACAGAAGGAACCTGCAGCTCGCTACCGGCGGAACCACGGCTTCTTACAGAAGGAACCTGCAGCTCGCTACTGGCGGAACCTTGGCTACCCACGAACGGAACCCTGCATCCATTTTTACTCTTTAATCTGTCATTTTGGGTTTTGGTCTTTGGTCCCCGCAAGGGAGTTTAAGAGGGTCGCAGCCCCTCATATAAACGTATATTCCTTTTAGAAAGCGGGAAGTGCTAAGAGGGGGCGGCCCCTCTCAAATATATACCTTCCTTTTAGAGAGCAGGGAGTTCTAAGAGGGATGCAATCCCTCTTAGACTACAACCAATTACCCTCTCCCTTGAGGGAGAGGGTCAGGGTGAGGTTGAAAATAAAAATAAAGGGAGATTGAGCGGGATTTTAAGAAGGTTATATGTTAGAAGTTCAATATTAAATGTTCACATTAAAAGTGAAAGTATTTCCTAAATCTCAGCCTTTTCAAACATGCGTTTGGCCAGCAGTTCGGTGAAGCCCGGGTCGTAGGGTCCGGCGGCTATGTTCTCGCGGCATTCGGCCATGATTTTGCCGGCATCGTTATACTCATAAAATCTCTTTATCCTGTCCTCGTAGCTAATGCCCATGGCTTCGCCAACGAGCGTGAGCACGTGTTCCACCCGGAACGGATACTTCGACTCCTCCGGAAGGAATTGAAAATGGCAGCCCAGGCAGGCGTCCACCATGACCCCGGCGCCCGTAGCGGCGGCCTCTTCCAGGCATCTTTTGACCATTGTCGGGGCAACGGGCAGCTTGCGGCTGGCTACCCCACCGCAACAGTTAGCGTTCTCCTTATTACTGCGCATCTCTACCAGTTCCAGGCCGGGGATGGCGTTCAGTATGGTGCGCAGCGACTCGTTGTCGCCGAGTATCCGGGAAAGGGAACAGGGGTCGTGCAGCGTGACTTTCTGGTTGACCGGCCGGGTGAAACCTAATTCATTAATATGCTGACTTAGAAAGCGAAACAGGTGCTCGTAGCGGAAATCGGCAGGGACGATTTTCTTATCATACTGTGCTACCTGGTACTCACACTCGGCGCAGGGAAATAAGACCTGCTCCGGCGTAAAAGCGCCCATAGCACGCAGCAACGCCTTGCCGTGGGCATCGGCCTTTTCTAAATCCATGCCCAGGTAGCGGACGCCGCAGCAAAGCTCGCCGCCGCCGACCATGACGTAATCAAGCCCCAGCCGCTGCATTATTTGCTCCATTATGAAGATCTTATCCGGCACCATGACGAAACCGCAGCCGGTGAAGACGACGACGTCCTTATGCTGCGGGTTATCGGGCACGTGCGTTATCCAGCGTTTCTCCTCCGGCCTGACCTGCATGCTGGCGATAACGTCCGGCACAAAGTAATTAGCATCGCCGATATTTATCTCGAGCATCGGGTAAGCTTTCTTGCCCAGGCTGACAAGTTCCAGCTTGAGAATCTCGTGCATGAGCACCGGGCTGATATCCACGGGGCAAACGTCCTGGCAGAGCGCGCAGTGGGTGCAAGAGGCGCTTTTCAAGGAGGCTTCTTCAGAGGTAACTCCGTCCTTGAGGACATCGATTACTTTCTGCTGGATGTCGGATGTATCCATGGAAGCCAGGGCAGTCAGCGGTACGGCCGGACAAACATCCACGCAGATGCCGCAGAGGTTACAGTTTTCTATGATTTCTTTCTTTTTCTGGTCGTACAATTCTTTTAGTGAAGCGGCTTCCATAGCTCTGTAGATTAGTAGGGTTCTTTCATAATGTCAAATTATTTTCACGGGCTTTTAACATTAAACATGTGCCCGCTCACCCTGAGCCAGTCGAAGGGTTGCCTTACATGTAGGGGTGTGGCTTTAGCCGCGCCCGTGCGACCTAAAAAGGTCGCACCTACAAGCGGATTCCGTCATGGTTCGACAAGCTCACCACGAACGGAACCCGGGGCTCACCACGAACGGAACCTAGTAAGCAGGGAGTGCTAAGAGGGGTGCAACCCCTCTTAGTCTAACCAAAAAACCCTCTCCCTTGAGGGAGAGGGCAGGGTGAGGGTGTAAATAAACATAAAATGAACTAAATCCCCCTTAATCCCCCTTTTTCTAAGGGGGAAATAATCTCTCCATTTTGAGCAAGATCAACCAAAACCTCTCCCTTTCGTAAAGGGAGACTGAGAGGGATTTTACTAAAATAAACTAAAAATTACCCTTTAAACACCTTTTCCTGCACGGGAAAAGTGATAGAATATAGCGGGCAAACGTACCACCACTCATAAGGAGTCGTTGCTTGCTATTCGAACTGCGCGTCCGTAACCTCGGCATCATCGAAAGCCTCGACTGGTCCCTGGGCACCGGCCTGAACGTCATCACCGGTGAGACCGGCGCCGGCAAGTCCCTGGTCATCGATGCCGTGGAAACGCTGCTGGAAGGCAAGGTGGGCGAAGAAGACATCCGCCACGGCAGCCACGAGGCCCACGTTGAAGGCGTTTTCGACCTCCCGGTAACCGACCACCTGGCGCCGCTTCGCGGGCTGCTTGAAGAAAAAGGCCTCAAGTCCGAAGAGGACAGCCTGGTCATCAGCTGCGAGTCCCGCCGGCACGGCCGCAGCGTCCTCCGCATCAACGGCCACGCCGTTACCAAAGCCATACTGCAGCAGGTCGGCAGCATGTTAATCGATATTCACGGCCAGAGCCAGCACCTGTCCCTGCTCGATACCGGCTACCACCTGGACTTCCTGGACGCCTTCGGCCATACCCTGGAACTCCGTAAAAGCTTCTCCGCCAAGGCCGCCGAGCTGCACAAATTAGAAGCCGAATTAGATGACCTGGTTGAAGCCCAAAAAGACGCCGCCCGCCGGCAGGAGTTCCTGCGCTTCCAGCTTGAAGAGATAAAGAAGGCCGAGCTAAGGCCCGGCGAGGACGAGGAGCTGGAAAAAGAGCGGACATTATTGTCATCGGCCGAAAAGCTCAAGGCGCTGTCTTACGATGCCTATCAGGCACTGGCCAAGGAAGACTCATCGCGCGGCCATGCCCCGGCGCTGGACAAACTGAATGAAGCGCTGGCGCTGGTAAAGAAGCTGGTGGAGCTTGACCCGGCGCTTAGCCAGCATTTGAGCTCATTGGAAGACGCCGTTTACAAGGTTGAGGAGGCGGCGCGGGAAATCAATGCCTATGGCGGCGGGCTGGAGCACAATCCCGCCCGGCAGGAAGAGGTGGAGGCGCGGTTTGAGGCCATCAAGGGCCTGAAGCGCAAATACGGCCAGTCCATCGATGAAATACTGGCCTTTGCCGAACAGACCGAAAAAGACCTGGAGGGAATCATCCTTTCTTCCGAGCGGCAGGCCGAGCTGGAAAAGCAGCGCGATGGGCACAAGGCGGAGATGGGCGTTATTGCCGGCGCGCTTTCGCAGGCCCGCATCAAATCGGCGGAGACGCTGGTTGGCGAGGTCAAGAAGGAGCTGAGGGACCTGAACCTGGAGCTGGTTAACTTCCAGGTATCCATGACCAAAGAGGAATCTGAAGACGGCATTGCCCTGGCCGACGGCAAGACTTACGCCTTCACCGGCGATGGAGTTGACCTGGTTGAGTTCATGGCTTCCACCAATCCCGGCGAGCCGCTCAAGCCCATGGCCAAAATCGCCTCCACCGGTGAAATCTCACGCTTCACGCTGGCTTTGAAATGCGCCCTTTCGGAGATTGACAGCATACCCATACTCATCTTTGACGAGATAGATATCGGAGTGGGCGGCCGTAGCGGAGATGTAATCGGCCGGAAGCTGTGGAACCTGGCCCGCAACCGCCAGGTCATTTGCGTCACCCATCTTCCCCAGATAGCGGCCTATGCTGATGCCCACTACCAGGTCCATAAGGAAGAGTCAGGCGATAGGACGGTGAGCCTGCTTCAGCCGGTTGAAGGCGAGGCTCGGACTAAGGAGATTGCCGTCATGCTGGGCGGCCCGCAGTACACCGAAGCCGCCCTCATAGACGCCCGCGAAGCCATGCACAAGGCAGACACCTGGAAGCAGGAACAGGGAAACTAAAAATGGATGTTATCGAGCGCATAAAAAATAGGGAATATGAAATAGCAGCTGAGTTGTTATTTAAGCAGCGCATGGGGACGATGATCCATACCTTAAAACAGCAGGAAATGGATAGATTAATACGTGAAATCTCCAGTAGACTCGGAATAAATCATAATAAACTATGGAATTCAAAAAAAGAAACAGAGGCATTAATTGATATTGCCGAAGAAGCTTATAGTACAACTTGCGATGAATTGGAAAGTGACGGCTTAATTCCGCCAATGGACAACGATATTAAAAAATTTCTTAATGACATAAGAGGTATTAATAG
>CAZJQG010000015.1:0-44373 GCA_964548415.1 uncultured Dehalococcoidales bacterium | reverse complement strand
TGTAGTCGATGGGGTCGACGTTGCTGATATCCAGCGTGTAGACCACCAGGCTGTCCACGGCGCTGCCGCGTGCCTGGCACCTGATGCCGCGCTCCCTGGCCCAGCGCATGATGTCCCAGACCACCAGGAAATACTCGCAGAAGCCGAGCTGCCTGATGGTGTCCAGCTCCATCTTCAACCGCTCGGTGACCTGAGCGGTCAGGGCCGGGTATTTGCGGCGGGCGCCGTCGTAGGCCAGCCGGGACAGGTAGCTGGCGGCGCTTTCGCCCGCGGGGATTTCAAATTTGGGGAAATGCGGCTTGCCCAGCTCCAGTTCCAGGTTGCACCGGGCGGCGATTTCCTCGGTCATGGCCACGGCATCCGGCAGGTCCGGGAACAGCTTCGTCATTTCCCTGGTCGATTTCAGGTACTGCTCCACCGTCCGGTAGCCGGCAATCCGGGAAACGCCGGTAATCTGGTCGATGGCGTTGAGCAGCTCCTTGATTTTGTATTCCTTCATGTCGGCGTAGTGGACGTTGTTGGTGGCCACCGCGGGTATCTGCTGCGCGGCGGCGAACTCGGCCAGCCGGTAGCTGAGCGGGCCGCCGTCTTTGGCCGGATAGCGGGTCAGCTCGATAAAGAAACCGTCGCCGAACAGGTCCCTGTAGAAGCCGGCGACCTGCGCCGCCAGGCCGGCCTTTCCGGCAGCGAGTAGCGACGGTATATTGCCCTTATCGCAGCCGGACAGGGCTATCAGGCCCTGGTGGTATTTAATAAGCATATCGTCGCTGGCGGCGGGCTGGCCGGCGGGATTGGACAGGTGGGCATCGGTCAGCAGCTGGCACAGGCTGGAATAGCCGGTGCCGTCTTTGCACAGCAGTGTCAGGTGGTGGCCGTTAACCAGGTCGATTTCGGCGCCGATGATTGGTTTTATGCCCAGCGCTTTGGCCTTATCGTAAAACTTGACGGCGCCGGTCAGCCGGTTATGGTCGGTGATCGCCAGGGCCGGCATGTTCAGCTTTTTGGCCTTCTCCAGCAGCCGGTCCAGCGTGGAGGCGCCGTCGAGAAAGCTGTAAGGTGAATGAACGTGCAGGTGTATGAAACCCATGGTGAGCCTCAGTCGAGGAGTCTATCCAGTGACCAGTGCGAATTGAGCCGGGAGAGCTCGTAGATGCCGGCGGTCTTGCTGACGGCGTTGACGCGGATTAAGAGCCTTATCGGCCCGTCGTGCCACCAGGCTGCCGGCTCGCGCCACCAGGAAAGCACGTCGGTAATGCGGTACAGCCGGCGCCGCCAGATGAAGGCGGTGGGCAGTGAGTCTTTGCCGAGGTGCACGGTTACAGGTTCGTTGATGAGCTTGGACATGGCCACCCTCCATCCATGAGGGCAGCCATTATACTAGAACATATGTACTGATGTCAATAGGTTATGAAATCGGGTGGGGCTTCTCAGTTTTCTTCGGTATTGTACGCATGCCAAACAAGAAGCGGATTACATTCACTCTCTTTATGATAAATTCGTAAATCAGAACAATAGCTGCAAAAGACAGTATTACTATCAGCAAGAACTTAGCCCACGGCCAGATATTCCACTGAACCACAAAGAACCCTATAGCTACCAGAACCGTAACGTGTACTATGTAGAACGGCAGCGAAGCCGGGCCGGCGTAGGCCAGAAAACGATTTGAATAATTAAGGTGACGGCGGGCATAACCTAAAATCGTTAAAATGTAGATCCAGGTGGTGAAGACGTAGAGAACTGAGAACAGCAGTTGAGGCCATGAATAAGATGCCGCCGTGTTGACCCCGGTAATCCAGACGAAAATCCAGGCTGCGGTCACAATCAGTGACATACCCAGTGACCAGGCTCTATGTCTCTCAATAGCGTCCCAAAATCTGTTATCCATGCAATAAATGAAGCCCAGTAAGAATAGGGTCAGAACGCTGAGAACATACGCCCAGTCGCCGATAAAGTAATAAGTGCGTATGGAAACCGGTTCCAGGATGAGGTTTATGATAACCGCCGGTAGTATATGAAGATAGATGGCACCAGGTCTGGTGGTAAACCGGGCCAGCCAGTCGATGGCTTTCCTGCCTTTATCGGCAAGTAACGGCGATATAATAGGTATGGCAATCAGGGTAATGAGGAAAAGGTAAAGCAGGAACCACAGGTGGGCAGTGTGAAAATCTCCTTTCGTTGGACCGACTAAAGAATAAAAACCCTGGAAGAAATGGGGGTAATACTGGATGAATGAACCACTGAAGTAGCCTTTGCTTATCCGGTCGAGATACGTTACCGGAGGAATTAGTACTAACAGCCCAAATATAAACGGCACAATGAGTCGAAGGGTCCTCTCCTTTATGAATGCGCCTTTATTTCTGAGGCCCAGCGAAAACCAGGCCGCACTGCCGGCAATCATGAACAGCAGAGGCATCATCCATAAGCCCATAACACTCACAAATAGGGCGGTGAAAGAACTGGTTTGGGCATTCTTGATGTACCACCAGTATGTCCAGAAAAATAGGCTGGCATGATACAGGAAGACAGATAAAATTGTTATCACACGCAGCCAATCAAGGTCGAATCTTCGTGCGTCCTTGGGGACCAAGCTAACTCCTATTATATTGGTGTCGTACTTTATCACAGCCATATATTAAAGGCAATGAAGATGGATGAGGAAGTCGTTTACAGGATGATATTCATATTGAAATGATGCACTATTGCGCGGGCGGTCGATTGTGTATAAGATTACGAGGGCACTTCGCTTTGGCTCCCAGTACACAGAGATTTGAGGATGGAAACCGAAAAAACCAAATTGACCGCCGGCAGGCTGGTACTTACCGCCATCTACATCCTCATATTCCCGGCATTAATTCTTGTTCTCTCGGGAGACTGGTTGTGGGTCGAAGGCTGGACCTTCAATATCTGGTTTATTGGCTTGTGTGCTACGACAATAGTTTATCTGTACCGGGTGGACCCAGCTTTGCTCGTCGAAAGGTACCGGCAGCCCGGCACCTCTGGTCAGACAGGCTGGGACAGATATGTTGTATATGGGCTAGTTCTGGGGTTTATGCTCTGGATTATTATAATGCCGCTCGACGCCAGAAGGTTCGGCTGGAGTCCGGCCTTTCCTTTGTGGTTAAAAATTATCGGAGCTATGTCACTGATATTGTCCTCGTTTCTCTTTTTCCGTTCGTATGCCGACAATAGTTTCGTTTCGCCTCTGGTAAGGATACAGTCGGATCGAAGACAGAGAGTGGTGTCCACCGGGGTTCTACGGATTTATCAGGCACCCCATGTATCTAGCGGGCATTTTGCTGTTTATCGCTGCCCCTTTGCTGATGGGCTCTCTATATGGCGTATTTGTCGGCATATTGCTATCTATTCTGCTGGTGTTCAGGATCCTGGGTGAAGAAAAATTGTTGGTCAAAGAACTGGATGGGTATATCGACTACAGAAAGAAAGTAAAATACCGGCTTATCCCCTTTGTCTGGTAGGCATGTATATTTTGGTGGATAGGAACGGTTAGAGCCCGTTGTTTAGAAATCAGGGAGAATATGGATGGTATGGATAAATTATTGGATTTTGAGATGTAGGCGGTCTATGGATTTTTCTATATTAATTAACCGCTTTTCAATCTTGGCTAACGTGATCCCGAGCCGCCCGATGTAAGACATAATCATTACTGTCTCCGCAGTTACCGTGCCGGGATTGCCCGGGCTGGCCTGTGTCGTCACTCTGGCGCCTGTATCCTTGCTCTGGTCAAGCGTCCATTTCAAGAATTCAGCCCATGCCTTTTCTTTATCTTCAACGCCTTTAAACAGCTGGTCGAATCTGCCCTGTAATTCAGATGCCGAGGTTTTGGATCCGGAGCTGCCCTTGTCTTTGGTTGCACTCATAGCCATAGACCTCCTGTGCACAAGGCTAGTACAGGAAAGATACAGGTGTCAAGCTAAGCAGGTTGGGGAAAGGAGGATAAGTGGATTTTAGTAATAGGTCAAAGGTTAAAAAGTTGAGAACAGGATATCTACTTCTTACCAGACAAATGGGATTAACCTGTATTTAACCCTCTCCATATATTCTATGTAGCCTGGTAATTCTTTAGCCAGCACGTGTTCCTCGTTTAATATTCTGAAAATAAATAAAGCGGGCAGCGGCAGGAAGGCAATGACCGCCCAGAAAGAGCCCAGCGCAATTGGGCTGAACAGATACATTAATAACCCTCCCAGATACATCGGATGGCGAACAACGGCATAAGGTCCGGTGGATATAACTTTCTGGTTCTTTTCCACTTCAATAACTCTGGAGGCATATGTGTTCTCTTTCATCACCAGAAAGAAAATCGAATAACCTGCTAAAGCTATGATGTCGGCAGCTATAACGGCTGCCATAGGTACGGCGGACCAGCCGAAACGATGGTCTAGTCCCGGGATAATGAAGGCTAAGAAGAAAGCGAATATAGACAGCACGATAATCAATTTTTGAGGTTTCTCCGTTTCCCGCATTCTCATTCGGCGCTCTAACAGGTCCGGATTATTCTTTAGTAAATATATAAAAGCGACAAGCATGGGGATAAAAAGGATTCCCAAATAAATCCATGCCTGCCAGTATTGTAAGGTGCCCGCCGTGACGAAGAAAATTAAACCGTAAACAAGAAGTGCCAGTACAAGCCGTAAACCGGCGGCTTTTATCAGCTTCTTATAGTTAGTGTTTGAGGTTTCAGGCATCTCTGTTATCCATAATTTATGGCCCGGCTGGAAATCTTTCTCAATCTCCCTTTAGGAAAGGGAGAAGTAAGTACCCTCAAACTCAGCTTACCATAAAATTCCCCCTTTGGAAAAGGCGGCTAAGTGGATTTTATTCTACTTGGGAGTCATTTTATTGACGGTCAAATTCAGCCAGTATTCGGATGGCGATATCTGCTTCCCAGCTACAGGATAAGGTTCGACCGAGAAAACCAGCGCGTATCCCTGAAACGGTTCCATGGCCTGTGCCGTGGAACCGGTTTGCATCAGGGTAACGCTGTATGGGGAACCTTTGTATGTGACCGTAACGTCGCATATGGCTTCTCCGGCCCGAACGCACAACGTATTACTGGGGCATCGGCTGTCTGCCGATACCTTGTTGAAGGTGATGGACAGCGACTCGTTTTCGATTTGCGCCGTTTGTCCCACGTGGAGCGGGAATTTCTCACCCAGTTTAGCCTTTATCCCGCCGGCACAGTTGGTTAACGGCGCCAGCAGGATAATGAACAGTCCGGTAAAAACAACTGCTAGAAAAGTTTTCCTCATTTTTAATTCAACCTTATTCTACTTGTTCAACCTGAACTTGTCGAAGGGTGATTACGAGGGTACCGCGGAGCATCCGCTCCGCGGACTAGTTAATCGCGAGCGCATCATTACTTTCCGCCATGGTTCGACAAGCTCACCACGAGCGGAAACAACACTAACTGTCATCGCGAGCCCTTCGTCATCCTTCCAGGAAGGACTCCTCTAGGATAAACTCCGAGTGGCGATTTCAGCAATAAATAAAACATTGGTAGTAAGGATGAGATTGCCACGGCCTTCTTCGAATGGCCTCGCAAAGACAAACTAGCGGGGCCCATTTGGTTTTATATTAAATCCCTCTCAATCTCCCTTTACGAAAGGGAGAAGTTACTTCCAGTTCACAATACCACAGTTCAAACAAATTATCCCCCTTAGAAAAAGGGGGGTTAAGGGTGATTTTACTTGTTAAGGTCAGCATGTATGCCTTCGTAAAGCTTTAGCGCGTCCTGCGCCTTCTGCGTCAGCGCCGGGTCCTTTGATAGCTTTATCACCTGGTTGTAGGAAGCGACGGCCAGTTCCCATTCCTCGTCCTCCGTGGCGCCCAGTTTTGCCTCGGCCGGAGCCTGCCCGGTGGTCATCTCGATTACCTTGACGTAGTCGTCAATGACCGGGTTCCAGTTTTCCTTGCTGTCGGTTGCCCAGTCCGTATTGAATCGTGACCAGTCCAGCGACGGGTCTTTGTCGATAGCTACCTTGTAATCTTCGATAGCATGTGTCCACTGCGCCTTCTTGGCGTGGGCGAAGCCGATGTTGCAGTAGGCCTCGGCAGGGGCCGGGTCGTGTGTCATGGCCTGCGTCAGGTCGGGGATGACCGCGGTTTCCCACTGCGGCTGCTTGACATAATACCAACCGCGGCCCTTGTAGGCGCGGTGCAGCGCCACGTGGCTTTCGAAGAGATAAAACAGCCCCCAGTAGCCGTATATACCCTCGAAGTGCCATATCGCTTTATTGAAGTATCCCCAGGCGCGGCCGTTGTACGCCCTGACCTGTTGGGAGTCCAGTTGCAGCGACTGGCTGAAGTCGGAAACGGCTCCAGCCCAGGCACTATTGCCCAGCTGCGACCAGCCGCGACCGTAATATGCTGCGGTGGAGTTTGGGTCGAGTCTGATGGCCGTAGAATAATCGGTCAGCGCCATGAGGCTTTTGCCGTTCAAAAAGTAGGCCTGGCCGCGGCCTACGTAGGCGCTCACCAGCGTGGGGTCGAGGGTTATGGCCGCCGTATATTCGTTAATGGCATCGTCGTACTTGCCCTGCTGGCTCAGCGAATCGCCCTGCTGCACCATTACTGCCGCCTGGTCCGCCGGGCTGCTTTTGGCCGCCGGCACCAGACAGGCCGGGGCTATCAATAGAACAGCGCAGGTAATAAAAATTCCGAGGTACTTAATTTTCACGGATTTTCTCCAGTAGCAGATTAGTTAGCAAAATCGTGACATTATACACTTCTGCAGCCTGAATTATAAAGACGCCTGAAGGAACGGGAGTTTAAGAGGGGCGCAGCCCTCATCAAAAGTGTCTTCCATTTAGAGAGCAGGGAGTTTAAGAGGGATGCAATCCCTCTTAGTTTCCAACGGAAAACCCTCTCCCTTCAAAGGGAGAGGGCAGGGTGAGGGTGAAACACAAATCAAATGTTAAACGTTAAAAATAAAAAGCTCACGTCAAAAGCATTAAATATTTTTAACCTTTAACCTGAACATTTGACGTTTGGCCTTTAACTTTTAACTTTTGTTAATCGAAGGGAAACGTTTTCCCTAATTCCTTACCCATTGCCTTCAGCATGTCCGACTCACGCGCGAAAATAGGCGGAGCGTCAGCCGGTGACTTGGCCACCATGGTTATCGACCCGGTGGGGCATGTTGAGGCACACAGCCCGCAGCCGATGCATTTCTCCCGGTTGATGACAGTTGCCTCATTCCCCTCGGCGGTAATGGCATGCACGTTGCACCGGTCGATGCAGGTAAAGCAGTCGTTGCAGGTATCGTCGTCTTTCACGGCGTAGTAGTTAGAAGTGGTTATAATTCCGGGATTATCGTATTTGGTTAGTAGCCGCAGGACCCCGCAGCAATCGCCGCAGCAGTTTCATATAAAGTTTTTGCCGCCCGCTGCGTTTGAGGAGCAGTGAATCAAGCCGTCCTCTTCGGCCTTCTCGAGGACCTTCTTCGCCTCTTCCTTGGTAATCTCCCGGCCGATGCCGTTCCCAATATAGAATTCCGCGGCGGGCCCGAAGCTCATGCAGGCTTCCAGCAGCTTGTTGCAGCCATGTCCCTGTATTTTGGCTTCCTTACGGCAGATGCACTCAGCCACAGCGAAGCGGGTATGCGATTCGATAATCTCCGACACCTTTTCGTAGGGCTGAATTTCGGTTCTGCCTTCTATCTCTTTCTGTACCGGTATGACTCGCATCATCCCGTTTTTTCTATCTTTCCAGTTAGGCACCATGCCCTCTTCATAGTATTGCTCGAACAGCTCGACGTTTTCCTTGTCCAGGTTATTGAGCTGGAACTCGAAGATGCCGATTGCCCAAGGTATCAGGAAATAGTACATGTCCTTGTTAGGAGCCTCCCAGCGCATAATCAGGCCGCGCTTGGACATGTCGTAAAGCATCTCGCCCAGCTTTTTCTCGTCTTTGCCCGTCCTGGCGGCGATGTCCGATAGCTTTTCCAGCGTGGGCTTCAGGTGCAGCATAATTTCCGCTTCGTCGGGCTTGAACAGGCGCTTAAGTATTTTCAGCTCCACGCCGGTCTTGGTCCTGGCGAACCCCTGCGGGAACATATCCAACCTCTCGCGGAGCTTCTCATAAACGTCGGCCATTCTGATCTCCTTATCCCGGGTAATAGATTACCCGGCACGGTTATTTTAGCACTTCCGTAATTTTTGTTCCCGCATCTATGTAATAAAGAGCTGCAAAGAGAAAATAAAAAAGGGGGCGCACAAAAGGCACCCCCTTTTTCTTTCATAGTATAGTATTACCTATCAGATGGAACGGCGCAAAGTTCGAATTAATAGTATCGCAATTACGATAGCCAGCGCACCCAATACCAGAATTGCAATCCAGCCGATATTCACTTGCGGCCCGGCGCTTTTACCGTCGTCGAGCACCACAAAGCTGCCCCGCTGGTTGTCTATGTTCACGGTGTAAGTGCCCGGCCGGGATATGGCCAACGTAAAGTTCACCGGATAGGTTGCGCCTGGTGCTACGCTGACCGTTCTGGTCTGCTCCGGCTTGCCGTTGACCTTGAGCACGACATCGTAGCTACCGGTTTCCTGGCCGAAATTGACTACGTTAGTGGCTATGGTAACGGGCTGGTTCACTTGTGCCTGTAGCGGATTAATGTGCATATACTGCGTATTAAAGAAAGCATGCACATGGCGGTCCTGCGGAGATACGCCCGGACTGCCGGTATACTGTATAGTGTTCTGGTTCAGATTCGATAGAACGCCGCCGTTTTCTACGCACTTCTGACAATCCACCTCGGTACGCAGCCACGGGTAGTAGTCGACATAGCCGGAGACCTTGTCACCGCTGCCATTGGGGCTGGGCCCCTCAATGGCTCCCCACCAGTTTTCGGTAGCGTCGACTGTCTCCTTGTTGCTGACATTATAAATTCCGTAGTCCATGTTGCCCACGATGTTATTATTATGGATAGTATTGCCCGACGAGTGGCAACTCATATAATCCGCGTAATAATCGACCATTATGCCGGACCAGTCGGAGTTGTCGCGGATATTGTTGCACAGAATCTCGTTATTGTCCGCGCATTCCATCCATATGCCGGAGTCGTTTTCATAAATATGATTGCCAATTATACGGTTGGTATCGGACATACCTATGTAAATCCCCTCGTAGGCGTTATCATATATCTCGTTGCCGGAGACTACGTTGCCCGAACTGTAGTACAGATCTATTCCGCACTCGGCAGCAGGCGACGGATAGTATCTGGTCAGGTAGAACTGGTAAGCGTTATTGAAATCCGCCAGGAACTGCTGCATGGAAGGCTGTGCTTCTTCTTTTGGCAACGGCGTCAGTTCAGGAAAAACGTAATATCCGTTAGCCTTAACGAAGTACGACCTCTCGTATCCGTCAGCGACCGGTTCGGTATAGTAGAAGTTGAGGTCGGCATAATCTCCTTTTTCCAGCACCAGGTAATCCTGGTCGTCCGCTCCCAGCAGCCCTGTTACATCGGTTCCGTCGCCGTCGATGGCCGATGAGGCGGATAGCTCAACTGACGTGGTATCCTCGCCGCATTCCGAATAATATACAGTGATAGAATCTATATCGACGAGACCGCTGATAGACTCAACCCTTATAGTAAGCGTGTTTCCGGTTATGCTGCTGATATCCCCGGTAAAGGCAATATCGTTCCTGCCGAGGGTGCTGCCCGACGTATCCATGAATGCAATTCTGTTGCCCCAGGTATCTCCATTCTTGACCTGCAGCTGCACGCTGTTCAGCAGGCCGCCAAGCTGTCGAACCTTGACAGGTATCGGTGGCTGCGGCAGGATTCTGGCCCAGTGGACGTGTATGAAAGAGCCGAGGCCGGTTTTCCGGTAATTGGCTACCACTGTAGCCGATGTGACGCCGGCGGGCTTATCGAATGTGAGGATAACGCCGTCTCTCAGGTCATCGGGATTGCTGAAGTCTTTGTTCTCCACATCGCTCGTCCAGTAGTTTCCGTCCTGGGCGCTTACCGCATTCAAGCAGTCGATCCCTTCCTCGTCCACGGCGGACAGCAGTGTGGCCGGAGAGCACAGCGTATGTATAATGCCCTGCATATCCATGACCACTTTCGAGCCGGCTATATGGTCCACGACGATGAGCTTCAATTCATCTATCCAGGATGTCTCGTCGAGCTCCTCGGTGAGCTTCAGTAGATGTTTGCCGGCGGACGGCACCAGATACTCCAGACCATCGTAGTCCGATCTCTCGGCGTTAGCCCGCGGAGCGTTGCCCAGCATGTGGGCATCGAGCTGGTAGTCCTGCCCGTTCCAGGAATAGACGTAGGGACAGCTCCAGCCCAGGTTACCGAAAATATTATTATCGCTTATCACATTGTTGTCGGACTGGTCCACGACGATTCCGTCTCCCCAGTTGTCGTGGACGTTGTTATTGGTGATGGTATTGCCCGAGGAGCGCCACAGGTGGATGCCGTCGCAATAATTATCGTTTGCGTTGTTATTGCTGATAACATTGTTTGATGCGTATTCCAGTAAAATCCCGTAGTAGCATTCGGTGGCCGTATTATCGAGGATGTTGCAGTGACTCACGCCATCGACAAATATGCCGTAATCGTAGTTGCCTGTAGCGGTGAAGCCGCTGATTTTAACGTTATCCGCCGCGACGAAAAAACCAACATCGTGATGGCTATAGACCGTTACCACATCTCTACCCGCGCCCAGCAGACTAAGCGGCGTAACGATAGTTACACTTTCATTGTAAGTCCCGGCGGCCACGTGCACGGTGCCGCCATCACATACCTCGTTGACACCTTTCTGTATGGTGGCGAAGGGTTCCGCCTGGGTGCCGGGATTCGAATTATTCCCGGTCGGCGGCGGCGCCACCCAGACTTCAGAAGAGCACGCTGCTGCTTGCGTCGGGCCGTTGGGCAAGAGCGCGATACCCAGCGAAAGTATCAGCGCAAAGGCCATACATATAGAAAAGAGTTTATGTACCTTTAATTTTGGCATGAGTCTCCTTACCAGATATAGCATTTCGGGTCGGTTAACAATATAACATCGAATGTAAGGCACGTCAATAGTGAGAACAGAAGAGTTTAATAGACCGGTATCACCTCATGAAAAATCTTTCCCCCCTCCCGCCGGGTGGAAGGGTGGGCAGGCATCCAATGAGTATTTATTCCCATTGGGCTACGGGGAGAGGGTGGAAAATAACTTAATGACGCGCTAAGATGAAGCTTAGCGCCATAACCAGCATGCCGAACCCGATACCCACCATAGTCAGATGCGCCGAGCCGTACTCGCGGGATGCCGGAAGCAGCTCGTCGAGGCTGATATAGACCATGATACCCGCGGCGAAAGCCAGCATGCCGGCCAGTAGTCCGGGGCTCAGAAACGGTGCCAGTATAGCATAGCCCAGCAGAGCTCCCAGAGGCTCGGCCAGCCCGGAAAACGTGGAGACCATGAATGCCAGCTTTCCGTTTTCAGTAGCTTCGCGAATGGGAATAAAGACGATAATTCCTTCCGGAATATTGTGCAGCGCTACCGCGATGGCCACCAGCACCCCCAGCTGGACATCGCCTCCAACGGCACTGCTGAAGACCGCCAGGCCTTCGGGAAAATTATGAATGGCAATGCCGAGTGCGGTAAGTAAGCCCATGTGAAACATAACAGACTGTCTGGTCTGCGGCGTGCCCTGTTGAAATCTGCGGCGTATGCGGTGTCTGAACTGTTGTTTTTCGGCAACAGGTTCATGAGCCAGGGCTCCGTGCTCCTCCTGGTATTCATGTGGTATCACGATATCGAGTATGGCGATAAAGATAATGCCGACGAAGAAGGCGATTCCTCCTATCAGGGGGCCCGCCTTACTGATTGCCAGCGGCAGCAGTTCCATGAAGGATATATAAATCATGACGCCGGCGGAGAAGCCGAGTATGAGCGCCAGCAGCCAGTTTTTCGGCTTGCCGATAAGCCAGGCGATGCCGCCGCCTATGGCCGTAGCGCAGCCCGCCAGCAGGGTCAAAAGTAAGGCAAAAGAAACACTGGTCTGCATAATAATTGAAGGCTAATAATGAGGTCTATTGTATTATGCAGTGCCTGCGGGAATCAATTCACAGCGTCATGGGGTCAAACGGCGTCAAGTAGTTGAATAGGAGCATAATTAAGTAATGTAAACAACTGTCAATTTAATGTTGGCTCTACTAACGGGATAATGAGTAACACTCCCACAATTCTTCGGGAAGAAAGAATCTGACTTTACCTATCTTGCGTACTTGGTGTGCAAGATTTTTATCTGTTGTAAGTAAGACGTGTATTTTCTCGTTAAAAGCTGCATCAGCTATTATTTTTCTATCGCTTTCAAGTTTACTATGCTCTTTGCAGATAGTCTCAATTAAGTCACTATGTTCCTGGGCTATAAATGTTGCGGGAAATGTAAATGGGAATATAGTCAAATTGAATTCTTCAAATTTGAACTCACCGAACTTTGAAAGCAGTTCTTCTTTACGCTTTATGTCATTCATATCATTAATTTGGTTTTTTACACTTGGATTAACGTATAAAACCATTTCACCGGACATTACTGGACCACTAATTAGTATTTTTAAGAACCTAACGTTTTTCTCCCAAGTCGGATCGTTGTGTTCCCGCTTATCTAGGTCAAGTAGATTATTGACAATGGATGTATCGATAAAAATATTAATTGGTGACTTAAAGTTACATTTCATGTTTATGTCGTCTACTATACTGCTGCTCTTTTTATCAGATTAATAATAAAAGTAGTTATTCTAGATACCATTTCATAAATTAATCCAAGGTAATAAACCGGTTTTTTAGGACAATAGACTTTTTCAGTATGCATCGGACAATGCCGGTGTCCAGCCGGTGAAGGACTCGATGGTGTTGCCGTTTTTATCCAGGCAGTTGCCGGTGAACTCATAGACGGGTACGGCGTACTCCTGCTCTTCTGAGGGCGGGCCGAGCCAGTATTTTAGCTGAACGCTGTCGACCACAACCTGCTTGCAGTCCACAGGTACCTCAATGCTGCCCTTGCCCTGCGTCAGGTCCTCGAACGCTTGCCTGGTGGAGATGATATTATCGGTGCCAAGCTGAGATACCGGCCGCCACGACCAGGCCATCTTGACCACCTCGCCGTTAGTACCTACACTGACCTCGATATTCGAGCCCGGACCGGTGGCCTCGGAACCGTCGATATAATTGGGAAACTCGACCAGCCAGTAGCTGGGACCGTGCGCAGGTCGAGTTGAGCCGGGTACGGGAGCCGGGACCGAAGGTGTCGGTACGGTCGCCGGTTGCTCTACCGAAGGCGCACTTGGTGCCGGCAGCGATTGAGGAGATGGCGCTTCCTCTGCTGCCGACGGCGGAGGTATCGGGGAAGGTGTAGTCGTAGGTTGTGGTACGGTCGGCATCGGAGTGGCCGCTACCCCACCTGATATGATGGAGTAGCCGACGCCGGCCACGGTGGTGTCCTGGCTGACCTTGGCCAGGTTATGATATTCGGACGGCAGTAAATCCGACTGCTGCAGGAAATTATAGGCTATGGTCTCCGCCTGGGACTGCGACGGTAGCTGGACCTGGAAGACGGGATACAGCTTATCGGGCGAATTGTAGCCGTATTCAACGGCGCCGGAGGCTATCCAGACGGTTAGCTGCTTTTCATTATCGCCCGTTCCCTGGGTCATGATATATCTGGTGCCGTCATCGCTGAGACCGGCGCTGCCGCTGAATCCGAGCCGGTGCCCAAGCGACGTGACCGAATCCGCGGTGATATCGGTACTGTCTATTTTATATATGGCCGCCTTGCCCGCGGCGTCTGAAAGCCCGGTATTGGCTGTAAAGCTGGCGCCCTCAGGCACGATATTGGCCGGCAGCTGGAGCGCGAGTTCGGCTCCGGATGGTAACGAAGGTGCGGTCATGGTTGCCGACGGTCCTCCGCCGAAGCGGCCGGCGTAAAGCACCACGCCAACGAATAGTAAAAATATAACCGCCACCGAGCTGACCACGGCCACCAGTACCGGCTTCGGCGGCAGGACGCTATCTAAACGCTCCCAGAACCCCGGTTTCTCCGTCTGGTAAGCGGCCGGCTTCTCGGCAAGCTGCTGCAGCAGCCTGTTCCTGAGGGCGGCCCTGAATTCGGGCGTCGGCTCCCGGCGGTAGGCCAGCATGAGGCGCGCCTGGTCGAGCGCCGACCTCACCTCTTCGGGGACGTCGTCGCCGAGCGTTACCGGCTCGCCGGCCATCATCCTGTCCAGGTATTCCAGGAACTGTTTTTGTGATTTATCTTTCATTCGACCAGCCCTTGAGGCAATTTCTCAGTTTGCAAATGGCGCGAAAAAGTATGGTGCCCACGTTATTAACGGAAAGGCCGACCACCGAGGCGATCTGCCGGTTGTTCAGTTCTCCGCCGAACTTGAGCGAGATAATTTCCTGCTCCCGCTGCGGCAGCACCGCCAGGCAGGTCTGCAGCTTTTCGTATTCTTCGTGCGTCTCCGTGGCCTCCGGCGGAGAGGGGTCGGCTGATGCCAGGCCCACTGCGTCGTCGAGCGGCATGGTCTTTCTCTTCGAAGACTTCCGGAGATGGTCGGTAATCGTGTTCCGGGCGATGGTCAGCAGCCAGGTCTGTGGCGCCGACTTCCGGTGGTCGTAGCGGTGAAAGGCAGCCAGCGCCTTTTCGAAGACGAGAGAGGTCAGGTCCTCGGCCTCGGTCCGGCTGCCCACGCGGTAGTTTATATAGCGAAAAACATATGCCATGTATTCCTCATAAAGCGCGGTAAAGGCGCCGATGTGAACGTGGTGACCTGTATTGCTGTCTGCCACTCTCTTTTCCCGATTCACGATTGCGTCGTAACATTGTAACACGTCCGCTATTTCATTCAACCCCTTTATCCCCGCCGCACCCCTGTGTAAAACCTAAAACCGGGCTCCTGTCCTTCCTATTCAGGAAGGATAGGAACGGACAGGAGCTTGTTTGAAAGGAGGAGAGGGCTTAATCATCATAGCTGCCGTAGCTACGGCCGCCGAGCTGTTCCAGTATGTCCAACTCCTGGCCGAGCGTGTTATCTCCGATCTCATCCATCTCATCGCTGAAGTACTGGCTGAAGTCGTGGAACAGGGACTTGCAGGGCGATGATACGGTCAGCGGCAGGGAAGTCCGTTCCCATTGACCGAGCTGGTAGTTAGGTATGCAGATGCCTTCTTCCCTGTTTACGCGCGGTTCCCATGATTGATAGCCGCGATGCTCGCGCTCGTCGATGAGCCAGTTCTGACAGAGGTCGGCATAGCGGGCCAGCAGCACGCCCTTTCTGATGCCGCTGTTATCGAAGTATTCCGGCTGCTCGGCATCGAGATATATTTTGGACTCGCTGCCGTCCTTGCGGCCGGCGCGGTCCTCGTAGCTGGTGCTCAGATAGATAGCCCCGTTCTCATGGCCGGTATTCCTGAGCTTCAGCAGTATCAGGCCGCCCTTGGTCTCGCCTTCAACCCGTTTCGACGGGAAAAGCGTATTTACCCTCATCAGGTCACCGGTGGCCTTATCGGCCTCCGGGCTGCCGTAGACCTGGTCTATTTTCCAATCGTCGGAATCCAGCGCCAGGCGAAGGTTGAATATCAGCGGCGTAACCATGTAATCGAACTCCTCCTCGACGGTGCTCATGCACTCGTGGGGAGAGTGAACCGAGTAATAGTTGGCGCCGCGAGTCTTGGTGATGTAGTCGATAAGCTGGGTGTTGAAGTCGACGCCGATGCCGATGAAGGTGGTGTATATATTATTAGACGCGTTGCTTTTCAGCAGGCTAAGCAGGCTGTAGGCGCCGGTCTCGCCGGTATTGGGCATGGCATCGGTAATGAAGATGATACGGTTCTCATAATCGTAGGGGTCCGAGTCGGCGTATTTTTCCAGCATGTCGGTGGCAATCCGCATACCATCGGCCAGGTTGGTGCTGCCGTCGGCCTCTATATCGGAAATCCTGTAGCGCACCTCGTCGGTGTCTGAGCGCCATACCTGGGTCAGGCCCTGGAGCACGTAGGCGCTGTCATCATATACAACGATACCGAAGCGGTCGTCGCCTTTCAGCTGGTCGAGTATGGACTGGACGGCATCCTTGGCCACCTCGATTTTCTGTGTGCGGCGTTCCTCCCAGGGGAGCTGGACCTGGTTGCCGGTACCATCGTAGTAGTATTCGTTGAACGCGTCGGACATGGAGCCGGACTTATCCGTGACGATGACCAGGTTCAGCTTCTTGCGGGCGAAATCGCTTTCCTTCAGGCCCGAGTTGAGGCCGACGGAGAGGTAGTAGTCCGTCCTGTTGGAGATGGGGTCCCTCGTGACGGCATAGCTGTACGACGGGCAGTACAGCTTATTGCAGGCCTTGGTCTGGCCGGTATCGAAGTAATAGTCGTAGTACAGGCCTTCACAGGTTATATCGGTAGGCAGCGGCAGGTAGCCGCCCTTTATATTTTCGCGGAAGTTATTTATGCCCTTGGCGCCGCCAACCGCCAGGCCGATGGTCTCCTCGGAGCTTCCGCTCCAGGGAAGGGTAGCGGAGGGGGCTGGTGCACTACCGCCGTGGAACGGCAACAATGAAAATGGTGCTGGGGCGGCCTCTGGATAGCTTACCGGCGGTGGTGCTGACGGTGGAGGTGAGTAGGCTGGTTGAGGTGGTGGGGTGGTTGGAGCGGGCTTAGCATAGTCATGTGACGGAGCGCTCGCTGGGCTTGAGCAGGCGGCGGCCATCGCCGTGACCAGGAGTATCAGGAGAAGTAAGACGGGAAGAATCCGATAGGTCAGCGAGTTTGAGCTTTTCATGTCTAACCTCCTTTGTATCCGTTTCATACTGTAATATACGGACGAGGTTGAGGAGTATTACAGCAGGTTAGAGCTATATGAGATTGAATGTAATTGGGAGTTTTTAGCCCGAAAACCTGTTCAGAAGGCCTTCCAGGAAGCTCCAGATTTGCGAAATATGAGTCAGTATAAAGATAACAAGTATTATGCCCAGGATTGTTAAGGCACAGCCCCACCATCTCATGACTTTTATTTTACCCTGTTTTAGTTTCAAGTTCCACTTGTAGAGCTATTTTAGTGCCGCTGGTGTCGCCCGGCGTTGACTAAGATCAGGGCATCAAGCAATATGACAACGACCAAAAATACTACATTGTACAGCCAGCCAGCATCGGACTGTTTAGTGATTAGATATATGATATAGATACCCAACGGCAGAAAGATGAACACACTGGTCCACAACCCGGGATTATATCTTCGCATTCGTATGCTGGTTATAATGTGAACCAGACCGTTAAATGCCGCCAGGTATCCGGCAAATAATCCCCAGATAATACTAACGTAAACACAGAGATAGAGAACGACCAGTGTGCTAAACCATACGAAAACCACGTTCACCCGAAAGATGGCCCTATCGGTCAGGACTTCCCGTCCCCGGCCGACCGTTTTAGTTACAAACGCCTTGAACTGGCCGCCGGCGTGCTCCTCGAACTGGTGGAGCATATAAAACGGCAGCGTAAGATATACCAGAAAGGCCGCCAGGCCGATGCCCATATAAATAAACGGGCTGACGAGCAGCAGAATTATGGCCAGCGGCAGGCTGGCCTTCGCCCAGTTGCTTATGAACCAGTCGTAGAAACGCACCTTTTCAGCCATTATTCAGCTACTTGCATTTTCACGGTGTGATGGGCCTTCTTCCCTACCGGGCAGACCGAAACACAGATGCCGCAGATGCGGGCGTCCTTGCTGATTCTCTCGAGAGAAAGCCGGTTGGCGGTCTCTTTGCACTTGCGCGCGGAATAAAACTCGTCGCGGTCGACGTGTATGTTCCACAGCCGGCCGGTGGCGGCCTGCGCCGGGCAGACTTCCACGCACAGCTGGCAGTTGCCGCAGCGGCTTTTATCGATGGGTCTGCTCAGGGGCTTTAAGGGATGGTCCACCAGCACGGATACCAGCCGTAGTCGCGGGCCCCATTTTTTAGAAATGAACAGGTCTGTCTTGCCTATCCAGCCCAGCCCAGCCCGCGTGGCCACCATTTTGTGGGAGAAGGTGTTTCTAAGCGTTTGCTCGTAATCGTCGGCGCGGTCGACCTCGGTATCGGTGGGATTTATGCCCAGGCAGTTGACGCCCAGCGATTTTAAATCGGCGACAATTTCAAACACCAGACCGGCCAGATAGTTATTGGTATCTATATAAAGGTCATAGTAGGGCATAGTCGGGCCGTTAATGGCAGAGTCGATAATGTTGTCGTCCAACTTTTTACCGATGACGATGCCGTAGTTGAAGTCTTTGAAGCGCGGGTGCAGCAGCCCGGTCAGGTCGGCGAAACCCCAGACATGCTGCCCGTCGTCGGGGATTCTCTTTCGAATTACGTTTTCTATTCTCAATTTTTTAGAGGTGAATATAACCGTAGTAGCCGAGCAGACCGACTATAATGAGAATCCAGCCCAGAATAAAGAAGAACGGGGCGATGAAGGCGGCGATGCCCCAGTACATCCAGACGTGCTGCCTGTGGCGGAAGTGCTCGACGCTATCCCATTTCTTGCACTGCCACGCCCATTCGTTACCTTTTATGCCCAGAACTATGGCCACGGCCAGACCGGCGAACGGGATCGGCAGCAGGCTGACAAGCCCGGCAAGCGCCACCCAGACCCTGTTGCCTATGCCCCAGACCCAGTTGAGAAGAAAACCGCCCCAGCTCCACTCCTTTATTTCCTCCGGGACTTCTCCTTGCAGCCAGCCCTGGCCCGAGGTATTTTCAGTCACCGGTTGCGTTTTGATTTGGGTCGAATTCTGGCTCATAGCCGCTCCTTCCTCAGCCCTTAAAAGCAACCCTGGAATATTTTAACTATATCTTCTTTGCCCAGCTCGGCCGGTGTGCAGCGGAACAAGCCGCCGCCTGTGTCGAGCGCGTTCTGAGCGATGGTCTCGGCCTCCTCTTTCTTAATGCCGAAGGCAGCCAGGTTGACTTCCTCCATGTTTATATTTTTAATCAGCTTTTTCAGCGCGTCAACGAAGGCAAATGATTTATTGGCCTCCGGCAGCCTGTCGACGTCCTCGCCCATTTTGCGGGCAATATCCGCCAGCCGGGGAACGTTTTGCCCGGCCAGGTAAGAAAAATAGGCCACCGAGGTGGCGGTTAAGCCGGCGCCGTGAGGGACGTCAGGATGGTGGCCGCTGATAGCGTGCTCCAGCGAATGGTGAGAAATAAGGGTGGATAGCGATTCTACGAAGCCGGCCTGCGTGCTGGCCCAGGCCATCGCCGAGCGGGCCTCAAGGTTGCCGCCGTCCTTTACGGCTACCGGCAGGTATTGTTTTATCAGGCCAATGGCGTCGAGGGCGAAGGCATCGCTGGCAGGATTGTTCTTGGTGGAAAGGTAACCCTCGACGGCGTGAAAAAAGGCGTCCATCCCCTGGTAGGCGGTCAGTTTGGGTGGTATGCTGAGCATTAGTTCGGGGTCGATTATAGATAGTACCGGAAAGGTGGAATCGTTGCCCCAGCCGATTTTCTCGTTGGTTTCGGTTTTGGTTATTACCGACCAGGGGTTGGCCTCGGTGCCAGTGCCGGCAGTGGTGGGGATGGCCACGATGGGCAGCGCCCCACCAGTGGGGCGCATCTTCTTGCCGGTGCCTCCGCCGAGATAGTCCCAGTACTCACCGGGATTCCTGACCATGACGGCAATGCTCTTGGCGCTGTCGATGCTGCTGCCGCCGCCGAGCCCGATGACGAAGTCGCAGCCCTCTTTATTTGCCAGGGCTGCGCCCTCGGCCACATGCCCTGAGACCGGATTGGGAAGTATTTTGTCGAAGACCACCGATTCCACGCCGCGTTCTTTAAGGTAGTTAATGATTTTGTCCAAGTATCCCTGTCGTTTCATGGAGCCGCCGGAGCTGATGACAATTAAAGCTTTCTTACCCGGCAGGAACCGAGTTTTGGCCAGCTCCTGCAGTTTGCCGGCACCGAAAATAATTCGGGTCGGCACGAAATAGTTGAATTCCATCTTCATGTATTGTCCTCCTCAATCCGTAGTCCGTGCGGGATAAAGGTTGCCCCAACCCAGAAGGCACGGGAAAGCATTATTGTACTATTCCGAAGGCCGTTGTGTAAATAAAGTTCCCTGCCGCGAGGAGGCTACTGCTGGGTCCGGTATTTTATGGTCAGAGTGGCGTTGTCGAAACAGAGCATGTCGGCAATGGAGTCCCAGTTGGTGGTCGTAAAGAACTGAATTCGGAATTGGGCTCTTGAGCCGCCCTGCTGAATCAGGTCCTGGACAACTGGCTGACCGCCACTGGAGCTTTGCACATCCCAGGCCCACGGCGACATCGGATAGTTGATGAAACTGCCGTTGGCGGTGAGCAGGCCCGCCTGGGTGTAAGCCTTAGAATCCAGGTTGGAATATTGCACGTGATATACCTCCAGGGCGCCCATGTTGCCCCAGGTCCCGCGCATATATGAGGGCGAGCCGATTACGCTGTAGTTACTCAGGTCGAGTACGGCCTCATTTATTAAGGCGTTAGCGGGTATGGATGAAATATCGAAGCTTAAGAAAGCGCGGCTTGGTGTATTGGCCATAGTATCGCCGGCGCAGACGGCGGAAGACACGGCATAGTCCAGATAGCCGGCGCCTTTTATTAGCGAACCGGACTCCAGCGAGGTTGGATGCAGTATCACCGTTGTCTCGCCCGATGTCCCGACCGGAAGCGACGCCTGGACGTTCACGGTAATTCCTGCTGTCGCGGTACCGGTAGAGTTGGTTGCGGTCAGAATATAAGTAGTGGTGGAGATGGGCTGTACGGCGACAGTGTCTCTGGGATTCACCTGACCCATAGGAGTTATGGTTACGCCGGTGGCTCCGCTTACTTCCCAGCTTAAGGTGACAGACTGGCCCGGAGTTATAAGTTGCCGGTCGGCGTGAAACGATACTATAGTAGGCGGCGCTGCCGTCGGTGTGGGTGGTTCTACCGTTGTGCCCTGAACGATAATCTGGGTTCGCGCGGAGGCCTGCCCGGCAAGATTTGTGGCTGTCAGGTTATAGAAGGTGGTGGACGCAGGAGACACCGGTATTTGACCGGAAAGAGCCACGCTGCCGATGCCGTTGTCGATGGACACCGAGTCAGCTTCCGATACGCTCCAGCGGAGATAAGCTGCCTCTCCCGGATTTATTACCGAAGGCGAAGCATCGAACTGGATTATCTTAGGCACGAATGCCGACTGCGGTGTGGTTACAGGATTCCAGTTGCATGCCGGAACCAGCAGCAGCGCGAATACTAGAATTACCAGCTTTTTCATAGTGAACCTCCAACCCCCAAATTACATTCTATTTTTGGTTCAATTTGCCACAATTATAGACCATTTTCGATTTAGGTGATAATATTCGTGGTGCCGTTAAAGTACACCTCTAAACGGAAGGAGCCGAAATGAAACACGTATTAGCTCTTTTTGGCGAGACCGAAATCTTTATCTTCGTATTTATGGAGATAGTCTCGAGGATTGATACTATTCAGCGGGTGATGATCGATAAAGCGAAGTGGATTGACAAAGTAGTTTTCGTTACCGTATTCGGGGGGTTCTCCATATTCGGCACCTATATCGGTATTCCCCTGCAGTCAGGAGCCATAGTCAATATCAGAGATTTTGCCCCTATAATGGCCGGCCTGACTGCGGGTCCGCTGATGGGTCTGGCGGTGGGGCTGATCGGCGGAATACACCGTCTATTTCTTGGAGGGCTTACCTGGCTTCCCTGTGGGCTGGCTACAATTGTGGCCGGGGCGATCGCTGGTGGTGTGCATTATTACCATAAGGGCAAACTTGTGGGGATCCTTGAGGGTGTGCTGGTGGCTATTGTCGTCGAAATACTGCACGGCCTATTGACACTGGCCATAGCCCGACCTCTGGCCGATGCTATTGAAGTCACTAAAATTGCCATCCCGGCTATGATGCTGGCGAACGGCCTGGGCGTAGCCGTGGGAGTGATACTACTGGAGCACACTAAAGAGCTAAGGGCGCTGCGTGAAACCGTACAACGGGGAGCAGCCCGCAAAGCTTGATTACGACAGGCCGTCGGTACGGAATTCAGCGGCCCTTGTACTTGCTGCGGGAAAGGTTTTCTTCGGATAGATAGAGCTTTCGGTCTTCAGTGATCTGAATAACGCCGGCATTCCTCAACACCATCAGGGCAGTGGGTTTGTACTGCATCCCGCGGAATACAGCCTGCAGCATGGACTTTGGTCTGAGCCCCAGTTCATCGATGGGTCTGGCGTTCTCGGGACTTAGAGCTTTCTTCTCGCGGAAGGTACGAATTACCGAGGAAATGGCCATTCTTAAAAATACCTGCGGCAGTACGAAAACCACAACGATTACCAGTGAGGTCAGTAAAATTAGGATAGTGTTTTGGTTCATCCGAGCCTTTCTGCTTAGTTACCGATGCAGTGCAGGTTTTGCCAGCGTGCTACTGCTGCTCCCTGATTACGTTCATATTCCTGCCCATCGCATCAGCAAAATCAGTGGTAACTTTATCCACGGTTGGATCATCAGCCGTCTGAATATCATATGAGAATACCTGTCCAGGTAAGGCAGGGCTGCGATAGACGTAGACTTCATATTTCACTATGGTGCTACCGTTCCAGCAATTCATGGTAATTATGGTGGCTTTCAAGCTTGCCTGGCTTCTGTTCTGTGCTTGACCCTTGACATACAGGTACGTTTTTCCGGGTACGCTGCTTCCTTCCAGGCCGATGTCGAGGGTTTCGGTTCTCCTGCCCCATTCTTCGGAAAGGATGGCAACCGAATATGACGACTTCTCCTGCGCCGTGGCAAAAATATTGTCCTCGGATGAAGTCTGGTTGCCGGCCTCGTCCTTGGAAGTTACCTTGAAGTGATAGGCGGTGTTAGCCGTAAGCCCGGTCAGTGTGACGGTATGGTCAATCGTCATGCCGGTCGAAGAGGCGGTCGAGCCGTAGTTGGTCTCTATACCGTATTCGACGTCGCTGGTGGCTGGCTCATTTGTAGTCCAGGTAATTACGGCGCTGGTATCGGTTTCGGATGAGGTTGAGACATCTTTTAGTACGGGTGGTGTGGTATCAACCGACGGCTCCACAGGTTGCGTTGGCGCTGGCGGTTCTGTCACATACAGGACGATCGATCGGGTGACGGTGCCTCCAGCGTTGGTAGCGGTAAGGGTGTACGCCGTTGTTCTCGATGGTGTTAGCTGGCTGGAACCAATGGCAGCTACTGTGCCAATGCCCTGATCGATAGTTACGCTGGTGGCGGCCTGCACCGACCAGTTTAAGGTGGATGACCCGCCGGCGCTTATTTCAGAAGGCGTCACATTTAACACAGCGATGGATGGAGGCTGCGTACGGCAAGAAAAGCCGACAGCCGCGAGCGCCACCAGGCTGCAAAGAAAAACGATACTCAGTACCTGCTTGCGTTTCATACGATAAACTAACCCGATTTGGCTAATTATATAACGAATGATAGGCAAAAGAGAATTTTAGGACTTTATCAAGAACCCGGGACAGGTTGATTAGACAGGTCTATGACCGTCTGCCTGGCTTCCTGTAAATTTCGAATAAATTCGTCATATAAGCTTATGTATTCATCGGACCTGGCCGTAAACTTTTCCAGATATTTCCGTTTAATTTTTTCATCGGAAGCTGTAAAACCAGCAAATACTTTGGGGAACGCGTAGCCGGCTACGATAGCCTTATCTCTGGAGGCGAGATATTCAGCTCCCTTAAGGGCCGATTCCAGTTGAGCGCATGCTTCCAGCCATCTGGCGGTGATATTTTCCGAGCCCGAGCTAGATTCGGCAAAATTGTCGGAGCACAGCACCCTGGCGAGCTTCAAACAACTGGCGCATTGCACGGAGTAAGTCTCGGCAGTAGCAGGGGAGGGTAGTCCGTCCAGCAGCCCGACGACGCGAGGAAGAAGCTCAGGCTCGACCGAACTCTTTTCCACTATGGGGAGGTCCCCCACCGGGCAAATCCCCGGAGGCGGATACAATATGCCGATGCCTGAAAATTCGCCCCAGTCGAAACGCTGTAGCTGTGAAGCGATTGACTGAGCTTGCGTGATATTTTCCTGAATTCGATCACAAGGGTCGAGCTCCTCTACAGGGCGACTTGCCGGTTGGCCGCAGGCTGCCAAGGAACCTGTCAACAGGGTGGCGATTACTAAAAATATCAACCCAAATTTCATGTTCGTAGTCCTCTTTTTGGAGAATAACCTCTAAACCATTTTGGTGGTTATTCCGTTATATATTTTAGAACCAAGGAGAGGTGAAGGAAAAGGCAATGAACAAAGAGCTTATAGCCATAGTCGGTAGTTTTGCCCTTGTCTGCTTAGCCCTCTTTTTCTGCGCCTGGTATCTATTTTAAACAGACCTCATCTCTTCGTTTTATTCAAACTATTTCTTTTAATGGGGGTAATAATGGAGAACATTTTATGCGAAAGGCCGCTAGTCTGGCAACCGAAGGAGCTAGTTGATATTGGCAACGGCTGCAGAATGGGAATAACGTGCGATGACGGTTACTATATGGTACTGTCCCCGAGCTACACGGGTTCGTGGAAGCCTTCGAGCTGGATTCCTCCGGTTGTAGCCAAGCGACTGGGTGAACTGGCTGCGCTGCAAATAGCTGTCAGCAATTCATTTAGTCAACGAGATTTAGCGGTCGACCAGACTATCGAGTTAATAGTGCGTTAACCGCCTTGATGGTTTGGCTGGAGGTTATAGCTATCATCACGATAAATGGTATACCGGCAAGATAAGCTACGTACGGCACGTTAATACAAACAAACAAAATGCAGAAGGCCAGAAAATGGCCTTCTTTCATTTTCGGCGCTTTTATTAAATGGCGGGCCGTGTAGCTATTACAGTCACGGGCAAAACCGTACCAGGCTTTGAAAATCCAGTATAGCTGGTAGAACGGTATGAAAACAAAGCCCACCGCTTTTTCGGGCGTAGTGGTAGCATTACCATCCTGAATTATCGCCCAGGCCTTGTAAAGCAGCAACGCCCATATACTGCACGCGTAAAGTACAGCCGCACAACCGGTGAGGAGTAGCAGACTGCAGGTTATTATCGCCGATGTACCCGCATAATGAAGGTTGATGGCATAGTCGGTGAGTATTCCGGATAAGACCAGCAGAACCAGCGCACTAAAGAGTAAAATGATTCCGGCAACCAGGCCACAGACAATCGATCCCAGGTAGAACCATTTGGACAGTCTCTTCATGTTTGGTGCCTGTCCGTAACGCGTGACTATGGTAATGGGTCGGGTATGAGGGTTGCTACCGGGTCTGGTCTTGTGATTCTCTTGACCAGTCCTGCATGAGTTTCTTTATTTGTTCTGCAAGTCTGGGATTCGCACGAAGCCGGCTGATAAAAACCGGACAACCTTCAAGTATGGAATTGTCGGCGGCGGCGGCAAGGCCCGATAAAAGTTGCTGCATGCCGTATGGAGCCGAGCCACTGCCGGCTGCCCCTTGCATTGAAGCCTCCAGCTGCTTTCTTAAATCGTCCTCGGTGACTTTTACCGGCAACACGCAGCTCTTATACCAGGGGCAGGCCTTGCACTGGACCAGGGCCTGAGCTTCATTCAGAATATCATCCACTTCTTCTATTTCCAGATCAATTCATTTGTCTTATCGTTGAAAGACCAGGTGTGGTCGTATTGGGGATCTACAGGACAGGCCTTGGTGACGCTCCACATCCCATTGCCCCCATACGCGGCGGTATACGCAGAAGCGACCTCCTCATACTGAGGAGCAGCTGCATGTCAGCCGCAATTTGCAGGATCTGGTGGTATCAATTTCTGACACGTCGGGCTTAAGCTCTTAGCTATTGACGTCACCTCATCGGCCGAATGACGTGGCGCGCTGCTCGTTAAGGCACAACCTCCAAGCGTGATTATAAGAAGGGCTACAGCCAATAGTACGATGTATTTCATCCGGACCTCCCGCTCGAGTTACAGCTAATTAAACTATTTATCGATTATACAACTTGCCAACCAAAAATAAAACAAGCGAATGGACTTAAGGTGCCAGGCATGTCCGGACGGAAAGTGGAGTTACTCTGCGGTGGATTCGGAGGTGGTAAACGTTTTATCGTCCGACACGGCCAGGTTACCAGCTTTGTCCTTCGATTTGACCCTGTAATGGTACTCGGTGTTCGGCTGAAGGCCGGTTAACACTACAGAATGAGTCACGACACCGCCCGAAGTACCTCCAACAATAGTTGGGTCATCTGCTGGCTGCGCTGGCTGCACGCTGCCGTACGTCGTGCTGGTGCCATATTCAACCTGTGAGCTAGATAGCTCATTGGTTGTCCAGTTAATACTGGCACTGGTTGCTGCCACAGCGGGCGATACGGGGAAGGTAATGACCGGTTTGGTTGTATCGACAACTGTTTCTCCACTGTTGCTGTCAGAACTCCCTATCCCGATTATATCGTTTATCGTCTGACCGAGCGGGGTTTGCAAATAAGCCAGTACACCCATGCCGAGAAGAAGTATAAACAGGAGCAGCACCAGAAACGGTCTTGTAGATGAAGATGACTGGCTCTTGGGTACCGGCGGCGCCCAGGACTGTGGCTGCGGTCCGCCCCATTGCTGTTGCTGGCCCCATCCCGGCTGCTGCGGCGGCATTCCTCCACCGCCGGGTCCGTATCCGGGGGGTTGGGTTGGTCCGCCACCCGTTGGTCCGCCACCCAATGTAGCGCCGCAGTTAGGACAGTATCTCGTTCCCGGGCTGACTGTTATCCGACACTGCGGACATGACAGGCTTAATTGAGCTCCACAACCTCCACAAAATCGCTGGCCCGGCACAATGGGTGAACCGCAATTAGGACATCTTTGCTGCATCTTAGGCTATTACCTTACTATCTCCAAATACCCTATAATGCTGTTTTGCCACAGCATTTGGAGATGATTATACATCTGATAATTAAAAGAAAGCAATAGCCAAGTATTTAGTTCAGGAGGTAATACTACGATATGTTTGGGTAATCTTTTGGCTGTCACAGTGGCGTACTATAATTTGGTACGCTGTGCTTACCCGGGATGATCGTGTAGCTTCTGCTTGACACTTCCTGCCCCTCGGCGTTATATAGAACTGCAGTGTCGGGTGTCACATTATCCCATATATTACCCGGATAATAGTAAAAGCAATAGCCGCCTGATTCCCACTGTGGATCTCCGGTATATACTCGAATGCTCTCGCGTGGGGCTATCGTGCATGGCCGCTTTGGGTAACACTCTTTAACGCATTTACTCCAGCTTCCCTCATAGGTACAAGAACAGGGTGTGAACATCGGGAAAATGAATGTGGGTGCACCTTTGGTAATATCTATTAACGTCCAGCCAACTAAATTCTGAGGGGAATCGCTGAAATTATGGATTTCTACATATTCATCCCATTCGACAATAGTATGGCCTAAAGCTATAGTGTCGTTATAGTTCATACCCAGATAATGGACTTCCGTTATTTGCACCGGTTGGTCACCGGTTTCCGCCCCGTACTCTTCGATATCGATAGTCCATTTATTCAGGTTGGAGGATATAATTTTAAGGTAGTAGTCGTGGCCGCCCTCACTCACTTCAAAGACGTCGCTGGCCACGCCTGAAGAATATTCAGAACTACCTATGATAGCATTGGCGCTGTCCTCACGGAAGACCAGTACGTTGAATACGGTATATTTGGGGTCACCGGCATCAACAGTCCACACAAAACGCCATTTGCTTCCTGAAATATAGAATGCGGGGGTGGTAGTTGATTCCTGCCCGCTGAAGCTTTTAACTGTGGTCCATCCCGGCTCACTGGGTATAGCCGCAACCGTTGATGCTTCAACTGGTGGCTGTTGGGTTTCAATGCTGGCCGGAGGCTGCGGTGACTGAGGTACTACCAGTGTTGGTGAGGCACAACCAATGATAGCGCCGGCAGCCAGGATTGCTAACACGACGTAAAGAAGAGATCGCCACGTAACGGAAATATTTATAATAACAAACTCCTATAGTGTGTTCCTTCTGCGTATTATTACGGCCGCAGCTATTCCGCCGCCAAACACCGTTATGGCTAAGATTACCAGATAAAGGCGAATATAGTCATTTTGCCAGTTAGCGGTGACCGTCTTGTCTTTATCCATGATTACGGTTGCTGCGGCTTCTTGCCCGTTGGCTTGTGCGCTCCATCCTGTGAAGGTATGCCGGATGATGTTGCCGCATAAAGGTTCTACGGAAAAGGAGGCATTTGAGCCAGCGTCATACCAGCCGCCGCCCTGAGGAGTGCCGTAAGGTGATTCTACGGTTAATTTATGCTGAGTTTTGTAGTGGGCTGTATATTCGCCCCCTCGCAAGACGATTTTCGACGGTGATATGTCGCCATCGCTCCACGAGGCAAATATAAATCTCGTTCCATCGTCGATGTTAACCTGCACTGGAGCGTCGAGGTTATGGCTCGTGCCGGAGAGCCAGACGGATGATACGGGCAGCTGCGAAGCAATATATGATTTGCCGTCAACGGTTAGTGCTGTGCTCTTCGAATCGGGTGTCATATCGCTGTTTGCTGTAACCTTCATAAACAGATTAAATTCGTCAAACCTATCCGGTGGCAGGTAGAGCTGGGGGTGTTGTACATAGCCACTGGAGAACGCCGGAAGATTGGTAAATGGCGCCACGACTTCAGCCACCGTCTTTGGCGAGGCGTAGTCGAATATCTCCTCGGCCGAGAGTTCATAGTTGCCATCGGTATAGCTGCTGCTGAAACTGCTTAATGCCTGCAGTACATAATTCGTGAAGACACCGTTCTTGAACTCGCGGTCCTCGAGTGAACTCTCCATCTGCTGACAGCTCATGAGCACTACTCTGCTGTTCCGGCCGAGTTCCTGGACGAACGAACCGGCAAAACAAGTGTCCAGGATAACTACGACCTGTTGCGCGTGTACAGCATCCAACCATTCACCCATTTGCTGGTCTGAGACCAGATAATCGTATGAACCAAAATAATGCGGCGCGCTGTGCCCAGAGAAATAAAATACGGCCGTATCTTTGGGACCGGAATTTTCAGCTAACCACTTGACTCCGTAATATATACCTGAATTCGTGGCCTGCTCATTCAGCACGAGCTTGATATGCTCGTCTCCAGCAATCGGCGATAGTTGAGCTGCCAGGTCGAGCGCATCATCGTCGGGGAATTTTATTCCGACCGGATATTTATTCCATTCCTGATCGTATATACAGTCCTGGCATCGGTACTCCGTCACACCGACCATCACTGCCCACAGCTGTGGTTCCGATGTCGCCGCCAGTGCAGGAGCGGGATGTGTCTGAATATATGCCAATTGAGCTAAAATCATCAAGCCGGCAACCAGAAAAGAGAATATATATTTCATTATAACCTGGCGGCGTCGCTGCGGCATTTTACTCTGTGGCTCCGTTTAATTTTATGGGAAGCGTATAGCTTTTTCTGGAAACTTCATTACCCTGCGCATCGTAGAGCACGGCTATGTCCGGATTATCATTACGCCACAGGTCGCCAAAGCCGTAGTAGAAAGTAAATCCTCCAGTTTCAGGATGTACTTCATCTGTATACACACGTATTATTCCACCGGGCAATATATAGCCCGGAGGGAACTTAAAATAAGGGGTGAACCGGCTTACGTTTTTAAGAGTCCATCCGGTTAAGTCCACGGCACAATCACTGAGGTTTTTTATGACCACGTATTCATCCGGTTCGACCCTTTCGAAGCATAAACCGTTAGGCGGGTCCGGAGGAAAGTACGTGCCATGATAATTAATATAAGTAATCTGCACGGGATAAGAAGTGGCCGCTATGGCATTGTCCTCTATCTCAATGGTCCACTGTTTCAAATTTAAAGCGGTGACTTTGATAAAAAAATCGCGCTTGTCCGGCCCTGACATGAAGAAATTAACCGTATCTGAACTAGCACCGGCACTGGACACCGTCTGCCAGAGCGCGAATGGCTCAGCTTTGCGGTATATGTCCAGCTTGAGGACGGCGGTATCGAGGTTATCCGCATCTATAGCCCATTTGAGGTTCCATTCGGTGCCATATATATGAAATTCAGGAGTAGTTTTATTCACTATCCCGTCAAAGCTAGCTACCTGGTACCATGTCTCGTCTAACGGCTTAACTGGGGGAGGCGTTTCAGCCACTATCGCCGACTGGTTATCGGTGATGGTGGGTGGTGGTGTTGTCTGAGGAGTAGGCAGCGCCGGTGCGGGTGGCGGGGCTGCGCTCGAGGAAGATCCCGAACAACCCGGTATAAAACCCAGGAATACCAGAGTGAAGACCACCAGTGTCACTAACGTTGTAGCTGCTTTTTTCATCTCAATCCGCATAATTTATCGGTACTAATTACTATTACAGTGCAAATAGTATACGTTACATAATTAAGGGACATCAATTTTGGGCAAGGCAAACGACTAGGACTTTAGTCCTCAGGTCAGGCATGAAAAACTTTAGTCTATTCCTCGACCATCTTGATTTGAGAAGGCTCATTGAGGACCATTTCGGGAATTCCAGATCTTGCAGGGTATTCCTTGATTAGGCCGGTGACCTGGACCTTCTTCTTCAGAAAGTAACTTTCGGGATTCGGCTGGAACTCTTTTAAGAACTTATCTCTGTCGCTACCCCAGATTATGCACTTAAAGTAGTTTTCATAAGGTTTATGGAAATCGAGGAAGGTAAGCCGGCTTTTAGTGTCTGAGGCGTAGTAAGAGTTAACTACCTTGCCCTCGACGACCAGATATTGTCCTATATAGCTGCCAGCCTCCTCCCAACTGATGACTCCGGTAGAAACTTTAACATATTCGGTCTTGGTCTCGACATCGCTGCCTCCCGGCCCCATGATAGCCAGGGTAATGGTATAGTCACCCGCTTCAGAATAGACATGTTCAGGTTCCATGTCGCTGCTGAACTGGCCATCACCGAAGTCCCAGTGCCGGTCGCTTATTTCTCCGGAAGAAGAATCAACGAAGGTTACTTTTAGTGGAGACGACCCCTGTTGAGGGCTGGCATCAAAATCTGCTATGGGCGGTTCCAAAACCGCCGGCTGAACGTGGCTCGAACAACCGGCTATAAATAGAACTAAGAGAAAAATCAGAAAAAAATGCCTGGGCATCGGTTGTATTTTAGACTTAAAGAGTTCGAATCTCAACAGTTTGTTAAGTAGATACGAATTTGCTATACTTTTTCCTTAATTATCGTTATAGCCAGCGTTGCTGGCTGTAATTGCTTTTATAGAGGGTGAAATATACCCCTAGCGGTGTAGGTTCAGCTATGAAGTTATGGAGAAAGCCCTTTGATTCGGTCGATAAGGCTACAGGACCGATAAAAGTACACCTCGACACAGAGAGATGTAAGGGCTGCGGATACTGTGCCGAGTTTTGCCCGCGCGGTGTGCTAAAGATGACCGATGAATTAAGTCCCCGAGGCTATAATCTGGTTAGGGTAGTCGACGAAGCCAAATGCCTGGGTTGCGGGCTGTGCCAGGCTATATGCCCCGAGTTTGGAATATTTGTCACACCGGAGCCCAAGGAAGAACCGGTAACCTATGGCCAAGAATGACATTCTAAACGGTGAATTTTTCATAAACGGCGATACAGCCTGCGCCGAAGGAGCTATAAGCGCGGGCTGTCGTTTTTTTGCCGGCTATCCCATTACGCCGGCCACCGAGGTCGCCGAGAGAATGAGCGAACGTATGCCTCAGGTGGGCGGCGTGTTCATCCAGATGGAAGATGAAATAGCTTCCATGAATGCTATACTCGGGGCGTCCTGGGCCGGTATGAAAGCCATGACGGCCACTTCCGGACCGGGATTCAGCCTGATGATGGAAAATATCGGCCTGGGGGTAATGCTGGAGACACCCTGCGTGGTAGTTGACGTGCAGCGGGCGGGACCTTCCACCGGGCTGCCTACACTGGTCGCCCAGGGCGACATGATGCAGGCGAGATGGGGCGCGCATGGGCATTATGAAATCATTGCCCTGGTACCTGATTCGCCGCAGGAGATGTTCGACCTCACTATACAGGCATTCAATTTCTCCGAAAAATACCGGGTACCGGTTCTGCTCATGGCAGATGAGGCGGTCGGCCATATGAGCGAGAAGGTGGTCATTTCTGAGATAAATCCAAAGGAACTGGTTAGTAGACCACGACCAAAGGTGACTCCTGATAAGTATTTGCCTTACGACTCCAAAAAAGGATTAGTGACTCCAATGGCCGTAGCCGGAGAAGGTTATCGCTTCCACGTCACCGGTCTTACTCATGACGACCGGGGCTATCCGACGATGACAGCGGAGGCGCAGGATAAACTGGTAAGACGGCTGGTGGACAAAGTTCGCCTAAACATAAAGGATATAACCAGAGTCGAAGAGATAAGTATCGCTGATGCCGAGGTAGTTGTAGTTAGCTATGGTATCACGGCACGCATTGCCCGATATGCAGTGCAAAAGGCGCGCGAAGAAGGCATCAAGGCCGGACTGTTGCGGCTGATAACAGTGTGGCCTTTTGCCGATGAGCGCATTAAAGAGCTCGCGGCTTTAGTAAAAGCATTTGTCGTACCTGAGATAAACTACGGACAGATTGTAAGAGAAGTGGAGCGTTGCGCTGGCGGAAAAGCTCACGTCAAGAGCCTGCCTCACATGGGCGGTGCGGTACCTCTCCCCGATATGATTCTTCAGGCCATACGAGAGGAAGCATGATGAGCAAGATGCTGTCTGTGGAAGCTAATCCTCTCGACTGCTACCTGAGGGTCGACCGCATACCGCATATCTGGTGTGTGGGCTGCGGCATTGGGCCGGCCACGGGGTGTTTTATCAGGGCCATCGACCGTGCCGGACTGAATCCTGATAAGGTTTCGGTAGTTTCCGGAATCGGTTGTTCGGGACGTGTGGCGGGCTATATCAAGCTGGATTCCTTCCATACCACGCACGGCCGGGCGTTGCCCTTTGCTACCGGGCTGAAGCTGGCTAATCCTGAGTTGACGACCGTAGTCTTTTCGGGTGACGGCGACATTGTGGCCATAGGTGGCAACCATCTCATCCATGCCGCCCGCCGTAACGTCGATATGACCGTTATATGCATTAACAATTTCAACTACGGCATGACCGGCGGCCAAATGGGGCCGACGACGCCAATGGATGCGTTTAGCGCCACTTCTCCTTATGGCAACTACGAATATCCGTTTAATCTGCCGTATCTAGTAGCCGCGAGCGGTGCCACCTATGTGGCCAGATGGACGGTGCTGCATCTGCGCGAACTGGAGAGGTCTATTGCCGAAGCCTTGACTAAACCAGGGTTCGGCTTCATAGAAGTACTCAGCCCCTGCCCCACGGTTTATGGACGTCTGAATAAATTGCCGAATGGACTGGATGAAATGCGCGTTTACCGGGAGAAGAGCGTAATACGTAATGGAGCCGAGCCAAAAGAGGTAGAACTGGCGGCGAACGGGCCGATAGTGGTAGGCAAATTCGTCGACATTGAACGGCCCACGTTATGGGACTGCTACCAGCAGGTGCTGGACCGGGCGGCGAAGCATAAAAAGCGATAAACTTACCGGGGAATTAAGATTATTGGATTAAATAGATGAGGCGAACTGAAATAAGGTTAAGCGGGGCAGGTGGCCAGGGAATCGTTCTTGCGGGGCAGATTCTTGGCCAGGCAGCCTCGTTATATGAAAAGGGTAAATCGGCTACTTTTACGCAGAGCTACGGCCCTGAAGCCCGGGGTGGTTCCTGTTCCGCCGAGGTGGTTATTTCAAACGATGCAACAGGATATCCTTATGTAATAAGTCCCCACGTACTGGTGGCTATGTCTCAGGAAGCCTATAACAAATACACAAAAAATTTGGATGCGGACACCCTGGTAATTATTGATCGGGACCTCGTAAAACCCGGAGCCGCCGATAAGCAGAAAATACTTTCGATACCGGCTACAAACCTGGCACGAGAAATGGGGAGGGTGGTTGTAGCCAACATTGTTATGCTGGGCTTTGTGGCGGCAGTGGCCGACGTTATATCGGACGAAGCGCTAAAAAAATCTATACTGAAAACCGTTCCTGAAGGCACAGGGGAATTTAATATAAAAGCTTTCACCGTCGGATATGAGTACGGGCAGAAGCATGGAAAGAATAGTTAGGTACATTTTCTATGGCAAGGAGCGTTGCAGTAATTGGTAATAGTGTTGGGGCAGCTCAATGTGCTCTGTCTCTGGCTGAAATTGGCGCCGACGTCAGCTTTATTATCTCCTCCCGTTCCTTAAGTTTAACAGATAACCGCAACCATACTACCCAGAAGAATTTCGCCAATGATTATTATCGTCTCTGGCCTCTGTTACTGCGAGCAGCCAGCCATCCGCGGGTCAGAGTCTACACGGGCTCTAGCGTAGAAGCCATAGCACGAAACAAGGGGCGATTTAACGTAGCACTGAAGAAACTGCCACGATATGTTAACGAGAGCCTATGTACCAGTTGCGGCCAGTGCCAGCAAGCCTGCCCGGTCAGAATCCCTTACTCCGACCGCGACACAACCTCTACCCATGGAGCTATTCACGCGCCGCTCGCCGGTAAGCGTTCCGTACCGGCAGCGTATGTTATAGATAAGGCCGGGACCGCCCCTTGCCGGGTCGGCTGCCCTTTAGGCATAAACATTCCCGGGTTTATTTGCCTGCTCGGTAAAGACAAAGCGGACGAGGCGCTAAATCTTATCAGCGAGGCGGCTCCTTTATCCGGCATACTGGGGCGCGTTTGCAGTCATCCCTGTGAAGATAATTGTAAGCGGTCAGAAGTCGATAGTCCCGTATTCATTAAGGCGCTGCATCGCTACGTTGCAGATAATGCATCGATCAGTCTCAACTATCGTAAAACCGGAGTAAAAGCCAGGAGCGAAAAAATTGCTATTGTGGGCAGCGGGCCATCGGGTCTGGCTGCCGCCTGGGACCTGGCTCGTCGCGGCTACTCACCGACTGTATTCGAGTCCCATGCGGTAGTGGGTGGTATGCTGGCGACCGGAATCCCCAGATTCCGTCTGCCGCGCGAGGTGCGTGAAAGGGAGGTCGAGGCCATTAAAGCAATGGGAGTCGACTTTAAAACAGGTGTTATCGTAGGCCGCGATATAACGATTGCCGACCTCAGGGAGCAGGGCTATAAAGCTTTTTATCTGGCCATAGGCGCTGGATTGAATAATACGTTGAATGTGCCTGGTGAGGATCTGGAGGGTGTCGTTGATGTGATATCAATGCTTTTTTCCCTCAATTTGAAGGTGGGAGCCACCGTCGGCTCTAACGTCGTAGTCATTGGCGGCGGCAACAGCGCCGTCGACTCTGCCAGAGCTGTAAAAAGAAGGAGCCAGGGAACAGTTCGAATACTTTACCGGCGCACAGCTCAGGAGATGACCGCTATAAAGGAACATGTCGAAGAAGCTATCGAAGAGGGCGTGTTGATAGAATACCTCACCGCACCGGTTGAAATAATCGGAGATGGTACCCGGGTTACCGGCATTCGCTGCCAGCGAATGAAGCTGGGGAAAGTAGACGCTAGCGGTCGTCGTCAGCCGGTACCTATCGAGGGCTCGGGATTTACTATAGAGGCTGACCACGTAGTGGTGGCCATAGGCCAGAGACCGAGCACCATGCTGCTGCGGATCAAGGACGTAGGCGTAAATGAGGATTCGACTATTAAGGTTGATCCACTTACGTTGCAAACTAATATGCCGGATATATTTGCTGGTGGCGACTGTGTTACCGGGCCTAATACAGTTGTCGACGCCATGGCTGCCGGCATTAGAGCCGCTGGCTCTTTGGACAGATACGTCCGCGGCGTCGAGTTGAAGGAAGGACGCAGTCTTGACAAGCCAGCGCCCTTGGAAGTGGACATAAAGCAAAGGTACGTATCGCCTCAGAAACGTGCCAGGATGCCCGCCCTGTCCAAGACGGACAGGATGGGTAGCTATGAAGAGACTACGCGGGGCCTATCTTCTGATATGATGAGACTGGAAGCGGGAAGATGCCTGAGTTGCGCCTTATGCAGCAGCTGTTTGGAATGCGAACGGGCATGCCAGGTTAATGCTGTTTCACACCAGGATGTAATTGAGTCCAGGAACATAGAGGCTAATGCCGTGGTAAATTTTATTATCGACGACGCTGGCCTGTCAACTTCAATTACCGGTCCCGGTGTATTTATAGCGGAAGCTCATAAGGGTGATGGTTTAGAAGATACGCTCAGCCAAGCTGCGGCGATAGCCGTGGAAGTAGCACGTGATTTGAGGTTGTCTGACAAAGATGCCCTAAGTCATAAAAAGGTTCACAGTCACGGCGACAATAGCTCTATTTTGGTGCCTGGCGACGTTAATCAACGAACCGGTGTAATCCTCTGTCGCTGCGGCGGCAGTATAAGCTCGATAATCGACCTCAACGGCGTAGCCGGGGAACTGCAATCCATCCCAGGCGTCTCCCGCATCCGTGAATTAACTCAGGTTTGCACGGAAACAGCTGCTGAAGAAATTAAGGCGCTGGTTGAAGACGAAAAATTTGACCGGCTGGTTATCGCCGCCTGCCGGTGCTGTAACCTGGAACAGGTCTGTTTCAGCTGTACTGAGCAGCGCGTCAGGTGCCAACAATATATGAACGAACAGCTAACCGGCCTTAACCTGCCGGTGGAATACGTAAATATTCGGGAACAGTGCGCCTGGGTACACGGCCATAACCCGGCTGAGGCAACCCGTCAGGCTGTTGACATAATCACTTCGGGAATTCTTCGGATTCAGGGTACTTTGCCTCGGATGCTTCTGGAGCGTCCGATAAGTGCAGGTATACTGGTTGTCAGTACCGGCCTTGCCGGTCTGGCAACGGCGGCTGGCATTGTCTCACAAGGTTATCCTGTCAGTGTTATTTATGAATCCGAATTTAAGAAGCATAAAGAATCGTCACAGTACCTGCAGGCTGAATCGCGGTTACTCGAAGCGCTGAAAAAATCTGGCGCATCGGTAATGTCATGGCCTGGGTCGATCGAGCTTTCGGGAACCGCAGGCCATTACGATGTAGAAATTGAACATACGGACGGGAAGAAGAAGTCTGCTGTAGGAGCTCTAGTCGTTGATTTGGAAGCAGTGAATAAAATAATGGCTAACGCTGATCCGTCTGTTAAGCAAAGCCTGCCCGGCCGTATTTTTTCCTGGTATAAAAACATGAACCGCAAACGTATTTTAAAGCTGGCACTCCGCGAAATCTCAATCGGCGACTTCACTGGCATGTACATGATGACATCGAAGGCGTCTGAATTGCCCAGCAAACAGATTATAGAAGGGGAAGCTACGGCGGCTAGAGTTATAAGGTATTTAAGCCTCGGTGTGCTAAAGGCTCGCGAAACTGCGATTGAAATAGATCGACAACTTTGCCGGGGTTGTGGCGATTGTATTGTGGTATGCCCGTATATAGAAATGAAAACCGATAACCAGGGCGTTCAATATGCCGACATCGACCGGCTGTTATGTCTTGGCTGTGGGGCTTGCCTGGCATCGTGTCCTACCGGCGCCATAACTCAGCCGGCGCTGACGGATTTGAGTATAATTACTACACTGGAATCTTTGCTGGAGAAACCGGGTAAGATAGGCGTTATCACATGAGACATAACAATATCGTAGTTTTCACCTGCAACTGGGACGGCCTGAGCTGCGTTGAAGCGGCGGCGCAGAACCGGCTCAGCTACCCGGCATCAATAAAGCTGGTAAAGGTGAGTTGCCTTTCCCGGATACATTCGGGTTTGATTTTGAAGGCTTTCGAACTGGGGGCCGATGGAGTGATGCTCCTTGGATGCCAGCCGGAGAACTGCCTTTATGAGAAGAATGGGAATTTTAGCTCCAAAGAATACGACAAAGCCCTAGGTCTGATGGAGCTACTGGGGCTGGGAACTGAAAGGCTGAGGCTCAGCCGTTTGCCGCGTGGCGACGGCGATGCGTTTATAAAAGAGGTCGAAGATTTCATTGGGGCTGTATCAAAAGCCGCATGGTGTAGTACAAAATCATGACCAGGCATAAACAGGAAATAAAGGATACCCGGATACATCTGTGCCTCGATTGCGGCAAGTGCACTGTGGTCTGTCCCGTCGCCCGCTATAATCCCGATTTTAATCCAAGGCTTATAGTTCAGAGAAATATGCAACATGGCGGTGGGAATTACACCGACGAGGCTATCTGGTCTTGCCTCAACTGCTATATGTGCCTGGAGAGGTGCAACTACCACGTCCAGTTTCCCGAGTTCATTCGCATTCTGAGGACCGAGGGGCTGACCAAGGGCAGCCGGGCGCAGTGCAGCCATGGTGGAGTGCTGCAATCGACGATGCATTTAATGGCCGATGAAAAAGTTAAGCAGCAACGACTAAACTGGCTGCCACGCGATATTAAACTTTCGGAACAGTACGATACCTTATTTTTTGTGGGTTGTGCTCCTTATTTCGATATTATGTTTAAAGACCTGGGAGTCAATACCTTGCAGGGGGTGCAATCGGCTCTGCGACTGCTGAACCGCGCACAGATAACATTCAATCTGCTCGATGATGAGCTTTGCTGCGGTCGCGACCTTCTGTTGCAGGGAGATAAAGAGGGCTTTATGTCTCTGGCTCAGGCGAATGCCCACAAATTTCATCAGCTCGGTGTCAAGAAAATTATTACAAGCTGTCCCGAATGCTTCTATGCGTTGAAAGTCGACTATCCGAAGATGCTGGGAAAATCGGTGGCCGAAGTGGTGTACTGGACGGAAGCCGTGGCTCCCCTGTTAGAAAGCGGCAACCTTCGTTTAGGCGCTTTAGCGAAAAAAGTGACTTATCAGGATCCGTGTACTTTGGGCCGGGGGCTGAGAATATTCGAGTCGCCGCGCAAGATATTAAAGGCCATGAGTGGTTTGGCACTGGAAGAGATGCAGCCGAACCGTGAGACGGCACTTTGCTGCGGCGCCAGTTCCTGGGTGCACTGCGGTGCCGCCAACCGTCAAATACAGGACGAGCGGCTTACTCAGGCGGAGGCTACCGGAGCCGAAATACTGGTGACATCCTGTCTCAAGTGCCGAATACACCTGAAGTGCGCGCAGCAGAGCCGGAACGGGAAAAAGCCGAAAATCGAGATTCAGGACCTGGCAACAGTGGCAGCCGGGTCGCTGGACGAGGAGGCAGATTAATTGGCTGAAGAAGAGCTCAGAATAGGCGTTTTTGTTTGCGACTGTGGACTTAACATCGCCGGGTCGGTAGATACCGAGGAGGTACGGCTCTCGGCGGAAAAGCTCCCCGATGTGACGGTTTCGGTGAGAAACAGGTATACCTGCGCCGACCCCGGCCAGGCGGAAATAAAGAGATATATAAAGGAATACAACCTGAACCGCGTAGTAGTGGCTTCCTGCACACCTCGACTGCACGAATCGACGTTTCGTAAGTGTGTCGAGGAAGCGGGTCTGAATCCTTACTTAATGGAGATGACCAGCATAAGGGAGCACTGCAGCTGGGTGCATTTATATGATCGGGAGTCGGCCACTAAGAAAGCCAAGGACATAGTGAAGATAGCGGTGGCGCGGGCACGCCTGCTTCAGCCGCAGCATGAAATGGAAATTCCAGTAACGGATGCCGCACTGGTTATCGGCGGAGGAGTTGCCGGCATTCAGGCGGCGCTTGACCTCGCCGATGCTGGACACCAGGTATATCTGGTGGAGGAAAAGCCTTCCATCGGCGGCATCATGGCTGAACTCGACAAGACCTTCCCCACCATGGACTGCTCAATTTGTGTACTGGGTCCGAAAATGATGGACGTAGGACGGCATCCCCGGATAAACCTGATGACTTATAGCACCGTTGAGTCGGTATCCGGGTACGTCGGAAACTTTAAAGTCCGCATTCGCCGGAAAGCCCGTTACGTGGATGAAACAGTGTGCAACGTTTGCGGCAAATGCGCCGAGGTTTGTCCTGTGGTACTGCCGGATGAGTTTCAGCAGGGCTTTTCTTCGCGCAAGGCGGCTTATATACCATTTCCGCAGGCGGTGCCATCGGCTTTTCTTATCGATATGGAACATTGTCTTGGTAACAAGCCGGTTGCCTGCGCCAAGTGCCTGGATGCATGCGAGAAAAAGTGCATAGACCTGCATGAGCACGACCACATAGTCGAGGTGGAGGTTGGCGCCATAATCGTGGCTACAGGTATGGATGTGTACGACCCTACCAAACTCGATGAATACGGATATACGATTTTTGAGAATGTAATCACGAGCATGGAATTCGAAAGGTTGATTTGTGGTGGCGGGCCTACCGAAGGACACCTGGTCCGTCCTTCCGACCATAAGACACCGAAACGCATCGGTTTTATCCAGTGCGTCGGTTCTCGGACGGAAAACCGCGGAAACCCTTACTGCTCCAATGTCTGCTGCATGAACACGGTGAAAGACAGCCTTCTCATAAAGGAGCACGATCCTGAAGCGGAGATAGTCGTTTTCTATATGGATATACGGGCTTTCGGCAAGGGGTTCGAGGACTTGCTGCGACGTTCCAGGGACGCCGGTGTCCGCTACATCCGCGGATTGCCCGGTGAGGTCAAGGAAGACCCGGTAACTAAGAACCTGATAGTTAAGGTGGAAAATACCACTACCTCCCGGGTAGAACAGTACGAGCTGGATATGGTGGTACTTTCCGTGGGGCTGGAACCCAAGGCGAGTCTAAAGAAATTAATGAGTGTGCTTAACCTGTCGCAGACAAGCGACGGCTTTTTGATGGAGGCTCACCCCAAACTGAGGCCGGTGGATGCACCGACGCCGGGCATATTCTACGCCGGCTGTGTCGAAGCGCCGAAGGACATAAAGGATAGCGTCACCCAGGCCGGGGCCGCAGCTGCTCGCAGCTCCATTCTACTTAACTCCGGGGTCCTAAAGGGCGAGGCCATTAAGGCCATAGTGGACCTGGAAAAGTGCACCTCATGCGGAGTCTGTGCCCGCGTTTGTCCTTATGGTGCCATGAAGGTGGATGTTAAGGCGAAGTCCGGTGCTCAGGTGGTTACGGCTGCATGTACTGGTTGCGGTACGTGTGCCGCCGAATGCCGCTTCGAGGCCATTACCATGCAGCATTTCAGCGACGCCCAGGTTCTGGCGCAGATAGATGCCGCGCTGGAAAGTGAACCCGACCAGAAGATCATTACGTTCCTATGCAACTGGTGCAGCTATGCGGCAGGAGACCTTGCCGGTGTGTCCAGAATGCAGTTTCCGCCCAATAATCGATTCATCCGTACTATGTGCAGCGGTCGTGTCGACGAGAACTTTATTCTCCGTGCCTTCGAAAAAGGATCGCCTCTAGTGCTTATATCCGGTTGCCATCTTGGTGACTGCCATTACATCAGTGCCAACCACTGGACAATGCGCCGCGCGGACAAGTTATGGAACAAGCTGGAGAAGCTGGGCATACGGCCGGAGCGTTTGCAGTTGGAGTGGATCAGCGCTGCTGAAGGCGCCCGGTTTGCGCAGATAATGCGTGAGCTTGAGGAAATGCGCCAGAAGGTGACGGCCGAGGAAATGGCCCACGCAAGCAAGGTGTTGTCCGAGCAGAGACGTAAAGCTAAGAAAGAAGCAGAGGTCGAGGACGAACTGACCGATGCGGCCAAGGTGTAAATGATATGGAAGAACAGCTAAAGTGCCTGCACTGCGGTTTCGAATATAAGATAGCTACTGACCCCAAAAAGGGCTTGCATGAACGGGTCTGCCCAAAGTGCAAATCCAACAGTGTCAGGCGTTTGCCCGATAAGAAGGATTAAGCCCAAGGGAGACCCCGGGCTCTCGGGGTCTCCCTGAACAAAACTCACCTTACTGCAGCGTCAAACTCTTGGCAACCGCCCCTTGTAGAGTTTCATCGTAGGGAGCAAACGCGTCTACCGTGTAACAATTTACACGGATCACCTTGTCTCCCTTAATCGCATCTACAACGTAGGATTTAACTTCATAGCCGGTGGCGGAAATATAGCCCGCCGTGTACTGATAAGCCGGGCTGCCGTCCGAAAGGGTTATCTCCGTGATGTCGGACAAAACCTTGGGATTTATGTTGCCGGTGGACTTGAATGCACTGACAACCCAATCCTTAGTTATGGCGTCGGGCTTATCATAGACCATGCAAACTACGCCGGGAACAAATCCTTCTACACTAAATGCGGCCATGTGTATCGTAGGGACTGTAATAATGCTTGGATTCGGTACCCATTCCTTCGGATACTGAATTGAGAAACCATACTGCGTGTTAGCATATGTACTGGCTTCAAACGGGAGTGCGCCGCCTGCCGGAGGTGCCGCTGGCTCTTGCGCGGGAGCAGCTGGAGTAGCGGGAGTGGATGGGGCAGCAGGAGCACTCGCGACCTCGGCCTTTATTTTATCCAGTAATGGTGGGGTTATCTTCCATTTAACTATACCCGGATAATTCACCGCTCCCCAGTCAGCGGAGTATCCCGCTGCTGTATTTGCAGAGGCATAAGCCGGGTTCGGCCAGACTGCAACGTATTGGCCTTCTCCATTTGCATCAGGCTGCCACTGTGTAGCTATACCTGTGCTGAAGCCCGGGCCATACATAACATCGTGGGGATTATTCAGTTTAGCATCCGCACCGGTAAAAACGAATTTCGCAGCCACGGTACCGGGCTGGTCTGTCTTTTCCAGAGCAGACACCACGGCGTCGGAATCAAGACTCCCTGTCTTCTCCAGAGCCGATTTCAGAATATATATGGCATCATAAGTGCCTGCATTATAAGCGGGTTCCTCACCTGTCCTTTCTACAAACTTATCGAAGAACGGAACAGTAAGCGGCGTTATGGACACGCCCTTGGCATACGAACTTAGCGAAGTGTCATACATACCTAGTTTGTTGGTATTCTGCATGTAGCCAGGCGCAGCCTGAGATTCAACATTGATGCCTACAGAGGCTGCCGGTACCTTCAACTCACCAAGTGTCCTGCCATAAGGGACACCTAGCGGGCCCGATATAACCGGGGCAATAATATCGGTATTGGCGGCCTCCATGGCAGTCATCTCGGCAGAAAGCTCGGTGGCTGTAGGCGATGGCCTCCAGACACCTGAGACTTCCATGTTTAGTTTTGCAGGGACAAAATTCTTGAGGATCTGTGTCATGGAGTCAGCCCACTGCGCGCCTTCCGCGCAAATGGCTACTCTTAACGGTCGCGTTATGCCCGTCTCCTCTTTGATTACGGCTCCCGCCATAGATAGTGACATCATCATGTTGTCCACCAGATAGGTGCTGGCAAACGGAGTCACCCTGAATAAGTACTTGTAGCGGTCATAATCCAGCGATACCGGAGTCATTATTTGTAAGGCGGAACATCCACAAACCAAAAAAACCTTTTTATTGTCCATGGCCACTTCTATCATGGGGGTTATCGCTTCTGTTCTGAAGCCGCCCATGATAAAGTCCGCCTTGTCTACCAATATTAACTTCTCCATGGCCGTGGCAGCGTCGGTAATGCTGTTTATCTCGTTCGAGTCTGACTGAATCAACACAATCTGATATGAGTCATTACCGACCTTTATGCCTCCCGCGGCATTGATCTCCTCAGCAGCCATTTCAGCGCCAATCCAGTTATGCTTCCCCTGTATATATTGCATCGGCCCGATGACGCCTATTTTTATTGTTTTCTCCAGGCCGTCAACAGGGCCTTTACAGGCAGGAAGAACCATTGATACCAGCAAAAGACAGGTGAATAATAAAAATAATACCTTTTTCATTTAGCTTTACCTCTTAAAACATTTTTCTCTGGAGATTAATTTGCTGACGAACGTCTCCCGACTATTGTGTGTCCGGTGTGCCAAATTTTCGTCGCTCGATATCACCACCTCCTTGCGCTAATTTCCGTAGTCTTATCGCCCGTAACTTTCCAGTAGAGCAATAATATACCACATAGTAGCCTTATGGCATAGTTATTTCTTATAGTAGAATAGTCATAGCCTTCGATAATAGCTATTCCTCTATCTGACTGACTTTTTCTTATTCTTAAAAATAAGAAGAGGGCTCCCTATCATCAAATGCAAACCCGACAGTCCGCCGTATGCGGGATAAAAAGTGGCGGATCTGCGTCATACAAATTAAGCAGCAGTTCCGGATACTGATTTGCCAGCATCACCGGCATGTTGACTTTTTACGAATTTGTTCCTATTATTGTCGAATTAGATTGTTTAAGTAGGCTATAGAAAAACCGGGTGGTGACTTTGTGCTTAAATTGAACAGAAGTCTCAAGGGGCACAAAATTACTACCGTTGAAATTACAGTTTCGCTACTATCCATACTAATACTATTTAGGCTCTTTGTCAAATGTTGTGGAAACAGCTTCGGCATGGTACAAACCCCAG